>DATJJE010000028.1:0-123131 GCA_035492455.1 Vicinamibacterales bacterium | reverse complement strand
TCTTCCTGGAAAGCGATCTGTTCCACCAGGGCGTGCGGCCGGCGATCAACGTCGGCAACTCGGTGTCCCGCGTCGGCGGCTCCGCGCAGATCCGCGCCATGCGCCAGGTGGCCGGTTCGCTGCGTCTCGACCTCGCGCAGTATCGCGAGCTCGCGGCGTTCGCGCAGTTCGGCAGCGACCTCGACAAGGCGACGCAGGCACAGCTCAATCGCGGCCGCCGCCTGGTCGAGATTCTGAAGCAGCCGCAGTATCAGCCGCTCGCCGTCGAAAAGCAGGTGGCGATCATCTATGCCGCCACCAAAGGCTTTCTCGATGGCGTCGCCGTCGAGGAACTGCGCCGCTACGAAGAGGATCTGTACCGGTTCATCGAGACCCGCCATCCCAAGGTCTTCACCGGCATCGCCGAGAAGAAGATCCTCGACGACGAGGTGAAGGCAGCGCTCGAAAGCGCTCTGACCGAATTCAACAGCCAGTTCCTGGCGGGCCGCCAGGCCACCGCAGCGGTCGCGTAGATGCCCTCGCTGATAGACCTGCGTCGCCGCATCCGTGCGGTCAAATCGACGCAGCAGATCACCAAGGCGATGAAGATGATCGCTGCGTCGCGCCTGAAGCGCGCGCAGGATCGCGTCATCGCCGCGCGGCCGTTTGCGCAGCGGATGCTGAAGGTGCTGAACGGGCTGGTGTCGCGCGTCGATCAGGACGCGCATCCGCTGCTGCGCATCCCGCCGCCGGGTGAAGGGCGGCCGCTGCTGATCGTCATTACGGCGGATCGCGGTCTTTGCGGCAGCTTCAACTCCAATGTCATCAAAGCCGCGGGGCAATTCATCCTCAACGAAGCGCCGGGGCGCGATATCGCGCTGGGGCTCATCGGCCGCAAGGGACGCGACTTCTTCCGGCGGCGCGGCTTCGATATCCGCTACGAAGCCGTCGGCATTTTCCAGAAGCTGGCATTCGGAGACGCGGTTGACATCGCGGATGCAGCGATTGAAGAGTTCACCAGCGGTCGCGCCTCGAGCGTGTATCTGGTCTACAACGAATTCAAATCGGTGATGACGCAGCGGCTGGTTGTCGAGCGGCTCCTGCCGATTCCGCGCCTCGAAGGCGAACCCGCTGGTGCGCCTGGTGGCCCTGGTACGCCGAAGCCCGAAGCCGACGCTGGCGCTCCGAAGGTTGATTATCTCTACGAGCCGGCGCCGGAGGAGATCTTCAGGAACCTCCTTCCGCGTCACGTCCAGGTTCAGGTGTATCGCGCGCTCATCGAATCGAACGCGGCGTTCTTTGCTGCGCAGATGACGGCAATGGACGCCGCGACGAGAAACTCGACCGACATGATCGAGAACCTCACGCTCTACATGAATAAGGTTCGCCAGGCAGCGATCACGCGCGAGATCATCGAGGTGGTCTCCGGCGCCGCGGCGACATAGAGGGACAGATGGCAACAGCTACGCCACAGCAGACGGGAAAGGTCGTTCAGGTCATCGGGCCGGTCATCGACATCCAGTTCAACGAAGGCCTTCCGGCCATTTACAACGCCGTCCGCATCGTATCGGACGGCAGCGGGGGCGCAGAGAAGATCGACGTCATCGCCGAGGTCGAGCAGCATCTCGGCGAGAACCGTGTGCGTGCGGTGGCGATGAAGCCGACCGACGGCATGACGCGCGGCATGCAGGCCATCGACACCGGCGCGCCGATCTCGGTGCCTGTCGGCCCCGAGACGCTCGGCCGCGTGCTCAACGTGCTTGGCGAGCCAGTCGATTTTCCGGATCGTCCGGTGTCCTCGAAGGATCGCTGGCCGATCCATCGGCATGCGCCCACGCTTGAACAGCAGTCCACCGAACTGAAGATGTTCGAAACGGGCATCAAGGTCATCGACCTGCTCGAGCCGTACCTGCAGGGCGGCAAGATCGGTCTCTTCGGCGGTGCCGGCGTCGGCAAGACCGTCATCATCATGGAGCTGATTCACAACATCGCCATGAAGCACGGCGGCGTATCGGTGTTCGGCGGTGTCGGTGAACGCACGCGCGAAGGCAACGACCTGTGGCTCGAGTTCCAGGAGTCTGGCGTCATCGACGTCAAGGACCCGTCGAAGTCGCGCGCCGCCCTCGTTTACGGACAGATGACGGAGCCGCCGGGCGCTCGCCTGCGCGTCGGCCTGTCGGCGCTGACCGTTGCGGAGTACTTCCGCGATGCCGAAGGCAAGGACGTGCTTCTGTTCATCGACAACATCTTCCGCTTCACGCAGGCTGGTTCTGAAGTGTCGGCGCTGCTCGGACGCATGCCCTCCGCGGTCGGGTATCAGCCGACGCTGTTGACCGAGATGGGCGAGCTGCAGGAACGCATCACGTCAACGAAGAAGGGGTCGATCACGTCGGTGCAGGCCATCTATGTGCCCGCTGACGACTACACGGATCCGGCGCCGGCCACCACCTTCGCGCACCTGGACGCGACGACCAACCTGTCGCGCCAGATTGCCGAGCTCGGAATCTACCCGGCGGTCGACCCGCTGGCATCGACGTCGCGTATTCTCGATCCGCGCATCCTCGGCGACGAGCACTACAACGTGGCGCGATCGGTGAAACAGATTCTGCAGCGCTACAAGGATCTGCAGGACATCATTGCGATTCTCGGCATCGACGAGCTGTCGGAAGAAGACCGGCTCACTGTGTCCCGCGCGCGCAAATTGCAGCGATTCCTGTCGCAGCCTTTCTTCGTCGCCGAACAGTTCACCGGCTTCAAGGGCAAGTACGTGTCGATCGCCGACACAGTTCGCGGCTTCAAGGAGATCGCCGAAGGGAAGCACGACGAGCTGCCCGAGCAGGCGTTCTACATGGTCGGCACCATCGAGGAAGCGGTGGAAAAGGCGCAGGGAATGAAGGCTGCGTAAATGGCAATTCCGACGAAGCTGACGCTCGAGATCGTCACGCCCGATCGCTCACTCATTCGCGAAGAGGTTGACGAGGTCGTCGTTCCCGGCACGGAAGGCGAGCTGGGCATTCTGCCCGGACATACGCCGCTCCTCACCACGCTGAAGATCGGCGAGCTGTGGTACCGCCGCGGGCAGGAGAAGCACTACCTGGCGATCGCGTTCGGCTTCGTCGAGGTGCTGCCCGATCGGGTCACCGTGCTCGCCGACGTCGGCGAGCGCGCGCAGGAGATTGACGTGCAGCGCGCCGAGCGCGCCAAACAGCGCGCCGAGCAGCGCCTCGCGCAGGCGCCGCCGCCGCATCTCACGCAGGTCGATCTCGACATCGAGCGTGCGCGCGTGGCGTTGATGAAGGCGCTCATTCGGCTGCAGGTGGCAAACCGCGCCCGCACTCGCGCATAATCGCGCTACGGTCGAAAACCTCACACAACTCTTTCGCTATCGCGCGCTCATTCAGAGCCTCGTCGCGCGCGAACTGAAGGCGCGCTATCGTGGCTCGGCGCTCGGTTTCATCTGGTCGTTCGTCAACCCGCTCCTGCTGCTCCTGATCTACACCTTCGTCTTCACCGTTGTGATGCCAGGCGCCCATCCGCGTGAACTCGAGCCGTTTGCGTTGTTCATGTTCTGCGGCATCCTGCCGTGGACGTGGTTCTCTTCGTCTCTGCTGGATTCGGCAAACGTGCTCATCGCCAACGGCAACCTGATTAAGAAGGTGCTGTTCCCGGCCGAGGTGCTGCCGATCGTCAGCGTGCTCGCGGGTCTTGTGCACTTCTGCCTTGGGTTGCCGATACTCGCGGCGTTTCTGATCTATTACCGCGTGCCGACGTGGCCGACGGACCTTCTCTGGTTTCCGGTGATTGTGCTGACGCAGCTGGTGCTGACGACTGGACTCGCGCTGTTCATTTCCGCATTGACGGTTCACTTCCGTGATGTTCGCGATCTGCTCGCGAATCTGTTGACGCTTTGGTTCTTCGCCACACCGATCATCTACCCGATCACGCAAGCGCCCCAAGGAGTACGCCGGGTGCTGAACCTGAATCCGTTCACGCATCTCGCCATCGCATATCAGGAAGTGCTCTTCAAGCCGGGCCCGTTTCAGCAGGTGAATCGCCTGATCGCGGTCGCGGCGGCATCAGTTGTCGTCTTCCTGATCGGCTACTTCGTGTTCGATCGACTGCGCGACACCCTGGCGGAGGAGGTCTAGTGAACGCCATTGAGGCGCGCGATGTTCACAAAATCTATCGCCGCTATGGACGCAGGAAACAGTTCGCGACATTGAAGAGCGCACTGCTGTCAGGCAGCGTCCTGCGCGATCTGCGTCCAGACGCAGTATTCGAAGCGCTCAAGGGCGTCTCATTCGACGTAGGGAAAGGGAAGACCTTCGGCATCGTCGGCCGCAACGGATCCGGCAAGAGCACGATGCTTAAGTTGATCGCCGGTATCGGCAAGCCGACCTCAGGTAGCGTGCGCGCCGCGGGCCGCGTGTCGGCGCTGATCGAGCTTGGCGCCGGCTTTCACCCAGAGATCTCCGGCCGCGAAAACGTCTACATCAACGGTCTGATGCTCGGTCTCACCCGGCGCGAGATCAACGAGCGCTTCGACGAAATCGTCCGTTTCGCCGAACTGGAGGAGTTCATCGAGGCTCCGGTGAAGACCTACTCGTCTGGAATGTATATGCGCCTCGGCTTCGCTGTCGCGATCAACGTCGATCCGGACGTGCTGCTCGTCGACGAGGTGCTGGCGGTCGGCGACGAATCGTTCACGCACAAGTGTCTCGACAAGTTTGCTGAGTTCCGCCGCCGCGGACGCACGATTCTGCTGGTGACGCACTCGCTCGATCTCGTCACGCGCTTCTGCGACGAGGCGTTGTGGCTCGATGGCGGCATCGCCAAGGTCAAAGGGGATCCGAAACGGGTCATCGATGCCTATCTGATGGATGTGGCTCGCGAGGAAAACCAGACGCTCGCGGAGACCGAGGTGCGGGACTCGGAATCGGGGATCCGACACGAAGCAGAAAGTGCGGATTCCGTGTCCCCGATCCCGCAGGGCGGCCTGGATTTCTTCAAGGCGGCGGAGGGGCGCTGGGGCTCGCGCGAAGCGGAAATCACGAAGGTCGAAATGATCGGCGCAAGCGAGCAGCCGGCGCATCTGTTCCAGTCAGGCGAGCGCGTGGAGATCCGCCTGCACGTGCGCGCGAATCAACGAGTGAGCGACTTCGCGTTCGGCGTCGGCATCTTCAACGCGGAAGGTGTGTGCTGCTACGGCACCAATACGTCGATCGACGGCGGCGCGCCGGGGGAGCTGACGGGAGAAGGCCTCGTCGTCTTCACCATCGACGCATTGAATCTCGTCGAAGGCACCTACAAACTCGATGTCGCGATCCACCGACAGGATGGTGTTCCGTACGACTATCACCGGCAGCTCTTCACGTTCCGTATGAAATCGCCGCAGAGGGATGTCGGCATCTTCCGTCCGCCGCATCGGTGGTCGTTCTCCGGCGGCATCCGCATGTCCGGCCTGTGACAATCGAGGAGGTCGCACAGTTCGCCGCCGGCGTCCGTGCGCGCGGCGGCAAGGTCGTCTTCACCAACGGCGTGTTCGACATCCTGCATCCCGGCCACATCCGCTACCTGCAGGACGCGCGTAAACTCGGCGACGCGCTGATCATCGGCATCAACTCCGATCGATCGGTTGGCGCCAACAAAGGCCCCGAGCGGCCGATTACCCCGGAAGCCGAGCGCGCCGAGGTCCTGTCGGCGCTGGAGGCTGTCGACGCCGTGGCCATCTTCGACGAGGAGACGCCCGCGGAAATCATCAAGCGGATCGAGCCAGATGTGCTCGTCAAGGGCGCGGACTGGGGTCCTGATAACATCGTCGGCCGCGACACGGTTGAATCTCGTGGCGGTCGGGTCGTACGGATGGATCTGTCGCCGGGCTATTCGACAACGGAGCTGATCAGAAAAGTCAGGTCCGGTTCGTAAGACTTCCGCCGCATGGGACAATAGAAGTTCGACACGCCCACCCCGCGCGGTCGTGGGGCGGGCCAGCGCTATGTACAGGCAATGACGACGGCGACCTCCCTCACGCTGCGCGCGCTCTTCAGCCGCGCCGCATCAAGAGCCTCATTCGATCGGCCCGCGCATGTGATTGCGGGACTGACACCGGCGGCGAAAGCTCTCGCCGTGACGGTGTCCGCACGTCTGACGACCGGAGTCACGCTGCTCGTCGTGCCGACGGACAAAGACGTCGAGCAGATGACCGCGGACGCGCGCTTCTTCTATGCGGCTGTTGAAGGCGCATCGGAAGCTGACGTCGAGCGTGCCGTGCTTCCGCTGCCATCGCTGCAGGTCGATCCGTACCGCGGCATGACGCCGCATTTCCGTGTGTCGGCCGCTCGCGCGCGTGCGCTGCATGGCGCCGCGACGGGCACTGCGCGTCTGATCATCGCATCCGCCGCGGCGTTGCTGCCTCGCGTCAGTCGGCCCGAGCGCCTTCTCAGCGCGTCGCTCGAGATCCGATCAGGAACAGAGATCGATCCGCAGAATCTTGCGGACCTGCTCGTCGATGCCGGATTCACGCGCGAGGATCCAGTCGAGGAACACGGCTCGTTCGCGATCCGCGGTGGCATCGTCGACATCTTTCCCGCCGGAGATGCCGAGCCCGTGCGCCTCGAGTTCGTCGGCGACATGGTCGAATCGCTGCGACGGTTTGACCCGTCCACGCAGCGCTCGACGGCGGCGATCGATCAATTGCTGATCGTGCCGGTGCGCGAGGTGTTCGACGACGAACTGTCCTCTGAAAACGAGCTCCGACCCCACTTGTTCGAGTTCCTTGCCGCGTCGTACGGGTTTCACGTCGTCGTTTCCGAGGAGGAGCTGGTTCGCGATCAGGCGCAGCGGGTTCGCGAGCAGCTTGAATCGAGCTACCACGACGCGGCAGCGCGCGGGCACGTCGTCGCCATTCCCCCTACGCAGGCGTATGTGTCCTGGCACGATCTGGAATCGCGTCTCGACGCCGCGCCCCGCCTCGAAGAACTCGGAATTGACGATGCCGATGCGAATCCCGAATCGCGAATTCCGAATCGCGGGGTGCGTCACGTTCGTTGCCAGCCGGCCATGGAATTCCGGGGCCGGGTAACGGACTGGATCGCCGACGTGCGCCAGGCACGTGAACGCGGCGACACGATTCTTTTCGTCGCGGACAGTCCCGGTCGCGCCGAGCGGACCGTCGAAATCCTGCAGGAATACGACATCATTGCGGTTCCAGTCGAGCGCGCAGAAGACGCATATGCGTCGCCCGTCCTGGTCATCGTCGGCTCGCTCTCGCGCGGCTTCCATTTGACGGATGCGGCGCTGCAGATTTATGCGGAGACCGACGTCTTCGAGGAGGAGCGACACGCGCCCGAGAAGCGGCGCAACCTCGCGAAGACATTTCTCTCTGACCTCCGCGATCTCAAAGTTGGCGATCTTGTCGTCCACGTTGATCACGGCATCGGCGAATTCGTCGGGCTGAAGCAGCTAGGCGTGCGCGGTAGCGCGGAAGGCGCGCACGAGTTCCTGGAGCTGCGGTATCACGGTGACGACAAGCTGTTCGTCCCGGTTGAGCGGCTCGATCTCATTCAGAAATACACCGGCGGCACCCGGCCTGCGCTCGATCGTCTCGGCGGCACGACATGGGAAAAAGCCAAGACGCGCGTCAAGAAGGCGATGCGCGACATGGCGGAGGAGCTGCTCAAGCTCTACGCGCAACGCAAAGCTGTCGCGGGCTTCGCATTCGCAGCCGACACGCATTGGCAGGAGGAATTCGAAGCCGCATTTCCGTACGAGCTTACGGCCGATCAGGCGACCGCAATCGCCGAGATCAAGAAGGACATGGAAGCACCGACACCGATGGACCGCCTGCTCTGCGGCGACGTCGGCTACGGGAAGACGGAAGTGGCCATGCGCGCGGCGTTCAAGGCTGTGATGGACGGCAAGCAGGTCGCGTTTCTCGCGCCGACGACCGTGCTGGCGTTTCAGCACCTGAAGACGCTGCGCGATCGATTTCAGGGTTTCCCGATGGCGATCGAGATGGTCAGCCGCTTCCGCACGAAGCAGGAAACGAAAACCATCCTCGACGGTGTCGCCTCCGGCAAAGTCGACATCATCGTCGGCACGCATCGGCTGCTGTCGAAGGACGTCACGTTCAAGGATCTTGGCCTGCTTGTTGTCGACGAGGAACAGCGCTTCGGCGTCGCGCACAAAGAGCGCATCAAACAGATGCGCAAACGCATCGACGTGCTGACGATGACCGCGACGCCCATTCCGCGCACGCTGAATATGTCGCTGGTCGGCATCCGCGACATGTCCATCATCGAGACACCGCCAAAGGATCGCCTGTCGATTCAGACGAATGTCGTCAAATTCGACGCACCCGTGATCGAGCGCGCGGTGCGCAACGAATTGCAACGCGGAGGGCAAATCTATTTCGTTCACAACCGTGTGGAGTCGATCTTTTCCATCGGCCATCTGCTGCAACGGCTCGTTCCCGAAGCGCGCCTCGTCATCGGCCACGGCCAGATGGGTGAGGACGAGCTCGAGCGCGCCATGCTCGGCTTCGTCGAGCGGAAATTCGACATCCTGCTGGCGACAACCATCGTGGAGAACGGCCTCGATATTCCAAACGCCAATACGATCATCATCAACCGCGCGGATCGCTACGGTCTGTCGCAGCTCTATCAGCTGCGTGGACGTGTCGGTCGATCCGATCGGCCCGCTTATGCCTACCTGCTCATCCCGCCTCAGGAATCGCTGTCGCCCGTTGCACGCAAGCGCCTTGCAGCAATCAAGGAATTCAGCGACCTGGGGAGCGGCTTCCGCGTGGCCGCACTCGACCTGGAGATCCGCGGCGCAGGCAACCTCCTCGGCGGCGAACAGAGCGGCCACATCGACGCGGTTGGCTTCGAGATGTACATGAAGCTGCTCGAGGAGACGGTGCGCGAGCTGAAGGGCGAAGACATCGAAGACGATGTGCGCTCGACGGTGAATCTGGGGGTCGATCTGAAAATTGACGAAGGCTACATCCCGGATATGAATCAGCGGCTGATGGTGTACCGCAAGGTTGCGGCGACGCGCACCGAGAGGGAGCTTGCAGCGACGCTTGACGAGATCGCGGACCGTTACGGCCCGCCCACCGATTCGGTATTGAATCTGGCCGAGTACGGTCGCATCCGCATCATGGCGGATCGCCTTGGCGTCGATACCATCGACCGGGAAGGGCGTCTGGTCGTCTTAAAGTTCAGGCCGCAGGCAAAGGTGGATCCGATCAGGCTGGTGAAGATCGTTCACGAATGGCCGGGCGCCGTACTGGTGCCCCCCGCTTCCTTGAAATTGGACCTCGACGCTACCGGGATTCGGGAGTCGGGAGTCGGGATTCGAAAAGACAAGAATCAACGGACTGCCAAGGAACCGTCCTGGTGGACAGCTCGCGCCACGGCGGGCGAGGTGAGACCCGGCTTTACGAAGGAAGAGATTCTGCGAAAACCGAAGCAGAATCCGCGAGCGGAAGGCGGGATGTTTTCACGGCTCGAAGAGCTGCTCGCCGCGCTCGCTTAGGACTCGCTCCCGACGCGTTCGAGGGGTTAAGATGTTTAGTTCCAAGGAATTGCACATGTTGAAACGCCTTTTTTGCTACTTGGCGGTCGCCGCCATCGCCACGCTATATATCTCCGGCGCCGTGCGCGCGGAAGTGATCGAGCAGGTGCTCGTGAAGGTGAACGGCGACATCGTCACCAAGAGCGAATTCGAGCGGATGCAGGTCGACCTCCTGCGTCAGCGCCCGGACCTGCAGAACGTCACGCCGGACAGCCCCGAGCTGCAGAAAGCGGTGGCGGAAAGCACGCCGCAGCTGATTCTCAACGCTGTTGATGAGCTGCTCCTCGTCCAGCGAGGCCGCGAGCTCGGCTACGTGATGAGCGACGAACAGTTCAAGAGCGTCCTCGACAACATCAAGAAGGACAACAACATCGACACTGACGAGAAGTTTCAGGAAGCGCTGAAGCAGGAAGGGATGACGCTGGTCGACCTGCGGCGGCAGCTCGAAAAGAACATGCTCGAGACACGCGTGCAGCAGGCCGAGGTGCTCGCCAAAATCAGCGTCACCGAAGACGAGGCGCACACCTACTACGACGCACACAAGACCGAGTTCACGACGCCGTCGGAAATCATGTTGCGGCAGATCCTCATCGCGGTGCCGGCAAGCGATCGCGGTGTGAACGTTGCCCAGGACGATGCAGCGAAGGAGAAGGCCGAGGACATTCGGCATCGCGCGCTGGCGGGCGAGCCGTTCGCGCGGCTCGCCGGCGAGGTGTCGGATGACGCCTCGAAAGCCAACGGCGGGTTGATCGGGCCAGTGAAGAGCGACGACATTGCACCGGCGCTGCGCGACGCGCTCGACAAGCTGAAGGTCGGAGACGTCACCGAGCCGATTCGCACGCAGCGTGGCTATCAGATCTTCGAGCTCGAATCGCGCAGTGAAACGAAGGTCAAAACATTCGACGAAGCACGCCAGGACATCAGCGACAAGATCGCCGACCTGAAGCGCCGCGCCGAAACGCAGAAATATGTGGAGAAGCTGCGCGCCGCCGCCACTATCACGTGGCACAACGACGAGTTGAAGAAGGCGTACGAGCAGGCGCTTGCCGAGCGCCAGAAGCAGCTCCAGGCGGACGCGGCGAAGCCGGCAGCCTGATGTCGACCAATCCGAACGCGCGCGTCGCAGACGAGGCGCGGGTGACGCCGGCCACCGACTCCGAGGTGCGGTGGTACGCGCTGTGGACGCGCTCGCGTCATGAGCAGGTCGTGCGCGAGCAGCTCGAACAGAAGCGCGTCGAGGCATTTCTGCCGACGGTCACCCGCTGGAGCCGGTGGAAGGATCGCAAGAAGAAGATTGACTGGCCGCTGTTTCCGGGCTACTGCTTCGCGCGGTTCAATTCACGCGAGCGGCTGCCCATTCTGAAGTGCACTGGTGTTGTCAGCATCATTTCCTTCGAGGGTGAGCCTGCACCGATTCCCGAACACGAGATCGAAGGCATCCGCGCGCTCATCGAGAGCGAGCTCGCCTACGATCCGTGTCCGATGATCCGCGAGGGGATGATGGTGGAGGTCGTGCACGGACCGCTCAAGGGTGTAATTGGCCGCTTGATTCGCAAGGGCGCGCACGCGCGTCTCGTGCTTTCGGTTGATCTGATTGGTCAGGCGGTCAGTGTCGAAGTCGATGCTGCTGATGTGCGCGCCTATTAGCGCTGCCGCGACGAAGTTCCCGTCTCAATGAAGATCGCCAGCGTCCAACTCGATTCTCCGTTCGTCGTGGCCCCGATGGCAGGCATGACCGACTCCGCCTTCCGTCGCCTTGTGAAGCGGCAGGGCGGCTGCGGCCTGGTCGTCACAGAAATGGTGTCATCCGAGGGGCTCGTCCGTGGTATCGATCGCACGCTCGAGTACGCCGAGTACACGGAAGAGGAGCGCCCCGTTTCCATTCAGATCTTTGGCGGCGATCCCGAGAAGATGGCTGCGGCCGCGCAGATCGTCGAATCGCTCGGCGCCGATATCGTGGATGTCAACATGGGATGTCCCGTCCCGAAGATTGCGAAGCACAACGCCGGATGCAGCCTGATGCGCGAGCCCGGACATGCGGCAACGGTCATCAACGCAATGGCGAAGGCGGTCAGGATCCCGGTGACGGTGAAGATGCGTGCCGGCTGGAACGACAGGTCCAGAAACGCGCCCGAGCTCGCACGCAGAGTTCAGGATGCCGGCGCAGCGGCGGTGACGATTCACGGCCGTACGGCGGAACAGTCGTACAGTGGATCCGCGGACTGGGATCTCGTCTCCGGAGTCGCACGCGATCTTTCAATCCCGGTGCTTGGCAGCGGTGATTGTATCGAGCCGGAGGACATAATCGGCCGGATGAATTGCGGCGTCAGCGGTGTCCTCGTCGGCCGCGGGGTCCTTCGGAATCCGTGGATACTTTCGCAGGCGGCGGACGTTGCCGCGGGCCGGACGCCACGAGTCGTCACGCTCGTGGAACGCGGTCGGTTCCTGCTGGAGTACATCGACATGCTGCTCGACGAAGGCATCAACGAGCGCGAAGGGTTTCGCCACGTGGCCGGCAGCGGATCCCGAATCCCGCATCCCGGATCCCGGTCCAGTTCCTCTAGAGAACGCTGGGTGATCAACAAGCTGCGCGCGCTTTGTGCCTGGTATTCGAAGGGAATCGATTGCGGTTCGCGCCTGCGCGTGCGCGTGAACAGCGCCACGAGCATCCAGCAACTGCGCGACATCGTCGACGAATTCTTCTTTCAGGCAGAGACGGCGGCCTAGCCTCGCATGCGCGAACGGGTCGCGTTCATCACTGGAGCCGCCGGGTTCATTGGCAGTCACCTCGTGGATAGGCTGCTCGCCGAGAACTGGCAGGTCATCGCGTTCGACAATTTCGACCCGTTCTACGAGCCGTCGATTAAGGAACGAAACATAGCGACGCACCTGCGGCATGCAGGTTACCGGCTGGTGCGCGGCGATATCCGGAATGAACGTGCGCTGCAAGAGGCGCTCGCCACCCACGTCGACGTCATCGTCCACCTCGCAGCACGCGCCGGCGTCCGACCGTCGATCGCGGATCCGATCGGGTACCAGGATGTGAACGTGCGCGGCACGCAGAACCTGCTGGAGGCCGCACGGCGAGCTGGTGTCTCGCAATTCCTCTTTGCTTCGTCCAGCAGCGTCTACGGTGTGAACCCACGAGTGCCATGGAGCGAAGACGATCACGTGTTGCTGCCGATCAGCCCATATGCGAGCACGAAAGTCAGCGGCGAACTGCTCGGACACGTGTACAGCCATTTGTACGGGATGCGCTTCGTGGCGCTTCGGTTTTTCACTGCGTACGGTCCACGGCAGCGTCCGGACCTCGCCATTCACGCGTTTGCCCGCAGAATCGCCGCAGACCAGGCGCTGCCTGTTTTCGGTGATGGTTCCACGAGACGCGACTACACCTACATCGACGACATCATCGACGGTGTGCGAGCGGCGATGTCGTATAGAAGCAGCCCTTACGAAGTGATCAATCTCGGAAACAACCGCACAGTCACATTGTCCGAGATGATTGCGGAGCTGGAGGCCGCTCTCGGAAAGCGGGCGCGCATCGAACGACTGCCGGAGCAGCCTGGAGATGTTCCGCAGACGTGGGCGTCAACCGAGAAGGCTCACCGCCTGCTTGGATATACGCCCACTACCTCGTACGTGGAGGGGGTTCGCCGATTTGTCGAGTGGTTTACGAGCGAAGCTCAGGAAGCCTGATGCGCCGCGAGCACGCAGAAAAATGCGATGGTAGGAGCGCGGTTCGCCGGCCAGCTCCATATGCGGAATGGACTGCGAATGGCGAATCGCAAGAACCTTCGAAGACGACGGCTGCGCTTCATACAGCCGCGGTCTGCTCCAAGTTGCGTACCACGTGGATACGCGCGTTCGCACCAGTAGGGCGCGGGCATCCGGCATAAAAAGGAAAAAAATTACCGCCGAATCAACGCATCGGCGTTCGCTTCCATCTCGAAGTCGTAGATCAGCGCCTCTTCAATTGTGGCGAACAATTGCGTCGCGACGGGTTCGTGAGCGGCGTGATCGAGATAGGCGCGCAAACCCTCGACATCATCGAATTCCAGAATGGCTGCGTAAGGAAGATCGGTAGTGGTCAAGCCTTCGTACGACCGTCCGATACGGATGCGCCGCCCAACGCGCGCGCGTTTGATCGCGGGAATCTGGGCGAGCGCCGTACTCCACGCGTCGACGAGCGCGCGCCGTTCTTCGTCCGACAGGTTCGGACGAGGACGAAACAGGACGACGTGCGCGATCACCGACGCGGGCCTTTGCGAAGGCGGCCGCGAGGTTGAAACCGGCGCTGCGGTCGACGGCCGCGTTCCGGCGGGCCCAGTGGCGGCGTAACCGGCACGTCAGGCTGTGGTGGCGGCGTTGGTTCGGGATTTTCGTCCGGGCGTGGCTCTCGATTCGGACCGCGAGGCCGCGGCGGCTCCCTCGGTTCTTCCGTTTCTTGTCCGCGCACCCACGGTTTGCGCGGCGTGGTGTTCTTCCGCTGCCACCGCTCCGCTCGAATGCGCGCGTTGCGCTGTTTCTTGGCGTCGACGAACTTCTGTCGCGGATCCCGGTGGTCCCCGCCGGGTCGCCAGTTCCGGTCGCGGCTCTTCTGACGTTCGGTCCCCGAGTGCCGGGCTTCCTCCTGCGACTCCCAGAGCCTGCCGCGCGCGAACCATTTCATCTCGGCATCGGGATGCTTCTCTTTGATCCGCTGAAAGGTCGGCAGCAACTCTTCACGATCCGCTGCTCTGAAAGCCGTCGGCAATCCACCGGCGATGATGGTCCAGTACGCGTAACGAGGCGGCACACACAGATTCTCGCCTGAATCGTGCGCCGTCGTTCGGATTATCGGATGAGCTACTGTTCGACCTCTGGAAGCCGCTTCAGTTTTTCGACCAACGTGGTTCGCTTGATGCGCAGCAGCTCCGCCGCCTTGTTCCGGTTGCCGCCGGTCCTCTCGAGCGAGCGTTTGATCAGATCGCGCTCGATCGAGGAGAGATACGCCGGCAAGTCGAGGCCGTCTTCCGGAAAGTCGACAAACGGCGTCGCGGTGGGCTGCGGCAGCGACTGAATCTCCGGCGGTAGATCTGTGATGTCGATCTCGCTGCGTCCGGAGCTCAGCGCGACCGCCCGCTCGATGGCGTTTTCGAGCTGGCGCACGTTGCCCGGCCACGAATACGCCATCAATGCCCGCATCGCGGCCTGCGACGTGTGCATCGGCTGACCTGGCGAGAACTTCTCCAGGAAATGCGTGACGAGCAGCGGAATATCGTCCCTGCGATCGCGCAGCGGCGGCAGGCAGATCGGAATGACGTTCAACCGGTAATACAAATCCTCGCGAAACGCTCCGTCAGCCACCATCTTCGCCAGATCCGAATTGGTGGCGGCGATGAACCTCACGTCCACCTTGATTGTGTGGTTGTCGCCAACGCGCTCGAACTCGCGTTCCTGCAGTGCACGCAGCAGCTTCATCTGCAGCGCTGTACTCATTGTGCCAACTTCATCAAGGAACAGAGTGCCCTTGTGCGCCTGCTCCATGCGCCCCTGACGTGTGCCCACCGCGCCGGTGAACGCGCCGCGTACATGCCCGAAGAGCTCTGCTTCGAGCAGCGTTTCGGGAATCGCGCTGCAGTTGAGCGCGACAAAGCGATGCGCCTTTCGCGGACTGCTATGGTGAATCGCACGCGCCACGACCTCTTTACCCGTTCCGGTTTCGCCGGTGATGAGAATCGTGCTCGCCGATCGCGACACCGTCTCCAGCAGCTGAAACAGCTCGCGCATCGCTCGGCTGCGACCGAGAATGCCTTCAAATTGATACCGCTCTTCGAGCTGCGAGCGCAGATACGCGTTCTCGGACTTGAGCTGGCGCTGCTCCAGCGCCTTCTGCAGCACATGCATCAGCTCGTCGAACTGAAACGGCTTGGCGATGAAATCCGACGCGCCCCTTTTAATGGCGTTCACCGCGTCCTTCATCGTCCCGTAACCGGTAATGACGATGGCGACGATACCGGGGTAGCGCTCGAGCGCAGCCTCGATCACGCGCGTTCCGTCGATGCCCGGTAGGCGCAGGTCAGTGATGACGACGTCGAAGGCAAACTGCTCGAGTAGCTGAATTGCCTTTTCACCGCTGTCGCACTCCTGGACCTCGAATCCCCGCTCACCCAGCCGCTCGGCCATCAGCGAGCGCAGAGCCGTTTCGTCGTCCACGAATAGAAGATGAAACACCGCCAATAGTTTGACACAGCCGGGAGCTGTTCCCAGGATCACGCCTTAGAAATCAGCGAGATACAGGGACTAACGGACAGTGCAGAACCTTCCGATAACAGGTTTGCTTATGGATCGCCAGACACTTTCAATCATGAAGGCGTGCGAAGCGGTTGGCGTCAGCCGGCGCACCATCTATAACTGGATCTCCGCTGGCAAAGTGGAGTACGTGCGGACCGCGGGTGGTTCGATTCGCATCTTCGCCGACTCGCTCTGGCGGGACGCGAACTCGCGCCCGAATACGGCGTCTGCGGCCACGAACGTGGCGCACGCGACAACGACGGGCCCCACGGCCTAGTTGCAGCCGCGTTCGGCACGCGAGACCCGAATGGACGCTCCAATCACGGATCCACAGCTCCGTCTGCTCTTTCACCAGCTGAATAATCAACTCGGCATCGTGCTGGCGCATGCGGAGCTGCTCGAAGCCAAAGCGCCAGACATTTCGCATCGGGCGCGCGCCGAGCAGGTCGTCAAGAGCGTGCTCGACGCCATGGGTACTGCTCGAGAGATTCGTCGTCATTCTGAACCACAAGCGGCTGCGTAAGTCCCATCACGAAACACAAGGGAACTGATTACCCAGACCTTGTTTCAATCGGGAACCACCCCCAACATCTGTAATTCAATTCGTCAACTAATTGGCGATAGCAACATCTAAAATCGCCGAATTATTGACGATGTCGCGGGTTGAGCGCGTCCGTGGGCGCCGGCAGCCCTTCACAGAAAATATCGATAAAGCCCAATCCTTCCAGCGCATTACGGACGCACCTCTTCGGCAAGAGGATGCCACGTTGGGCGCGGCTGAGCTTCTTGGTATACCCGTTGCCTATTGCGGGCGCCGGAGGTCACTTAAATGCGCTCGCGTCAGCGTTCGAACAAAGAGAATTCTCGCGTCGTAGCCCACCTGCCTTTTGTCGAGCAGCTCGCTCGCCGGGTCGCGGCCACGATGCCCCATTCGATCGATATCGGTGACCTCGTCCAGGACGGCGTGATCGGGTTGATCGACGCGGCGCATCGATTCGACGAGTCACGCGGGATCAAGTTCGAGACGTTCGCAGAGCGCCGCATTCGCGGCGCGATGATCGACGCGCTCCGCAAGGATGCATGGCCGCGCGGCGTTCGTCGTCAGCGCCGCGAGCTGGAAGCCGCGCGCGAGCAGCTGCGCCGCGAGCTGGGATGCGAGCCGTCGCTCGCGGATCTTGCTGCGAAGATGGGTTCCGACGAAAAGCGCCTCGGCCGCACCATCGTTCGCATCAACGCGATCGAATCGACCTCTCCATTAGCAAACGCCGACAATCACGATGAATCGACGCTGCCGGCCGCACTCATCCCATCCGAGCCCGAGCAGCCCGACACCGCCTACGAGAAATCAGAAACAAAAGACCGCATCCGCGCGGCGATTGAATCGCTTCCCGCGCGCGAGCAGAAGGTCATCGGGCTTTACTACTACCA
This sequence comes from Vicinamibacterales bacterium, assembly GCA_035492455.1. Classification (GTDB taxonomy): domain Bacteria; phylum Acidobacteriota; class Vicinamibacteria; order Vicinamibacterales; family UBA2999; genus Gp6-AA40. Next base: position 105,872 of record DATJJE010000028.1, on the reverse strand, counting down.
GGAAGCCACGATGAAGCAGATCGGCGCCGAAATCGGCGTCAACGAGTCTCGAGTATCGCAGCTTCATGCGCGTGCGATTAAGAGGCTTCGCGATGCGCTGGCCGGAACGATGCCGGCGGCTGAAGTCGCGAAGGCGATGCGCACGGCGATACTTGAGTTCCAGCAGAAGCCGCGAATGGCAAAGGCAACGTTGGACAGCGCAAAGCCGGCTGTCGTCGTCGACCTCTCCGCAGCTTCAGCGAAAGTGGACTACGCGAGCGTCTCGCGCACCGCGCGCAGCAACTCGGACAGCCTGAACGGCTTGGACAGCCAGCGACAGCCGCTTTCTTCGAGGAACCGCTCGGCGTCGGTACCTGCGACGTCGCCGGTGACGAAGATCACGCGCCGCGCGAGCTCCGGAGTCGCGGCAGCAATCGCGCGGTAAAGGGTCATTCCGTCCACGCGCGGCATTTTCAGGTCGCAGATCACCACGTCGTAGTTCGCATTCCTCACGCAGGCGAGGGCCTCCTGGCCGTCGCCTGCATGCTCCACCTGCAATCCAGCATCGGTCAATGCTTCAGCCACCGCTGACGCCAGCGCGCGCTCGTCTTCGACGATCAGGACGGATGCACCGCGAACGGCATCCATTGGCGGCAGCGTGTAGCGCGGAGTCTTTGATGGCGCTTCGACACCGCTCACAGGCAGTTCGACGATGAACGTCGCGCCTCCGCCAGGCGAGGACATCACGCGGATGCGTCCGCCATGTTCCTGCAGAATCGCGTAGGCGACCGTCAGACCCAGTCCCGTGCCTTTACCGACCTCTTTCGTCGTAAAGAACGGATCGAAGATGCGCGTCTGGACATCGGATGGCACGCCGGGTCCATCGTCGGCGACCTCGAGGATGGCGGTGTCGTGGTCGCGGTCGTACCGGGTTCGGATCGTGAGTATGCCGCGGTTGTTCGCTGCGAACATCGCTTGCTCGGCATTGATCACCAGGTTCAGCAGTACCTGTTGAATTTGGTGCGAATCCGCGAATACGCGCGGTACGTCTTCGGCCAGCTCAGTCTTCACCGTCAATGTCGGCATCCGCTCGTAGGCGCGTAGCGCAAGCGTTTCGTTGACGAGGAAATTGAGGTCGATGAGAGCCCGTGTTGATTGTCGCTTGCGAGCGAATGTCAACAGATTCCGCACGATACGGGCGGCCCGTTCCGCCTCGCTGAGAATGACGGATACGCCGCGTTTTGATGTGTCGTCCAGCGGCCGTTCCGACAGCCGCTCCGCCCAGCTCAGGATGGTGGCGAGGGGGTTGTTCAATTCGTGGGCGACGCCGGAAATGGTTTGCCCGAGCGCTGCCATCTTCTCCGACTGGAGAATCTGCTGATAGATGTCCTTTGCCTGGTCATCGAGCCGCTTCCGCTCGCTTACGTCACGCAGCAGCGCTTCGACACGCAGCAGTCCACCGCGACGTGCCGGGCGTGCTCGGGCGGTGATCTCGACCCACACAGGCGAGCCGTTGATGCGCCGCATCCGCAGGAGGTGGTCGTTCAGCGCTCCTTCCTCGACAAGGCGGGTGACGAGCGACAGTCTGCCGTCCGGATCGACGAAACGGTCGGGGGCGAACGGCGCGACCTCCATTTCGCTAGTATCAGCGGCGTAGCCGAGGATCTGCTTCAGGTGAGGATTGGCTGCGAGCGTCGTGTCCGCCGCTTCGACGCCGGGCGGGGCGATGGCGCCCATAAAGACGCCTTCACGGACAGCTTCGAACAGCCGTGAGAACGCCTCTGCACGAGTTTGCGCAGTTGCTGAGCGGGACGGTTTGTCGATACGCAATGGTAAGCCGCCGACAGGGGACACACAAGAAAAGGCGTCGAGAGCCCGATAACAAAGAAGACCTCGGACCTGATTTCAGATGCGAATCTTCGGACGTCACGACGTCTTCCTGCTTGGTGGCCTTGCCACGGCCATCTGGGTTGTGTCGTCGCGTCAGCTTGGAACGCTGCTCGACCACGCGCGTGAAATCGACCACAGCCGCGGATTGCAGTTGGTTCCAGCGCTCTTCATCCTGGCGGTCGTATTCTTTGTCCATCAGGTGCGTAAGCGCGAGGAGATGCGCCTCGAAGCGGCGCAGGCGACATCGCGCGCAGCCGAGATGGAGCGACTCGTTTCCTTCGGCCAGTCGCTCGCGCGCGCGCTCGACGGCGATTCGATTCGCGCCGCGACGACCGAACATCTGCCGGTGCTGGCTTCTGGCCGCGCTGTGTGGGCAATGGTTCGAACCGCCGGCGATTGGATTCCGCTGACGTCGATCGCCGACGAATCACGTACGGCGCTCGAACGCATCGCCAAATGCGCGCTGGCGGATCCAAGTGCTTCTCCGACGACGCATAGTGACGGCGCGCACTGCTTTCCGATGGTGGTGGGCGGCAGCGCCATCGGCATCATCGGGATTGCATCGGAACCGCCGCTTACCGAGGCACAACGCAGCGTGCTCACAGCCGCGGCCGCGCTGCTCGGCGCGAGCGTCAAGAACGCCGAGCTTTTCAACGAGGTGCACGAGAACAGCGTTCGCGACGCGCTGACGGGCTGCTTTAATCGTCGTCATTCCATGGACGTGCTCGATGCGGAGCTTCGGCGAGCGCGCCGCTCGCGCGGCACGTTCTCGCTGTTGATGTTCGACCTCGACCGTTTCAAGGAAATCAACGATCGGCATGGCCACCTGTGCGGCGACGCGGTACTCGCGCAGGTCGCGCATCGCATGAAGGCCGTTTTGCGTGGCAGCGATCTCAAGTGCCGGTGGGGTGGCGAAGAGTTTCTCGTGTTGCTGCCGGATACGCGCCTCGAGCCGGGTGCGCGACACGTTGCGGAAATGCTGCGGCGCGACCTGGAAGAGCACCCGATCTATTGGAACGACCAAATGGTCGTGATTACCGCGAGCTTCGGGATCGCCGAGGTTCTCCTCGGCGAGGACGACTCAACCGCCATTATCGCGCGCGCGGATGCCGCGCTCTATCAGGCGAAACAGCTTGGACGGAACCGCGTCATCGCCGCTGAGATGTCAGCAGCACAAGCTGTCTAGCATTCTCGGGTAGCCTGTACGGGTGACGCCGGGCAACGACGCACAGCATCGACGAACCGCATATCTGTCGTGGATCGCAGTGTGCGTCCTGTGGGGCACCACCTACCTCGGAATCCGCATCGCGCTCGAAACGATTCCCCCCGCATTACTCGGCGGCATTCGCTACACGATCGCGGGCATTCTGCTGTCGTCGATTCTCGCGGCCCGCGGTGAGCCTCTTCTCCCCCGGTCGCAGTGGAGCGGCCTGGCGCTGATTGGCCTCCTGACGATCTGCATCGGCAACGGCGGCGTGATCTGGGCGGAGCAATGGGTGCCAAGCGGTATCGCGGCGGTAACCGTTGCCACGATTCCCTTCTGGATGATCGGTGCCGAGGCGTTGACGAGCGACGGTGATTCGCTCTCGCTTCAGCTGATCGCGGGCCTCCTGGTCGGCTTTTCCGGAATTCTGCTGCTCGTCTGGCCGGACGTAGCGTCTGGTGACGCCCGCGGCCATCAGTATCTCTTCGGCATCATCGCGCTGCAGGTCGCGTGCATCGGATGGGCGGTTGGTTCCGCCGTCTCGCGCCGCCATGCACGAAACGAGAACGTCCTCTCCGCGGCGGCGATGCAAATGACGTTCGGCGGCCTATTCATGCTCGCGGCGGGAACGGCGCGTGGCGAATGGAGTCACCTCTCGTTCAGTATGCGGAGCACGGTCGCTGAGATCTATCTGATCCTCGCGGGTTCAATCATCGGCTACACGGCTTACACGTACGCGCTGCGCTACCTGCCGACTGCGACGGTGTCGCTCTATGCGTATGCCAACCCCGTAATCGCGGTCGCGCTCGGGGCCCTCGTTGCCAGCGAGCCGTTCGGCGTACGAGTCATACTCGCATCCGTGATGGTGCTGACCGGCTCCGCGCTCGTACAGTGGAGGGAGAAAAAGGAAGCGGCGGTGGCCGCCCGCGGGCGGCACGCCGCCGCATAGGTCTTGCCCGCCTTCACGCACCAGGAGCGCTCAGGCGGGCAGGCGCTCAGCCTCAGACGACCCGACGCCCGCTCACCAGCCGCACCAGGAACAGCACGATGGCGATGACGAGCAGAACCCAGATGAAGTTACCCAGCGTGTAGCCACTGACCATTCCCAGCAACCAGAGAACGATCAGAATAATCGCAATGGTCTCGAGCACGTTCAAACCCTCCTCACAGCAGTTGCTGTGCCTCGATGGTGGAGGCTGCAACATGGGTACCGCGACGCGATTGGCGGCCATAGTCATCGTCGTGCTCTGCAGTAATGCGACGGTCGTCCGCGCGCAAACTGGCGATATCGCGCAGTTCTTCGCCGGTGCTGCGCTTGGGCTCGGCGCGCATGAAGCGGGGCACCTCGTCTTTGACGTCGCCTTCGACGCGCACCCCGGGGTGCGGAAAGTCTCCGCCGGATTCATACCCTTCTTTGCCATCACTCATCAGCAGGTAACGCCGGTGAAGGAGTTCACGATCTCGTCGGCCGGTTTCTGGGTACAGCACGCGGGGGATGAATTCCTGCTTTCACGCCGCCCTAACCTGCGCCAGGAGCATGCGCCGCTCGCGAAGGGTCTGCTGACGTTTAATGTCGTGACGTCGATCGTCTACGCGGGCGCTGCGTTCAGCCGCCACGGACCCGTGGAGCGCGATACGAACGGGATGGCAGTCGCCGCTGATATTGCGGAGCCGTGGATAGGAGCATCGGTACTCGCACCCGCGTTACTCGACGGCGCGCGCTACTTCCGGCCGCGCTCACGCGCCCTCGCATGGGCGAGTCGCGGCGCCAAGCTTGCTGGTGCCCTGCTCGTCCTAAAAGCGGCTACGCGGGAATAGGCCCTAACGCAAAGGTCATCGTCCCCTCGACGACGATGCGGTCGTCTACCCGAGCGACGCCTTCAAGCTGACCCATGCGGCTGCGCAGCCGCTTTACCCGCGCTTCGATTTCGACCACGTCGCCGGGGTGAACGGAATGCCGGTAACGAACGCGGTCGATGCCCATGAAGAAGATCAGCTTTTCCCGATTCTCGGGTTTCGACAGGATGAGGATCGCGCCCACTTGCGCAACGGCTTCGGTCAGAATCGTCGGCGGCAGCGCTGGCCGCTCACCAGGAGGCCGCGAGAGATACCTCTCGTTGAGAGAGACGTTCTTGATCCCCACGATTCGCTTGTCCGGTTCGAGTTCGGTGATGCGATCGACAAGCAGGAAAGGGTAACGGTGGGGAATGATCCGCTCGATAGCACTGTAGTCGAGCGGCAGCGAAAGCGATTCCATTGGGGACCGTTCAGTATAATCCGCGTCCAAACAGCAGATGAGCAGCGATCAACCACTGCGGCCTCAGACCGCCGCGTCGCCTCGACCCGCGACCGACACCGAGCTTTTGTCCACGCTCTTCGAGCTCGGACGCGAAGTTACGTCGGTGCTGGATCTTGCGGACCTGCTCGAAAAGATCCCGCAACTGATTGCGCGGCTCACGCGATTCAGCGCGTTTGCCGTATACCTGCTCGACGAGGCGCGGCAGGAGCTGCACATTGCGTACGCCGTTGGATATCCACAGGACGTCGTGCGCACGCTGCGCTTGAAAGTCGGTCAGGGTGTCGTCGGCGCGTCGGTGGAACAGGGCCGGCCGATCCTCGTCAATGACATCTCGAAGGAGCCGCGGTTTGTCGGTCCGCTGAGGAACATGGTGTCGCAGCTCGCCGTGCCGATGCGCCGCAAAGGGCGCGTCATCGGTGCATTGAATCTGCTCAGCGAACACAGCGGCGCCTTTACAGATCAGGACGAAGCGCTGCTCCGCCAGTTTGCCGCGCACGTTGCGGTGGCCATCGAGAACGCGCGCCTGTTCCGCTCGGAACGCCATTACGCGGAGACGCTGGAGACGCTCGCCGAGATCGGCCGCGAGATGTCGTCGATTCTCGATCTCGACGTCCTCCTGACGCGCATCGCCAGCCTAACCAAGCGTGTGGTCGACTACCGCACCTTCGGTATCCTGCTGCTCAACGAGCAGACCAACATGCTGGAGATGAAGCTGGCGGTCCGCTACGGCGAGGAGAACGCCGCAAAGAACATCAAGCTTGGCGAAGGGCTCGTCGGATGGGCGGCGCTGCACAAGGAACCGCTCCTCGTGTCGGACGTCTCGAAGGACCCGCGCTACATCAACCTAGTCGAGGATGTGCGCTCCGAGCTTGTCATCCCCATGCTGATCAAGGATCGATGCATCGGCGTGTTCGACCTGGAGAGTCCGGAACTGAATGCGTTCACGAAGGACAACAAGGAGCTGCTGACGCTGCTCGCAAGTCAGGCGGCGGTGGCGATCGAGAACGCCCGACTCTACGAGCAGGTGCGGCGCAACGAGGAGCGCATCGAAAAAGAGCTTCGCTTCGCGCAACGGGTGCAGGCCGCGCTGCTGCCGACCGAGCTACCGACGCGGCTTCGCAACGCTGACGTGTACGGCCGCTTCGCGCCTGCGCACGAACTCGGAGGAGACCTCCACGACTTCATTGCGCCGGAGCCGAACAGCCTTGTGGTCGCCGTCGGCGACGTCTCGGGGAAGGGTGCGCCCGCGGCGCTTTACAGTGCGTTTGCCGCAGAACTTGTGCGCTCGCGCACGGTGCGTCGGCGCTACACCCCGGACAAGTTCAGCGTTGCCGGCGTTCTGCAGTCGATGAACACGATCCTCCACGACCGTCAACTCGAGGAGTACTACTGCACCCTTTGTTACGCGTTCTTCGATTTCAAGCGGCGCGCGCTGACGATATCGAATTCGGGCTTGCCGTATCCCATTCGATGTTCGGGAGAGGAGTGCGGTCAAATCGAGCTGCCGGGCGTGCCGCTCGGGTCGTTTGCGGGCGTGTCCTACGACGAGATGACGATACCGCTGCACGCGGCAGACGTCTTCGTTTTTTGTACCGATGGGATCTTCGAGGCCGCGAATGAAGAGGGCCAGGAGTTCGGCTCGAAGCGGCTGTGCGACGTGGTGAACGCGAACCGGAAGGGCACCGCGCGCGAGATTGTCGATGCGATCTTCGACGCTGTCATCACGTTTAGAGGAACCGAGGCGCAGGCGGACGACATGACCGCGGTCGCGGTGAAGATCACTGCATAAGCTCCAATTCCAAGCTCCAAACGATTTGCTTGGAACTTGGAACTTGGAGCTTGGAACTTAGTACTTGATCTTCCGCTTCTGCTCGTCGAGATGCAGGCCGAGCGACTGTCCACCGAACGCGGCGACCTCCTGCACGCGGCCCTTTACATTGACGCGTGTTCCGGTTGACGGCACGCGGCCCGAGTGGCCGATGACCGTAATCTGTCCCGTTCCGTCATCGACGCTGTAGAACTGGAAGGGCACGAGCGGCACCCCCCAGCTGCGGGTAACGACGCCGTTCACGGAGACGCTCTTGTTGTAATAGCGGCCCGGTTGATCTTTCAGCTGCGCGACATGAACGGTGCGCGCCGCGCAACCGGAAATGAGAACTGCGCCAAGAAGTGCGAGCACGAGACGCGGGGTTTTCGTCATAGGTAAACTCCCAATGCCCAACTGCCAACTACCAACTCGGAACGTTGGCGTTGGAAGTCGGAAGTTTCCAAAGGTCGCGCGCGGATCGTGAACTTGCGCCGGAATGCGGCGATGCCAGCGCCTGCCTGAAATTACGCATCCCGGTGACCCGGCGCGACCACTCAGGCATTGTTCAAAACGTATGCCCGGACGAAATCGGTGAGATCGTGCGAAAACAATCGATCCGAGAGGACCGTCCACGGCAGGGGTCAGTAGGTGTTCAGGTAGCGATCGATCTCCCACGGGGACACGTGCCGGATGTAGCTGTCCCACTCGGCCCGCTTCGCCGCCACGAAGTGATCGAAGATGTGATCGCCCAGCGCATCCCGCATCAGCGCGCTTTTCTGCAGCTCATCCAGCGCTTCGCTCAGATTGCCTGGCAGCTCGTCGATCCGCAGATGGCGCCGCTCGCGATGGCTCATTTTGTAAATGTTCTTGTTGACGGGTGGCCCCGGGTCGAACTGCTTGTCGATGCCGTCGAGGCCGGCGCGGAGAATTGCGGTGAACGCCAGATACGGATTGCAGGAGGGATCCGGCATCCGCAGTTCGACGCGCGTATTGGCCCCGCGCGAGACGGGCACTCGAATCAGCGGGCTGCGGTTGTGTTCGGACCACGCGATCGCAGTCGGCGCCTCGTACCCCGGTACGAGCCGCTTGTACGAGTTCACTAGCGGATTCGTAATTGCGCAGAAGCTTTTGGCGTGGCGTAACAGACCGCCGATGTAGTGAAGACACGTCTTGCTCAGCTGCCATTTGCCTGCCGCGTCGAAGAATAGATTCTTGCTCCCCTGGTAGAGCGCCTGATGCGTGTGCATGCCGCTGCCGTTGATGCCGAAGATCGGCTTCGGCATGAACGTGGCGTGCAGCCCGTTGCGATTCGCAACGTTCTTGACGATGAAGCGGAAGGTGCTGACGTTGTCGGCGGTATTCAGCGCGTTGTCGTAGCGGAAGTCCACTTCATGCTGACCCGGCGCCACCTCGTGATGTGCCGCTTCGACATGAAATCCCATCTGCTCAAGAGCGAGGATGATCTCGCGCCGCACGTCCTCGCCGAGATCGACCGGTGTCAGATCAAAGTAACCGCCCGAGTCGTGCGTCTCCGTCGTCGGTTCGCCAGTACTGCGGCGTTGAAACAGGAAGAACTCCGCTTCCGGTCCCGCCTGCATCACGAATCCCTTGTCGGCGGCGAGTGCGATGGTCCGCTTCAGCGTCGAGCGGGGGCAGCCGGCAAACGGAGTCCCGTCCGGGTTGGCGATATCACAGATGATGCGGCCGACACGCTCCGAGCCCGCATAGCTCCACGGAAAGACCTGAAACGTATCGAGGTCCGGCTTGAGGTACATGTCGGATTCTTCGATCCGCACGAACCCCTCGATCGACGAGCCGTCGAACATGATGCGACCGTCGAGGGCTTCGTCGAACTGGCTGTTGGGAACTTCGACGTTCTTGGTGGCCCCCAGGATGTCCGTGAACTGGAGGCGCATGAACTTGACCTTCTCACGCTCGGTACGCTGGAGGATGCGCGCCTTCGGGTCGTCGCGGGGCATACGGTCCCCTGAAGGTATCAGGTTTCAGGTTTCAGGTAACAGGCGCGGTCCAGGTATCAGGTGCGAGGTAGCAGATTTAGGTACTTTCAGAAGGCCTGAACGAGCCCGATGTTCAGGCGCTGCATCTTCACGTTGTTCTCACGCTTTTGATAGTCGTAGTTCACGACGATCGAAGTCAGCGACGGGAAGAGAAGCTGCACGCCGGCGTTTGCGGTGTTCGCGCGGAAATCGCCGATGTGATCGATTGAGAACTGATCGAAGTTCTCGATGCCGCGGATGTACCCGCCGCGCAGCCAGAGACGCGGGAGGATCTCGTGTGCCGCACGAAGATCGACGGTGTTCCCTTCGACCGACGATCTCGAGGCGGTGTCCGAAGTTGTGAACGCGTATTTGGCGCCAAACGTCCACCGCGGCGTCAACGCAATCGTTACGCCCGGCGAGAACATCGTCGTGTTCGCGCCGAAGAAGTCGAAATAGCGCAATGCGGCTGTGTAGGTGGCGCGGTGGTAGCCGTAGTCGACGCGCGCGAGATAGTCGCGCTGCGGCAGCACACGGTTGTTGTCATTGACGAGTACCTGGCCGGTGAGCGTCCCCCATGGCGTCCATCGCCATTCGACGCCGCCGCCGCCGCGATTCTCGTTCCGACTGAATTTTCTCTCCACCTGCCAGCGGCCGATCGCGCGGACGCCGTCCGACAGCCGATAGTTCACCGCAAGGTCTTCGCCGCGCGTGGTCGGCGTGCTGCCGTTGTAGTCCTCACCGAAGGTCTGACTCTCGAACCGGTGTTGGTACTGACGACGCGCGTTTTCGAGGTTCAAGCGGTTGATCGTCGTTGGTGACGTTGATGCGAGTCGCTCGTAGTACGAGATCGAACGACTTGTGTATCCGGCAAGCTCGTAACCACTGGCCAGCGCACCCCATACGGATGGATTCTCGGGCGCGATCTCTTCAGCGCGATTGAGCGCGTTGAGCCCTTCCGAAATGCGGTCCTGCTGCAGAAGAACCGTGCCGAGACCGACCCAGGCGTCGACGTTGCGGGGATCTTCAAAGGTGATGCTGCGATAGACGTTTTCCGCCAGCTCCGGATGCGCCATGCGCGCGTGGACGTTCGCGATCCACAGGCGCGTCAGGTGATCATTGGGATCCGCGGCGGCAATTTTCTGCAGGGCGGCGAGCGCTTCGGCGTTGCGCCCCTGCTGCGCGAGCTGAATAGCCGCGGACAGATCGGCCGGGCCATTGGCGGCCGGCTGCGGCACATTCTGCGCGAGCAGCAGAAGAAAAAGGGACAGCAGCATACCTGTGATTTCGGCCGCTGGATGATCGGCCTACAGGCAGCGTTCAGGCGGTTTTGTGCACTCCAGCGCTGGCGGACGGCCACGCGGACACAAGGCCGGCCAGCTGCGCGGCCACCATCGCGGCAACGGCCTGTGTTCCCGGGTCCGCCTCGCGGCCATGGCGGACTTCCGCGGCGAACACGCCGACGCAGCCGGAGACGCCGTGCACCGGGGCGGCAATCGCGCCATGGGCCATGACGTCGCCGGGGACCGTGCGCAATCGTGCACCGCGCCAGGCGTCGGCGGTTGCATTGGACGCATTGCGCGGTATGGGTCCGAGACGCTCGACGACCCGCTCGTCGTAGCCAACCGAGAGTGCGGGAAACAACTCCTCACCCGCGCCCATCCACACGATGATGCCGCGCGCGTCGAGGACGGCCGCCGCGTGCGTCAGCGCCGCATGCAGCGAGGCGGTATCTGTGGCGCGAGCCAGCGCGCCGCACACGTCTGCCGCGGCGGCGAGATCGACCATCGGGGGGGCTGCCACGGGATCCGAGATCCGGGATCCGGGATCCGGTGCAAGCCTCGAGAAGTTCACAGATCCCGACTCCGTAGTGCCTGACCCCGAGCGCGATCCCGATCGTGCCAGCAGAACGAGCCCGAGCGCCCACAGCACGGCGATGCCGCCGAGCGCGGCGATCTGCTGCTGTTCCAACACCGCCCGCTGTGCACCTGCCGTCCGCTCCTCGGAGGACTTCACATTTCGCAGCGCCGTCATCATGGCGGCGACGGTGTCCTGCCCTTCGCTGAAGATCAGATCGGCGGCGAGCAGAGTCTGCTCCTCCTGAAGATCCTGCCGGGCTTTGTCATCGACAACGACCACCGCTTTGAACTGTTTGTCGATGTCCGCGAGCGTGCCGATGGCTTCGCTGGATGTCAGAAGCGCGCGGATTGCCGCAGCATCCTGACCGAACTGCTGCAGCAGCGTCGCACACCGCTCCAGCCAGGGCTGATTGGGTTGGCCGGGCGCAACGTAAGCGCGCTGCGCGGCGGCAATCTCTCCCGCCGTTGCGATCATCTGATCGGCTCGCGCGGCGACGTCACGCGACGCCGCGTCGATCGCCAGCGCCCGCTGATGGGACGTGAAAACAAAAAAGCCGCCGATGGCGCCGGCGGCTATGAGGAGAACGACGACGATGAAGCGGGTCGTGTGCCTCTGCATCCGCACACAGGATAGCAGAAGAAGATCAGAACTCGACGTGAGTCTGGACGAGGATCCTGTTCTCCTTTGGTCGTCCGGCCGCATCGTAGTGCACCTGCTCGTTGGTCACGACAAGACCGACACGATCGCGAGGCCAGACCCACCAGTACGCGCCGCCGGCGATCACACGTCGCTGGGCGTTGTCGCTGAGCGACTCGTCCGGATCGAGCGCATCCACGCGCGCGAGCGCGGCCCAGCCGGCCATTCCCTGTCGCACTTCGACGAAGCCTGACGAGCCGCTGCGATCGATGTCGCGTGGCGCCAGCGCGTTCGGGTTCTCAGTGGCTTTCAGGTACTGCAGCGTCATCACCAGATGCGTGTGCTCGAAACTGCCCATCACGATGCCGAGCTCGCGCGGACGGTCGGCGGCGTACCATCCTTTGTTATAGAAGCCCGAGAGGCGGAATCCATTCGCAATACCGCGCCCGGCAAACGGCCGCACCGTGACGCGCGCCTGCGCGCTCTTGAACTTGTTCGCATCCGTCTGCGAATAGCCTTCGCCGTTGTAGACGCCCGCCTGCACATCGATGTACTTGCCAAGCGGAGTGAAAATGCCGGCGCCGAAGTCGGAGGACCCTGGAATGAGACTCTCGCGCTCGGAGAACATTGTCCCCTGCACGCGATAGCGGTTGATGCTCTCCTCGAAGTCCAGCCACGGTGTCTGATGCGCACCGAAGCGGACCCACGATCGGGCACCTGTCACGTTGTCCAATTCGAGAAAGGCGTACTTCACACGGAAGACAAGCGTGCCGGATAGCGTGCTGTCGGTGGCGCGCCGTACGTCTGGCGTTACGCGAAACCGGACGTTCCTCGAGAGCTGGCCGTTGACGTTGATGTAACCGCGCGTCAGGTCGAACGCGTTGTATCCCTGTCGGTTTTCCAGCTCCGCGTCGTACTGCACGTACGAAAGAACTCCGACGCGAATGATTGGGTAGTCGGGTTCGGCTGCGGGGGCTGGTGCGGGCGGCTGGGCGAGAGCGGAACCAGATGCAGCGACGAGAATCGCGAACGCGAGCAGAAACCGTGTCGTCATACCGTCGTGATTTGTACGACAGCCAGGTTTCGTGGTCGTTTTCGCGACGTTAAATCCGCGTTAATAGACCGGCAGGTATGGTTGAAGAGTGCGCGCGATAACGGTGAACCGGTTGGTGAAGATCAGGATGCCGATAATAACGAGCAGCGCCCCCGACGTCAGCTCTATAAGGTGGTAGTGCTTGCGGATGCGCGCGAACGCCGCGAAGAAACGGTTGATGGCGAGCGCGGCTGCGAAGAACGGAATGGCCAGCCCAAGGGAATACGCAGCGAGCAGCCGCACGCCCTGACCGATCGTGTCCTGCGCGGCCGCGATGGCGAGGATCCCGGCAAGAATGGGCCCGATGCACGGTGTCCATCCGAACGCGAACGCAATCCCCACCAGCGTGGCGCCGATGAATCCCGCCGGACGCCGGTTCGTCTGCACGCGCTTTTCCTGATAGAGCCAATCGATGCGCAGCAAGCCCATCGTATGCAGGCCGAACAGCACGATGATCGCGCCGGCGATGCGGCCAAGTACGGTAAGGCGCGTCATCAGGAACTGGCCAATGGCGCTGGCGGATGCGCCAAGCGCAATGAAGACCAGGGAGAAGCCGAGGATGAACGCGAGGGAGGACGTAAGGACACGATTGCGGACCGGGGCGGCAATCACGACCGCACCGGTGCCGCGCATTTCGTCGAGCGACAACCCCGAGATGTACGACAAATAGCCGGGAATGAGCGGCAACACGCAGGGCGAGATGAAGGAGAGGAGCCCTGCTCCGAACGCCGCCAGCAGCGTGACGTTTTCGATCACTTGCTACCGACTGGTGTTAAAGGTATCGCGCCCGTTGGCATCGCCCCTTCCATCTGGACATTGTGCCCCTTCACAGGCGGTAGATCCTGATACATGAAGTCCCACTTCCAGCGCTCGGATGGGTTGGAGGCCTGCAGCCAGCTGCGCGCGGACATCGCGCGCGCGAACGTCACGCCCGCCACGTCGGCGTACGCCGTGCCCGGCATCGCCGCGGCAATCGCCAGGCGGATGTCGGTGTCGGTTTTGTACGGCAGCGTCAGTCCGAGCAGCGCCGCAAGATTGACGAGAATCTGCCAGTCTTCGCGTGCCTCCCCCGGCGGAGCGACGGCGCGTGCCGCGCCCTGTACGCGGCCCTTATCGTTGGTGTAGATGGCATCTTTTTCGACGTAGGCAGCGCCCGGCAGCACGAAATCCGCCACGGACGCCAGCTCCGTCATGACGACACCCTGCACGATGAGCAGCGGCAGCTTTCCGCTGCGGCGAGCCTCGACCAGCCACAAGACGTCACCAAGCGAGCCTTCCGGTCCAGGATCGAGAACATACAGCGCTTTGACGCCTCCGGCCTCGACGCCGGTTCGTAACTGTGTCAGGTCTGGCCGCCCATCGTTGCCAGCGCCAACCCGATACCCAAGATCCTTCGCCCCGTTGACATTCGGCGCATTGGTCGCGGGAACCTTGAACTTCGTATTCGGAGGTTGCGGCTTCTCCGTTTGTGTCCACGACAGGAATACTGAATTGAGCCCATCGCTGCCGAGCAGTCCCTGAACAAGCTGTTTGAGAACGAACAGTTCTTCTGTGGATGCGTGCGCCGAAACGAGGAATTTCACCGAGCTGGCGTCCGCGGATCCGGCAGCCTGCAGCGCGTCGCGCATGTGCGGCTCGACGTCGTGCCACGCGGCGTTTTCGAGGATCCCGCCGCGCCGCCGCATGGGCCTGCGCAGGCGCGAATCGCCCTCGACCCAGTGATACTCGAACCGCCCGATGTCGCACATCCAGTAGCTGTTCACATCAGGGTTGAAGCGCGGCGTCATCCGGATGAGACGCGAACCCTTCGCCCACTCAGGCTTCGCCTTCAGCCATGCGCTCGTGTTGCATCCCTTCGCGCACAGCGTGCACACCGTGTCAACGACATCCGGGTTGTCCCACGGGCGGCTCTTGAACCGGTAATCCCTGGTCGTGATGGCGCCCACCGGGCAAACGTCCATCAGGTTCCCGGACAACAGCGAGTGAACACCTTCCTCTTGAAACGTCGCGATCTCGCTGCCGTAGCCCCGGTCGACGATATTGATCTGCGCGTCGCTGTCGATGTCGCGCATGAACCGGACGCATCGCGTGCAGAGGATGCATCGGTTGCGGTTCAGCATCAGCGTCGGACCGAAATCGACATCCGCCTTGACGCCCTCGCCGTCGAACACGCGCCGCGGGAAGTCCATGCGGCTCTCAGCGGGACCGAAGGTGTATGAGAAATCCTGCAGCGGGCATTCACCGCCTTTGTCGCAGACGGGGCAGTCGAGTGGATGGTTGACGAGCAGGAACTCGAAAACGCCGGCGCGCGCCGCCACAACCTCCGGATCGCGAGTGCTGACGACCATGCCCTCCGTGGCCACCATCGAGCACGACGTCTGCAGCTTGGGCATCTTCTCGATCTTCACGACGCAGACGCGGCAGGAGCCGTCGACGGAGATACCGGGGTGGTAGCAGTAATAGGGCACTGAGATGCCCGCCTCGATGCTCGCCTGCAGGACCGTTTTTCCTTTTTCTACCGTGACTTGACGGCCGTCTATCGTCAGCGTGACCGTTTCCATAACCTTCGGATCATATCTTACCGGTGCGTGCTGAAATCGAGGCTTCAGCTTGACGCGAGTGCGCCGAGGTCCTACTCTCCCGATCCAGAGGCCGAGATGGTGCCGACGCGCGCACGCGTATCGTCGCTGGTCGAATGGGTGGCCGCCGTCGCCTGCATCATCGGCCTGGGCGCTCTCGGTTCCATCCTCCTGCGCGACCTCCGTAGTGTCAGCGCCGTCGCGCCGGTGATCGCGCATGAAGAGGCGATTGCCGATCCACCCGCCTCGATTCCGGCGCGTTCGGTTTCAGTCCCGGTACTGCTGCTCGCGGATGGGGCGGAACTGCACGTTGGCGATACGGCTGCGGAATTGTCGAAGAAGCTGGGCGCCCAGACTGAAGTGGCGCCGGCGGCGATCGATCGCACCGCATCGGGCGAGCGTGTGACGAGGTTTTACGCGGTGAACGGCCAGCGATTCGCCGTTGTTCTCGAAGCGCTCGCGGGCGATGGTCAGGCCCGCGTCGCTGCGATCTATCTGCCTAGCTCTCGTTGAATCTGGCCAGCGCCGCCGAATCCCTATTGATTTGGACGTCCCGCACGGTTCCGCTGGTCGGAATCTTCTGCTCGACGTGCGCTTCGGAGATGGGCACCAGCACATCCTGCACGTGGCCGTCGGCGTACTGCAGCGTAACGGTGACCGGCACGTCGAAGATCATCCTGCTGTCCTGATCGAACAGGACCGTCACCTCGCCCGGACGGATCGTCGAAGAATAGCGAAGCGTCGGCAGATCGGTCCCGTGTATCCATCGATCGAAGAAGCGCTGCAGCGAGCGGCCGGACGTCGCTTCCATCGCGCGCTGAAAGTCGTCGGTGCCGGCCTTCTGGAATTTGCGATCGCCGTAGAATCGCCGCAGCCCGTTGAAAAACGCCTCGTCTCCAACGAATCGCCGCAGCATGTGCAGCACCGACGCGCCCTTGTTGTAGATGATGGCGCGGAATATCCGACCCTGACCCTGGATCAATCCGAGGCGGTAGCCGAGATCGATCGGCCCTTGATCCGACTCCGACAGGCTCCAGCGTCTGAACTGCCGCAGCATGGCGAAAAACGACGCGTCGCCATGCGCGCGCTGCGCGTAGAGGGCGGAGAAGTACTGCGCGAAGCCTTCGCTGATCCACTGCTCGTGATAGTTCTTCCAGCCGACAGCCTGTCCCCACCACTGATGCGCGAGCTCGTGTGCCAGGAAGAACTCGGGCACTCCGGCAAACGCCGACGGATCGTTGCCCCAGTACAGCCGTGAAAACGGCGCCGCGTTGTTGATGATGGCGAAGTACGCAGGGCTGTGCCCGCCGGGCACATCGTGCTCCAGCATCGCGATCGTCAGCGACTCGTACGGCGTGTCCTCCATCATGCCGCCGTAGAACTTCATGATGTCGGCTGCCACAGGCGCGATGTCGCGTCCGCGCGCGATCTGTCGCGGATTGGCCAGCACGTTGATCGCCAGCTGATTCGAACGTCCGTGCGCTTCGGTGACCGTACTGGCGACCGGCGTCATCCGGCTGACCACCATCGCGAAATACCGCACCGGTTGGTTGGCATTGAACACATACGAATGCCCGCCGGTCATCGTCGCCGCATCGCGCAGAGACACATCGCCGGGTGTCAGCTGCCCGCTCGCCACGCAGGCGTAGCCGTCGGGGACGGTGATGCGGATTCGCGCCCGCGCGTAGTCAGTCACCACATTCTGCGG
The DNA here is from genome assembly GCA_035492455.1 of Vicinamibacterales bacterium. Lineage (GTDB taxonomy): Bacteria > Acidobacteriota > Vicinamibacteria > Vicinamibacterales > UBA2999 > Gp6-AA40. The sequence continues at coordinate 88,820 of DATJJE010000028.1, read as the reverse complement.
ATACCACGCCGCGCGGCTGCTCAGGAGGAAGTTGGGCTCCCCCTTGAGCATCGGCTCCGTATCGACGTCCTCGTCCTGCTGACCCTGCAGCGAGACCGTCTCGCGATCGAGCTCCTGCGTCGGCAGCCGTCCGCTGTAGGCGATGTCGAGGGTCATCATGGTGCCGCGTTGCGCGGAGACTGGCAGGTTGACGATCAGACTGTCGTCGTTGCGGATGCGGAAGAACAGCAGCCGTCCGAAGTCGCTGCTTATCACGCTGGTCACCGCCAGCGGCTCGGCGAGCCGCATCGTCAGCGTCGCCGCGGCATCCGCCTGCACGCGCAGCGTCACGCGCGTGCGGCCTTCGATGAACTGGCGATCCGGATACACCATGGTATCGACGTTGTAGTCGATGACATCGTAGGTGCGGAGCTCGTCTTCGTTGTAGGTTGCGCCGCGCACCGCCAGCGTCGTCGGCGATGCGTACAGCGAGATGGCGCGCCTGCGGCTGCGATCGAACAGCGTGACGTCTTCGGCGTTGCCGCCGCTGCGCGAATACGTCAGCGTGCCGAACTTGTTGGTGCGGACTTCGGCCAGGAAGTCGCCGGTCTGCGGAAGGATGTACCACGTCTCGCGGCTGAGATCGCGCAGGTCGATGTTGAACGACTTCGGCGCTTCGACCGCATACACATCCTGCGCTCGTTTTGCCTGGCGAGGATCGGCGGGCATCGCCCGCAAGCCGGAGACGTCGACCCGAGTCTCGAAATCCGCGGGATGGACGCGAACGAAAGCAGCGCCGAACAGTGCGGTCAGCGTCTCGCTGCCGCTGAAGATCCGCAGCTGCCCCTTTTCGGTCTGCGGTCCTGGAGAGAAACGCATTTCGCCGCGGCCGAGAAGAATCAGGCCGGTGACCCCCTCGCCGCTCACGACCTGGAAGACATTTCCCGAATGCAGGGTGAACTGGACGTCCTGGGCACGGATAGTGAATTCACGAGCGGCGTACTGGGTCGCCGTGTCGAGCCGCAGCCTGTACAGGCCCTGCACGAACGTGAGCCGGGTGATGTCGATGATCCGCCATGAGTCCACGTCTCCGCCGCGCGGACGCCTGAGGTCGAAACGGGCGGTCAGCACGCGCGCCCGCGCCGCCGTCTCCGTCATAATCTCGACGATGACGTGATAGCCGTCGCCCGGGAGCGCGCTCTCGAGCTGTGTCCGATCGCGCTCCTGCACAACCGCTCGCGTCGTCTCGTAGGAGAAGAGGTCGTCGGTTGCCTGTTCCGCCTCCGCGCCGGTGATGTCCGAGGTTGAAAGGAGCGCTGGAAAATCATCGCGGTTGTTCTGTTGCAGGAGAAGTTCGAGCTTGTGGAACAGAAGGCCGACCCCGTCGGGGGCGCCCGGCTGCGCTGCTGTATGCGTCGTGTTCTGTGCAGACGACGGCTGTGCGCAGACGAGGAACGCCAGCGGAAGCGCGAAGCGAACGATCGAAACAACCATGCGGTCGCGCATCGCCAGTGCTAATTATTAGACCTCAGATCACGCCGAGTGATCGCCCAACTTTCGCGAAACAATCGAGCGCGAATTGCAGCTCATCCCGTGTATGCGTGGCTGTCACAATCGTACGCACGCGTGCCTTGTCGCGCGCAACCGTCGGAAAGCCGATGCCCTGCGCGAAAACGCCTTCCTGGAAGAGCGCGTCCGACAGCTTCATGGCGAGCGACGCCTCGCCCACGATGACGGGTGTAATGGGACTCTCGCTGATACCGGTATTGAAACCGAGCGCCTGAAGGCCGCTCTTGAAGAACCGCGTGTTCTCCCAGAGCCGCTCGATGAGCTGCGGTTCCGATTCGAGCACGTCGACGGCGGCGAGGCACGCCGCGGCGACCGCCGGGGGATGCGACGTGGAAAACAGAAACGGCCGCGCGCGGTGATACAGGAACTCGATCAGCGCCCTCGATCCGGCGACGTACCCGCCAAGGACGCCGATTGCTTTTGAGAGCGTGCCGACCTGAATGTCGACGCGCCCGTGAAGACCGAAATGATCGATCGTTCCTCGACCGTTGCTGCCGAACACGCCGCTCGCGTGCGCGTCGTCGACCATCATGATGCAGCCGAATTCGTCAGCGACGTCGCACAGCTCGGGAATCGCGCCCACGTCGCCATCCATGCTGAACACCCCGTCGGTGATAAGCAGGCGCCTGCGGTCGCGAGGCAGCTCCTTGACGATCGCTCTTGCCGCATTCGCGTCGCGATGTGGAAAGACTTTGATGGTGGCGCGGCTCAATCGCGCGCCGTCGATGATGCTGGCGTGATTCAGCTCGTCGGAGACGATGAAATCCTCTTTGCCGAGGACGGACGACACGGTACCGGCGTTCGCGGCGAAGCCGCTTTGAAAAACTACCGTTGCCTCCGTGCGCTTGAACTGCGCGAGCCGCCGCTCGAGCTGCATGTGGAGGTCCATGGTTCCGGCGATGGTGCGAACGGATCCGGAGCCGACGCCGAATGTACGCGTGGCCTCGAGTGCGGCATCACGCAGCTTCGGATGCGTCGTCAGGCCGAGATAGTTGTTCGATGAAAGGTTGACGACGGAGCGATGGTCGAAGGAAGTGTGGGCCTTCTGCTCGCCGTCAAGCACGCGAAGACGGCGATACAGGCCTTGCTCCTTCAGCAAATGGAGTTCATCGGACAGGTAATAAAGCGGATCGGCACGCACGGGCCGATCTTAACGCCCGCCCTCAGAAGTAGAGAATGATCGCCCAGGGCAATACCGCGACGGCGACGTAGAAGACGGCCAGCACGGCAACTGCGGCGTGGGTCCCCCGAAGATGCAGACCGATGCCGAGACAGCCGGCGACGATCTTGGCGGCCATCACCGCGGGGCCATGGCCGAGATGCGTCATCAGCACTGCGATCAGCGGGTTCGCTTCGATCCCCGTACCGAACGTTATTACGCCCAGGTAGGTGAAGGCGCCGTCGAATACCTGGCTGAGGAGAAATACGACGAGCACGACATCACCGAACAGCGACGGTCGAGGTGGTGCGCTCCATACTTTCGGAACTGCGGTTCCAAATACCGACTGTGCGTCTGCGTACGCCATAGCTACGCATAGGCAGCCTCAAAGCGCGTGCCTACGGTAGTGCCAAAAGGACGTCATTGCCGGCGCGGAAAAATTCGGTTGCGCCGAGCTTTCGAAGGGTTGCAGTGGTATCACGGCCCTCATTATCCCGATAGGCGTCTTCGTGAACGATGACGTGCGTGGCGCCAAGCTCTCGCAGCGTTGTCATCGAAAAATCCGGATGCCTCGGCACCTCATTCAGTGCCACCGTCGCGCGACCGTAATGTGGCGGGAAGAAGCCGCTATAGCCGTTGAGGATTGGCCGCCAGCGATCGATTGAGTAGAACATCGCGCGCAGGTCGTAATCGGCCTGGCCGAATGGCAGGTCGGCCAGTGTCGCGCCTGCCGGCAGCCGGCTGACTGCGTTGTAAACCCCGGGCGCACGCGACGGAATTTCGAGACGTGCTGACGGTTGGTTGTAATCGCGTATCGGCGTCATGCCGTTCACCACAAACGGCGCCGCACTTGCTTCGAAGAGAAACGCCGCCGAGAGCACCGCGAGCACGGCGCGGCCGTGCCGATGGCGCGCGACCACCGCCGCACCAAACGAGCCGAGCACGGCCAGCATCAACGTGACGATCATGGCTAAGCGCGCCGGAACGCGAAGTCCATCGAATCCAGGCACGTGATCCCACAGGAATCGGTACGGCGATGCAAGATCGAGCGGCCGTCCGAGGACCTGGGGCGACGGACCGAGCGACAGCCAGAATGCGGCGAGCAGTGCGGTGACGAAGAATCCACGGGTGCGCATGAACCCGACGGCGCGTTGTCGGAATGGCCGCGACAGCCAGAGCGCAATCGCGTAGGCGATCGCGGCTCGCAGCAGCAGCTGTGTGGCGTCGATCAGCCGCAAGTCGAACAACCAGAGGTTCAGCGTGAGACGCCGGAATACGATTACCACGGCTGCGGCGATGACATGGGCGATCGCGAGAGCCCAAAACAGCCATGCGGCGCGGTCCCGCGATGTTGATGGGCCACCACGCTCGACGCGGACGCGCTGCCATGATGCCAGCCCGATCAGCGCCAGAACCACCGGGACGACGCCCGGGAACAACTCACCCTCGCGTTTCTGAAAGATGTCGGACAGCCGCGATCCCCAGAAGCGCTCAGCGACCGACGCAGTCGCGTACGAATAAACGTCGGCCGAAAGTCGCGTCGTTTCGCCGAGCGATCGCGAGAGCTGCAACTGGCTCGTTACGGCGACGTACGGGAGCACGAATGGCGTCGCTACGACTGCGGCAACGAGCGCCGCCACCGCTAGAGACAGCCACGCGCGTCGATTGCGAATACAGCCGACGCGCCATAACTCCCACGTCACGTACGCAGCGGCAAAGGGCGAGAAGTAAAGCAGGTAGTAGCCACACGATAGTCCTTGCAACACCGTTGAGGCCGTCGCGCCGGCGAGCGCGCGCGTCCGTCCACTCTCCGCCCATCGTCTGAAGCCGTACAACGCGAACGGCATCCACTGGGAGGAGAGCACCTGCAGATGCGACGACTGAGGGACGCGGTACGGCGCGAACGCGAACAGGAGGCCGCCGATAAATGCGGCTGCGGTATTCCCTGTGAGCTCGCGCGCGAAGAGGAACATGCCGAGTCCCGACAGCACGAACGTCGAGAGAAACAGCACGTTGTAGCAGAGGATGGGATTCTTTGTCAGCGCATAGAGCGGAAAGATCTGCAGCGCCTGCGGAACGAGATGCTCCGAATAGGCGAGGGTCAGCGGCGCCGGATGGAAGATGTTGGCGTCGAAAAAGTGCCGCAGGTGGGAGTAGTGGCCGAAGAAGATGCCGCGGAACTGTTCGCAGTCCCACGCCAGGATCCACATATTCAGAACCGAGTCGCCAAGGTCCCACGCGACGTCGCTCGCCAGCCCGCGCGCCAGCGGCCAGGTCACGACAATCGCGATGGCGAAATACGCGGCAGCCACATAGCAGCCGCGGGCTCGAGCGGCCTGCCCCGAGCGGGGTCGAGGGGTCATTCGCTGTCGTTCATCAGCTCTTCGAACAGCACCTGCAGGATCGCGGCAGTGGGCACCGCGAGAATAGCGCCGATGACGCCGAGAAGCGACCCGCCGATGAGGAGCGCGATGATCACGAACACCGCGCTGATACCGACCTGCCGCTGCATGATTCTCGGCACCAGAATATGGTTTTCGAGCTGCTGCTGCGCAAAGAAGAACGCAATCACACCGAGCGCGAGCGCAGGCTTGACCGACAGGGCCACCGCGATTGCTGGCACCGCAGAAAGGATCGGACCGACAATCGGGATCATCTCGCCGACGCCGGCGATGAGCGCGAGCACGTAGAAAAACGGCACGCCCATCAGGAACAGACCAAGTGCCGCCGTGCTGCCGATGATGGCTGCCAGCAGCAGTTGACCGCCCAGCCACGCGCTCACCTTCGCGGTGACGCGGCCACAGGCCTCCTGCACCTGCGCGCGCTTGTCACGCGGAAACAGGCGCACGAAGACGGTCACGAGGCCGCTGCTGTCCACGAGCAGATAGAACGCCAGAACGAGAATGGTGATGACGCCGAAGACGCCGCCGACAAATCCCCAGATTGCGTTCACCAGCAGACTGATCGTGTCCTGCGCGCCGGAGCTCGTCGCTGTCTGCTGCACCGCTTCCTGCGCGGAGATCTCGCGCGTCAGCAGCCCGTGGTTCATCAGCCACTGCTGCCCTTGATGCAGCAGCCGCGGCAGCGCCACCGCCAGCTCACGCGCCTGCATCACGATCGGCGGGATGACCAGAATGGCAATGCCGACGATCACGCCGATGACGCACAGATAAATAACGAGAATCGCGGCCCAGCGCGGCACGCGCTGTCGCATCAGCCGCTTGCGTTCAAGCGCGTTGACGAGTGGGGAGAGACCAATGGCGACGAGAGCGCTGATATAGACGAGCATCAACGCGTCGCGCACTTCCCATAAAGCCCAGCAGATGAACACCGTCACCGCAAGCGTGACGATGGTGTAGCGGATCAGCGCACGAGGTGAATCGGAAGCGCTCACGCCTGCTGCAGATACCGCCGCGTGAACGCGGCGATATCGGCGTAAATCGATCGAAGCTCGTTCGGATCGGCAAGGTAGACGATGCGGAACGAGCCGGCTTCCGGCGGCATGCCGAAGCCAGAGCCGTACACACAGAGAATCCCTGTCTCCCGCAAGAGCGCCAGTACGTAATCTTCGTCCGTACGTCCCGGCGGAAGCGTCAACATTGGCATCGCGTAGAACGCGGCGTGCGGCTGGTAGCACCGCATTCCGGGTATCGCGCCGAGAGACTCTGCCGTGATGCGGGCGCGCTCGGCGAGCGCTCTCCGGAACGTCGCCTGATGCGATCGGTCGCCGTTGAGCGCGGCGACGATGGCGAACTGCATCGGGCCGGGGCTGCACAGCCGCCCGTCGGCGAGCTTCTTCATTGCCGCGAGCGCATCGTTCAGCCGCGGCGTTGCGCTGACGACGAGCCACCCGGCGCGCCAGCCCGGAGCGAGATAGGCTTTCGACAAACTCGAGAGCGAAATGACCGCGGCGTCTCGATCGAGGGTCCCGAGCAAAGGCACCGGACCGTCGAAACCAAGCTCACCGTACACCTCGTCGGCGAGAATCGTCAGGTTGTGCTCGTCAGCAATTTCGAGCAGGCCACGACGCACGGAAGGTGGATAGACCGCTCCGGTCGGATTGTTCGGATCGATCGTGACCAGGACACGCGTCCGCGGCGTGATCAGACTGCGGAGATGATCAAGGTCGGGCTGCCAGTCGCGATGCGGATCGGTCCGGTAATAACGCGCCTCTGCGCCGATCTTGGCGATGACCGCTGTGTACAACGGATAGGTCGGCAGAGGGACGAGAACCTCATCACCTTCGTCGACCAGTGCATTCAGGACGAGATCGATTGCCTCCGACGTGCCCGTCGTAATCAGGACGCGATCGGGACCGGTCGGAATTCCCTTCGCGGTGTAGTCGGTCGCGACGGCCTCGCGCGCGGGCAGGATCCCGGCTGACGGGAGGTAGCCGTTCTGGCCATCGCGCATGGCGCGTTCGGCTGCTTCAATCATGTGCGCCGGCGTGTGAAAGCCGAAGGCCACCGGGTCGCCGATATTGAGGTAACGCACACGGATGCCGCGAGCTTCCACGGCCTGCGCCTCGGCGACGATGTTGCGAATCGCGTAGGAGAACCGGTTGACCCTGGAAGCGACTGGAATCGACTTAGCAGCCCGCGAGATCGGCATTCATTCCCATCTTACGCTTTTACATCGGCTCAGCAGCACGTGGATGTAACATTTACATCCGTTACGCAGGGTATCGGACGGCGGCCCGAAAACCGATAGCAAATCTTCGAGAATTTGCGCGATGCCGATGGCAAGCCGATTGATTACCCCCGGCGCGTGACGCGGCGCCCGGTCGTATCCCTCGTGCTCACGACGATGCTAGCAATCGCCCCCCACGGGCTCTTTGCGCAAAGCACGTCCCCGAGCACCCCTGTCTCGGAGACCCCGGCGGCAACCTTCAAGTCCGGCGTCGAGGTGGTCACGGTGACCGCCGCCGTCCGCGACAGCAAAGGTCGCGTCGTCCGCGACCTGGTCAAGTCCGACTTTATCGTCATCGACTCCGGGTTCACCCGGCCCATCCAGGATTTCTATGCCGGCGAATCCGCGGTGAGCGTCGCGCTGCTGCTCGACATCAGCGGCAGCATGGGTGTTGGCGGCAACATGGATCGTGCGCGCGATGCTATTCGCGTCGTGCTGTCACACCTGCAGTCGAAGGGCGACGAGGCGGCGCTTTACACGTTCGATTCCAAGCTCCAGGAAGTCGTCCCGTTTACTACCGATCTCGATCGCATTCGTTCACGGAGTCTTGCAGGCCGGCCATGGGGCATGACCTCGCTCTACGACTCCATTGCGGCGACGGCGAAGTCCGTTGGCGAGCGCGAGAACAAGCATCGCGCGGTGCTGGTGATCACCGATGGCGTGGATACCGGCAGCAAGATGAAAGCTCCGGAGGTCTCGGGTATTGCCAGCTCGATTGACGTGCCCGTGTATCTCCTGACGGTCGTCAACCCTCTCGACCACCCGGGCGGCGAGCTGTCGGTCATTGGAGCCGCCGGCGAGCAGACCGACGTTGCTACGTTGGCGGACCTGGCCCGGTGGACGGGAGGCGATATGCGGATCTGCAGCATGCCCGAGCACACGCTCGCCGCAGTCGACGATCTGTTTGGCGAGCTGCGCTACCAATATCTCATCACCTTCGAGCCGGGTCTCGTTCCTGGTTGGCACCCGCTCGAGATTCGGACCCGGAAGAAAAACCTTGTAGTACACGCGCGAGGCGGGTACATGGCCGCGGCGCGCTAGATAGTCGTTCAGGAGGAAGGTCAAAATGCGGAAGAGTCTTATCGCAACTTCGTTGCTTGCAGTCACAGTGGCCATGGCACCCGCCTGTGCCACCAAGAAGTACGTCCGGACGGAAGTTGGAACCGTCAACTCGAAGGTTGACACGTTGAGCGGCACCGTCGAACAGACCCAGGCGCGTATCCAGCAGGACGAGACGAAAATCGGCCAGGTCGATCAGAAGGCCGAGGCAGCTGGTACCGCCGCGCAGGCTGCGCAGAACAGCGCCAACCAGGCGCAGCAAGCCGCGCGTCAGGTGGACACCAAGGTCGATAAGGTGAACTCCGATCTGACCGCGAACATCAATGCGGGCCGCAAGCTCGTATATGAGGTGACCTTGAGCGAGGATCAGGGGAACTTCAAGTTCGGGAAGACTGAACTGCCGGACGAAGCGAAAGCGCGCATCGATCAGGTTGTCAGCCAGTTGAAGGGCGAGGCGGGGAAGGACCTGTACATCGAGGTTGAAGGACATACCGACAACGTCGGCGGCAAGGAACTGAACTACCAGCTCGGCATGGAGCGCGCGGAAGCGGTGAAGAAGTATCTCTACACCCAGCACCAGATCCCGCTGCACAAGATCAACGTGATCAGCTACGGTGAAGACAAGCCGGTTGCTCCGAACAACACGCGTAACGGCCGTGCGATGAACCGCCGCGTGGTTATTCGCGTTCTTTCGTAAGTCTGTAACGGTAGGGCGGGTCCTTGTGGGCCCGCCACACTGTCCGAGCTACCGAAGGCGTCCGAAATTGACGGACGCTTTCGCCAGGTCCTTCCCGCTTTCCCTGATCAGAATCGTGTAGGTGCCTCGCGGATCGATCGCGCGACCGTCGAACTGCGCTACAACCATGCCGCCTGAGATGGCATCGCCATTTTGCGGACCCGCGCCACCGGTAGCGTATGGGTATGACAACGCGCCCGATAAACGGGGCCCGAATCGCGGCATCCGTTGCATCGCTGTCGGCGTCAACGTGGCCCCGGCCGCGGCCAAAAGCGTCACCGTGTATTCGGGCATCCTGATGTAGTTATTCAACGGGTGAAACGTCAGATCGACCACAAGGTCTACGCGCGACGGAGCGTCGCCGAGCGTCGCGACAGCTTCGCGTTGACCGTATAGCCGCTCACCGGCGCGCGTGTGAGCTTCCGCGTCGAGGACTACGCGGCGGAACGGTGTGACCACGTCGATGTAATCGACGGGAGGTTGCGCCGCTTCTACGCGATACGGGGCATGGAAGCGCGAACGCGTGTCGTCGATACGGCTGCTACCGATCTGGATGGCCTCGGCGAGGGATTGCGCGTCAAGCGCCTGATCGAAGGCCGCAACGGCGCCGCTGCAGGCGAGGAGTGCGGCGAGGACGATGCCCGTGCGCATCTGAAAGCTCCAAGTTCCATTATCACGTTAGAACTTGGAGCTTGCAGCTGGGAACTACTGAGCCGGGAAGACCGGAGCATTCGGATCGGCGACTGAGAGCTGACCACGAATTTCGCCGCCGGGAAAAGCCGAGGTGTGAATGTTCACATAGGCGTTTCCACCGGCGATCGCCTGCAGCGCATCGGCGAAGGTGCGGATGCCGATCTCCGGACGCGCGTGAAACGCCGGGCCATCATGCACGCGGAAGCTCAACGTGAAATCCCCCGTCCGGCCGGTGCCGATAGGAAAGTCGATTACAACGGGACCGGAAACACCCTTCGGTCCGACGTGGATATGCGACGCCGTCGAGCCGTTGGGCAGGTTGAAGACACGGAGGGTGACGGCGATTTCTTCGCTCGTCGGATCGACTGCAACCTCCGCGGTAGCGACGGCGCCGCTCAGAACCTGCGCCGGTGTTTCCTCGCCTCCTGACAGCGTCGTACGCATGACGACCGACGTCTGCGCCGAGGCCGTGCCGGCCAGGAGGAGCGTGGCGCCCGAGGCGAGCACGCAAATCCAGAGAAGCTTTCGCATTGCGGTTGTCTCCTTGAATGTGGCTTGAGGAGCGTAACCACAGCAGGAAGCAGACCATGTTTGAGGCACACGGAATCAACGAGATAGCGCCGATCGGCGCGATACGCGTTACGCCACCCGTAAGCGTTTTCGCGCAGCGGACCCGCAGGTCGGCTTGAAGGTTCCGCTAGACTGGCGCGGTGGAACTCACCGACCGGGTTGCACTGATTACCGGCGGCCGCCGCATCGGCTCCGTCGTTGCCGCCGAACTCGCCCGCAGGGGAGCGCATGTCGCGATCGTTTATCGCGCATCGCGCGCCGAGGCCGAAGAGACAGCCGCCGCACTGCGCGCGCTCAACCGCCGAAGCGTGGTCATTCAGGCGGACCTGCAGCAGCCGGATGACTGTCGGCGCGTCGTTGAGGACACGGTCGCTCAGTTCGGCAGGCTCGATGTCCTGGTCAACATGGCGTCGGTCTATCGCGAGAAACCGATCGACGAATTGACGGTGCAGGATTGGGACACGCAGCTGCAGGTTGACTTGCGCGCGGGTTGGCTCTGTTCGCAGGCGGCGATCCCGCATATGCGCCGCCAGGGCGGCGGGCGCATCATCAATTTTTCGGACTGGGTAGCGCGCAGCGGTCGGCCGCGGTACCGAGGATATCTCCCGTATTACGTCGCCAAAGCGGGAGTCATCGCGTTGACGGAGGCGCTCGCGTTGGAGCTCGCGGGCGATCAGATTCTCGTCAACGCCGTTGCGCCAGGGCCGATTCTCGCCCCGCCAGGGACGTCAGCGGACGATTCTGCCGCCGTCGAGCGTGCAACGCCTCTGGGACGATGGGGCGGTGAGATCGAAATCGCGAAGGCGGTGCTCGCGTTGCTCGACAGCGACTTCATCACCGGCGAAACCATTCGCGTCGACGGCGGCCGACATATCAAATAGATCGGATCTTCTTGCGCGAATCGTGCACGTCGTACGTCTCGATCTTCATCTCCGCCGGCCCCGCTTTCACCTCGCCAGTGTGCACGTCGAACTGCGATCCATGCCACGGGCACTGCACCGTCCCGCACATCAGCACGCCGTCGGAAAGCGGGCCTCCTTTGTGGGTGCAGCGATCTTGGAACGCCGCGTAGCCCTTTCCGGTACGCCCAACCGCGACGCGCTTGCCGCTGACCTTCACCAGTTTCATCTGGTTCATCTCGAGGCCATTCGCCGCCTCCTCGAGTGCCGCGGCCGTCTCGCCCTCCACACCCTGCTCCTGCCACTTGCCCGCGTTCGCGTAGCGATGGTCCACGCCGATCTGGTTGCGATACGCGAGCGTCCCGCCCATCCATCCGCCCGCGCAGAGCGTTGCGGTTCCGACGCTGTGCAGCGCGATCGGCAGCGCATTGCCACGTTTGCGTCCGGCGAGCCAGCCGGCCGCAAACAGCGCCAGCGACGTGACGTTGAAGAGCGCGTGTTTCGTCGCGCGTTCCTTCGCCGAGCTCTGCGGCGGCACGCTGCCGAGGTAGTCAACAAGTCCGGGCACTGCGGCTACGAGACCCGCCACGAGTCCCGCTGGCGCCAGATACCTGGCAACAGTTTTCAGATCGTCGTTCCCGGTCATCGCCGCGGCGACGCGGAACCCCCATGCGCCGCTTAGAAAAGCGAACGGAAACGGAATGAGCATGGGATGGATCGGATGCGACTTGAGAGAAGCTGTGCTTTTCATGCACCGCCTCCGTGCAAGCCACGCGCCCGCGCCCTATGCCTTCGCGCTTACCCGATCGAGGATTTCGTTCAGCGTTGTCGCCGCCGAATGCAGAGGCAGGTTGCTGATGTAGAAGTGTCTGGCTCCCACATCCAGCAGCGCGCGCATGGTCCGCGCACAGACATCGATGGCGGTTGCGCCGGCGTTGAACTCGCGCGTCAGTCCGTCGACGGGAACCGGCAGGAACCGGCTGAGCGCCGCAAGTGTGTTCGGGTTGGCGGTGCGGTAGAAGAACACGCCGAACATTCCTGGCTTCGCGATTCCACGGCGCTTCGCCTCGGTGATGAAGCGATCGACCGGTGTCAGGTTCAAGTGGCTGACGATCTGCGTGAGGTAAAACTCCGCGTTGAAGCAGTCGTCGCTCAGGTACTCGACCTGCGTCGCTGTATCCGCGTACGGATTAGCCCAGCCGCCCAGGGTCAGGCGTCGCTCACGCGCCCGAATCTGTTCACGCAGCTGCCATGCGTGCTCGACACATCGCGGCCGGCCCACGCTCTTGTCGCCGCCAAGCACGACGAGCGCTGGAAACCCGTGCTGCCATGCCTGCTCGGCGTAGGAGAGGCAGAACTCCAGCGAATGCTTCGACGTGAGGAACGGAATGACGTGATCGCGTGCCACGTCGCGTCCGAGATTCGTCACCAGGTGCCGAAGATTGTTTTCCTCCTGCGTGCCAACGGCGCTGTCCGTGAGAAAGACACGCACGTCTCTCCGTGCAAGGCTGCGCACCGAGTGGTACATGTCAATCCACGCGTCCATCCCTTCGCGCGATCCAAGCTCTGCCCGCGGCGGACGGAGCTCCGCCGCGATCACCGTGCTCTGCGAATTCAGCGCAATTGCCAGGGACACCGAGAAGTATTGTATTGGGTGTGAGCGAGACGCGGCAGTATCTCCTCGAGCGCATCGATGATGCGGCGGTCGTGCAGGTGTATGCAGACGGTTTCCGGACCTTGTCGCTGAACGACAAGATTCTCGTCTGGCATCTCTATCTGGCGGCGCTGGCGGGACGCGACATCTTCTATGACCAGCGCCACCGGTCGAATCTGGAGATCCGCGAACTGCTCGAGACGATTCTTCAACATGCCGAGCACGTCGAGGGCGAGGTGCTCGCCGAAGTCCGCCGTTATACGAAGCTTTTCTGGATTAACACCGGGCCGTTCAACAACCTGACCGCCCGTAAATTCGTCCTGAACCTGACGCGCGATCAGCTTACCGCCGCGATGCACGGCGCGACCCGAGCGGGCGCGATATTCGCCGACGCGCCGGAGGTGCTGCTCGATCGCCTCTCGCCAATGCTGTTCGATGCTGCGCATGACGCGGTCGTGACGAACAAAACGCCTGCTGACGGCCGCGATATGCTCGAGGCGAGCAGCAACAACCTCTACGTCGGCGTGCGCATGTCGGATGTCGCGAACTTCACCGAGCGTTACGGCCTCAACTCACGTCTTGTAAGGCGCGGCAGCCAGCTGATTGAGGAGGTCTATCGCGTCGGCGGACGTTACGATGCGCAGATTCGAGAGGTCGTCCGTCATCTGCACGACGCGATTCCGTACGCGCCTCCGGGACTCGCCGCCTCGCTGCGTGCGTTGATCAGGTTCTACGAAACGGGCGAGGAACGCGATCGCCTCGCCTATGACATCGCCTGGGTAAGCGATCAGGATTCCCCTGTGGACACGATCAACGGCTTCATCGAAGTCTACATGGACCCGCGCGGCGTGAAAGGCTCCTGGGAAGCCCTCGTCTACATCGTCAACGAGGAGAAGACGCACAAGATCGAGACGCTGGCGGCTAACGCGCAGTGGTTCGAGGATCACATGCCGTTCGATGCGCGCTACCGGAAGAGCAACGTGCTTGGCGTCACGGCGAAGGCTATCGAGGTCGTGTTTGAAACAGGCGATTCTGGGCCGTTGACGCCGATCGGCATCAACCTGCCGAACGATCAGAAGATCCGCGAGCAGTACGGCAGCAAATCGGTCTCCCTGTTCAACATCAACGAGGCGTACGAGGAATCGACGCCCGAAGGGATGCGCACCGAGTTCTCCTGGACGGCGGAGGAGGCGGCACGCGCCAAGCGATGGGGCGCCTTCGCGCTCGAGGTGGGGACGGAGATTCACGAGGTAATCGGGCACGGCTCCGGCCGCATGGCGGACGGAGTCGCATCACCGCATCTGCTGCTCAAGGAACAGTACTCAGCGATCGAAGAGTCGCGCGCCGATCTGATCGCGCTGTACTTCGTGGCCGATCCGAAACTCGCTGAACTCGGCATCGTCCGCGCGGAGGACCATGAAGAGATCATACAGACCGCATTCGAGTACTACGCGCGCAATGCGCTGGTGCAGCTCCGTCGCATACGCGAAGGAACGACCATCGAAGAAGACCACATGCGGAACCGGCAGATGATCGTCGCCTGGCTCATCGCGCAGACGAAGGCGATCGACGTACGCCGGCGCGACGGCAAGACCTATTACGTCATGACGGACGCCGTGGCATTCCGGGAAGGTGTCGGTCATCTGCTCGCCGAAGTCCAGCGAATCAAGAGTGAGGGCGACTACGCGGCGGCACGGGCGCTGTTCGACCGGTACGGAATTCATATCGATCCCTCGCTTCGCGACGAGGTGGTCGCCCGCGTCGACGCGCTGCACCTGCCCTCGTACACGGCGATCGTGATGCCGCGGCTCACGCCAACCTACCGCGGCGGCGAAATCGTCGACGTAGAGATTTCGTACCCTTGCGACCTGGAAACACAGATGCTCGAGTTCTCCCGCCTTCGCAACGAGCTTCGGCGGGGTGGGCCGCCGGCAGCCGATGCTCTCGCGACGCCTGCCGCCTCACGCTGAGGTCAACGCGCTCACGCGGGCGTTGAGCGCGCGCCGTGCGCGGGGACAGTCGATTGTCGACCTCACCGAGTCGAATCCGACGCGCGCGGCGATTGTGTATCCGCCCGATCTCCTGAAGGAGCTCGCATCCGCGCCGGCGTTGCACTACGCACCGCAGGCGCTCGGATTGGACGTCGCGCGCGCCGCTGTGGCACACGACCAGACGCGACGCGGCGTTGACGTTGATGCCGGCCGCGTCGTCTTGACTGCCAGCACGAGCGAAGCGTACGCGTGGCTGTTCAAGCTGCTATGCGACCCCGGCAATGCCGTGCTCGTGCCGCGTCCCAGCTATCCGTTGTTCGAACACCTCACTCAACTCGAAAGCGTCGAGAGCGTGCCGTTCAATCTCGAATACCACGGACGTTGGGAGATTGACTTGACGTCGCTGCAGGGTGCTCCTGCAAATACGCGTGCGCTCATCGTCGTGTCGCCGAACAACCCCACGGGTTCCTATCTGACAGCGCCCGAGGTCGATCGTCTATGTGCCATCTGCCGCGACCGCGGGTGGGCGCTGATCGTGGACGAGGTGTTCGCGGATTACCCGCTGGAGGTTGATGCGCCGTTGACCGACATCGCGGCGCGCGCCGACGTCCCGACTTTTACTCTTGGCGGGCTCTCGAAGACGGCCGGTCTACCGCAGTTGAAGCTTGGATGGATCGTTGTCGGTGGGCCGCCGGCCGCGTGCAGCGCGGCGCTCGCCGGTCTCGAACTGATTGGCGACAGTTTTCTGTCCGTCAATACTCCAGTGCAGATCGCCGCCCGCCAGTTTCTCGAACGCGGCGCCGCCATTCGAACGCAAATCCACGATCGCGTGAAAGGCAACCTCGGGGCGCTCCGGCAAACGGCGAAACAGTTTCCCGCCTGCGATGTGCTGAAGGTGGAAGGCGGATGGTCCGCGGTGATTCGTGTTCCGGCGACGCGCACCGAGGAGCAGCTCATCCTCGCGCTGCTCGATGGCGAAGGGATCCTCGTGCACCCCGGTTATTTTTTCGATTTCGCGCACGAAGCGTTCGTCGTCGTCAGCCTTCTGGTGACGCCGGACGTCTTTCACGATGCGATCGCGCGAGTAATGCGGTTTGCGACATCATGATGGCAAATATTGGCGTGATGCGCGGCATTACGATTGCACTTTGAGTTGATCTATCGATGACACCTCCGCGCCGCGCAGGAGCGCTGATTCCGCTCTTCTCGATTCCGTCCTCGCGGAGCTGGGGCGTCGGAGAAATCGGCGACATCGTACCTATCGCCCGGTGGCTCGAGGCCGCCGGCCTCCGCATCCTGCAACTGCTCCCGATCAACGAGATGCCGCCGGGTGAGACCTCGCCTTATTCGGCATTGAGTGCGATGGCGATCGATCCGCAGTTCATCACGCTCGGGGACGTGGAAGATTTCGCGGAGATCGGAGGCGAGGCCGGTCTCGAACCCGAGTTGCGGGCGCGCCTCGACGCCGTTCGCGTCTCGCCGCGCATCCAGTACGCCGAAGTGCGGTCGCTGAAGAACACCGTACTGCGGCGGTGCTTCGCGAGGTTTCAGAGCGTCGATCTCGCTGCAGGCACACGCCGCGCGGCGGCGTTCCAGGCGTACGTCGCCGAACAGGGGTGGTGGCTGAACGACTACGCGTTGTTTCGGGCGTTGCACGCGCAGAATGGCGAACGGGCGTGGTGGGAGTGGCCGGAGACGCAGCGGTGCCGCCGCGCGGACGCGCTCGACCGGGCGCGTGCGGAGCTGGGCGAAGAAATTGCCTTCCGCCAATACGTGCAGTGGCTCGCCGGCGATCAATGGGGAACGGCGCGCGACCGGACCGGTGGTGTCGCGCTGTTCGGCGATCTACCGTTCATGGTCAGCGGCGACAGCGCAGACGTCTGGGCGCGGCAGGATGAATTCCGCATGGATGCATCGGTTGGCGTCCCGCCGGATGCGTTCAGCGAAACGGGTCAGGACTGGGGGCTGCCGGTCTACCGATGGGACGTGCTCGCGCAGCGCGACTTCGATTGGCTGCGCGATCGCGCGCATCGAAATGCCGACCTGTTCGATGGCTACCGCGTCGATCATCTCGTCGGCTTCTTCCGCACGTATTACCGGCCGCACGACGGGAGCCTGCCGCAATTCATTCCTGACGACGAGGAGGCCCAGGTCGCGCTCGGGGAGCGCGTGCTCGGCGTCTTCCGCGAGCCTGGCTCGGAAATCATCGCCGAGGATCTCGGCGTCGTCCCCGAGTTCGTGCGCGCGTCATTGGCACGGCTGTCGATCGCCGGTTACAAGGTGTTCCGATGGGAGCGGCAATGGCACATGGAGGGGCGGCCGTTCAAGGACCCCGTCACCGATTACCCGCCGGTCTCCGTCGCGACGTCAGGGACGCACGACACCGAGCCTATGGTCATCTGGTGGGAGGAGGCGCCGCGTGATGAGCGGGAGGCGGTACTCGCGATTCGGTCCGTACGCGCTCTGCTCACCGACGACGATCTGCGTTCCGTGGATGAGCGGCGGCTGCCACACGTCATTCACGAAGCGCTGCTCGAAACGCTGTTTGCCTCCGGATCGAATACGTTGATTCTGCCGGTCGGCGACATCTTCGGCTGGCGCGATCGCATCAACCAGCCTGCCACCGTCAACGAGGGCAATTGGACATGGCGGCTCCCATGGCCGTCAGATCGAATGGGCACCGAACCGGCGGCAATGCAGGTTGCGCGGCAGCTCGCCGCGTGGTGCGAACGTCACAGCCGTATGTGAGCGTTCAGATCCGCTTCTGGATTCTTGCCCAGGAATCTTTCAGGGTGACCGTACGATTGAAGACCGGTCTTCCGGGCTCCGAATCTGGATCAACGCAGAAATAACCCTGCCGCTCGAATTGATACCGTGCCCCGGGTCGCGCAACCGCGAGGGAGGGCTCGACCTTGGCGCCGGTCACCCGGTCGAGCGAGTTCGGATTCATATCCTCCAGCGGATCGCGTCCACCTTCGCCGGGATCCTCGGAGTTGAACAGGCGATCGTACAAACGGACTTCCGCATCGACCGCATGCGCGGCGGATACCCAATGGATGGTGCCCTTCACGCGGCGCGTGGCGGTGGCGCCGCTCAACGACTCGGCGTCGTAGGTACAGCGCAGCTCGATGATGTCGCCGGAGGCATTCTTCACCACACGCTCGCACTTGAGGATGTATGCGTAGCGCAGCCGCACTTCGTTTCCGGGTGAAAGCCGGAAGAACTTCTTGGGCGGATTCTCCATGAAGTCGTCCTGCTCGATGTACAACACGCGGGAGAACGGAATCCGCCGCGTGCCGGCGCCGGGATCCTCCGGGTTGTTGATCGCCTCAACATCTTCGACGGCGCTCTCCGGATAGTTCTCGATGATGACCTTCAACGGCCGGAGCACGGCAAGCGCGCGCGTTGCACTCCGATTGAGGTCCTCGCGTACGCTGTGCTCGAGCAGCGCCATGTCGATGACGTTTTCCTTCTTCGCCACACCGATGCGAGTGCAGAAGTCGCGCACCGCTTCCGGCGTGTAGCCGCGGCGCCGGATACCGGCAATAGTCGGCATGCGCGGATCGTCCCAGCCGGAGACGAGATTCTGCTGAACGAGCGCCAGCAGCTTCCGCTTGCTCATGATCGTGTAGTTCAGATTGAGGCGGGCGAACTCGATCTGCTGCGGCCGCGACTTGAACTCCCGGGCCTTGCCCCAGAGCGAGTCGACGCACCAGTCGTAGAGCGGTCGATGGTCCTCGAACTCCAGCGTGCAGAGCGAGTGCGTGATGCCTTCAATCGCGTCGGACAGCGGGTGCGCGTAATCGTAGGTCGGATAAATGCTCCAGGCGTCACCCGTCCGGTGATGCGTGGCATGACGGATGCGGTAGAGCGTGGGGTCGCGCATGTTGATGTTCGGCGACGTCATGTCGATTTTCGCGCGCAGCACGTGCGCGCCATCCGGAAACTCACCCGCGCGCATCCGGCGGAACAGATCGAGGTTCTCCTCAACCGAACGATCGCGGTACGGACTGTTCTTGCCCGGTTCGGTCAGCGTGCCGCGGTAGTCGCGAATCTCATCGGCGCTGAGGCTGTCCACATACGCCTTGCCGTCGCGAATCAGCTGCTTGGCGTACTCATAGAGAAGCTCGAAATAGTCCGACGCGTAGAACATGGCGGCCCACTCAAATCCGAGCCACCGCACGTCCTCCTGAATCGATTCGACGTACTCGACGTCTTCCTTCGTCGGATTGGTGTCGTCGAAGCGCAGGTTGCACCTGCCGCCGAATTCGATGGCGACACCGAAGTCCAGGCAGATGGCCTTCGCGTGACCGATGTGCAGGTAGCCGTTTGGTTCGGGCGGAAACCGCGTGTGCACACGCCCGCCGTGCTTTCCGGTGCGCTGATCTTCCGCGACTATTTCGCGAACGAAATCAAGCGGGGCGACGGGTGCTGAGGTCCCCGCATCGGAGTCCATCCAACAATTATATGTAGGGCGACGCGGCGTCTGCCGCTATGCGGGTTCTATTTCGTCGCTCGTAGCGTCTTGCGGCAGCGCCATCAGATTCATCTGCCTGAGGACCCGAGGCACGGTGTCGATCGATTCTGCTGGCGGCAGTTCCTCGGCCGTGGTCACGTTCAAGTCTTTCATCCGGCGCGCGGTCACGAGCACACGGGACTCGAACGATCCGGCTGCCTGGTTGTAGGCCTGAACGGCGCCGTCGAGACGCTTGCGGACGTCGTTAAGATGCCCCGCAAACGTTGCAAGCCGCTCGTATAACTCGCGGCCGAGCGCGGCGACTTCGCGGAAGTTGTCGGTGAGCGCCGCTTGTCTCCACGAATGCGCGACCGTGGTGAGCAGCGCAATCAACGTAATGGGGCTCGCCAGCAATACGCGTTGCCCAAGGCCGTGTTCGATCAGATTCAGATCGTTCTGCAGAGCCGCGCTGAACAGGGTCTCGCCCGGCAGAAACATGACCACGAACTCCGGAGACGTAGGCAGCGCTTCCCAGTACGCCTTGCTACCGAGTTTGTCCATGTGCTCGCGCACCTGCCGTGCGTGCGCGAGCAGCCGGTTCAGCCGGCTGTCCTCGTCGGTCGCGGCCTGCGCGTCGAGGAACGCCTCGAGCGGGGCTTTCGCGTCGACGACGATCTGCTTGCCGCCGGGGAGGTGAACGATCAGGTCCGGCCGCAGGCGGCCGTTGTCACCCTGCAGCGACGGCTGCTCATCGAAGTCGCAGCGAGGAAGCATGCCGGCGATTTCGACGACGCGACGCAGCTGCATTTCACCCCAGCGGCCGCGTACAGCGGGGGTGCGCAGCGCCCGTGACAGCATGTCCGCGCTCGATCCAAGCGCGGCTACTCTCTCCGTCAACCGTGCGTACGCCTCGAGACGCTCACGCTCGGCCTCCGACAGCTTCCCGTCCACCTTCTTCAACACGTCGGCGATCGGCTGGACGAGGCCATCGAACGCCTGCTGCCGCGCTTCAAGCGATTCGAGGAACGACGTGCGATTCGTTTGCAGCGCATCCGCTGCGAGCGACTGGAATGCGTCGCGCATGGTGCCGAGCGCCTCGCGTTCGCGCTCGACCTGTATCTTCAGCCATTCGTTATCGCGTGTGACAGCGGCGAGTTCGGCGACGAGCGCCGCGCGCTGCTCGGCGAGCTGACGTCTGCCCGCCGACGCGGCCAGCCAGTAGGCCAGCACCGCCCCGACAACCGCCGCGGCGATGCCAATCAGGAGATTCATTGGGAACCGGCCCGAAGTGTAACAGGTGGCACCAATCTGTAAGGTCGACGCGGTGAGCACGCACGAAAACGAGCGAATTTGCGAGAGGTTTCGCCCATCGCGCCCGGTGTGTCGGTTGCAATGCGAGGCCGGCGTGGTTAGACGAGCGGTCCAGGGACAACCGTTCTCGCTGGATGATGGTCTAGGCATTCGCCGCATCGAAAGCGACGGCAGGACCCACACAGAAATTCTTGAACTCGCCCCTGCCCTGGCCTCTCAGGTGATGGTCGAGCACGCGATTCGCGGACGTGCGTCGCGGTATGCGGATCTCGACATCCGCTCGTTTGCGCCGGTGCGACGCATCGAACGCATCAGAAGCTCGCTGCATATCCTCAGCGAGATGCCCGCCGGTATCCGGCTGTCGGATCTCCTCGAGTATCTCGAATCCAGCGGCGAGGTGGTTCCTGAATCGGCGATGCTGGAGCTGGCGTCACTGGTCGTCAATGCCGTCGCGTCGCTGCACGCGTGGCCCGGCGGTCTGGCGCACGGGGCACTCAATCCCTCGCACGTGCTCATCACCAACGACGGTCGCGTGATGCTGACCGATTGCGTCTTCGGCGCCGGCCTCGAGGTGCTGCAGCGCAATCGCGAAAATCTCTGGAAGGAATTCCGCCTCGCCATGCCCCCTTCCGCGAGTCTTGCCCGCTTCGATCAGCAGGCGGACGTCACGGAAATGGGCGCCATCATCCTCGCGATCGTTCTGCAGCGGCCGCTGCGCCTACATGAATATCCGCGGGGCGTGTCAGATCTGATCATGACCGCCACGGAGTCATCGGCCACGCCTGGAAGTGCGGCTTCGTCCTCGGAATTGCGCACGTGGCTGCAGGAAGCGCTGCAGGTGCACCCGCGAGTGGCGTTTCGATCGGCAGTCGAATCGCAGCGTTCGTTCGCAGATATCACCAGTCGGCCCGGCGCGCGGCGCGCCGGCGCGGTGGCGCTTCAAGTTCTGTTGCGAACGACGTGTGGCGAGGCGATTAATCCGACGGCCGCGGTCGCCGACATGTGGCTGCTGGAAACTACAGAGCCGGCGCCGTCCGTGCCGCACTCGCCGGTGCACGCGGATCGGCCGCACGGCACACTCGACTCGATCCTCCGCTCAGTATTCCCGAAGCACTAAAACGTCAGTCGCGCCGCAACCTGCATCATCCGCGGACCTGCCTGCGCCGTCCGTCGTCCGAAGAGCGGATTGGCAACCAGTGTGGATCCGGACAGTGTGTAAAGCGTGTTGTCGACGGCGGTGAAGTTCGGCCGATTGGTCAAGTTGAAGGCCTCCCACACCACGTGCAGTTGACGCGTACCGCCGATGTTGAAGCGTCTGGCGACCCGAGGGTCGAAGGAGGCTTGGTATGGCAGCCGATACTGATTCCATACCGTCCCTGGTGCCACGTCGTTGAAGGCGTTGAAATCGCGGTTGATATCGCCGTCCACATACGCACTGTACGGATACCCAAGCTGCCACGTATAAACCAGTCCGATCTCCCAGTTGTCGAGGAGGCGCTTCGACAGACCTTGCCGGGGAGCCGCCAGCACCGATGTGTCGTACATCGCCGAGGCAACGAACCGTTGATGCTGATCGTTGTTGCCCGGGAACCGCGTGTTCAGCGTGTCGCCCTGAATGGCGAGCGAACGTCGATCGTTGAACGCACCGAATGGCGCCACGAGCGGCTGTTGCGGCGCTTCATCAGAACGTCCGACGGTGTAGGCGAACGTGTAGAACATCTGCTGCAGAACTCTGCCGCGGGTGTGGAACGCGAGGCCGTTGTAGATTGACTGTGCCGTGCTCTGGAAGGAGACGAGACGGCCGGGGATCGGGTAGACACCGCCCACGTTGATGTCGACGGTGCGAGGCAGACGCTCACCACGCGCAAACAGGTAATCGACGCCGAGCGAGCCCGACCGGTACTTCTCGACTTCCCATCCCACGCTCGCCTGATGCACCCTCGCGGTCTTGAACGTGGGATCGACGAGGATGCGGCCGTCACTTCCCGCAAGTGCCGGGATGAGCGAGGGCGACGAACCGTAGAACAGGCCGTAGGCGGCGCGGAAGATGTTTTTTCGTTCGCCCGGGGCGAGCGACACGCCGACGCGCGGCGCCCAGTTATTGCGGTCGCGCGGCATCAGTGCGCCGAAATCCTGGAGGTCGTAACGAACGCCGAGATCCACGGTAAGCGCGTTGCTCACGCGCCACGCGTCCTGAGCGAAGGCGGCGTACTGGTCGACGTCGACATTCACGCCTGCATCGAACGTGCGTGTCGTCCAATCACGCGCGCCGGCGGCGAACGCGGCAATCGACTCGTAGCCGAGCGTCGTCTGCGGCGTGAAACGGATCCCGTGACGATCCTTGAGGACATCACCTCCGACCTTGATCGAGTGCCCACCCGCGATCCACGACAGCGAGTCAGCCATCTGCAGACGTTTTGTGGCGAATGCGTGCGGCCCGAGCAGGCTTGAGCCGGTTTGCGCTACGAAGCTGCCTCCTTCGAAGATCACGATTCCAGGTGTCGACGAAGAGGCCTCGTTGTCGTGACTGTCCGCGTATTGCACGCGCGCCTCGTTGGTGACGTGTCCTCCGAGTGCGCTTCCCAACGACCCCGCTCCTGAACGCGTTCGCAGGTACGCAGCACCGTCACTCGAGATGGCAGGTTGATACGCCGATGCGTCGATCGCACGGCCGTGGAACTGCTGATCGATGTAGCGAACCGTGACGTGCTGATTGAAGTAGTCGTGATCCGTTCGCACGAGCAGGAGATCCTGCTTTTGCGTTCGCGCGGGCCGGACGAGCGTCGCATCGAGCTGCGCAAGCGCAACGGTTGTTGCGGGAGCGAACAGCTTCGTGTTCGGCGATGCGTCCGACGTGTCCGTGCGACGCACGCCGTCATAGCTAATCAGGAAGAAGTTGTGGGTCCTGGTGAGGGGGCCGCCGATCACCGCGCCGAATTGACCATTGCGATACGCCGGCTTGTCCAGTCCCGCGCCAGCGTCCAGCGTCTTTTCGCCGTTGAGAGCTCGGTCGCCGAAAAAGCCATAGCCCGTGCCGCGGAATGCGTTCGCGCCAGCTCTGGTCGCGACATCGATCAGGCCGGCGGCCGCGCGGCCGTTCTGCGCGGGCGCGCCATTGGTCTGAACGCGAAACGCCTGCACAGACCATTGGCTCAGCTGATACGGAACGCGCGCGGGACCTTCGCGTCCGATCGGATCGTTGGTGATGCCGCTGCTGTGATCGAACCCATCAATCAGCAGGCGGTTCTGTGTGCTTGGCAGGTTCATGACGCTGAGGCCGCCGGTTCCCGCGTCTCGCGACACGGCTGGTATTAACTCCGCCAGTCGCAGGTACCTGCGTCCATCAATCGGGAGATGTTCGATTTCCGTCTCGGCTACGAATCCGCTCGCATGCGTGCGAGCCGATTCAGCAATCGGCGGATACGGGTTGAGCGCAATGGTCTCCGGCAGTGGTGCGCGACGAAGCGACAGGTCGACCTGTAGTCGCTGACCCGGAACGATGGCGATGTCATCTTGCCGGCGACCGGCGAAGCCGTCATGTTCCGCTGTGACCTGATACCGCCCGGCGGGAACGGACGGAAATGCGAAGCGGCCGCTGTCATCAGTTCGCGTTTGACGGTTGGTGCCGGTATCGACGGCGGTGAGCGTGACGTCCGCGCGACCGACCAACGCGCCGTCCACGTCGTGGACTCGTCCCCAGATTTCTCCCCCGCCCGTTTGCGAGAATGCGGTGGTACAGCACAACAGCGCGGCTGCGCACGTCAGAGCGGATCTCATCGCCGCTCACCTAATCAATACACATGCCACGCTATAATTTTTGCTTCCTCACATGGCCTCCATCGCACCCTTTCGCGCGCTTCGTCCGACGCCCGCGTCGGCGGCACGCGTCGCTGCCGTTCCGTACGATGTTGTTAACGCACAAGAAGCCCATGCATTGGCCAACGGCAATGCGCTGAGCTTTTTACACGTCTCTCGGGCGGAGATCGATCTGCCGCCCGATACGAATCCGTATTCGGACGCGGTGTATCGAAAGGCCGTCGACAACTTCCAAACACTGAACAAGGACGCGCCGCTCGTCACGGAAGACCAGCCGAGCTTGTACGTGTATCGCCTCGGAATTGGCAGTCACGTTCAGATGGGTATCGCCGGAACGTTCTCAATTGATGAGTACGACCGCGGTGTGATCAAGAAGCACGAATTCACCAGAAAGGACAAGGAAGACGACCGGACTCGCCACATGATTGAGCTGCGGGCGCAGACTGGGCCGGTTTTCCTGACCTATCGGGCATCGCCGGCAGTCGACCGCGTGGTGTCACGCGTTACCGGTCAGCGGCCGTTGTTCGACTTCACTGCCGCGGACGGCGTGCAGCACACGATCTGGCGCGTGGATGCAGGCGACGTGCGAGACCTCGTAAGCGCGTTCGCCGCGATTCCGGAGTTGTACATCGCCGACGGTCATCACCGAGCGGCAAGCGCTGCGCGTGCGCGGCAGCAGCTTGGCGCCAACGGCGCCAGCGGCGAATGGGATAGGGTGCTGGCGGTTGCGTTCCCCGACGACCAGACGCAGGTGCTGCCATATAACCGCGTCGTCAAGGATCTGGGCTCGTACACGCCCGAATCGCTGCTCGCGAAACTGCGCGAGCAGTTCACGGTGAAGGAGGGACCCGCGACGCCGGCGCGCAAGGGTGAGGTCGCGATGTATCTCGATGGCAAGTGGCACACGATTGTGCTCGGAGAGGCATCGGGTGATCTCAGTGCCGCCGATCGGCTCGACGTGAGCCGGCTGCAGCAAGACGTGCTGACGCCGCTGCTTGGTGTCGGCGACATCCGCTCCGACAAGCGCATTGATTTCGTCGGCGGCGCGCGCGGTACCTCGGAGCTCGAAAAGCTGGTGAACTCGGGCAAGTTCTCGGTCGCGTTCTCGTTGTATCCGGTGAGCGTCAGCGATCTGATGGGCGTGTGCGATGCCGGCGGCATCATGCCGCCGAAGTCCACCTGGTTCGAGCCGAAGCTGCGCGATGGCCTGTTGTCGCACGTGATTTGACAGTCTTAATCGCTGACCACTTCGAGCAGACCGGCATCGACGGCATCAAGGCCGCCGGTTGCGAGGTGATCTACCAGCCGGCTCTGGCTGATCAACAGCTTGCAGACGCGCTCGCCGCCACACACGCCGACGTCCTCGTCGTACGCAGCACAAAAGTCACAGAAGCGATGCTGTCGAACGCATCGCTCTCGCTCATCGTTCGGGCGGGCGCTGGAGTCAACACCATCGACGTCGCGGCCGCATCCCGGCGCGGGATCTACGTCTCGAATTGCCCTGGCAAGAATTCGATTGCCGTGGCCGAGTTGACGTTTGGTTTGATCCTTGCGCTCGACCGCCGCATTGCCGACAACGTCACCGACCTGCGCGCGGGCAAATGGAACAAGAAGGAGTACTCGAAGGCCAAAGGCCTCTTCGGGCGGACGCTCGGCATCATCGGCTATGGCAGCATCGGGCAGGAGGTGTCGCGCCGCGCGTC
The DNA here is from genome assembly GCA_035492455.1 of Vicinamibacterales bacterium. Taxonomy (GTDB): domain Bacteria; phylum Acidobacteriota; class Vicinamibacteria; order Vicinamibacterales; family UBA2999; genus Gp6-AA40. The sequence goes on along the minus strand of DATJJE010000028.1, from coordinate 62,536 downwards.
CGCCTTCGGGATGCCGGTCGTCATCTGGAGCCGAAGCTACAAAGAAGGTCTGAAGTCGGCCGAAGAAGTGGCGGAGCGCGCGGACGTTCTCACCGTTCATCTGGCGCTCGCGAAAGAGACGCGGAATTTCGTCGGCGCGTCGATTCTCAACCGGCTCAAGTCCGGTTCTTTTTTCATCAACACCTCACGCGCCGAGGTGGTGGACTATGCCGCGCTTGCCGACGCGGTGAAGCAGCGCGACCTTCGCGTCGGCCTCGACGTGTTTGCCAACGAGCCCGCCGGATCGACCGGCGAGTTCACCGATCAACTACTGCAGCTGCCGAACGTCATCGGCACGCATCACATCGGCGCGTCGACCGAGCAGGCGCAGGAAGCGATCGCCGCTGAAGCGGCGCGGATCATCCGCGAATACAAGGAGACCGGCAAGGTCCCGAACGTCGTCAACCTTGCCAAGAAGACGCCCGCGACGCACATGCTGGTTGTGCGGCATCGCGATCGGCCCGGCGTCCTCGCGCATGTCTTCGACCATTTGCGCGCAGGAAACTTGAACGTTCAGGAGACGGAAAACGTCATCTTCGAAGGGGCCGAAGCGGCGATTGCGCGGATCAATCTTGATGGCGAGCCGCCACCTGATCTGCTGAACACAATCGCCGCCGGCCACCAGGACATTTTGAATTTGTATCTCGTTAGAATTTAGCTGGAGTCTTTGATGCCCACAGCAACACGCGTGTTCAACTTTTCAGCCGGTCCAGCCGTTCTGCCCATGCCCGTCCTCGAGGAAGCGCAACGCGATCTGATTGCGCTGCCCGGCGTCGGCATGTCGGTGATGGAGATCAGCCACCGCTCGAAGACGTTCGAGGATTTGCTGCACAAGGCGCAGGACGACATCCGCGCGCTCGCAAGCGTGCCGGCGAACTACAAGATTCTGATGCTGCAGGGCGGCGCCAGCCTGCAGTTCTCGATGGTGCCGATGAACCTGCTCGGCGCGGGTCAGACCGCGGACTACATCGACAGCGGATCGTGGGCGGATAAGGCGGCGAAGGAAGCCAAGAAGGTCGGCAAGGTGAACATCGCCGCGTCGAGCAAGGGCGAGAACTACTCGCGGCTGCCGATGGCGTCCGAGCTCAAGCTGACCGCCGGTGCCGCGTACGTGCACATGACGAGCAACAACACCATCGAGGGCACGCAATGGAAGTCGCTGCCCCATGTGGGCGAGGCTCCGCTCGTCAGCGACACATCGTCCGACATGTTCAGCAGCCCAATCGACGTCTCGCGCCACGCGCTGATTTACTCGGGTGCGCAGAAGAATCTCGGTCCGTCGGGCGTGACGCTTGTCATCATTCGCGAGGACCTGCTTGCGCGCTCCGCCGACACGCTGCCGACGATGCTGAATTACAAGGTGCAGGCGGAGAACGACTCGCTCTACAACACCCCGAACACCTTCGGCATCTACATCCTTGGCCTGACGATGAAATGGCTGCGGTCGCAGGGAGGGCTGGAGGGGGTCGCGAAGATGAATCAGCGCAAGGCGGGGAAGTTGTACGCCGAAATCGATCGCACGGGCTTCTATCGGGGGACCGCGAAGAACGAAGATCGGTCGCTGATGAACGTCACGTTTCGTCTTGCGACCGAGGAGCTGGAGAAAACGTTCGTCAGAGAATCAACAGCGGCCGGCTTTGATGGATTGAAGGGGCACCGCTCCGTCGGCGGCATGCGGGCGTCGATCTATAACGCGTTCCCGGAAGAGGGCGTCGATGCGCTCGTCTCCTTCATGCGGGAATTCGAACGGAAACACGGTTAGGTCGCGGGTCGATATGGACGGCGGCGACGACGTCGTCGCCTGCGCCGCTGCGGAGACGGTCCTTCGCCCGCCTCCTGCTCGCCAGGTACAAAGGTCTTTGCCGCCTCGATGAATCCCCGCCAGTGTTCGAGCGCCTCGGGGGCGTTGCCGTGAATCTCCAGCCAGGTGAGCGCCTCACGGAATGGTCCGCGATGCATCAGCGCGCGGCGGGCCCGCGGTGACAGGTGCAGATCCATTAGGCGGCGCTGGAGACCCAGCACCTGGCGCAGCCGTTCGACGTCACGGCGCGCCAGCGGCAGGAGGCCGAGTGACAGCGCCGGCTCTTTTTTCGGCTTCCCGTTGTCGTCGAATTCAACCGGCGGCGTCTTGAGGTCGTAGTCAAGCGGCACCAGCAGCGTTCCGAGCAGGATCGGGTTTGTCAGCGTCTCCGGCGTTTCCTCCGACTGCTGTCGATGTGCGTCAAGCGCCGCCAGCGATTGCCACAATCTGTTGCCGGCGCGCTTCTGCAGCTCCGCGGCGATCGGCTCCAGCAACCGGCGCTCCGCGAGCATACGAAACGCCTTCTCCGACGATCCGGCGCGAAGCAGTTTGTACAACTCCTCGATCAATCGCGCGGGCGCACTGCGCGCGATTTCTCCTCGATGTTGCGCGATCGCGGCGTCGATCGGCGGGTCGATGCTGAAGTCGAGTCGCGACGCCATTGACACCGCGCGAATCATCCGCACCGGATCTTCCTGGAAGCGTTCTACGGGATCGCCGATGGATCGCACGACGCGCGCTTTCAGGTCCTCCAATCCGCCTGTGTAGTCGATGATCGAGAAATCCGCGATGTCATAGAACAGCGCGTTGATGGTGAAGTCGCGGCGGAAGGCGTCCTCTTCCGGCGTGCCGAAGGTATTGTCGCGATGAACCATCCTGTCGACGTCCCCGAGTTCGTCCACGACGATGCCGCCGCCCGGTTCGTCGGGAGCGGCGAGCTCCGCGGCGCTGAGTTGTCGGCGAAAGGTGGCGACCTCGATTGTTTTAGTACCAAAGCGGACGTGCGCAAGGCGGAAGCGGCGCCCGATAATCCAGCAGTTCTTGAACAGCCGCTTGACCTGATACGGATGCGCGTCGGTGCCGACGTCGAAATCCTTTGGCCGGCGGCCGAGCAGCAGATCGCGCACGCTGCCGCCGACGAGGTAGGCGGTGAAGTTGTTCTGATGGAGCCTGTAGAGAACTTTCAACGCATCCGGCTCGATTTGTCTGCGCGAGATCGCGTGCCCGGCACGCGGCACGACCACCGGAAGGGTCATTGCAGCGCATTGTAACAAAGCGTCTTTGAGGGCTAGGATGAGCGGATGCGGACGCGAAGAGCACACATCTCTGCTCTGTTGGCGGGCTCATGGTTCGTGATGGCATCGGTCGCCTATGCCGCGGAGCCGTCCCCGCTCGCGCGCGCGCGCATGCTGTACAACGCGTCTGACTACGATGGCGCCATCGCCGCCGCCGAGATGGCCCGTACGCTGCCCACGATGGCCGATGCGGCGGCGGTGGTTGAAGCACGCGCCCGCCTGGAACGCTACCGGCACAATCCCGACCCGATGGATCTTGCCGACGCACGCGCGGCGTTGAACGCGGTTCATGCCGCGGTCCTGTCGCCGCGCGATCAGGTCGACCTGATGGTCGGACTTGGTCTCGCCCTGTACATGTCAGACATGTTCGGGCCGGCGGCGGAAGTCTTCGATACGGCGCTGGAACGCAGCATGATGCTGCCTGACCGCGATCGTCTGATGCTTCTCGACTGGTGGGCGACGGCGATCGATCGCGAGGCGCAGGGCGCAATGCCGGATCGTCGTGCGCGTCTGGCCGGCCAGATTGGGACACGCATGGCCGAGGAATTGCGGCGGGATCCGGGAAACGCCCCCGCGAATTACTGGCTGGCAGTTGCTGCGCGAGCGGCGGGCGACGCTGATATGGCCTGGGACGCGGCTGTCGCCGCGTGGGTGCGCGCACCGCTGAGCGGCGCCTCGGCGCAGCTGCGCGCCGACATCGATCGTCTGGTGGTCGACGCGATTATTCCGGAGCGGGCCCGATCACGTGTGCAGCGTGAGCCGGATGCAGCTGTCGCCATGCGCGCACAGTGGGAGATGATCAAGACGGACTGGAGATGATTACGGCTTAGCGTCGCGCCAGTTCTCCGCAATCCCGACGTCCACGTCGAGCGGCACGGCCAGGTTGACCGCGTGTTCCATCTTCTCGCGCACCAGCGCGGCGGCGGTATCGGCTTCTTCCTTCGGCCCCTCGAACAGCAGTTCGTCGTGCACTGTCAGGATCATACGCGTCTTCATCTGCTGACGCGTCAACTCGCCGTGCAGATCGATCATCGCGCGCTTGAGGATGTCCGCGGCCGTCCCTTGAATTGGCATATTCACGGTGACGCGCTCGGCAGCCGAGCGGATTTGCCCGTTGCGGCTGTTCAACTCGGGCACCAGTCTCCTCCGGCCGAACATCGTCTTCACGACGCCGGTCTCGCGCGCGTGCTGCAGCGTCTGCTCGATGAAGCCGCGCACGCGCGGAAAACCCGCGAAGTACGCCTCGATGAACGCCTGCGCGTCCTCCTTGCTCACGCCGATGTCCTTCGCCAGCGTGAACGCCGTCTTTCCGTAGAGCAGCGCGTAGTTGATGATCTTCGCCCGGCGTCGCAGCTCGTATCTGTCCAGACCGCTGTTGGCGCCGAAGACCTGCAGCGCGGTGCGGTCGTGAATGTCCTCTCCAGCGCGGAACGCCTCGGCCAGTGCCGTTTCCCCGGCCAGATGCGCGAGCACGCGCAGCTCGATCTGCGAATAGTCCGCGGAGATGAGGACGTTGCCAGGGGCCGCGACGAAGGCGCGGCGGATTTCGCGGCCAAGCTCGGTGCGGATGGGTATGTTCTGCAGGTTCGGATCCGAGCTGCTCAATCGGCCCGTTGCCGCCACCGCCTGGTTGAAGCAGGTATGTACGCGCCCCGTTTCCGCATTAACGAGCTGCGGCAGCGCGTCAATGTACGTGCTTTTCAGCTTCTGCAGCCCGCGCCACTCGAGAATTAATCGTGGCAGGTCGTGCGACAGCGCGAGCTCTTCGAGGACTTCGACGGCGGTCGATGCAGAGCGCGTTGTGCCAGTCTTCTTCAGCACCGGCAGCTTCAGCTTCTCGAACAGAATCTCGCCAAGTTGTCGCGGCGAGTTGATGTTGAACTGCTCGCCCGCCAGCTCCCAGATGCGGGCGTTGTACTCGGCGAGCTGCTGTTCGATGTGCTGCGACTGCGCGGCGAGCGCCGGACCGTCGACGCGAATGCCCGCGCGCTCGATGTCCGCAAGCACCGGAACCAGCGGCATCTCCAGGCCGCGATACACATCTTCGAGCTGATCGGTGACGAGCAGCGGCGCCAGGCGATTCGAAAGTTGACGCGCGAGATCGGCGCGCTCGCCGGCAAACGTCAGCAGCGCTTCGGGAGCCAGTCGGGCGAAGGCGAGCGCCTTCGCACCGCGGCCGCACACATCTTCCTCTGTCAGCGCTTTGTAGCCGAGATGCTCGAGCGACGATTCCTCGAGCGGATGTCCAGGCCGCGTCGCATCGAGCAGGTAACTGGCGAGCATCGAATCGAACTCCAGCCCGTCGACGTCGATGCCGTGGCGGCGGAGGACGATCATGTCGAACTTCAGGTCGTGACCGACCTTCTTGATCGATGCGTCCTGGAGCAGCGGACGCAGCCGATCGAGAGCCAGCCGTCGATCCAGTTGCTCCGGTGCGCTTGCACCGGCGAGCAAATCGCTGCCGCCGTCCTCCCCTTCGTGGCCGAGGGGCATGTATCGAGCCTCGCGATCGCGCGTTGAGAACGACATGCCGATGATCGACGCGAGCATCGCGGACGGTTCGCTCGGAATTACTCGCAGAGCGAATTCACCTGCCGCCCGCAGTTCCGCGATCAGCGCGTCAAGCTCCTCAACGGTGCGGACGAGCGAGTAGTCCTTCTTGATGCTGTCGGCCGTGGGCGCGTACTCGTTGACGAGCGTGCGGAACGCCAGCTTTGAAAAGAGCTCGTAACAACGTTCTCGCGACGCGCCGCGGTACTTGAGCGCGTCGAAGTCCACATGGATGGGAACATCGGTCTTGATGGTGACGAGCTCCAGGCTCTGGAGGGCCGCCGCGCGATGCGTGATGAGCGTCTCGCGCTGTTTTGGCTTCAACTCGCCGGCCTTGTCCAGCAGACCGGCGACGCTTCCGTATTGCGTGATGAGATCGATGGCGCCCTTCTTGCCGATGCCGGGAACACCCGCCACGTTGTCGCTGGTGTCGCCCACCAGCGCGAGCACGTCCGCCACCTGCCCCGGTTTGACGCCGAATTTCTGCACGACGCCTTCGGCGTCGAACCAGGCGCCATCCTCGCGCGGGTCGTAGACGCGCACGCCGTCGCGGACAAGTTGGAAGAAGTCTTTGTCAATCGAGACGATCGCGACTTCGAAACCTTTCGCCGCCGCCTGCTGGGCCAGCGTGCCAATCACATCGTCCGCTTCGTAGCCTTCGGCGGTAACAATCGGTACGCCCATCGCCTCGCAGGCTTGATGGACCCAGTTGATCTGCTCGGCGAGGTCGTCCGGCATCGCCACCCGGTTGGCCTTGTAATCGTCGGCGATCTGATCGCGGAACGTGGGCCCGGCGAGATCGAATGACGCAGCCATGTACTGCGGCTTGTGATCCGCGATCAGCTTGCGAAGCATCGTCACGAACACGTACACGGCGTGTGTGGTGTGCCCCTCCTGATTCGACAGCCCCTTGCCGCGAAACGCGTGATAGGCGCGGTACATCTGCGAGCTGCCGTCGATGAGGAAAAGCGTGGGGCGCGGCATCCGGGAAGGGCTGACCTTAAGGTCGGCCCCTACACGATATCATTCGAGGAGATGCCGTCGCGGGTCGCGTTGCTTCTCGTCATCGTCGTCGTGCTGTCCGCCTGCAGCGGCCGCCTGCTGAAAAAGCAGTACGAGTACGAGGAAGAGCTCTACCTCGGTCTCGATGGATCCGCGACGCTCAACGTGAACGCGTCGGTGCCCGCGCTCGTCGCGCTGCGCGGCGTCGATCTGAATCCGAGCCCGCGCGCGCGGTTCGAGCGGGAGCGCATCCGCGCGTTCTACGAGAGTCCTGGTGTGACTGTCACGGCGTTGAGCGCATCGCGCCGCTACGGCCGCCGATTCGTACATGTCAGCATGGATGTCGCCGATGTCCGTGCCCTGCAACGCGTCGCTCCGTTCTCCTGGTCAACGTACCGCTTCGGCCGTGAGGGCGACACCTACGAGTTCAAGCAGGTAGTAGGCGTGCCTAGAGTCGGGACGCCAGCCGGCGACGTCGGCTGGGACGGCAGCGAACTTGTCGCATTCCGCCTGCATCTGCCGAGCAAGATCGCGTATCACAATGCGCCTACCCATCGCGTTGAGCGCGGCAACATTGTCGAGTGGGAACAAACGCTCGCCGATCGAATACGCGGAGTGCCAATCGAGATCGACGTACAGATCGAAACGCAATCGATCCTCGCCCGTACCCTGTTGCTATTTGGAACGACGATCGTGGCAGCTTTCGCCACCCTGGGTGTGATTGTCTGGCTGCTGGCGCGCAAAGGCCGCGCGGAAAGGTTCGCTGGTTCGTAGGTTCGCTGGTTCGCGGTTCGAACCCGCGCCGCCGCGAACCCGCGAACCACCGACAATCAGAGATGTTCGAGTTCCTGTTCCGCTTCCGCGTCCGTCTTCAGATCGTTCGTTACTGAAAACGCGCCGAACGAGCTGGCGATCGACCGTGCGAGTACGCGGTCGGTGTTGCTGTTGACCACGCCGTCGAGTGTGACGTGCCCGTTCTCGACGATGATGTGGATCGGCGGGTTGGCCATCGATCCGTAGTTCCAGAAGTTCGAGTTTCCGTAAATCGCACGCGCAATCCGGAAGCGCAGCTCGTCGTCGAACTGGGAAACCGGAAGCACGGTGATCTTGTTGACGACCTGATGCACGCCGTCAATCCTGGCGACGCGCTTCTCGATGTCATTCTTCTTGTACGGCATCGTCACCTTGCCGATCAATGTGACCGTGCCGTTGTCGATCTGCATGTGGACCGTGTCGAAGATCGAGAACTGCGGATAGGTCAGCACCTGCTTCGAGACGTCGCGGGCGACCTGCAAGTCCTTGCGATCCGCCGCAAATGCCGGGGCGCTGAGTGCGAGTACCACGGTCAAAGCGGCGACAAACCTGGCGACCATTTCCAAAACCTCCTCACGAGCGTTGGCACCTACCCATGAGGCAAGGGGTTTGCCAGCTCGTAATTGCGTGAAACAGGCCTTATTTCGCACGTTTTAAAGGCCACGTCCAGAGTGGTGGACATCTCGTGTATAAGGTCGCGCATGCGACACAAGTTGAGCAGATGGCGCCCGGCGCTGCTGGCCCTGGCGGTGGTCGTCGCCAGTGTCGGAGCGATGGTTCAAGCGCAGCAACGCGCCGCGGCGGCGCCGAAGTACCGCGTCGATCCGTTCTGGCCAAGCCGCTGCCGAACAAGTGGGCCATGCAGCAGATCGTCGACATCTACGTCGATCGCGACGACCACGTCTGGACTATCAACCGGCGCGTGGACGCGCGGCCCGACGAACTGACCGCCGCAACGAATCCCCCGCGCGGCGAGTGCTGCGTGCCCGGCCCGGAGATCCTCGAGTTCGATCCCAATGGCAATGTGGTCAACGCGTGGGGCGGTCCGAATTACCACGAAGGGTGGCCCGGACGGCTGCAGACGATCGCCGTCGACCGCCAGAAAAATGTCTATCTATCCGGAACGACGCCCGGGGACGGCATTATCGAGTTCACGCGCGATGGCAAGTTCGTCCGCGATTTCGGCCGTCGCGGCGCGAAAATCCCCGCCGATCAGGTGAAGCAGGACAACCAGCAGACCGCGGTTTTCCCCCCAGGAATCGGATCGTTCGAGCTCGACGAGGCTGCACGCGAGGTCTTCATCTCGGACGGGTTCCTCAATAAACGCATCCTCGTCTACGACCTCGACACCTTCGCGTTCAAACGCGGATGGGGCGGCCACGGCATCCCGCTGAGCGAGGTCGACAACAATCCGACCCCCGACTACGACATTTCGGGGCCGCCGCCGGATCAGATGCAGTTTGCGCCGGCGCTGCACTGCGTTCACTTCTCGCGCGATGGGCTCGTTTACGTCTGCGAGCGCGGCAGCGATCGCGTGCAGGTGTTCACCAAGCAAGGGAAGTTCGTCCGCCAGTGGTTCGTGCATCCTTCCACCCAGTCGCGCGGTCCGAACTGCGGCGGCATCTGGAGCACCACGGCGCCACCGTGCGGCACGGTCTACCACCTTGCGCTCTCATCCGATCCGCAGCAGCGATATGTGTTTGTCGCCGACGGCACGAACAACATGGTGTGGATCTACAACCGCGGCGACGGCACGCTCGTCGGTTCATTCGGAGGCAACGGCCGCTATGCTGGGCAGCTGCACTGGATTGATGCGGTCGCTGTCGACTCGAAGGGGAACGTTTACACGGGTGAGGTGGAGGACGGGAAGCGCATTCAGAAATTTGTGCCGATACGATGACTACTAGCAGAGGTGCGATGGTGCGAGTGGTGCGACGAGTGCGAAAGGGTGCATCCGAAGGTGCGAAGGTGCGATGTGCCATGGTGCCATGTGATCGAGGGTGTCCGAAATTTTGTGTGTGGGCATAGCATGAGGAGCCGAGATGTCCCGCAACCCAAAACCGGAGCAGGCGAGCGCCGAGATCCTGGCGCCGATTCCTGCTGAAATCCTCGATCAGATCGTCCCGGACAGTCCGCTGACCGCTGCCGACGTCGAAATTGCCACGCGTCGATTCAAGAAGGCGTTGATCGAGCGCGCCGTGGGCGCCGAGCTGACGCACCATTTCGGATACGCACCGGGCCAGGCCAAGCCCCATCTCACGACCAACCATCGCAATGGGACGAGCGGCAAGACGGTACTCACCGATGCGGAGTAAGGCCGTCTACCTTGCCTCATCGCGGATTTTGACGCGGAGAGCATCACAGAAGACAACCGGGTCACGCGACATCTTGGGCATCTGGATCGAGCAGACCGAGGGCGCGAAATTCTGGATGAAGGTCTTCACGGACCTCAAGACGCGCGGGTGCCAGGACATCCTGATCGCCGTGACCGACGGCCTGAAAGGCATGAGTGAGGCGCTGGCGGCGGTCTTTCCGGACGCACAGAACGCGCCCACAGGGGGACTTGGAAAACCGCACAGAACGCGCCCACAGGGGGACTTGGAAAAACCGCACAGAACGCGGTTTCCCACAGCGCCCACACGCATTGTCATCAACGCCCTACACACAAAAAATCTGACACTCCCATGTGATCGGTGCGAGCGCCGTCCGAACCGTCGCACTTTCGCACCTTCGGACGCACGGTCGCACCCTCGCACGGTTCGCACCATCGCACCACCTCATGAAAACCACACCATCGTGAAGATGCCCAACGCGATCAGGACAATCTGACGAAGAGAGCTCGCGTCGGTCCGTCCGCGGTGCAGGCCCGGGATGAGATCCGCCATCGCGACATAGAGAAAGCTGGACGCCGCGATCACCAGGAAGTAAGGCAGCGTCCGCGGGACGACGTCGAAGGCCAGAAATGCGGCAATAGCGCCGGCGACGCTGGCGAGCGCCGAGAGCACGTTGAGCATCAGAGCCTTCCCGCGCGAATACCCCGCGTGCAACAGGATGGCGAAGTCGCCGATCTCCTGCGGGATTTCGTGCGCGGCCACCGCGATGGCCGTGCTGATACCCAGCGGGACGGAGGTCAGCACGGCCGCCCCGATCACCGCCCCGTCGACGAAGTTGTGAAACGTGTCGCCGATCATCACGGAGGCGACGCTGCTTTCGTGCACCTCGCAATCGTGCGTGTGGCAATGACGCCAGAGCACGAGCTTCTCGAGGATGAAGAACAGCATGATGCCGCCAAGCAGCGTCGCGAACACGCGGCCGGCGGGCAAGGTGGTGAGGGACTCCGGCAGGAGTCCCATCATCGATATCCCGAGCAGAGCGCCGACGGCGTAGCTGACCAGCCAGGGAATCAGCTTCGCGCGCAGCGGATCGTGAATGAGGAGGACGCCTGAGGCGATGAGCAGTCCGCCCAAGCCGCCAAGCAGGCTGAGCCCGAGCGCAATCCAGAACGTCGGCACGCGCTCCGGATTTTACGACGCTACATAGCCCTTCCGAGCACGGACGGTGTAATGGTGGTTGCGCACATCAACTTTGATGGTGTGCCACTTCCCGTCCTTCTTTCCGCCGTTGTTGTAGCCGATGTAGTACTGCTGGCTCAATTCGTCGGCGAGCCGCTGCGTGGCGTTGCCCAGATCGCCGAAGCCGCGCACGATTTCGGTACGGCCGCCGGTGTCGTCGGTGACCGCGCGCAGCGCGTTCTCATTCACATGCTCGTTGCCCGAACGACCCCAGGTGCCGCCGATCGGGGGAAACCCGATCTGCGGTGCGTAGGGGAAGCCAGGCCAGCGCCCGCGTCCGCCGCGTGGAATCGGAATCGGAAAACGCGGTCCGCTCGGCTGACGGGGCTGCGGCGTGTAGGTCTGCACGTCGTTGCCGTCGACGCCGAGCGCGTAGACCATGACCTCGCTTTCGCGAATCAAGTTGCGCACCTGGCTCACCGACGTCCGGCTGTTCGTATCGTTGCCGTCGGTGATGACAAGAAGCGCCTTCTTCTGATTGCGGCCGTCCGCCGCAATCGGCAAAGCGTTGGCAATCGCGTCATATAACGCGGTTCCTCCCGCGGCGGACGTTTGGCCGACCGCCCGGCTGATCAGCCGCCGATCGAAGGTCCACCCCTGAAGCAGGTCCGGCACGCTCGCAAACTGCATGAAGAACAGTTCGTCATCCTTGCCGAGCAGGTCGTAGATGAACCGATCGATGGCGCTCTTCGCCGACGACATCTTCTCCGGCGTCATGCTGCCGCTCGTGTCGAGGAGGATGCCGAGGCTGACCGGCACGCGCTCGTTGCTGAACTGCGCGATCTCCTGCGCCTGGCCATCCTCAAACACGTTGAAGTCGTCCTTCGTCAGGCCGGTGACGAAGTGGCCGTTGTCGTCGCTCACGGTGGCGGTGACGTTCACCAGCTCGACGCCGCTCTTGAACTTGAAGCTATCGTCCTGCGGCTGCGCGCCGACTACGCCAACGGCGGCTGCGACGAGCGCGGCAAGAATCGCGAGGCGGAGACGGATGGAGCGCATGACTACCTCACTGCCTGGGCAAGTTGAACGCGATTCGAACGACGATCGATGTGCCGGACCACAGTGTCGCCGCTGCGGAACGTGACGCGATAGCGTGCGACATCGGAAACGTTCGGCACGGTAACGATAAACGGCGATTCCTCGCCGGGTGCGAGCGCGCTGAAGTCGAGCGGCGCGCGGCCGCTGGACTCGAATGCGCCGTTGCGATTGAAGGCAAACACCACCGCAGTGACGTCGTTGACCGCAACGCCCGACGAAGGATTCTTTACCAACCCGGATACCGTCAACACCGTTCCCTGACGCTGGTAGCGCATCGACATCAGCTCGAGCGGGGCGGCTGTCTTCGACGCCTCCGCGCCTGACGCCCGGAAGCTGATGAACGCGCCACCAGCAACGATCAACAGCATAGCGACACCCGCGGCGATCTTAATGACCGGCCGGCCGCGAAGCCCTTCCGTCCGCTCGAACACCGATCCTACGGCAACTCCACCAAGGAGAGGAGTCTCAGGTGACGAAGGAGCCATTGCGTTTGCCAGCGCGGCAATTCGCGCTCGTTCCCGGTCGCCCTCCTCGCGTCCGAGGCGCCAAGAGAGAAAGCCGAAACCGGCGGCCGCCGCCAGCGACAACGTAGTGATAGTCAACAGAACCATGTCCATAAACCTGTCCTAACGGAGCGTGAATTCGACGGCGATTTCGACCAGGACATCCACCGGCGCGCCCTTCCGCATCGCCGGCGCGAAGCGCCATTGCCTCACCGCATCGATAGCGCGCTGCTCCAGGCCATAGCCGAGCCCCTGCAGCACGCGCGTCGTGCCGACGCTGCCGTCGCTGCGCACGACGACTTCGAGCAGCACGTCACCCGTGATGCCGCGGCGGCGTGCGTCCTCCGTGTACTGCGCCTTTACCTCGTGCAGCAGTTTCGGAGCCTCGATGCCGCTGCCCGGCCGATAAGGTCCGCCACCGATGCCGCCCCCTTCGCCATCGCCGATCCCGGATCCGAGGCCTTCGCCATTGCCCGTTCCTTGCCCCGTACCTACACCGCCGCCGGATCCGGATCCGTTGCTCGCGGGAGCTTCCGCTGCATGTTCGATCTGGCCGACGCGATCTTGATCGTTGGCAGCGACCGTTTGCACGGGCGCAAGAATCTCCTTCGCCGGCTCCGGCTCGGGTTCAGGCTGCTTCGCGACGACTACCGGCTCCGCTTCCTTCACGGGAGGAACTGAAAGTTGAGGGCGCGGTTGCTCGCTCTTCCGCAGAATCTTCGGTGCTGGCGTCCGTTGCCGCAGACCACCGCCGCCACCGCCGCCGCCGGGGCCAGGGCTCATCAGGAACACAAGGTGCGTTTCCTCGTGCACCGGCTCTTCAAGCGGTGCGGTCTGCGTACGATCCATCGAAAGCAGCACGAGCAACAGTGCAACTGCACCGTGCGCCGCAAACGAGAAGAAGACCGGCTTCCGCGTGTCGCGGGCCGCATGCGCCGGCTCGAACAGCGGCTGCGCCGCCATACTGTGCTGCGCGAGCGCGATTTCGCGAAGCCTGCGCGCGGCGCGCATCGGGTTCGCGACGTTGATGAACCGTGTGTCGGCCACGACATTCAATTCGCCGCGCACGATCAAAGCGCGAACAGCTTCCTGCGGCACGCCGGCGGCGCGCGCCACTTCGTCAATCGTGAAGACTTCACCGAGGGACACTTGCGACATTGCGGTAAACGGCACGAGGCAAAAGCCTTGCCTCATTCAACAGAAGGAATTAGGCGGAATTGTGGGGGAAACTGACGGCGGGCCGTGTCCCCGGAAAAGGTCGAGCTGTCCTCGTTAGCTCTTTATGCCTTCCGCGAAACGGTAGCCCTCACGTTCGGCGAGCAGGCGGGCGGGGCGGAATCCGGCAGACTGCAGGGCGCCGATGACATCGGTCTCGGGCGGCCGCGGAGTTTTGAACATCGCTGCCAGACCGCTTGCCGGCCCGCCCTCAATCGTCATCACTCGGCCGCCGTGTCGAACGACGCGATGACATTCACGCATTGCTTCCAGCGAAGCGCCTCCGCCTGCGGCATGCACGACGACGAGATCGAACGACTCACTCTCGAACGGTAGCGAGGCAAGCGGCGTGACTTTCACATCGACGAGAATTCCCGCGTTCGCCGTCGCTCGCGCCGCGCGCGCGGCATCGCGTTCGTCGGTGACGACGATGGCTGCGCTGCCGGAGAGTCCTGCCTTCGCAGCGATCGCGCTCGCGACCGCGGGATCGTCAACGCCGACTTGCAGCACACGCTCGCCCATGCGTACGGCGCTCATCGTCACTGGCAGCGGTTCGATGCGGGTTTTGCGCAAAAACATGGGAATTTCAACATGGTATAGTCTGCGATTGTGACTTCACCAGTTCAAATTGCTCCTGCGCGCGGCAAGCTTGGCGTTCTGCTCGTGGGGCTGGGCGCCGTCGCGACGACGACGATCGCGGGAGTGTTTGCCATCAGAAAAGGATTGGCTCCGCCGATCGGATCGCTGACGCAGATGGGCACCATCCGGCTGGGGAAGCGCACGGAAGGACGTTCGCCGAAGATCAATGAGTTCGTCCCGCTCGCCGATTTGAACGACATCGTCTTCGGCGGCTGGGACATTTTCCAGGAGGACTGCTACTCGGCAGCCCGTACGGCTGGCGTGCTCGAAACCGGTCAGCTCGAAAAAGTCCGCGGCGAGCTCGAAGCCATACGTCCGCTGCCGGCGGTGTTCGATCAGCGGTACGTGAAGCGTCTGAACGGCCCGAACGTCAAGAAGGGAAAGAACAAGCGCGACCTTGCCGAACAGGTGATCGCCGACATCCGCGCGTTCAAAGAGAAGCACGGCTGCGACCGCCTCGTCATGGTGTGGACGGGAAGCACCGAGGTTTACATGAAGGAGGCGCCAGTGCACGCCTCCGTTGCGACGTTCGAGAAAGGTCTCGAGCAGAGCGACGATGCGATCCCGTCGAGCATGATCTACGCTTACGCGGCACTGCGCGAAGGCATTCCGTTCGCCAACGCCGCGCCCAACTTGACGGCCGACGTTCCGTCGATGCTCGAGCTCGCGGGCCGGACCAATGCGCCGGTGGCGGGCAACGACATGAAAACCGGGCAGACGCTGATCAAGACGATCATCGCCCCCGGCTTGAAGGCACGGTTGCTTGGTGTCCGCGGCTGGTACTCGACGAACATTCTCGGCAACCGCGACGGCGAGGTGCTCGACGATCCCGAATCGTTCAAGACCAAGGAAGAAAGCAAGAAGTCGGCGCTCGACTACATCTTCCAGCCTCACCTCTATCCAGATCTCTACAAAGACCTCTGTCACGTCGTGCGCATCAACTACTACCCGCCGCGCGGCGACAACAAGGAGGGGTGGGACAACATCGATCTGATCGGATGGCTTGGCTATCCGATGCAGCTGAAGATCAACTTCCTGTGCCGTGACAGCATTCTCGCAGCGCCGATCGTCGTCGACTCAGCGCTGTTCCTCGATCTCGCCAAGCGCGCTGGAATGTCGGGCATCCAGGAGTGGCTTTCGTTCTACTTCAAGGCGCCAATGCACGCGCGTGAGGTGTATCCCGAGCATGATTTGTTCATTCAGCTGATGAAGCTGAAGAACACTCTGCGGCATATGCAGGGCGAGGAGCTGATTACCCACCTCGGGCGCGAGTACTACGATTGAGACAATCGGTACTGCTCGGCGGCCTCTTTCTTGGAGTGCTGTCGGCGCTGCCGATCATCAGTGCCGCAAACTGCTGCTGCCTCTGGACGCTTACCGGCGGCATCATCACGGCTTACCTGGCACAACAAGAGCAACGTGAGCCGCTGCGGCTGCTCGATGGCGCACGGTTGGGTCTGCTCGCCGGCCTGACGGGAGCGGTCGTCTGGTTGTTTGCCGCCGCCGTCGTCGACGTATTCATGTCGCCGCTGCAGCAGAGGATGATGGAATTCGTGCTGCGAAGCACGCCTGACATTCCTCCCGAGGCGCGCGGCATGATGGAAAGCTTCGGCCGTCAGGCCTCGCTGGCCGCCCGCCTCGTCATTGGCTTTTTCTTCCAGCTGTTCATTCAGACGCCCTTTGCCGCACTCGGTGGCTTACTGGGCGTGGCGATGCTCGGAAAGGTCGAGCAGCCGCAACAGCAATAAAATTGTGGTCATGGCTGACAACAAACCACCTGTTGAAATCGCGGACCTACTCCAGGAAGATCGCAGTTTTTCGCCGGCGCCCCAGTTCCGGGCGAACGCCAATATCAACGATCCCGGAGTGTACGAGCGCGCCGAAAAAGATCCTGAAGGTTTCTGGGCGTCGTTTGCCTCCGAACTGGAATGGTTCAAGAAGTGGGACAAGGTGCTGGAATGGAAAGCACCGCACGCCAAGTGGTTTGTCGGCGGCAAGATCAACGCGAGCGTCAACTGTGTTGATCGCCATGTCCGTGGTGCGCGGCGCAACAAGGCCGCGCTGATCTGGGAAGGCGAACCCGGCGAGCGCCGCACCCTCACATACTGGGATCTTTATCGCCAGGTCGGCCAGTTCGCGAACGTTCTGAAATCGCTCGGCGTCAAGCGCGGTGATCGCGTGGCGATTTATCTGCCGCTCGTTCCGGAGCTGGCAATCGCGATGCTCGCGTGCGCGCGCGTCGGCGCCGCGCATTCCGTTGTCTTCGGCGGCTTCAGCTCCGACTCGCTGCGCGATCGCATCAACGATGCGGAGTGCAATCTGCTCATCACTGCAGACGGCGGCTGGCGCCGCGGATCGATTGTCCCGCTCAAGCAGATGGCCGACGAGGCGATCAAAGGTACGCCGTCGATCAAGAACGTTGTGGTCGTGAAGCGGCTCGCCGAAGGCGCGGCTCCTGTGCACATCCAGGAGGGGCGCGACCACTGGTATCACCGGCTGATGCAGGATGCGCCGTACAACTGCGAGCCCGAACAAATGGATGCAGAAGATCTTCTCTACATCCTCTACACATCAGGGACCACGGGCAAGCCGAAGGGCATCATGCACACGACCGGCGGTTATCTCACCGCTACGTATGCCACGACGAAATGGGTCTTCGACCTCAAGGAAGACGACGTCTTCTGGTGCACCGCGGATATCGGCTGGGTCACCGGCCACAGCTACGTGGTGTACGGTCCGCTGGCCAACGGCGCGACGGTCGTGATGTATGAGGGCGCGCCCGACTGGCCACAGAAGGACCGCTTCTGGCAAATCGTTGAGCGGTACGGCGTGACGATTTTCTATACCGCGCCCACCGCCATCCGCGCGTTCATGCGATGGGGAACCGAGTGGCCGAAGAAACGCGACATGTCATCGCTGCGGCTGCTCGGATCGGTTGGCGAGCCGATCAATCCCGAGGCGTGGGTCTGGTACCACCGCTACATTGGGGGCGAGCGGTGTCCCGTTGTGGATACGTGGTGGCAGACAGAGACCGGCGCGATCATGATCACGCCGCTTCCCGGCCTCACGACCACAAAGCCCGGATCGGCGACTCGCGCATTCCCCGGCGTGAAAGCGGAGATCAAAAACGAGAAAGGGGAAACGCTGCCGATCGGCGGCGGCCTGCTGACGCTCACCCGCCCGTGGCCGTCGATGCTGCGCGGCATTTATGGTGATCCCGATCGCTATGTGACGCAGTACTGGAGCAAGTGGACGTCCGACATTTACTTCGCCGGTGATGGCGCGAAGCTCGACGCGGACGGGTTCTTCTGGCTGCTTGGTCGAGTCGATGACGTGTTGAACGTCGCCGGCCATCGCATCGGCACGATGGAGGTCGAGAGCGCGCTGGTCGATCACCCGAAGGTGGCGGAAGCAGCCGTCGTGGGCCGCACGCACGAGATCAAAGGCCAGGCCGTTGCTGCGTTTGTCACCGTCAAAGAAGGTGTGCAGGCCAACGAAGCACTGATGATCGAGCTGAAAGAGCACGTGGCGAAGAAGATCGGCGCCATCGCCAAACCCGACGACGTGATCTTCACGGCCGACCTGCCGAAGACGCGTTCAGGGAAGATCATGCGGCGTCTGCTGCGCGATATCGCCGAAGGCAAGGCGCTTGGCGATACGACGACGCTCGCGGATCCGAACGTGATTTCGCGGCTGAAGGAACAGTACGCGGAAGAGCACTGAAACCATATGCCGCTGCGATTGCTCCCGCTCGTCCTGTTCGCGACGGTCGCGTCGGCTGCCACAATCGACAGCGATACCCGGCGATTGAGCCGCGACATCTTCAAGCAACTGATCGAAATCAATACGACGAACTCCGTCGGCAACACCACGACCGCCGCGAACGCGATCGCCCGGCGTTTACAGGACGCCGGTTTTGCGGCTGCCGACGTCCAGGTTCTCGCGCCAAACGACCGCAAAGGAAATCTCGTCGTACGCCTGCACGGAACCGGCGCCGCGCGTCCGGTTCTCATCATCGGTCACCTGGACGTGGTCGAAGCCAGGCGCGAAGACTGGACGACGGATCCGTTTCAGTTCGTTGAGCAGGGCGGCTACTTTTACGGCCGCGGGACGCAGGACATGAAAGGGTCGGCCGCCATCGCGGTGACGACCTTCATCCGCTTGCATCGCGAAGGCTTCCGGCCCAACCGCGATCTCATTCTGGCGCTCACCGCGGACGAAGAGGGCGGGGCATTCAACGGCGTCAAATGGCTGTTGGAGAACCACCGCGATCTGGTCGATGCCGCGTTCGCCATCAACATCGATGCGGGCGGTGTGACGGCCTCGAACGGCAAGCCGGTCAATGTGGATGTCGAGGCCACTGAAAAGCAATACGCGGATTTCCAGTTGACGGTGACCAATCGCGGCGGCCACAGCTCGCTGCCGACTGCGGACAATGCGATTTACCACCTCGCGGATGCATTGTCGCGCCTCGAACGTACACCCTTTCCGCTCGAGCTGAATGACATCACGCGCACCTATTTCCAACGTCGCGCGCCGCTCGAGACAGGTCAGACGCGAGCGGATATGAACGCGCTGGTCCAGCCGCGCCCTGACACCGCGGCAGCAACGCGCCTGTCGAAAGAACCGCGATACAACTCCCTGATGCGCACGACTTGCGTCGCCACGCGTTTGAATGGCGGGCACGCGAACAATGCGCTGCCGCAAAATGCCCAGGCGATCGTCAACTGCCGGATTCTCCCAGGACACTCCCCCGCCGAGACACAGCAGATCCTCGTGCGCACCATCGCGGACCCGCAGGTAGCGGTGGTGTACGTCGACAACGCCGGAAAGACTGCACGGGCTCCGGACTCGAAGGGGTTCCCGACGGTGCTGCCTTCGCCGGAAGTGCTCCGCCCTCTGGAGCAGGTCGCGGCGGAGTTGTGGCCGGGCGCACCGATTATTCCGATGATGGAGACGGGGGCAACGGACAGCATCTACACGTCGGCGGCTGGCATTCCGAGCTATGGAATAAGTGGAATAGCCATCGACCAGGACGACATCCGTGCGCACGGCAGGGACGAGCGTGTACGCGTGAGCGCGTTTGAAGACGGTGTCGATTTCTTCTATCGCTTCGCCAAGGCGATGACTCGTTAGCGGCCGGTCAAACGCCGCGCATCCTGGCGGCGCGCGGAATTCTCGTGCCGCCGACTTCCACCACTTCGACGCGATTCCGCCCGGCGCGCTTCGCGCGCAGAATCGCTTCGTCGCCCTGTCGAAGCAGCGAGTCCGCCTGATACGAATTGCGTCCGTCGCCGATCAGCACAGCAACTGACACGGTGACCTGCACATGCTCTTCCGTCCGGTAGTCGCGGAGCGCCAGGCGCTCCTCGACCATCACGCGCAAACCGTCGGCAAGCGAGGCCGCATTGGCTCGTGTCGTTTCCGGCAGCAGAACCGCGAAGGTGTCTTCCGCGCACCGCGTCACCCAGTCGTGCTCTCGGAAGTAATTGCGAATGACAATGCCAATGCGCTCGAGGACGCGGTCGCCGAAGCCGTAGCCATGTTGTGAGTTGATGGCCGCGAGGTGGTCGACGTCGACGAGGATGATGGCGAATGGATGCTGGAAGCGCTCGGCGCGCCGCATTTCCTTCTCGAGCGCTGCCAGCAGTACCGCGCGCGTGTGCAGCGCAGTCAGCGAATCGTGCAGCGCTGACTGATCGGGTTCCCGCGCGATCCGCTCGGCCACGGCGGCAAGCACGTCGAAGGATCCGCGACGCACCATCTGCGCAATGCCAGGCCATCCTTCCGTGGTGGCTCCGAACGACTCATCCAGCGCCAGCTCGTCGAGCGCCGCGCGCTCCACGACGTACACGAGGCCAAAGAGCTGCCGCACTGTCAGTCCGAAGTCGACCGCGAGCTGGCGTAGATCCGCGACGCGGCCGGTGCGCGGATCGAGCTCGCCGTCGCGCACAGCAGCCGTGAGCAGTTGCAGCATGAGATCGGCGAGGGTGGCGGAGCGACCTTGATCCGACGAATCTGCTCCCGCGAAGGGAAAGATGGCGACGGCATCGTTCAGGATGGTGTCGGAACGTTGCTCGAGCAACCGGGATATCTGGGCGCGCTCCTGCACTTTGGTAGGGGTATCGGAGCAACGCATTCTTTCCATCAACGTAGAGGTCTGGCATCCCGCACGCGTTCTACCGCAGCGGCCGAGATCCGCCGAAAGAATGGGGGTCCGGCCCGTATTCTCCCAGGGAGATTGCCAGCGCGTGCGCAAGAAAATCGGTGAATGTCTCATCCAGGCGGGACTGATCACCGAAGCAGACCTGCAAACAGCACTCGCCGAACACAAGCGCTCGGGTGAGCGGCTTGGCGCGGTGCTCGTCCGCATGAATCTGGCGACCGAGCGCCAGATCGCGAAGGCGCTCGCCTACCAACTCGGGTTCTCCTACGTCAATCTCACCGAGCGTGCGCCAGACCCGACGGCGGTCGTCCTGATCCCGAAAGAGGTGGCGCTCAAGCGGACCTGCCTTGCGATCGGTGTGGAGAAAAATCTGCTGACGGTCGCCATGTCGGACCCCCTGCTCTTCACGTTGGTCCAGGATCTGGAATTTCAGACCGGGTACCGCATCAAGCAGGTCGTTTCAACGAAGCAAGAGATTCTCGACGCGATCCATTCCTCGTATCCGGACAAGGCGCTCGCGCGGTTGAATCAAGCCGGCTCGGGCATCGCCGTGCAGGTGACGCCGCCCTCCGCGCAGCAGGCCAGTGAGGCGACATCACGTGGCGGCATGCTTGCGCCGATCGGCGATCAGGCCGCACTCGCTGCGCGGCGCGTCGAAGAGGATGTCTTCGAAACGGCCAGCAACCTCAAAGGCGCGACGCCGGAAACGGCGCCCATCATCGACCTTGTCGATCTGGTCATCAAGAGCGCGCTGAAGAGCCGCGCGAGCGACATTCACATCGAGCCGACGGAGAACAACCTCGTCGTCCGGCACCGCTTGGACGGTTTGTTGAAGGAAGTGATGGACCTGCCGAAGTGGGTGCACGAAGGGTTCGTCGCGCGCATGAAGATCATGGGCGGCATGGACATCGCGGAGAAGCGGCTGCCGCAGGATGGCCGCATCCGCGCAAGCGCCGACGATGGACAGGAGGTCGACTTCCGCGCCTCGACACTGCGAACGATCTTCGGCGAGAAGATCGTGCTGCGTGTGCTCGACAACCGCAAAGGTGTTCCGCCGCTCGAGGAGCTCGGGTTCTCGGCGACCTCGCTCGAGCAGATCCGCTTCTTCCTGCGGCATCAACACGGGATGATCCTCGTGGTCGGCCCGACCGGATCGGGCAAGACGACGACGCTCTGTTCGGCGTTGACGTCGGTGCGGTCCGAGCGGACGAACATCATCACGATTGAAGATCCGGTCGAGTATCAGATTCCAGGCGTGAACCAGACGCAGATTAACGACAAGATCAAACTCACCTTCGCGAGCGCGCTGCGTTCCATCCTGCGGCAGGACCCGGACGTCGTCCTCGTCGGCGAGATCCGCGACCAGGAGACGGCACGCATCGCGATGCAGGCCGCGCAGACCGGCCACCTCGTGCTCTCGACGCTGCACACCGACGACGCGCCGTCGTGTGTGACGCGTTTGACCGACATCGGCATCGAGCCGTACGTCAGCGCATCCGCGCTCATCGGCGTAATCGCACAGCGCCTGATGCGGCGGCTCTGCATGCATTGCCGTCGGCCTTACACGCCGGATGCCGAGACGCTGCGCGCCATGAGCGTGACGGAAATGGAAGCGGCGACGCTGACCTTCTACCGCGCCGTCGGCTGCGACCAGTGCAATCACACCGGCTACCGCGGCCGCGTCGGCATCTACGAAATCATGCACGTCAGCGACAAGCTGCGCCGCATGATCGCGCAGCGCGGCTCCGAAGCGCAGCTGCGTGACGCCGCGGTGAGCGGCGGAATGGTGTCGCTCGGCGAAGACGGGCTGCTGAAGGTGAAGGCAGGCGTGACGACGCCGGACGAGCTGCTGCGCGTCGTCACCGAAGTCCGCGAAACCCGATCGCTGTGCCCCCAGTGCGGCGCCGGCGTGTCCGCCGAATTCGCGGCGTGCCCGTCATGCGGCCATCGCGTCGGCGGCGGCTGTCCGCACTGCGGCAAGCCGCTGCAGAGCGGCTGGAAGTTCTGTCCGTACTGCGCCAAGAGCGCGGAAGGCACGCCGTCACGACGGCCGAGAAAGCTTCGCGACCAGCGTCAGAGGCGCGAGCTGCCGGCCGCCACCAACGTCGCCGAATTCAAGAAATAGCGTCGTGGCCAAACCGTTCTACGAGCTGCTTTCCGTTGCCCCGGACGCGTCCGTCGACGAAATCAAGCGCGCGTTCCGGCGGGAAATCGCCAAGTACCATCCGGACAAGGTTCAGCATCTCGGTGCCGAATTCCAGGAAATTGCGGCAGCGAAAGCGGCGGACCTGACGCGCGCGTACAAGACGCTGACCGACCCAGTCGCACGTGCCGAATACGACGCGGACGATGGTCTGATAACCGGAACGGTGGCAAGCCGTCCCGTAGGAGCCACGGCGGCCGCACCGCCACAACGACCTTCGCAATCGAGCGCCAGGACGTCTGAACCCCCGCCGGGGACGAGCGGCGCCTCAGTGTTCCAGCAGGAGCGTGCCGGCGCCAGCGACCTCGTTCAGCGCGCGACGGTGGCGCGATTCCGCTCGGCGCTCACCGGCGAATTTCAGAGCTGGGAAGAGTTCTCGCTGTCTGGCTTTCAGGTGACCTGCATCCCCAAGGCGAAGTTCTGGAGTTTGAAACTGCCGCCGCGCGTCCTCGGTCGATTCGTTCCGCAAGTGGACGGTTCCGCGTTGACGGATGCATGGGACATGGCGTCCCGCATCCCCAAAGACAGCCAGCGCGACACCTGTATCGTGTTCCTGATGGGGCCGGCGATTGCTCCCGCCGGTGAACTGGCGGCTGCGCTCAAAGAATCGATGCGTAAGGCCACGAAGACCAGGCTCGTGATGGTTCCGGTCAACACCCGCTCCTGGAGTGCGCACGTACCGACCGACGCGCCGCCCCTCGTCAAGGCGCTGGTCGCCCGCCTCAAGACCATGTGAAACCCCCGAGCGGGGACCGCCGTAATACCTCTCAATGGCGCTGATAGAGACCCGCGATCTCTGGAAGACGTACGTGATGGGCTCGGAAGAAATCCACGCGCTGCGGGGTGTGTCCGTCGACATCGACCGCGCAGAGTACGTTGCCATCATGGGGCCGTCCGGCTCGGGTAAGTCCACGCTGATGAACCTCATTGGCTGTCTCGACACGCCCAGCCGGGGCAGCTACCTGCTGAACGGCAAGCAGGTTGGTGAGATGAACGACAACGAGCTGGCGCGCATACGCAACGAAGAGATTGGCTTCGTCTTTCAGACGTTCAACCTGCTGCCGCGAGCGTCGGCGCTCCACAATGTCGAGCTGCCGCTGGTCTATGCGGGTGTCACCGCCGCGGATCGCGAAAAACGCGCGCGGGCTGCGCTGGAGCGAGTCGAGCTTGCGGATCGCATGAACCATCGCCCGAACGAGCTATCGGGCGGCCAGCGTCAGCGCGTGGCCATCGCGCGAGCGCTGGTGAACAACCCTTCAATCCTGCTCGCCGACGAGCCGACGGGCAATCTCGACACCAAAACCGGCAACGAGATCATGGCGCTGTTCGCGAAGCTGCACCAGGCTGGCAACACAATCGTGCTCGTCACCCACGAAGCCGACGTGGCCGCGTTCGCCGACCGCACCATTCACATCAGGGACGGGCAGGTGGAAGACGACGTCAAGATCCAAGTTCCAAGGTCCAAGCTCCAAGCTCCAACACCTTAGCAACTGGATCTGATTGGCTCTTGGAGCTTGGACCTTGGAGCTTACACAGCAGCCCAATGCTTCACGCCGACTGATTTCAACGGCGCATCCCTTTCAAACGACGATGGATCGAGCTCGATGCGCTGCCGCGGCGCGTCGGGATCGAGTACCGGGATGGCGCTGAGAAGCGCCTTCGTGTACGGATGCGTGGGGTTGGCGAACAACGCGCTGGTCTCGCCGAGCTCCACGATCTTTCCGAGGTACATCACCGCGACGCGTGTGCAGATGTGCTCGACCAATCGAAGGTCGTGGGCGATGAATAAGTACGTGAGCCGCAGCCGTTCTTTCAAATCGAGCAGCAGCTTGACGACCTGCGCCTGAATGGACACATCGAGCGCCGACACCGCCTCGTCTGCGATGACCAGCGCCGGATTCAGCGCCAGCGCCCTGGCGATGCCAATGCGTTGACGCTGCCCGCCGCTGAACTGGTGCGGATACCGCTCGACATATGCAGGGTCAAGACCCACCAGCCGGAACAGCTCGGAGACACGCGCACGACGTTCGGTTCTCGTTCCGAGCTTGTGGATGACCAGCGGCTCCTCGACAATCTCGCCGACGCGCATGCGCGGGTTGAGTGAGGAGTACGGGTCCTGAAAAACGATCTGCATGTCGCGGCGTGCGGCGCGCATCCGCTCGCTGGAAAACTGCAGGACATTTTCGCCGCGGAACAGCACCTCGCCGGAGGTCGGTTCAATCAGCCGCAGGATGCAGCGGCCGGTCGTGCTCTTGCCGCTGCCTGATTCGCCGACCAGACCGAACATTTCCCCTTGAGCGATCGCGAAGCTCACGTCGTCTACGGCCTTGACGATCGACGGCGCACGGAAGAGGCCTTGCGTGCGGACGAAGTGCTTCACCAGGTTGCGGACTTCGATGAGCGGTTTGTTTTGAGCGGAGTCGAAGGACATCAACGAGCGCCTGGCACGGCGGCAAGAAGATTGCGCGTGTACTCATCGCGTGGGTTGCGCAGCACATCGCGAACGGCCCCCTCTTCGACGAGTCTGCCTTTGAACATCACCGCAACGCGGTCGGCCATCTCCGCGATGATGCCGAAATCGTGCGTGATGAGCAGAATCGCGAGGTTGTAGCGTCCCTTCAATTCCCGCAGCAACTCCAGCACCTGTGCCTGAATGGTGACGTCGAGCGCCGTGGTCGGCTCGTCGGCGATGACAAGCCGCGGCCGGCAGGCAAGCGCGATAGCAATCATCACGCGTTGCCGCATGCCGCCCGAGAGCTGATGCGGATAGTCGCGGACGCGGCGGCCGGCATCCGGAATCTTCACGGCCTCGAGCAGCTCGATGGCGCGGTCGCGTGCCTCCGCGCGGGTCGCCTTGCGGTGGACGAGCAGCGCCTCCGCGATCTGGTCGCCGACGCGCATCACCGGATTCAGCGCCGTCATCGGCTCCTGAAAGATTAGCGAGATGCCGGCGCCACGGACCTCGCGCATCTCGCCTTCGCTGAGCGCCAGGAGATCGCGCCCTTCGAAGATCACCCTTCCGCCGATGATTCTGCCCGGTACCTGCAGCAGGCGCAGAATCGAAAAAGCAGTGACAGACTTGCCACTGCCGGACTCGCCCACGAGCCCGAGCGTTTCACCCGCCGCAATCTGAAAGCTGACGTCGTCCACGGCCGGAGTCGGGCCGCCAAAGGTCACCGAGAGATGTTCGACGTCGAGCAGCGGCGTAGCCATCACCGGGGAGTCGTGGCGGCTGGCGACACGTCCTGATGTTCTCCGAAAACGCTGCGCATCGCATCCGCGATTTCACCGAGCGTGGCGCGCGCTTCAACGGCCGCGACGATCGGCGGCACCAGGTTGCTGTTCCCGCGCGCGGCGGCGACAACCGCATCAAGGGCTGCCCGCCACTCACGCTCACTGCGACCGGCGCGCACCGCACGCACGCGTTCGATCTGCCGGCGCTCGATGTCTGAGTCGATGCGAAAAACGTCGGTCACCGGAGCCGTTTCGTCCGTGAACTTGTTCACGCCGACCACCACGGATGCACCGGAATCGATCGCCTGCTGGGCGACGTACGCCGCATCCTGAATCTGCCGTTGGATATATCCGGATTCGATGGCCGCCAGTGTGCCGCCAATGTGATCGATACGATCGAGCAGGTCGCTTGCCTCGCGCTCGATGCGCGTGGTCATTTCTTCGATCGCGTACGAACCTCCTGTCGGGTCGACCGTATTCGCCACGCCACTCTCGTGCAGGATGATCTGTTGCGTGCGCAGCGCGATCGTCGCGCTCTCCTCCGTCGGCAGCGCCAGCGCTTCGTCCTTGCCGTTGCAGTGCAGCGACTGCGTCCCGCCGAGCACCGCCGCCAGCGCCTGCAGTGCGACACGGACGATGTTGTTATCGGGCTGCCGTGCGGCAAGCGTGCTGCCCGCCGTCTGCGTGTGGAAGCGAAGCTGCTGGGCGCGCGGGTTCGTGGCGCCGAAGCGATCCTTCATGCGGCGGGCCCACAGCCGCCGGGCGGCGCGGAACTTCGCGATCTCTTCGAGGAAATTGTTGTGCGCGTTGAAGAAGAAGGAGATGCGCTGCGCGAACGAATTGACGTCGAGTCCGGCATCGATCGCCGACTGCACGTACGCGCTCGCATGCGCAAGGGTGAAGGCGACCTCCTGCACGGCCGTCGATCCAGCTTCGCGGATGTGATACCCACTGATCGAGATGCTGTTCCACTGTGGCAGCTCGCGTTCGCAGAAGGCAATGATGTCGGTGACGATGCGCATCGACGGGCGCGGCGGATAAATGTAGGTGCCGCGGGCGACGTACTCCTTCAGGATGTCGTTCTGCACCGTTCCCGACAGCGCGCCGGCCGCCACGCCCTGGCGCTTCGCAACCGCGATGTAGAGGGCGAGGAGGATGATGGCCGTTGCGTTGATGGTCATCGAGGTCGAGACGCGATCGAGCGGGATGCCGTCGAACAGCGCGGCCATGTCCTCAATCGAGTCGATGGCCACGCCGACCCGGCCCACTTCGCCCGCCGCCAAGGCGTGGTCAGAGTCGTAGCCGATCTGCGTAGGAAGATCGAAAGCGACGCTCAGGCCGCTGACCCCCTGCGACAGCAGATATCGGTAGCGCCGGTTCGATTCCGCCGCATCCGCAAAGCCGGCGTACTGCCGCATCGTCCACGGCCGGCCGCGGTACATCGACGGCTGGACACCCCGGGTGAACGGGAAGCTCCCTGGAGCGGCAAGGTCGCGGTCCGGGTCGAAGGCTTTCAGGTCGGCCGGCGTCCGGTAGACAGACTGGGCGGGACCGCTTTTCATGTGGTGCCTGGCGATTCTACCTCCAACCCCTTGGGGTGCCCCGTTGACACTCTGCAGTACTGCCTCTACAATGCCGATAGCCTTCCCATAGGCTAAACCCATACAGATGAACATCTTTGGCGCCCGATCCCTGCCAAGCCTCCCCGGCCCGTGCAGGTTCGGATCGGGAGACGCCCCGGATCCCGGCCCGGCGGCGGTGTGAGGAGGAAGCAGGTATGGATGACGTCGTGAACCGGTTCGCAAAAGAGCTGGCCGACGCGATCGCCGGTGCCGTTGCTGAAAATCCCCAAGTGGAAGCGTGTCGTGCGAAGGCACGCGAAGCCGGCTTTGACATGAAGGTTACGCTCGAAGCCGTGGTGGGTTTTGTCAACCGCAACAACGGCGCAGCCGTGACGAAGATAACGACGCCCGCTCGCCTGTTGCCCGCACGCCGCGCGTTCGAGCTGACGTCTAACGACAAGCGCTTCCTGCGTTCGCTGCGGATTGGCGCGGACGAGGCCAAGGAACCGACCGTCGAAGGTCAGAATTGATTATTAAGGGGCAGGGCGCTCAGCGCGCCTTGCCCTGATTCGCAACGGCCGCCATTTTCGCCGCCACCGCTTCCTGATCTCCCAGATAAAACTTCTGCAGCGGCTTCAAATCCTCATTCAGTAGATACACCAACGGGATCCCCGTCGGGATGTTCAATTCGAGGATGTCTTTCTCGGAGACGTTGTCGAGATACTTCACGAGCGCACGCAGGCTGTTGCCGTGAGCGGCGATCAACACGCGCTTTCCGGCTTTGATATCCGGAGCGATCGATTCGTGCCAGTACGGCAGAAAGCGCGCGACCGTCTCCTTGAGCGATTCAGTCAGAGGCAGCTCTGAGCGCGACAGGGACGCATAGCGGCGATCGCGCGACGGATGTCGCGGATCGTCGGGCGTCAGCGCCGGTGGCGGGATGTCGTAGCTGCGCCGCCAGATCTTCACCTGTTCCTCACCGTGCTTCGCCGCGGTTTCGGCCTTGTTGAGGCCCTGCAGCGCGCCGTAATGCCGCTCGTTCAGCCGCCACGATTTGTGAACGGGAATCCAGAGCAGGTCCATTTCGTCGAGCGCCATCCACATCGTCCGGATTGCGCGTTTGAGGACGGACGTGTGCGCGACGTCGAACTCGAACTTCTCGGCGAGCATCAACCGGCCGGCTTCCTTTGCCTCGGCCCGACCCTTGTCGTTCAGATCGACATCGGTCCAGCCGGTGAACCGGTTTTCCTGATTCCACACGCTTTCGCCGTGGCGGAGTAGAACGAGTCGGTGCATATAGACCCTTTGGTCCGGCTGAAGGCGGGCGCCACCGGTAATCGATGGTGGGCGCCTTTAGGCGGACCTCACTGCAAGCTGGCGGATTGCCGACCGGCCCGCAAACTTTGCTGACGGCCCCAACTCTTCTTCAATCCGCAGCAATTGGTTGTACTTCGCAATACGATCGCTGCGGCTTGCCGAGCCGGTCTTGATCTGTCCGGCGGACGTGCCGGCCGCGAGATCGGCAATCGTTGCATCCTCGGTTTCCCCGGAGCGATGCGAAATGATCGTCCCGTAGCCCGCCTTGCGCGCCATCGAGATCGCATCGAGCGTTTCGGTGACGGTACCGATCTGATTCAGCTTCACCAGCAGCGCGTTGCCCACCCTGTCCGCTATTCCCTGTTTGAGAATTGCGGGGTTGGTAACGAACACATCGTCGCCAACCAGCTGCACCGTGTCGCCGAGCGCTTTTGTCAGTGCCTTCCATCCTTCCCAGTCGCCTTCGGCGAGACCGTCTTCGATGGAGATGATTGGGTACTGGCTCACCCAATCGGCCCAGAGCTCGATCATCTCTCCGGACGTGCGCGTCGGCTCGCCCGATTTCTTGAACACGTACTTGCCGTTGTCCCAGAGCTCGCTCGAGGCGACGTCCAGCGCAATGAATACGTTCTCGCCTGCCGCATAGCCGGCCTTCGATATCGCCTCCAGCACGACGTCGAGCGCTTCGCGATTCGATTTCAGATTCGGTGCGAACCCGCCTTCGTCTCCAACGCCTGTCGAGTGGCCGGCGCTCTTCAGAATGCCGCGCAGCGCGTGAAAGATTTCGACGCCGGCGCGCAATGCTTCGCTGAACGTCGGGAATCCGACCGGCATGACCATGAACTCCTGGAGATCGACGCTGCTGTCGGCGTGCGCGCCGCCGTTGAGGATGTTCATCATCGGCACCGGCAACGTGTAATCGCTGCCCGTGCGCCCGGCGAGCTGCGCGATGTGGGCATAAAGCGGCCGACCCGCGGCGGCTGCCGCAGCCTTCGCTGCGGCCATCGAAACGCCGAGCAGCGCGTTCGCTCCGAGTCGGCTTTTCGTCGGCGTGCCGTCGAGCGCGATCATCTTCTCGTCGAGCGCGCGTTGATTGAGATCCATGCCGACGAGCGCCTTCGCAAGCTCGCCATTGACGTTGTCGACCGCCTTGCGTACGCCCTTGCCCAGGTAGCGACTCTTGTCACCGTCGCGAAGCTCGAGCGCTTCGCGTTCGCCTGTGGATGCCCCCGACGGCACCGCGGCGCGGCCGAACGCGCTGCCTGCCGTCACGTCAACTTCGACCGTCGGATTGCCGCGTGAGTCGAGTATTTCACGCGCGCGAATGTTCGTAATCGTCATCGCTTTGTGCTCTCGAGCGGTTCATCCCGGACCGGAGACTACGCTTGTGCCGCGCCGCCGCGATCCGCTTCCGCCTCCGCGCGCAGCGCCTCCTCGGTGATCGGTCCGATGAGCGGCTCGTCCTCAGCCGTCACCACGACGACCCCGCCTTCGGTGACGGTGTGACGACGCCGATCCTCCTCCGAGTTATATCCGATGAGCGCGCCGCGGGGAATCAGCACGTCGCGGTCGATGATGGTCCGGCGCAGCCGTGCGTGGCGGCCGACGCGGACGCCGGGCATCAGGATCGATTGATCGATGTCGCAAAAGCTGTGCACGCGCACATTCGGACAGAGGATGCTGCCGGTGACACGGCTGCCGGAAATGATGCAGCCGCCGGAAATAATCGAGTCGAGCGCCTGGCCGCAGCGCTTTCCTTCCGCGGCGAACACGAATTTCGCCGGTGGCGCTTGCGGCTGATAGGTGCGCAGCGGCCATTCCGGATCGTAGAGATTGAACTCCGGATTCACCTGACACAGGTCCATGCTCGCTTCGAAATACGCATCGAGCGTTCCGATGTCGCGCCAGTACTTCGCCGACTTCTTGTTTTCGTCGTAGAAGCGATACGAGTACACCGGCGAGGATTGAATCAACGACGGGATGATGTTCTTGCCGAAGTCGTGCTGGCTGTCAGGCCGCGCCGCGTCCTCTTCGAGGGCGCGCTCGAGGACGTCGGCGCGGAAGATGTAGATGCCCATCGATGCCAGCGCCGTGTCGGGCGAACCGGGCGCGGGATTGGCCCGCTGCGGCTTCTCGTCGAAACTGATCACGCGCGCCGATTCGTCGATGCTGACAATGCCGAAGCGCGACGCTTCGGACACGGGCACCTCGATGGTGGCGATGGTCGCGTCGGCGTTGCTCTCCTGATGGAACCGCAGCATCTTGGCGTAGTCCATCTTGTAGACGTGATCGCCGGACAGCACGATGATGTGGCTCGCCGCCTCGCGCGTAATCGAGTACAGGTTCTGGTACACCGCATCGGCAGTGCCGAGGTACCAGTGCTCGCCGACTCGTTTCTGCGGCGGCAGAATCTCGATGAACTCTCCCAGCTCCTCTGACACCACGTTCCAGCCCATGCGGATATGGCGATTCAGCGACAACGACTTGTACTGGGTCGCGATGTAGATGTGCCGGAGTCCCGAGTTGATGCAGTTGCTCAGAGTGAAATCGATGATCCGGTAGGGCCCGCCGAAGTAGACGGCGGGTTTCGCGCGTTCTTTGGTGAGGGGGTACAGGCGCTCTCCGACGCCGCCGGCGAGGAGGATTACCAGGATATCGTCGAGTTCCATGGGCCGTGCTGCGGGGGCAGCGATATTAGCATGATGATTGTTTGACTTACGCGGTACCGGATCCCTAAAATCGGTGGATTCGGTTTCCCCCGGTTTTGCGACAGCCTATCAGCTGTTCGTTAGTCCCCGTCCACGGGAGAGAGAGGCATGAAGAAGATGAGAGGCATCGTTGCTCTCTGTGTTGCGTTGACCGTGAGTGCCGGCACCTCGGCGTTGCTTGCGCAGAACAAGGACGACAACAAGAAAGAGGTCAAGCGCAGCAAGGCGGAGCAGGTCGACTTCGACACTCTCACCATGGTGGTCGATAACGCCGCCGCGGGACGGCCTGCAGCGGCCGCGGACATCGCGGTGACGTGGGAGTCCAATCACTTCTTCCGCGCGCCGGATGGTACGACTTACGTTCCGTTCACCGTCACGATTGACAAGAGCAAGCTCAGCGCACCCAACGCTGCCGTCTACCTTGCGGCATTTCCGAAGGGTGCTGCCGCCGCTGCGGCACCTGCAAAAGGCAAGGACAACAAGGCTGCGGGTCCGATGCCGGCGTTCGAGAAATTCGACTTTCTCGCACTGAATGGTGACGGCAAGCTCGCGCGCTACCTGCAGGTGAAGCCTGGCGATTACGATGTCTACCTAGCGATCAAAGACAAGGGCACTGTCGAGAAGGTCGACAAGAACTACACGCCTCGCGTGGGTCTGTTGAAGAAGGACCTTACCGTTCCCGACTTCAATGTGGCTGGTCTGGCGACCAGCAGCATGCTGCTGTCGAGCGGCATTCAGCCCGCACCAGCCGGTCAAACCGCGGATAACGATCCCTACATCTTCGGCCAGATGCAGATCGTTCCGTCGAAAGACGGCAAGTACAAGAAGACGGACACGCTGAGCGTCGTCTATTGGGTGTACGGCGCGACGGGCGATGCCGCCGGCAAACCGGATCTCACGATTGAGAACAGCTTCAACACGAAGAGCGCCGACGGCACCGAGAAGTTCTTCAATAAGACCCAGCCCCAGGCCATCAACGCCAGCACGCCGTACACGGCGGCGCAGGGTGTTCCGAATTTCCTCGAAGTGCCTCTGCTCAGCTTCGCGCCTGGCGATTACAGGCTGGAAATCAAGATCACCGACAAGCCGTCGGGGAAAACCGTGACGCAAAACGTTAATTTCACGGTGATGGCGTCGTAGTCACGGCAAAGGCGTAAGATGTGAGGGTGCGCCTCCCGGCGTTACTGGCAGTGCTGGCGGGACTCATCAGTCCCGCCGTTTCCGTCGCCCAAGTCGCGCCTCGCCCCGCAGTCTCAGCAGTCCCGCAGCTGGTCTCACTGACCATCGCCGAACTGCGCGGAACGGTCCTCGATGATCGCGCGCAGCCGCTCGCCGGCGTCGTGATTTCCGCGCTCGGGGGTACCAGCGCATTCGCGGTGTCCGACAGGGACGGCCGGTTCGTTCTGCGCGATCTGCCCGCCGGTCCCTATCTCGTTCGCGCCCACCTGCAAGGCTACGCGCCGGCCCGTGCTCGCATCGTCCAGATGACAACGTCGCCGCGCGACGTCTCGATCACTCTGACAAAGGTGACGGGCAAGCCCGATCAGCAGGTGCTGCAGGCGGGGCTCGCGCCTGCCGACGACGGTGAGGCGACGAGCGAAGAAGGATCGGACGTCGAGGATCACAGCGAGCTCGCATGGCGCCTGCGCCATTTGCGGCGCAGTGTCCTCAAGAACGTGAACACCGCGGTGTTGCCGGCGGATGACCAGCCGTCGTTCATCGAAGGGTCGCTGGCAGGGTTGGCCCGGGCGGTCGGCAACCCGGTTCGCTTTGCATCGGATTTCATCTCAACGCTGCCGTTCAACGGTCAGATCAACCTTCTGACGAGTACGTCGTTCGACACTCCGCAGAGCCTGTTCACACTGCAGAACGGCATTCCGAACAGCGTCGCCTTCGTGTCGCTCACCGCGCCGACCGCGACTGGCAAGTGGGACGTGCGGGGCGGAACGACACAAGGTGATCTGTCGTCGTGGATCGTGGCCGGGTCGTATTCATGGCAGCCGGTAGGTTCGGCGCACAACTATCGCGCCGGCATGTCTTACGCGATGCAGCGCTACTTCGGCGGCAACGCCGATGCGCTCGCGGCAATGGCCGATGGCCACCGCAATGCCGGCGAAATGTACGCGTTCGATCGCTGGACGCTGGCACCGCGCGTTGACGTGAGTTACGGCGCTCGCTACGCGCGCTACGACTACCTCGCGCACGAAACGCTCTTCAGTCCGAAGGCGAGCGTCACCGTAGCGCCTCTGCCGCGCGGAACGTTGCGTCTTCGTGGTACCGTGTCGCGCCGCGAGATCGCCCCCGGCGCAGAGGAGTTCCTTCTGCCGAACACCGGCATGTGGTCGCCGCCGGGGCGCACGTTCTCGCCTGCAGCGTCGCGCTTCGGATTCCGGCCGGAGCAGATCAATCACGTGGAGATCGCGGCGGAACAGCCCGTTGCGGAACGCGTGGTGCTCGGCTTCCGCGCCTTCCGCCAACAGGTCAACGATCAACTCGTGACGCTGTTTGGCGTGTCGCTGCCGGATACCGCCGGCACGAATATCGGTCATTACTATGTCGGCAACGCCGGCGATGTGGATGCGCGGGGCTGGGGCATCAGCGTCAGCCGCGACGTCACCGACGGTATTCATGCGTCGGTGGATTACACGCAGGCCGATGCTCAGTGGCTGCG
This sequence comes from Vicinamibacterales bacterium, assembly GCA_035492455.1. Classification (GTDB taxonomy): domain Bacteria; phylum Acidobacteriota; class Vicinamibacteria; order Vicinamibacterales; family UBA2999; genus Gp6-AA40. The sequence goes on along the minus strand of DATJJE010000028.1, from coordinate 28,208 downwards.
GCCGTCTGCAGGAACCGCGAGCGTCGCACTCGTGTCGCCTTCGATGATTCGCCGTCAATTCGAGCAGTTGCGCGATCTGACGACGTCGGTTGAAAGCGAGGTGCCGCGGCTCGATACGAGAGTGTTCGTCATCTACAAGATCAATTCAGGCTTTACTCGTCCTGACGCCGTGGCGCTGCGGCCGCAGCTTGGGTCACGCTTCGACGTCGAAGTCAGCCAGGCCCTCCCGTTTCTGAACTTTTCGTCTGCGCAGTGGGAGATGATCGTGGCGGTCAGGAATCTCTTCCACGAAGACCTCCTCGACTCGTCGGTCTACGACGAGTTGCAGGTTGTACGGCCTCCAAAGCACGTGGTCGGCGGCGTCACCGTCCGGTTCTAGGCGATTTTTTCTAAGAGATTCCGCGGTTCATCTCGTTGGATAGCACCCGGAGTGTATTTGGATCCGGCGGCCATCTGATATCCTTGATCCTCGTTAACTGACTGATTTGCATTGAGTTATAGCGCGCAAGATCCGCCTGACGGTGGTATATCGTTTGCTCCCCTGCCGCGCACCGGGCGACGTGTCGCTCGCCCGACCCTGCGAAGGATGAGAAACGCTCGACGAAGCTCGGACACGCTACGCTCGGCGCCCTGGCGCGGGCCAGGGCTCCCCGTCGTTGTCGTCGGCGCGCTGTTGTGCCTGGGCATCGCCAACATGTCGGTGCGCGCAACCTGGCACGCCGTCGAGGACGGAGTGTTGTGGACGGCGCAGCCAGAGGGCGTTGTCGCGGCCGACGTCGCGGCCGGCACGCCTGCGGCGGCTGTCGGCATCAAGCGCGGCGATCTGCTGCTGGCGATCGACGACCGGCCGGTGCAGCAGATCTCGGACATCGAGCAGGTGTTGCACGGAGCAGTCGACGGTCAGACCGCGCGTTACACGCTCTTGCGCCTCGGCACGCGTGAGGTCGTCGACGTGCGCATTGCGCCTGTTCCGAGCGGCCCGCGCGCCCTCTACTTCTTCCTTGCCGCTGTCGGCATATTTACGCTGCTCGTCGGCGGCGCTGTCCGTCTGCGGCGGCCGCGTGACCCGGCGACCCTGCATTTCTTCTGGCTCGCCGTCGCCTTCTTCGGCGTGTTTACCTTTTCGTTCAGCGGCCGGCTCGACCGCCTCGATTGGATCTTTTATTGGGGCGACGCCGTCTCGATGCTGCTGCTGCCGCCGCTGTTCCTGCACTTCACGCTCATCTTCCCCGAGCGGGCGCGCCGGTGGACCGCCGGGCCGGTCGGCCGCGTCGTGGTTCCCCTGGCCTACGTGCCGGCGGCGATCCTCGGTATTGCGCTCGCGGTGACGCTGGCGCGAGGTGCAAGCAGCGCCAACGCCGCGGTTCGCTCGCTCGAGACGTTGGATCGTCTCGAGTTCTTCTACCTGTCCGCATGTCTCATCGCTGGCCTTGCGGCGCTCGCACGCGCGCTGACGGAAGTCCGATCGATTACGGGACGGCGCCAGCTTCGATGGATTGCGTGGGGGACGTTGCTCGGCGGCGCGCCATTTGCGCTGGCCTATGGGCTGCCCTTCGCATTCGGTGTCGATGCCACGTTGCCGATGCAGCTTTCGGCTATTCCGCTCGGTCTGATTCCGCTCGCCTACGCCTGCGCGATCGTCCGCTACCGCCTGATGGACATCGAGGTGATCGTCAAGCGCGGCCTCGTTTACGCAGCGGCGCTCGGTGCGATCGTGGCCATCTATGCAGCGATGCTGCAGGGCGTGCAGCGCGTCTGGCTGAAGGGCGACTACGAGCACAGCTGGACCATCGCGTTTTTGGCGACGCTCGTCGCGCTGCTCCTCGCGCCGCCGGTGAAGAGCGCTGTTCAGAACGCGCTCGACCGGGCGTTCTATCGGGATCGCTACGACTACCGCCGCGCGCTCGTCGGCTTCGCTCGGGATCTCAACAGCGACCTGGATCTGCACCGCCTCTCCGAACGGCTCGTGTCGCGCGTTGTCGAGACGCTCCTCGTCGATCGCATGGCCTTGATGCTGGAGGACGAAGCGACGCCGTACTGGGGAGCACTGCGCGCCTCGGGATTCGGCGACAGCCATCCGCCGGCCATTCCGAAGAAGTCCGGCATTGGCGAGCGCCTCGCGGACGGTCACACCGTTGCGCTCGACGATCCGATTGGATCGACTCGGTTCCAAGTGGAGGAAATCGAGTACTGGCGCGACACGGGTCTGTATTACTTCGTTCCGTGCATGGCGAAGGAAGGAACGATCGCCGTGCTTGCGGTTGGCCGGAAAGACACCGGTGAGCCTCTCAACAGCGAGGACATGACCCTTCTGGCCGCCGTCGCCGGCCAGATCGCGACCGCACTCGAGAACGCACGCCTGTACCGGCAGTTGCACGTGAAGGCGCTCGAGCTCGATCGCATGCGCGCCTTCAACGAAAACATCATCGAGTCGCTCGATGACGGCCTGCTCGTGCTCGACCTCAACGATCGTGTGGTGCGGTGGAATCCGGCAATGGAGGCGCTCTCCGGCGTCTCGAAAGGCGAGGCGACGACGCGGCGGCTCGACGAGCTGTTCGAAGCACCTTTCGTCGAAGCGCTTCGAGCGGCGCGACGAGACGCACCGCACGGCACGTCGCTCTCACGGCTGCAGCTCGAACGCCGGGCCGAGGGTGCCTCGCCGCTGATCGTCAACGCCGCGGTCGTTCCACTACGCGCCTCGAGCGAGAGCGGCACGACGACGGTCGGCACGATCGTTCTCGTCGAGGACGTCACGCGGCGCGTGCAGCTTGAAGAGCAGCTGCAGATTTCCGAGAAGATGGCTTCGATCGGCCTCCTTGCCGCGGGTGTGGCGCACGAGGTGAACACGCCGTTGACAGGCATCTCGAGCTTTACGCAGATGCTGCTCGAGGGGGCGGACCCGGACGACCCAAAAACGAAAGTGCTCGAAAAGATCGAGCGGCAGACCTTCCGCGCCGCCAAGATCGTGAATGGTCTGCTGAATCTCTCTCGACCTGGCCCTGCCGCCTCCACCGAGGTCTCTGCCGTAGACGTAAACACCGTGGTCGCTGATGTGCTGTCGCTCCTCGAGCATCAATTCCACCTGCAGCACGTGACCGTCCGTCGTGAACTGCACGATCAACCGATCGTGGTGATTGGTACCGAACAGAAGCTCCAACAGGTCTTCCTTAATCTGTTCCTGAACGCCAAGGATGCGATGCCAAAGGGTGGATGGCTGACGATCGCCACCCGTGCGGACAGCGGCCAGGCCATCGTCGAAGTCTCGGACACGGGCTCGGGCATCCCGAGCGAATACCTCGCGCGCATCTACGATCCCTTTTTTACGACGAAGGCGATCGGCCAGGGTACCGGCCTCGGCCTGTCGATCACCTACGGGATCGTCCGCGAGCATGACGGCACGATTGACTGTGACAGCGCCGTTGGACAGGGAACGCGCTTCACCCTGCGTTTCCCGCTTGCGCCGGCGGAGCGCTTGGCGCGCGCCGTACACTGATCTTCAGAAGTCCGCGACATGGCGCGCACTACCTCCATCCTCATCATCGACGACGAAGAGATCATGCGGGAGATCCTCGAGACGCTCCTCTCGAGGGAAGGCTATTCCGTGCGCACGGCGGCGAGCGGCGCCGAAGGCGTCGAGCTGGCGAGGTCCGTGCCGTTCGATGCGGTGATCGTCGACGTCATGATGCCGGGCATGGATGGTATGGCCGTGCTCGAGGAGTTGAAGAAGCTCGACGACGACTTGCCGGTGATCATGATCACCGCGTTCGCGTCCGTTGAGAACGCGATCACGGCGATGAAGCGCGGCGCGTTCGACTACATCACCAAGCCGTTCAAGAACGACGAGGTCCTGGTCGTTATCCGCAATGCCGTCGAGCGGCGCCAGCTGATCGCCGAGAACACGGCGCTCAAGCAGAACCTGCAGGCGCAGACACACAACTTCGCCGGCATCATCGGCCGCAGCCCGAAGATGAAGCAGGTATTCGACCTGATCATTCAGGCGGCGCCGAGCCGCTCCACGATGCTGATCACCGGTGAAAGCGGCACCGGTAAGGAGCTGGTCGCCCGCGCCATCCACACCCACTCGTCGCGACCGGATAAGGCATTTGTGACCGTGAACTCCGGCAACCTGCCTCCGGAACTGCTGGAGTCAACGCTGTTCGGTCATGTCAAAGGTGCGTTCACCGGCGCGGTGTACCCGAAGAAGGGTCTCTGCGACATGGCGGACAAGGGGACGATCTTCTTCGACGAGATCGGAAACATCCCGCTCGAGACGCAGGCAAAGCTGTTGCGAGTTATCCAGGAACGCGAGTTCATGCGGCTCGGCGGCATGGAGACGATCAAGGTCGACGTTCGCATCATCGCGGCGACCAACTGCGACCTGAAACAGATGAGGGAGGCCGGCAAGTTCCGCGAGGACCTCTATTACCGGCTGCACGTCATCAACATCTACTTGCCGCCTCTTCGGCAGCGCAAGGAGGACATCCCGGTGCTCGCGCAGCACTTCCTCGCGAAGTACGGGGAGGAGAACAACAAGCGCGGTCTCGAGCTGACGTCCGAAGCGCTCGACTTGCTCATGGACTACCACTGGCCGGGCAATGTGCGCGAGCTCGAGAACGTAATGGAGCGTGCCGTTGTTCTCGCTACGGTGCCGCGGGTCGGAACCGACCTGATTCCCGACCACGTACGCACCGCGCCGGCGTTTCAGATCCCCAAGTTTGTCGTACCGCCCGAGGGGATCTCGTTCAAGGACGTGATCACCAGCGTGGAGAAGCGGCTGATTGAATCGACGCTCGAAGCGGCTGGCGGTGTGCAGAAGCGCGCGGCCGAACTGCTCGGCATCAAGCCAACGACGCTGAACGAGATGATCAAGCGCTACGAGATTGGCGTCCGCCGCGGCAGGAAGGCAAGCGGCGTTGACGAAGAGGAGAGCGCGTCAAGCGCGGCCACGTACCAAGGTGACGAGTCGCTCAAATCGTCCTAACACCGCATCCCAGCGGTAGTACTGCCGGATGTACTGACGTCCCGCCTCGCCAAACTGCTCGCGCAGCTTGCTGCGAGTCATGAGCGTGCGCAGCGCCTCGACGAATTCATCGCGGTTGCGGTAATACAGACCGGCGCCGGCGCGCCGGCAATGTTCGACGGCCGCGTCGTTGCGGGCGCTCGCCAGTACCGGCGTGCCGACAGCAAGACTTTCCAGAACGCACAACGCCAGCGGATCGTCCGAGGCTGGCGCCAGCGTCACATCAGCGGCTTCGTACGCCACCATGCGCTCGCGATCCGGCAGCACGCCAGCCTGGCGCAGGTACGGCGCGTCGGGAACTTTCATCATCTTCACGCCCATCAGTACGAGCGCCGTGTCGCCATCGGTCGATGCGTAGCTGTCGAAGTACTCGAGCATCTCTTCGCAGCCGTTGTCCGGTTCGACGCGGCCGCCATAGAGGACGATTGGTCCGTACAAGCGATGACGACGGCGGAATGGAAGGCCGCGATCGGCGCGGTCGTCTTCATCCTGCGCCGTATCAATGCCTGCTGTTGCAAGCTCCTCGTCGGTCGCGGGCTCGTCGGCTGGATCCTGCTGGTGCCGCGGGTATGCCTGTCGATGAGAAGGGTCAATGCCCACGCCAACGAGCTCTTCGTGTGGCGCTGCGACACCGAGATAGCCGTGAAGCAGTTTTCGCTCGGCGCTCGACACCAGTCCCACGGCGCGGGCAGCGTTGACGAGCTCGGGCCACAATCCGAATCGAAGGATCGGACTCAGGCGCAGACATGGCACCAGGATGCTGCGCTCGGGCGCGACGGCCATTCCGTGAACGGTGGTCCAGTGCCGCAGTGAAAAGAACACCAGCGCGTCATACGAGCGCTGCTGTCGCTTCAGATGCTCGATGAGACCGGGAGCCGATGGTCCGAGGCGACGGACCCACTCCATCTCCTCGCTGCGCGAGCGCGGCCCGCTCAGGATTCGATCCGTGAACTGCCGGAAGCCGTTTGCATCGTGAGGCTGGTTCACTGCGAATCGGCGCACCAGCACACCACGGATGCGATCCGAGCCTTCGCTGTAATCGTTCTTCCAGGTGCGACTGTCGCGCGCTGCCGTCGTCAGCACCTCGACGTCGTGACGCAGACTGAGTTGCTCCGCGAGCAGGCGGCACGCCAGTTCGGCGCTGGTCGTGATCTCGCCGCCATAGCGAGGTGCGATCAACGCAAGCTTCACGCGACAGCTCCTATTGGCCCGGACGGCAGTTCATCGAGCACCTGCGCTGCCGGCCGCAGCGATCGCTGCCTGCGTGCGAGCCACCCGGGCAGCTTTTCCATGCGGTGCGAAGGCCGATTCGACGACAGCAGCGAGAACATGTCCAGGTACTTTTGCTCGACGATCGACCAGCTGTAGTTCTCCTCGTAGAATCGCCGACCATTCCGTCCGAGCTGGTCCGCCATCGCACGATCGTCCAGCACCTGGTCGAGGACGGCGGCGAACTCCGATGCGTTCGCGTAGTACAGCCCCGCGTTGCTGCGCAGGCATTGTCCGAGCAGCACATCGCACCGGGCGTTAGCAATGACCGGCGTGCCAAGCGCCCACGCCTCGAGCGCGACCATCGACAAACTCTCATAGTACGACGGCATGAGCAGCGCGGCGGCGCCTGCAACGACGTCGAACTTGTCCTGGTCATCAACGAAGCCGAGGTGCTGGATACGTGGGTGACTTGGAATGTCGAGCACGGCGTTGCCGATGAGCACGAGCGTGGGCGCGTCCGGTCGCTCGGCGCCGTAGCGGATGAAGAAATCGAACAGCTCCGCGCACCCTTTGTTCGCATCAATCCGGCCGACATACACCACGTACGGGCTGCGGAGACCGAACTTCGATTTGGCGCGTGCAGGATCGACCGAAGGTGGAATCTCCGAACCGATGCCGACGACCACCCCGGGCACGTGTGCATTCGAGGATGCGGCGCGGATGAGCGCCTGCTCCTCGTGTGAGTTGTACATGATGCCCCGGACACCCCGAAAAATCGCGCCGAACATGGCCAAGCCGAGCGCAGGGTCGCGCTCTATCGTTGGAACGAGGACGGCACGGCCGGGTACCGCGCGAGCGGCATGATAGGCGTGGTAATAGCGCGCGCAGAACAGCAGCGTGTAGTCGAATTCGCTTACGTTCCTCCGGACACGGGCAATCAGCGCGGAGCTGGCCGGTCCCTCGCTGTCCAGCCACTCGAGCTCCTCGTTCAACGAATGCCGACGATAGAAGACGTGATCGGAGCGCAGGCCGAATTCTGCCGCGTCGCGCTCGTGGTCGACAGGGAACCGTTCGACGGCGACGCCGTTCACGGAATCGATGCCGGGCGGGTACTCGTTGCGCCATGTCACGTAGTCGCGCGCGCACGTCGTCAGCACGCGTACCTCGGCGTGGCGGGCGAGGTGTTCGGCAATGTACCTCGCGTGCAGCTCGGCGCCGCCGTTGATGTCGGCGCCGTATCGCTGCACAACGATCGCGAGTTTCATTCCTCTCGAGGAGGACCGGGTTCGTCGGTGTGGAGTGGTTCCGGCGCGGTTTCCGACGCCGGCGATGGCGACGACGCGATTACGTCCTCGTGGTGCTCGACGCGGTCGGCGCTCACTTCCTCTTCAAATGCTTCGTCCGTGTCATTGTCGCCTTCTTCGACCTCGACGGCCGCATCGCTTGCCGGTGATGATGTCGCGTCCGCGATGCCGGTGGTGGCAGGTACGCCCATTCCCGGACCACGTCGTCCGCGGCGGCGACGCCGCCGGCGGCGGGGCGCTTCTGATTGACCTTCCGGCTGCGCCTGCGGCGCACCATCGGTGCTCGGCGTTGGGGCAGCGACCGCCGCGCTCGGCCCGCTCTCCTGGAGCCGCTGCGGACGCGCTTGCAGCTGCGTTCCTTCCATCGTGCGCACGCGCCGCTCGTTGAAATCGACCTTCGCCGCCAGTGATTCAACGCGCAAGGAGAGGCTCTGTGACTCGAGGCTCGCCCGGGATACTTCGAGCGCAAGCCGCTGCAGGACTTCGTAATGCAGCGCGTTCCATTCCGCCTGCCTTCGATCGCGCTCCGCCTCGCGCGACAGCAGCTCGGCGTTGAGCCGCGACTGCTTGGCCAGCGCTGCCGCGATCGGCGTCGGGTTGAACAGCATCCGGAGAATCGGATTGAACAGCTTGCGAAGGAAGCGGAGGAAGCCGTTCGGCGAATCGTAGAGAGTCGCTTCGTCGAACGGGTACGATTCGGCCCCACTCGGGGGCGCTGCGTCGACAGCGACCGTACGTTCGCCGGCACTGCGTCGCAGCTGTTCGAGCAGCTCCGGCTTCAGGCCACGCGGATCCAGAATTGCCTCGAGCCGGCGTGCTGCCAGCTCGTGAATCTGCTGGTTCGAGAGATCAACGCCGCTGCGCTGCGCGATGCGCGAGCGAATCTCGCGCATGATCTGCTCGACGTCGACGCGCTCTACACGCTCGACGCGATTCGCCTGTTCGGGAGGTGGACCCTGCCTCCGATCGGGCCCGCGCCGATCGGGGCCGCGGCGCCCGCGGTGGAAATGACCGCGGCGCCCCTGATTATGATCCATCGCCACGCCTCAGTACTTTCTGAAGAGCTTTCCCCACTCCGTATTCATGAACTCGCGGATGCGCGCCTGGCCAATCGTCGGATACCACACCGCGTCGTGGTACACGTTCGAGGCGAACGGTGCCCAGACCATCAACGGCGAGTGCAGGAGAATGCGCTCGAGCGGACGGAGGAAGCCCTTGCGGATCATCTGGTCACCCCAGATGACGAGTGATTTCTTCGTCGTAAAGCCGAAATTTTCTGTCGACACGTCGTCGCCGACCAGCTCGATCTGCTTCGGATCCGCGATGCCGAGGCCACGCTCGTGCGCCATGCGCAGGAACGGAATCGACATCGGCTCGAATCCCATCAGCTTCGCGGCGACGGAATCGATCGCGACCGAGTCGGAAGCGGCGAGGATCAAGTTCTTAATCCGCGGAATCATCGTCCGCGGCCCCGCACCGTCACCGGCGACCGTGCCGTCCATGACCGTGAAGACTGCCGGATGCAGCTCGCGCTGCATATAGAGAAGATCTACCAGCACTTCATGCATGTGCTTGTGCGCGTAGTGCCGCACTTCGCGAAGTAGGCCTCCAAAGGAGTTCTTCACCGATCCCGTCATGACCGCGTGGCCGTGTGTCTTCACCGTCGGCAGATGAAGGATCTGACGGCCCGGATAGATCGCGGGGATCTGAATACCCTCCGGAAAGATTTGATTGAGCTTGAGCAACGGGCTCTTGAACCGGTAGACCTGCCACTCGACTTCCGTCAGCGGCTGAAAGGTGAGCCCGTGCTTCTGCAGCACCGGTTCCCAGCGGTTGTTACGACATCCTTTACGCGGATTGGTAACGACCGTTTTGTTCTCAATCGGGATGAGGCGGTGAGGTGAATAGCCATCCGCCAGCATCTTGCCGACGACGCCGTCGACTTGCCACGGTTGCGAGGAGCACGACGGGAAGTATTTCGTCCACGAGAGATTCAGCTTGATGAGCGTGTCGCGGTCGCGCGACAGCGTGTCGCGGTACCCCGCGAGGTCCATAACCCGCCCGTAATCCGCGAGAACGGTCTCCGGCCGCGTCCGCACCACCGCCACCCTTGCGGTCCGCGCGTGCTGCGCGGTCTGCGGTGCGGAGGGCGCTTCAATCGTTGTTACTGGAGTCATTCATTTACCCAGCGGCGTATACATCAGAGCAATGACGCTGGCCGCCCACAGCGCCACACAGCCCAGCAGCGGGCGGTCGGTCAACAGCATTGCGGCCGGACTGCCGCCGCCGCGCTTCTGGTGCACCAGATAGAGATATCGGAATATCCCGTAGAGAACAAAAGGAATCGTCAGGCCGAGCTTCCCCGTCCCAAGCCTCGCCGCGGTATCCGGGCTGGTGGCGTAGACGGTGTACGCGATCAGCGTCGATGACGTGACGACTCCAATCATCTGATCCAGCAGATACGGCGAATACTCCTCGAGAATCCGCCGGTGATCCGTCGCCCCGTCCGCCAGCACCACGAGCTCGTGACGGCGTTTGCTGAGGGCGAGAAAGAGTGCCAGCAGCGTCGTGCAGACCAGCAGCCAGTGGCCAATCGGCACGTCCACCGCCACCGCGCCACCTACGGCCCGCAGTACGAACCCGCCCGCAATCATCAGCACATCGACGATGACGACGTGCTTCAGCGCCACCGAGTAGAGCAGCAGCGACGCGAGGTATGTCGCCGCGACGATCCCGAAGGTTGTGCCGACCGCAAACGCCGCCCCCACACCCGCTACGCCGAGAATCCCTCCTGCTGCGGCAGCCGCCGACACCGAGAGCTGTCCCGACGCGATCGGCCGCTCACGCTTCAGGGGGTGTCTCCGATCCGCTTCGCGATCCGCGATGTCGTTGAACAGGTAGACCGCGCCGGACAGCGCACAAAAAACGGCGAACGCCACCAGCGCCAACGTATCGGCGGAGGGTTCGAGCAAGCGGCCGCCGAAGACAATGCCGGCCAGCACGAGCAGGTTCTTGGTCCACTGTTCGGGCCGCAGCGAGACGAGCAGCAGCCCCGGGGTCGAGGGGGCCTTCATGGCCCTTTCCGGCGCGACGTCGAGTTGCGCCGTTTACACCCTCGCGGAGGAGAAGCTGCGGACCGCGTCCGCCTCGTTTTCGTACGTCTCGAACACCGTCAGCAGCTTCGTGATCGACAACAGGTCCGTGATCCGCTTGGTCAGGTTGAGCAACTTCAGGCTGCCGCCCTGCCGGCTGATCGTCGTATACGTGCGGACGATCTCGCCGAGGCCTGCGCTGTCGATGTACGGAACTTCTTCGAGGTTCAGGATGACCTTCTTGTGGCCCTGCTGCAGCAGGCTGTTGATCTTGTCCTTCAACAGCTCGTCGCCTTCGCCGAGCGTCATCTTGCCCTTTAGATCCAGGACGATAACGTCGCCCGCGGATCGTTCTTCGATCTGCATGGTGCTCCGATTATATAAGGCTAGATGGGCAGGATAGGCTGGAAGGGCAGGAGGGTAGAACGAGGCTCACGACGCGTCCCGCCCCTGCCGCCTTTCCGGCCTTTCCCGCCTTCGAGGTAAGGTGGTTAGCCGCCGGCGCCCGCGAACTTCCGTTGCTGGAAGCACTCCTTGCAGAAGACCGGTCTGCCCTGCGTGGGCCGGAAGGGCACGGTGGTTTCCTTCCCACACGCCGAGCACGTCGTCTGAGTCTCGACGCGACTTTGCATCGAGGGACCCGCGCTCACCCGGTTCGCTCGCTTTGCCTTGCACGCCTTACAGCGCTTCGGCTCGTTCTTGAACTGCTTGTCGGCGAAGAAGAGCTGTTCACCGGCCGTCCAGATGAAATCTGACCCGCAGTCCACACACCTCAGGGCCTTATCCTGGAACTCCATCGGTCGCCACCTTTGCTCGTCGTCGATCCCGCTCCGGCGCCGGCTTACTAGTACGACTTACTCTGATTCGCGTCGAAGCTTCTTCCGATTACGCTTTCTCGCCAGCGCCTGCTTGGCGCGGCGTTTGTCCCCCGGCTTCAAGTAGAACGAGTGCTTCTTGATGTCCTTGATGATGTCTTCCTGCTGCACTTTCCGCTTGAACCGTCGGAGAGCGGACTCGATGGACTCGCCCTCCTGAATCTTGACTTCAGCCACCCTGTGTACACCCCCTCGTCGGCCTGGCTTGCCTCAGTGAAAAGCCTTTAAAAAGGGCCGAACATGCTACGCTATCACAGGCAGGCGCGGATTCTAGGGCGCATTCCCGTACCGCGTCAACGAAATAGTCGGGCTCTCAAGCCCGCCGCTTCCTCCGAACGTCTCCGTGTGCAAATTCCAGTTAACCCGCTGTATCGCGGTTAGTTACCTGCTTTCCGCGTGAAGATCCTCGTCGTCGGCGGCGGCGCAAGAGAACATGCGTTTGCGTGGAAGATGTCTCGCGAGCACGCGGTCGGGGAGATTCTTTGTTGTCCGGGGAATCCGGGCATCGCCGCGGTCGCGCGATGCGTGCATGGCGATCCGGGAAGACCTGAGGATGTCCTGCAGATTGCCACGCGCGAGCGTGTCGATCTCACGGTCGTCGGCCCGGAGCTGCCTCTCAGTCGCGGCATTGTCGATCTGTTCGCACGTAACGACCGCCGCATCATCGGACCGACCGCTGCAGCGGCCGCCCTCGAATCGAGCAAGGCGTTCGCGAAAGAGTTCATGGCACGGCATAACGTGCCGACCGCGGGTTTCCGCATCTGCAATTCAGCAGACGAGGCTCGGAACGAAATCGCGCGCGGTAAGTTCGGCTACCCGATTGTCATCAAGGCTGACGGACTCGCCGCCGGTAAGGGTGTTGTCATCGCTGACGATCGCGCGGCCGCGGATGCGGCGATTCGCGATGTGATGGTGAACCGCAAGTTCGGCGCTTCCGGCGAGCGCGTCGTACTCGAGGAATTTCTGTCCGGTCAGGAAGCGTCGTACTTCGTACTTGCAGACGGCGCGGCGTTCATGCCGCTCTCCTCCGCACAAGACCACAAACGGATCTTCGACAACGACCGCGGGCCGAACACTGGCGGCATGGGCGCATTTGCGCCGAGCCCGCTCGTCACCCTGGACGTCGAGAGTCGCATCGTCGACACCATCGTTCGCCCGGTGCTGGAAGGCATGCTCGGTGAGGGGCTCCCATTCCGTGGATTTCTTTACGTCGGATTGATGCTGACCTCCGACGGGCCAAAAGTCATCGAGTTCAACGTGCGGTTCGGCGATCCTGAAGCTCAGGTTGTGCTGCCGATGCTCGATGAAGATCTGTCGTCTCTGCTGATGTGCGCGGCGCGAGGCGAGCTGCCATCACGGGCGGCACGTTTCAGCAACCAGGTGCATGTCGGCGTCGTGCTGGCGGCCGGTGGCTATCCGGAGACCGTGGAAACAGGAAAAGTCATTTCAGGTCTCGACGCCGCCGCACAGGTTCCCGACACCGTGATCTTTCATGCGGGCACGGCGCCGCAGGACGGTAGTGTCGTTACCGCAGGAGGCCGGGTGCTGACCGTCGTTGGACGGGGCCCGACATATAGGGCAGCAATCGATACAGCCTATGCGGCCGCGGCGCGCATCAGGTTTGACGGAATGCAGCTCCGCCGCGACATCGGGCGGAAGGCGCTGTGAAATATTCGATTGTCACGTTCGGATGCCGAGTGAACCAGGCGGACTCGTTCGTTATCGAGGAGCAGCTGCGCCGTAACGGCGGCGTCGACGCACCACCCGAAGAGGCGGATCTCGTCGTCGTCAACACATGCTCAGTGACTGCGACCGCGGATCAGGGCGCACGCCAGACGATCAGGCGGATCGTTCGCGGCAATCCCGACGTGAAGATCGTCGTTACCGGCTGCTATGCGACGCGCCGCCCGGACGAAATCCGAGAGCTGCCGAATGTGGTGCGGGTCGTGTCGAACAATCAGAAGGAATCGCTCGTCGAGTTGACGACGGCGCAGCGGTTCGACGGAGGCGATGGGCCGTGCGGCTCGTCCGCCGAAGCTTCAGGGCAGGCGGGTTTGTTGCTGCAGCCGGGCGTCGCTGGACGAACAGCGCTGATACTCCGGGTTCAGACCGGATGCGATGAGCACTGCAGCTACTGCATTATCCCGAGCACACGCGGCAGCGGACGCTCGCGGACGATGCCCGATGTCCTGAACGACGTGCGCCGTGCGGTTGACGCTGGGTATCGCGAGGTCGCGATCACCGGTGTTCACCTTGGATCCTACGGGCGAGACCTCGGCGACGAAACCACATTGACGCAGCTCGTTCGAGCATTGGCGGAGTGGCCGAACGAGGTGCTATTCCGTATCAGCTCTCTCGAGCCGATGGAGTGCACGCCGGAGATTGTCGACATTGCAGCGCAATCGGAACGGATTGCGCCTCACTTTCATCTACCACTGCAGCACGGCTCTGACGGCATGCTCGCGGCGATGCGGCGGCCGTATACGGCCGTTTACTACCGCGATTTGGTGGAGCGGATTCATTGCTCGATGCCGCATGCGTCGATCGGCACCGACTTGATCGTCGGCTTCCCGGGGGAGAGCGATGACCATTTCGAGGATACGATGTCGCTCGTCGAATCTCTGCCATTGAGTTACCTCCACGTGTTCCCCTACTCCGACCGCCCGGGCACTGAAGCCAGCCGCCTGCCGGCGAAGGTTGATGGCAACGTTATCCGGGAGCGTGGTCGAAGGCTTCGGGACGTCGGCGCCGAGAAAGCGCGATTCTTCCGTGAATCGCAACGTGGCCGCCAATTGAAAGCGCTTGTCGTGGACGATGGGTGGTCGGCGGTGACCGGGAATTATTTGAAAGTGCGGTTGGACGAGCAGCGGGCGCGCAACACCTGGACCAGCGTCACGGCATAAGAAGCGCCATCTGCTGCGCGGCGGATTTCTTCACGCCGCCTTCCACAATCAACTGACCACAGGCGGCGCGAATGTCCTGTCCGCGGCTCTTACGGACGGATACCGTCAGGTGACGGTCGGCGAGAATCTGCGCAAAGCGATCGACACGCTCGTCCGACGGCCGTTCATATGGAATTCCTGGTGCAGGATTCAGCGGAATCAGGTTCACCTTCGCTTTGATGTCCGACAGCAGCTTCGCGAGGCGTCGTGCATCCTCTGGCGTGTCGTTAACGGCCGCGAGCAGCACATACTCAAACGTGATGCGGCTTCGCCTCTTCAACGGGAAACGGCGGCACACTTCGAGGATCTCTGCGAGCGGGTACTTGCGATTCGGCGGCACCAGCTCAGTGCGCTGTTCGTCGGTCGTCGCGTGCAACGAGATCGCCAGGTTGGGCATCAGCGGCTCGTGCGCGAGGCGCTGCAGGCCGGGCACAATGCCGACGGTCGACAGCGTGACGCGGCGCGGCGACACCGCAAGCCCGTTCTCGTTGTGCAGCATGCGGAGCGCCTTCATCGTGTTGTCGTAATTGTGAAGAGGCTCGCCCATCCCCATCAGCACGATATTGAAGGGGTGGTCGAGGAGGTTGGTCGCGGCGGCGAGCACGCGCACCTCGGCGGCGATTTCCCCCGCCGTCAGATTGCGGAGGAGCCCCATCTTGCCCGTCAGGCAGAAACCGCAGCTCATCGCGCAGCCCACCTGCGTGGAGATGCAGAAGGTCATCGCCGGAGTGTCGGGAATGAAAACCGCTTCGATGCGTCGCTGGTCAGCAAGCTCGAGCACAAACTTGCGGGTGCCGTCGATGGATTTCAGATCAGAAACAATTCTTGGGGTAACGACCTCGAAGTCTCTTGCCAGCCGGGCGCGGAACTCCTTCGAGAGATCTGTCATCTTCTCGAAGTCAGTAACGCCGCGCTTGTAGATCCAGCGGTAGAGCTGCCGCGCATGGAAGCGTTCGTACGCGCGTTGCTCGAGCAAAATCTCGAGATCCGGCAGATCGAGCTCGGCGAGATTGAGACGGAAAGCGTCCATCTGTGTTATCATACGCCTGTTCTTCTAATTCCCTGCCTGTCAACGATTTGCGGCATATCGCCGCGGCTCGATGGCGGGCGCTGACCTCGGCCGACTCCCAACGCATTTGTGACGCAGCCACTCATCGTCCGCGACGTGCTTCCGAATGGTCTCCGGCTTCTTACCGAGCGGATGCCGCACGTGCGGTCGGTCAGCATCGGTGTGTGGCTCGCACGCGGATCGCGCCACGAACCGCAGGAGCAGAGCGGTATTGCGCACTTCGTCGAGCACATGCTCTTCAAGGGAACCAACACGCGCAGCGCCGAGGACATCGCGCAAACCATCGATTCGATTGGCGGTCAGATGGACGCCTTCACGGCGAAGGAGTACGCCAGCTATTACATCAAGGTGCTCGACGAGCATCTGCCGCTGGCGGTGGACGTCCTATCAGATATCGTCCGACACCCGGCGTTTACCGAAGACGACATCGAGCGGGAGAAGAAAGTGGTGCTCGAAGAGATCAAGATGGTCGAGGACACGCCCGACGATCTCGTCCACGAGCTGTTCACCGAGAACTTCTGGGTCGATCATCCGCTTGGGCGACCGATTCTGGGCACCAAGGAGACGGTCGAAGGTCTCACGCAAGACAGGCTACGAGGATATTTCCGCTCCGTCTATGCGGCACCCAACCTGATCATCGCCGCCGTCGGTAATGTGGATCATCAGCAGGTGCGGGACCTCGTTGAGAAGTACTTCGGAACGCTGTCGAGCGACGGTCAGGATCTGCACGGCGCGCCGCCGCGAGTCGAACCGCGCATCATCATCCGCAACAAGGAGCTCGAACAGAGCCACGTCTGTCTCGGAACGAGCAGCTATCAGCAAGACCACGCCGACCGCTATTCCAGCTACGTGCTGAACACGGTGCTGGGCGGATCGATGAGCTCTCGCCTGTTTCAGAACGTTCGCGAGAAGCGTGGTCTGGCCTACGCCGTGTTCAGTGGCCTGAGCGCGTATCGCGATGCGGGCTCGATGACGATTTATGCAGGCTGCTCTAACAATGCGATTGGCGAGTTAATCGACGTCGTCGTCGCCGAGCTGAAACGCATCAAGGACGAACCAGTTCCCGACTCCGAGTTGCGGCGCGCCAAGGATCACCTGAAGGGCAGCCTGATGCTCAATCTCGAGAGCACATCCAGCCGGATGTCCCACCTCGCACGGCAGGAGATCTACTTCGATCGGCAGTTCGGTCTCGACGAGACGCTCGAAGGGGTCGAACGGGTGACACAGGACGATGTGCAGCGGGTCGCGCGCGACCTGCTGAGAGACAAGGCGCTTGCCGCGACGGTGCTTGGCGCCGTGAACGGCCTGAGGATTCCACCGGAACGATTGTCGCTGGGATGATAGCGCGGTACACGAACCCGGAAATGGGTCGCATCTGGAGCGACCAGCGGAAATACGAGACCTGGCTGCAGGTCGAACTTGCCGCGGTCGACGCGATGGCCCGTGCCGGGATCGTGCCCGACGATGCGGCGCGTGATCTCAGGGCTCGGGCGAACTTCAGAATCGAGCGCATCGAGGAAATCGAGCAGGTCACCCAGCACGACGTCATTGCGTTCACCACCGCCGTTGCCGAGCACGTCGGCCCCTCGGCGCGATGGCTTCACTTCGGTCTCACGTCTTCAGACGTCATCGACACGGCGCAGGCGCTGCAGATGCGCGAGGCGTGCGACGTCATCCTGAAGGACCTGCACGGTCTGATGGAAGCCGTCCGCATGCGCGCCGAAGAGCACCGCCGTACGCCGATGATCGGCCGCACGCACGGCGTGCATGCCGAACCGATGACGTTCGGCCTGAAGCTGGCGCTCTGGTATGCGGAGCTGACGCGCGATGTTGCGCGTGTCGAGCGCGCGCGCGAGGTGATTTCCGTCGGCAAGCTATCCGGAGCGGTCGGCACATTTGCGCACCTGCCGCCTTCCATCGAAGCGGACGTGTGTCGCACGCTTGGCCTGCAGCCGGCGCCGGTCGCCTCGCAGGTCATTCAGCGCGATCGCCACGCCGAACTGCTGTCGGCGCTCGCCATCAGCGGATCGACGCTCGAGAAAGCCGCGCTCGAAATCCGCGGTCTGCAGAAGACCGAAATCGGCGAGGTCGAGGAGCCGTTTGCCAAGGGGCAGAAGGGATCCTCGGCGATGCCGCACAAACGCAACCCGATCGGCAGCGAGCAGATCGTCGGGCTGGCGCGGCTGCTGCGAGCAAATGCGGGTGCCGCCTTCGAGAACAACGCGCTCTGGCACGAGCGGGACATCTCACACTCGTCCGTCGAGCGGGTCATTCTGCCCGATACTTTCATTGCGCTCGACCACATGCTGCGCCGCTTCACGCGCATCGTCAGCGGCATGGTCGTCTACCCCGATCGGATGAAAGAGAATCTCGATCGTTCCCGCGGCGTGGAGTTCTCGGGAACCGTGCTGCTCGAGCTTGCGCGGCGCGGCGTCTCGCGCGAGCAGGCCTACGAGTGGGTGCAGCGCAACGCGATGCGCGCGTTTCATGAGAAGCGCGACTTCAAGCAATTGCTGCTGGCCGACGCAGACGTCACGCGCGTGCTCCCGCCGGCGGAAATCGAGCGCGCGTTCGATCTCGACGAGCAGCTGAAGCACGTCAATCACATCTTCAGCCGGGTTTTTCAGGAGGTTGCGGTCTAATGCGCGCGCGCGTGTTTGTCACCCTCAAGCCATCGGTGTTCGATCCACAGGGAAAAACCGTCACCGACGCCCTGCACACACTCGGCTACTCGGCGGTCAAAGACGTGCGTCAGGGCAAATATTTCGAGCTGGACATCGACGCGACCTGCCCCGACGAGGCCCGCACGCTTGCCGAAGAAGCGGCCGAGAAACTTCTGTCGAATCCGGTGATTGAAAGCTTTCGCGTCGAGCTCGCGGACGGAGCGGCCGTATGAAGTTCGCCGTCATCGTCTTTCCGGGTTCCAACTGCGATCACGACGCGCAGTACGCCGCGGAGCACGTTCTTGGCCAACAAGCGGAATTCATCTGGCACAAGGACACGAGCCTGAAAGCCGCAGATGTCGTCATTCTGCCGGGAGGCTTTGCGCACGGCGACTACCTGCGCACCGGTGCCATCGCACGCTTCTCTCCGATCATGGCGGAAGTGCAGAAGTTCGCGGATGCGGGCGGCCCGGTCCTCGGCATCTGCAACGGCTTCCAGGTGCTGCTCGAGGCGGGGCTTCTGCCGGGCGCGATGCTGCGCAACCGCAGCGTCAAGTTTCAGTGCGAGCACGTGCTCATCAAAGTTGAGCAGACAGATACGCCGTTCACGAGCGCTTGCCGCTCTGGACAGGTCCTCAAGATTCCAATCGCGCACGGAGAAGGCAACTACTACGCGGAGCCTGACGTCATTGCTCGTCTCGAGCGCAATCGTCAAGTCGTGTTCCGCTATACGAATGCGCAGGGAATTCCAACCGACGAATCGAATCCGAATGGCTCGGTGGCAAACATCGCCGGTCTTTGCAACGAGCAGCGGAACGTCGTCGGTCTCATGCCGCATCCCGAGCGCGCGTGCGAGATGGCCCTGGGCAGTGCCGACGGATTGATCCTGTTCGAATCTGTGGTGAAGGCGGTCGCGCAGGGCGCGTTCGCAATCGCACGATGACCGTCACGAGCGACGTCCTCGAACGACACGGCCTGAGCACCGAGGAATTTCAACGGATCATTGACGCGTTGAAACGCG
Source organism: Vicinamibacterales bacterium (assembly GCA_035492455.1). Taxonomy (GTDB): domain Bacteria; phylum Acidobacteriota; class Vicinamibacteria; order Vicinamibacterales; family UBA2999; genus Gp6-AA40. The sequence goes on along the minus strand of DATJJE010000028.1, from coordinate 9,010 downwards.
AGCCGACGCTGACCGAGCTCGGCATCTTCTCCGTGATGTGGTCGGAGCACTGCAGCTATAAGAGCTCGCGTGTTCACCTGAAGACGCTGCCTACTTCAGGTCCGCGCGTGCTGCAGGGGCCTGGCGAGAACGCCGGCGCGGTCGACATCGGCGACGGACTCGCCGCGGTGTTCAAGATCGAATCGCATAACCACCCGTCGTTCATCGAGCCGTATCAGGGTGCCGCGACCGGTGTGGGTGGCATCATTCGCGACATCTTCACGATGGGGGCGCGGCCGATCGCGCTGCTCAACTCCCTGCGCTTCGGGCCGCTGGATGATCCGCTCGTCCGGCGCACGTTCTCGGGCGTTGTCGCCGGTATCGCCGGCTACGGCAACAGCATCGGCATCCCGACAGTCGGCGGCGAAGTCGCATTCGACGAGAGCTACACGGGCAATCCTCTCGTGAACGTGTTCTGCCTCGGCATCGCCGCTCACGAGGACATCATCAAGGGCGTCGCCTCGGGTGCTGGTAATCCCGTGTACTACGTCGGCGCGAAGACAGGACGCGACGGCATCCACGGCGCGACGATGGCGTCCGCGGAGTTTGACGAGAAGAGCGCGGAAAAGCGGCCGGCCGTACAGGTTGGCGATCCGTTCATGGAGAAGCTGCTCCTCGAAGCCTGCCTCGAGGTGATGAGGACCGACGCGCTCGTCGGCATTCAGGATATGGGTGCGGCGGGGCTGACCTGCTCGACGTGCGAGATGGGATCGCGCGGTGGCGCCGGGGTCGACATCGACGTCTCGCTGGTGCCGCAGCGCGAGACCGGCATGACACCGTACGAAATCATGCTCTCCGAGTCACAGGAGCGCATGCTGATGGTCGTCAAGCGGGGACGCGAGGCCGAGGTCGAGCGGATTTTCGAGAAATGGGATCTGCATGCCGTGCGCGTCGGCGAGGTGACGACCGATGGCAAGCTCCGCGTGCGCAACCGCGGCGAAGTTGTCGCGGAGATCCCGAATCGCGCCCTGACCGATGACGCGCCGGTCTATCGACGGCCGATGGCCGCGCCTGCATATATCGAGGAAGCGCAGCAGCTGTCGCTCGCCTCGTTAGGTAAGCCCGTCGCAGCGGACGAGGTGTTTGCGAGATTGCTCGCTTCGCCGACGATTGCGAGCAAGCGCTGGGTCTATCGGCAGTACGACCACATGGTGCGCACCAACACGCTTGTCATGCCCGGCATGGGTGCGGGCGTGGTACGTGTGAAGGGGACCCGGCGGGCGCTCGCCATGTCGGTCGACTGCAACGGACGGTTCGTTTACCTCGATCCATATGCCGGCGCGCAGCTCGCGGTCGCCGAAGCGGCGCGCAACGTGGCGTGCGCCGGCGGCACGCCGATCGGCGCAACCAATTGCCTCAACTTCGGCAATCCGGAGAAGCCCGAGATCATGTGGCAGTTCGCGCGTGCCGTCGAAGGCATGGGTGCGGCCTGCCGCGCGCTCGACATTCCCATCACCGGCGGAAACGTCAGCCTCTATAACGAAACCGACGGACGCGCCGTGCTGCCAACGCCAGTGCTCGGCGTTGTTGGCGTGATCGAAGATGCTGACGCGGTAGTACAGCGCACGTTCCGCAACGAAGGCGACGCGATTGTGCTCCTCGGGGAGACGCTCGATGAGCTGGGCGGCAGCGAGTATTTGAAAACGCTGCATGGTCTCATTCGTGGTGTGCCTCCGGTGCTCGATCTGAACCGTGAAGGCGCGCTGCACCGGGTGCTGGTCGAGGGCGCGGGCAGCGGGCTGATTCGATCCGCGCAGGATTGCTCTGAAGGGGGACTCGCCGTCACCATCGCCGAGTGCTGCATCGGCACGGGGCTGGGTGCGCGAACCGATGTCGCCGCGGTAGGGTCGGCGGCGGGTTTCAGCGACATCGCGACACTCTTCAGCGAATCGGCGTCGCGGGTCGTCGTCTCCGTTGCTCCACAACGTGAGGCAGAGCTGCTGTCGATGGCCTCGCGCGCGCATCTACCGGCCCGGCGCATCGGCATGGTCACGGGTAGGCGTCTGCAGATCGCGATCGACGGACGAACGATAATCGACGAGCCGCTCGGCGAGGTCGAGCGGACGTGGGGCGTTGCCATCGAACGGTATTTCGAGCGGGCGAAAGCTATTGCCTGAAGCCGTACACTAGAGACTTCCCGATATGGACAAATTCCGCGAAGAATGCGGCGTGTTCGGGATCTTCGGCCACCCGGAGGCCTCGAACCTCACGTACCTCGGTTTGTATGCCCTCCAGCATCGGGGCCAGGAGAGCGCCGGGATCGCGTCGTCCGACGGCGGCCGCATTCGCCTGCACAAGGCGATGGGCTACGTGAACGAGGCATTCAACAGCGAGACGCTGGCGAAGCTGCCGGGCACGATGGCCATTGGCCATGTGCGCTACTCGACCGCCGGCGAGAGCCTTCTTGCTAACGCGCATCCGATTCTGGTCGACAGCGTCCACGGGCAGCTGGCGGTCTGTCACAACGGAAACCTCGTCAACGCCGGAGAACTGCGCGATGCGCTCGTGCGCGCCGGCGCCATCTTCCAGACGAACAGCGATACCGAGGTGATCGTGCACCTTTTCGCGCGATCGCGCGAAGTGGGTGTCGAAGCAGCCGTCATCGAAGCTATTTCGCAGGTGCGCGGCGCATTCTCGTTCGTCATGATGACCAGGGATCGCATGATCGGCGTTCGCGATCCACACGGGTTCCGGCCACTGGCGCTCGGCAAGCTTGGCGACGCGTGGGTTATCTGCTCGGAAACTTGCGCGCTCGATCTCATCGGCGCGACTTACGTACGCGACGTCGAGCCCGGCGAAGTGGTGATCGTCAGCCAGACGGGCGTCAAGTCGGTCAAGCCGTTCGGTCCGGCGCGCCAGTCGCAATGCATCTTCGAGCACGTCTACTTCGCGCGGCCGGACAGCTACGTGTTCGGCGAAAGCGTCAACGAGGTGCGCACGCAGCTCGGTCGCACGCTGGCGAAAGAGGCGCCGGTCGACGCAGACGTGGTGGTACCGATTCCCGACTCGGGTGTGTGCGGCGCGATCGGCTACGCGGAGGCATCGGGCATTCCGATGCGCATGGGATTGATCCGCAACCATTACGTCGGGCGCACGTTCATCGAGCCGCAGCAGTCGATTCGCCACTTCGGCGTGCGCGTCAAGCTGAATCCGGTCAAGAGCATTCTCGACGGACGGCGCGTGGTGCTCATTGACGATTCGATTGTGCGCGGAACGACGAGCCGCAAGATCGTGCGCATGGTCCGCAGCGCGGGCGCGCGCGAAGTGCACATGCGCATCAGCTGTCCGCCGACCGTGTCGCCGTGCTTCTACGGCGTCGACACGCCGCGTCGCTCGGAGCTGATCGCGGCCACGCACACGCTCGAGGAGATTCGCAAGTATCTCGACGCTGACAGCATCGCCTATCTCAGTCTCGATGGCCTGACCGCCGCCGTGAATGGCGGCAAGTCGAAGTACTGCACGTCGTGCTACACGGGCGTCTACCCAGTCGCGTTTCCGCGCGACGAAGCCGCCTATCTGCAGCTGGCGTTGAAGTTGAATCCGGAAGCCGCGGCGGCATCGCCGGCGCCAGCCGAGCCCGAGTTGTCGGTCAGCCTCCGCGATCTCGTCAAAGACACCGTCGTCGGTTAATGGACTACAAAGCCTCCGGCGTCGATATCGACGCGGGCAACGAGACAGTCCGCCGCATCCGCGGGCTGGCGCGGTCCACTTTTACCAGCGGCGTTCTCTCCGAAATCGGATCGTTTGGCGGACTCTTCCGTCTCGAGCCGGGGCTGTACAGGGACACTGTACTGGTCGCCAGCGCCGATGGCGTCGGCACCAAGCTGAAAGTGGCGTTCATGGTCAACCGGCACGACACGATCGGCGCCGATCTGGTCAACCATTGCGTCAACGACATCCTTGTGCAGGGGGCGCAGCCGCTCTTTTTTCTCGACTATCTCGCCACCGGACGACTGTCGCCCGAAGTGGCGGAATCGATCGTGGGCGGCATCGCGGGTGCGTGTCGCGAGAACGGGTGCGCGCTGCTTGGCGGCGAGACCGCGGAGATGCCGGGCTTCTATGCCGACGGCGAGTACGATGTCGCCGGCTTCATCGTCGGTGCCGTCGAGCGGTCGCGGTTGATCACGGGACGCGCCATCGCAATTGGTGATGTGCTCGTCGGCGTTCCCTCCTCCGGACTGCACACGAACGGATATTCGCTGGCAAGGCGCGTCATTTTCGAGCACCTGCGCTTGAAGGTCGACAGTTACGTGGCGGAGCTCTCGGGCACGGTCGGCGATGTCCTGCTCGCGCCGCATCGATCGTATCTGCAGATGGTCCAGCCGCTGCTGGATGCCGGACGTATCAAAGGGATGGCGCACATCACCGGCGGCGGCATAACGGAGAACCTGCCGCGTGTCCTTCCGCACGGCACTGCGGCTGTAGTGAATACCTCCGCGTGGGAAGTGCCGCCGCTCTTCACGTGGCTGGAGCGCAGCGGTGGTATCCCGCATGACGACATGATGAGGACCTTCAACATGGGTATCGGTCTCATCATCGTGACCGGGCGCGATCAGGCGGAGCCCTTGATCGACGAGCTCGCGGCGCGTGGCGGCAAGGACGCGCGCGTGATCGGCGAAATCGTCCCTGGTGAACCTCCTTCAGTCAGTTATCAATAAGGGGTCGGGACTCATTACGAGTCCCGAAACTTGCCGCCAGCGCACGCCTTCTTTGAGTGCAGCGGCAGCTGTCGATCTCTGTCAGCGTTTGATTCGCATTTACCAGCTCGAGCCAGTCGCCCGGTTCTTTGACAGGCCAACGCGCAAGGCTGCGCGCGTCCGCATGGCCACACCGCCGCCATAGGCTTGACCATTGCCACTCTTCAGCTCTGTCGACGAGACGTGCACGCAACGCGTTCCGTTCGACGTATCGACAGACACAGAGGAAATGGTCATCGCTCGTGACGTGCACTGCACGGAAGCGGCCCTGATACACTGCGCCTTGTCCGGCCGACTTCTTGACAATCCGCCAGCGCCGCGCATGGGTAGTGGTGAGCCAGTGCATGAACCGTGAGAGGGCACCGTCTACTCGCGCCGAGGCGACCAGATGCCAATGATTGGGCATCAGACAGTACGCAAACACCGCCACGTCACTGCGGTGGATTGCTTGAAAGAGAATGCGTTCGAACGCGGTGTAGTCGTCGGCGCATTCGAACAGTGGAATTTTTTGCGCGGTTCGATTCATGAGATGGAATGTGAGGCCCGCCGTCGCGGTGCGAGGTCGTCGCGGCATATTGCCAATACCCGGCAATTCGGATACCTGATCGTTAATTTCGAAATCCGAAATGAGTCCCGACCCCATTAACCGCCGCCTCGGTGTTCTCATCTCCGGCCGCGGAAGCAATCTCCAGGCGCTCATCGACGCCATTGCGGACGGACGTTTAGACGCGACGATCGCGGTGGTCATCTCGAACCGTGCCGACGCCGGTGGGCTCGAACGCGCACGGGCGGCGGGCATTGAAGCCATCGTCCGCTCGCATCGCGGGTTCCCGACGCGCGACGAGTACGATCGCGCCCTGGCCAGAGACCTGCAAGCGCGCGATGTTGGTCTGGTGTGTCTTGCGGGATTCATGCGTCTGATCGGCGAGCCGCTGATCGAAGCGTTCCCGAACCGTATCCTCAACATTCATCCGTCGCTGTTGCCGGCGTTCCCCGGACTTGATGCGCAGAAGCAGGCGATCGATCACGGGGTGAAAATGAGCGGTGTCACAGTTCACCTCGTCACGGCCGAACTCGATGGCGGCCCGATCGTTGTTCAGCGTGCCGTACCTGTGCTGACCGGAGACACGCCTGACACACTCTCCGCGCGCATTCTCGAACAGGAACATCGGGCCTATCCCGACGCGGTGCAGATGATTCTCGACGGTGGCTGGCGGGTTGAAGGGCGCAGGTTCGTCGCGGTGGCTAAATCTGCGACTTCCGTTTCAACGTAACGATCGCAACTTCGGGCGGGCAGTTGATGCGGATGGGCAGGTAGACGGTGCCCACCCCTTTGCTGACGAACATCCACGTATTGTCTTGCGAGGCGAGTCCCGCCAGCACCGGAAACCGTCGCCGCGCGATTGCGCCAACCCCTGGCAGGACCACCTGACCGCCATGCGTATGGCCTGACAGCATGGCGGGCACGTCGAGTTCCGCAGCCTCCGTCAGCCGGCGCGGATCGTGCGCGAGGAAGAGGAGGGTGTCGCGCGCACGCCCAATCACTCGGGCGATGTCCGATGCCTTGCGCGTCCAGAACCTGATTCCTGCCAGTTCCAGACCCTCACCGCGAATCTCTAGACGGGTTCGCGCGTCGCGCAGCACCTGCACGTGCCGCGCAGCCAGCGCTGCAGGCATGTCGCGATCGTCATCGTGGTTGCCGAGGATGGCGAACACCCCGTGCGGAGCGGTCAATGGCGCGAGCAACTCAGCGACCGGTCCGACATACGTACGATCGCCCCACGTCACGTAATCACCACCGAGAATGATCAGATCAGGTCGCGCCGCGCTGACGAGATCAACGGCGCGCCGCACGTCTTCGGCGGGCACCATTGCACTGTGATGGATGTCGGTGAGGAATCCGATACGCAGTCCGTCGAGCGCCGGCGGCAGTCCTGATACGGGCAGCGAAGCATCTGTCGTGCGGATCTGATGACGTTCGTAGCCGAAACCGTACGCACTCGCTCCAGTCACTGCGCCGACGGTCGTCGCGACGACGCCTTTGATGGCTGCGCGCCGGGTCACGAGCATACGCGGTTGTATAGTACCGGCTGATGGACCTGTTCGGCGAATTCGAGTGGCGCGGCCTCGTGTACGGGGCGACCGAAGGGTTGCGCGACATCATCGCGCGCGAGACGCTCACGACATATATCGGATTCGACCCGACCGCGGCCAGTCTGCATGTCGGCAGCCTGCTCCCGATTCTCTGTCTTGCACGGCTGCAGCGCTTCGGTCATCCGCCGATCGCCGTGGTCGGCGGCGGGACCGGCATGATTGGCGATCCGAGCGGCAAAACCGTCGAGCGTCAACTGCTCTCCGCCGAGCACGTCGAAGCGAACGTCGCAGGGATCCGTTCGCAGCTCGCCCGTTTTCTTGATTTCGACACCAGCGACACGCCGGCACGCCTCGTCAACAATGCCGAGTGGCTGAGCAAACTTGGTGCGATCGAATTCATGCGCGATGTAGGCAAGCACTTCACCGTGAACGCGATGCTCGCAAAGGAATCGGTCAAGCGGCGCATTGAGAGCGAAGAAGGAATCACCTACACGGAGTTCAGCTACGCTCTGCTCCAGGCATTCGACTTTCTCAAGCTCTTTGACGACTTCACCTGCACCCTGCAGATCGGCGGCAGCGATCAATGGGGAAACATCGTCGCGGGTATCGATTTGATTCGACGGGTACGCGGCGGCAAAGCGCACGGCCTGGTAATTCCGCTCATCACCACTGCGTCGGGAACAAAGTTCGGAAAGACCGAGGCGGGCGCAGTCTGGCTTGACGCGAAACTGACGTCGCCGTTCCGTTTTTATCAGTTCTGGTTGAACACCGAGGACAGCGACGCCGGAAAGTATCTGCGTTACTTCACCTTCCTCGACCGGCCATCGATCGAGCAGCTCGAGGACGCGATACGGAACGCACCCGAACGACGCGAAGCACAACGCGTACTCGCCCGTGAAGTGACACGCATGGTTCACGGCGACGCGCACGTGGTGCGCGCCGAACGCGCGTCTGGAGTTCTGTTCGGCGAAGACATTTCGACGCTTCCCGCCGACGATGTGTTGTCGGTGTTCGAGGATGTGCCTTCATCGACTGTTGCGGCCGACAAGCTTGCCGGCGAGGGTGTGGCTGTTGTCGATTTGCTGGCGTCGAGCGGATTAACCGCTTCCAAGGGTGAAGCGACGCGGTTGATTCGCGGAGGCGGCGTCTATGTGAACAATCGGCGGATCACAGACGAGAGGGCCAGGCTCAGCTCGGCCGATGCGATTGAAGGCCGGTTGTTTGTGCTGCGGAAAGGCGCCAAGCAAAATCACGTCGTGAAGATCGCGACGGTTTAGGCCCGAAAAACGTCGCGGTTGACATCCCGGGAGCGACCCCATAGGATTGGAAAGTTCGCTTGACGGGCGCCAGCCCGGCAGTGAGGAACGGCGTCGAGCTGTTCCGGTAAATGCAGAGCGGACGCCCCCAACGGGCAAGACAATCCCAGCAGCGGACGGACCTAGATGTCGTTCGGGCAGCGACAAAAGGGTTGACAGTCGTTGGTGGCGCTAGTAACCTTAAAAGGTTCCCCTGAAAACGGCCGATTTGGTCGAAATACTGGGGTGAAAGGCCGAGGCCGCAAGGTTTCGGCAGTCCGGTTCTTTGAAAACTAGATAGTGCGTGCAAGCACACGTATCAAGTAAGACCCGTCGAGTGTCAGCTGTTCATCCGTCTTCGCACTTTGGTGCGTCGGCGCGATGGACGACAACAACGACAATAGACAACGCAAGAGCCAAGTCAACAGGCGCTCGCGTTAACAGTTGTAGCAGTGGCAGCGCAAGCTGCGTCGAGCGCGCTTTTGGCGCGCAAGGCAAACACTGAACAGCGAATTAACATGAGAGTTTGATCCTGGCTCAGAATCAACGCTGGCGGCGTGCCTAACACATGCAAGTCGAACGCGAAAACCCCGCAAGGGGTTAGTAGAGTGGCGAACGGGTGAGTAACACGTGGGTGACCTACCTTCGAATGGGGGATAACGTCCCGAAAGGGACGCTAATACCGCATAACATCCTGCTTTTGAACAAGTGGAGATCAAAGCCGGGGATCGCAAGACCTGGCGTTTGAAGAGGGGCCCGCGTCTGATTAGCTAGTTGGTGAGGTAACGGCTCACCAAGGCGACGATCAGTATCCGGCCTGAGAGGGCGGACGGACACACTGGGACTGAGACACGGCCCAGACTCCTACGGGAGGCAGCAGTGGGG
>DATJJE010000027.1:0-52439 GCA_035492455.1 Vicinamibacterales bacterium | reverse complement strand
GCACAGCGAGCAGTTGAAAGTGGAGGAGACGTTCCATCGGGTCTCGGCCGACGCGATCGAGTTTTCGATGAAGTTCACCGACCCGGTGATGTATACGGAACCCGTGCAGGCGACCAACAAGCTGATTCTGCACAAGCTGCCAGACGACTTCGACATTCCGGAGCTGCTCTGCTCGCCGAGCGAGTTCGCCGAGTACAACAACCAGGTGGCGAGTCCGGTGCTGCGCGACGAGTCCAAGAAATAGGCAGGCATGTATGAGGTCGTGCTCGCCTGCTGCACGTGGCTCGAGAGCACGTCCTGGGGTGTGACGATTCGGACTTCCTCGTGGATGTACCCGGTCGTGCTATGGCTGCACTTCGTCGGCCTGTCGATGTGGCTCGGGACCAGTCTCACCGTGGATTTGCGGTTGATGGGTGTCGGTGCACGGCGACAGACCGCTGTCGAACTGTCGGACGATCTGCTGGCGTGGAAGTGGATCGGGTTTGTCGTGGCGTTTGTCGGCGGATTTCTGTTGTTGTCCGCCGAGGCTACCGTATACGTCACGAACATCGGGTTTTGGCTCAAGCTGGGCTTGCTGGGTCCGCTCGCCCTGATGTGGCACCTGGTGGTCCAGAAAAAAACGCGCGCATGGACTGAAACGGAGCGAGCATCGTCGATTGGCAAGTGGGCAGGACTGATCGATTTCTTCCTCTGGATTTCGGTTATAGCCGCGTCAGTGGTTTTCCTGCTGACCAATGCCGTCACGCATCCTTGAGCCGCGCTGAGGCGAGAGACGTTCGGAAACAGAATGACTAACGCGAGGTGATGGTATGAAGCCACTATTGCTCTCGGTTCTGCTGACTGTGGCGTTCGCCGCGGTGGCGGCGGCGCAGACGTCGGCTCCCGCAGGTGATCCCGTGGCGGGCAAGGCGCTGTGGGACGGCAATACGACATCGTGCAAGAACTGCCACGCGAACAACGCGCAGGGCGGTTTCGGTCCAGACCTCGCCGGACGCAAGCTGACCTTTGCCCAGTTCAATCACGCGGTGCAGAAACCGTGGGGTGTCATGCCGTCGTTCCCGCAGTTGAACGACAAGCAGGTGGCGGATCTGTATGCCTACGTCAGCAATCTGCCGGGGGTAGCCGAGCCGGGTCCGTGGCGCTTTCCGCTGCCGGCCAACGCACCGCAGGGACAGGTGGTGGCGTTGTCAACGATCGGGTGCGCGATGTGCCACACGCCGATTCTCGATACGCCGCGTCGCGGCATCGCCGAGGCCAACGGCGACTTCGAGTGGTTCAAGCACATGGTCTACGACCATACCACCGCGATGCCGGAGCACTGCACGGCGGTCGGCCCAGGCAACCCGTATTGCCGCGCGGTGCGCATGGGCAATTACTCGCGCACGCGGCTGCAGGAAGATCAGCTGAAGCAGATTTACGACTGGGCCGTCGGCCTCGGGCTCGAGATTCCGGTGACGACGAACATCAGCAAGGCGGAACAGGGCTCGGGCGGCTTCACCAACAAGCTCGACGTCGTCAACAAGGGTGCGGAAGCGGATACCGTCACGGTCAGCGTGATAGTCCCCACGGGCGCGAAGGTGGTGACGGCGACGGGCACCGGGTACAAGGGCGTACGCGCGGACAAGAAGACGAAGGTGACGGTGGCGGAGTGGCAGGTGGCCAAGCTGATGCCGAACGAGAAGCAGTCGTACTCGATTACTTTCTCGAAGGAAGTCGATCCCGAGCACATCAAGGGATCGATCCACTGGATGACCCGCGGCGGCCGCCCGGCGGGTGCAAAGGACTTCGCGGAGATCGGCGGCGAGGAGAAGAAAGAAGAAGGCGGACGTGGAGCGGCGCCGACTCCGCCTACCCAGTAGCGGGCCTTGTAAGGTCCGCGCCGCGGCAGGCTCGCTTGACCTTCAGGGTCCAGTGAGCTACCTTTCGCCGGTTCTTAATGTCGAGGCGGGCCTTCGGGCCCGCCTTTCGCTCTCAAACACAATCAAAGGGTCCCTATGCTGACGACGCTGGCGCAGAGCTCGTTTTCAACGTGGCTCCTCAGCTCCAACTCGATTTGGGCGTATCCCACCGTTCTCACGCTTCACACCTTCGGCATGATGGTCCTGGTCGGCGCAGCGCTGATGATCGACCTGCGGCTGCTCGGCTTCGCCCGCGCGATTCCGCTGCAGTCGATGGAGCGTCTGTTCCGGATCATCTGGGCGGCGTTCGCGCTGAACGCCGTGACGGGGACGATGCTGTTCATTGCGGATGCGGATAAGCGTGGGCCGGAGCTGTTTTTCTGGATGAAGCTGACGTTCGTCGCCATCGGACTCGTCACGTCGGTGCGGATCCGGCGAGCGGATTTCCAGGGCGGCGCCGAGCCGGTGGTGGTCAGCGGCGCGGACAAGCGGCTGGCGGTCATTTCTCTTCTTGCGTGGAGCGCCGCCATTACCACGGGCCGGCTTCTCGCCTACGTAGGCTGATATGCCGACTCTTGCGAATCAGGCGGATCTCGCGCACCTTCACCTGCTGCTCAATCATTTCCCGACGATCGGGACGATTCTTGGTCTGGGACTGCTGCTGCTCTCCTTTATCCGCAGAAACGATCATCTGAAGAAGGTGAGCTTTGAAGTTCTGTTCCTCATCGCGCTGGCGACGCTGCCGGTGTATGTCAGCGGTAACGCTGCCGCTGAAGCGCTGAAGGGGCAGGCGGGGATCTCGCAGGACGCGATCAACGCGCACAACGACGCGGCGCTCGGCTCGTTCATCCTGATGGAGATCACCGGCTTCTTCGCGTGGCTGTCGCTCTGGCGGATGCGGCGCGTTGGACGGCTTACCACCGGGCTGACCTACACGGTGCTGATCCTGGCCGTGCTGACCGTTGCGGCGGTGTCGGAGGCAGCGCTGTTCGGTGGTGATATCCGTCATCCGGAAATCGCCGGCGGCCAGTACGCGGGCTTCGGACCGTCAGGCGCTTCGTTCATCTCGGCGGCCGCCATCAAGGATTACGTGCTGCAGCACCCGTACGTCTGGCCGACGTGCGAGACGCTGCACTTCCTCGGCATGTCGCTGATGTTCGGCGTGCTGATGATCGTCAACCTGCGGCTGGTCGGCTGGCTGCGCGGCATGTCGTTTGCCTCGGTGCATCGTCTGCTGCCGTTCGGGTTGATGGGATTCGGCATCAACTTCATTACCGGGATGTTCTTCTTCATCGCCGCGTCCGAGCAGTACACGCAGAACGTCGCCTTTCACTGGAAGGTGGTGCTGCTGATGCTCGCGGGCGTGAACTATCTGGTGCTGACGGTCTACGACGAGGCGTGGGCGCTGCCCGCGTCGGCCGAGGCGCCGATGTCGGGCAAGCTGTTGGGGGCATCGGCGTTGGTCCTGTCGATCGGCGTCATGTATTTCGGGCGCATGTTGCCGTTCATCGGCAACGCGTTCTAGTCCGAGGGGAGCTGCATGCCGCTGACGCTGATCGTCGCGCTCATTGTGCTTGTCGTCATCGTCATCGTGGGAACCGTAGGGACGCTGATCGACAACGCCGAGGAAAAGCTCGAGCACCACGAATCCACGCCGCGCGATCGCCACGATCGGGTCTGAACTTGGGTTCAGGGGGTTCAATAGGTTCAATAGGTACAGAGGGTTCTGGCTCGTCAGGTTCAACTCGACGGCGTTGCTGACCTGAAGGTCCGCCTCTACGTCTGAATTTTGCCCGTACTGTCCTCGAGCAGCTTCCAGCACTTCGAGCCAAGCTTCTCTTTCCAGGCCGCGTAAACGCCCGCCAGCTGCTTCTTGAATGGCGCCCGGTCGGGGGTGTTGAATTCGAGCCCGCGTTTCGCCAGCTCGGTGCGCAGACGCGAGTTTGCGGCAATCTGATCCTGCCGCTGCAGCCTGACGTGCGTCGCGACGTTGCGATCGATGATCGCCTGCAGGTCGGACGGCAGCTTCTGCCACGTCGGCAGATGCGCCAGCAGGTTGAATCCCGACCACATGTGATCCGTCATGGCGACGTACTTCACGACCTCGTACAGCTTGAACTGGTCGGCCAGCGTCAGGGGATTCTCCTGCGCATCGGCGCGGCCGTCTTTCAGAGCGGCGTAGATGCTGTCGCTGTTGATGGTGACCGGCTCGCAACCGAATGCCTTGAACGTGTCGGCCACGAGCTGTCCGGCAGGGACGCGCATTTTCAAACCGGCGAGGTCGGCCGGCGAGGCAATGCGCGTGTGTGAAGTGATCTCGCGCATGCCGTTGTCGAACGCGCCGACGTGGAAGCCATGAATGCCTTTCGCCGCCATCTCGTCGACCAGGTACGCGCCGAGCGGACCGTCCATCGCCCGATGCGCGTGCGCCGCCGACTTGAACGCGAACGGCACCTGCTGCACTTCGGCGGCCGGCATGATGGTGCCGAGAATGCCGCCCATCAGGGTGAAGAAATGAATATCGCCGGCGACGAGCGCTTTCAGCGCCGCCGGATCGCTTCCCTGGATGTTGTTGTTCTGGGCGAACACTTTCGCGCCGACCCGGCCGCCGCTCTCCTTCGCAATCGCATCCCACATCTGCGCCAGCCGCATGTGCAGAGAGCTGGCGGTCGTCTGGTTGTGATACTGCGTGAAGGAAAATTCCGCACCTTGTGCGCCAAGCGTGCGCGCAAACACCGTCAGGGAACCGGCAGTGGCACCGATGAACGAGCGACGCGTTAGTGACATTGACGCTATTATTGACCGGCTGTTTCAGGAGGCTTCATGGGCTCAGGGACAAGGCTCTGTGTAGGGGTGGCGGCGGTGTGCGTCTTGTTGATGATGCCTGCCGCGGCGCTTGCACAGGAAGCCACGATCACGGGCAAGATCGCTGACTCTACCGGCGGCGTCCTTCCGGGCGTCACCATCACCGCACTGCACGAAGCGACAGGAACACAGTTTGTCGGCGTGACCGACACGCTTGGCGTGTACCGCATCCCCGTCCGCATCGGCAACTACCGGATCACCGCGGAGCTTCCGGGCTTTGCCACCATCACGCGTACGGGAGTCGAACTGCTCGTCGGCCAGACGGCAACACTCGATCTCCAGATGCAGCCTTCGACGGTGCAAGAGTCGGTGACGGTCACCGGCGAAGCGCCGCTCGTTGACATGAAGAATTCGGCGGTCGGTGGGAACCTCGACGCCAAGCAGCTGTCCGAGATTCCGCTCTCCGGCCGCAACTGGGTCGACCTCGTGATGCTCGCGCCTGGCTCGCGCGCCAACGAGGTGGGCACCAATGGTACGGGCGGTCCCGTCGCACGCACCGGCCGCAGCGGCGGTGTTCAGGGCACCTACAACCTGACGATGGATGGACAGCAGGTGACGCAGACGGTCGCCGGCACCTTTACCAATCCCAACTTCAGCCGCGAGTCGATCGCGGAGTTCCAGGTCATCACCAACCGTTTCGACGCGGCGCAGGGGCGCTCGGCGGGCATCCAGGTGAATGCAATCACGAAGTCGGGTACCAACATTCCCGCGGCGACCTTCTCGGGTTACTTCCGGAACTCGAAATGGGGCGCGGAGGACTTCATCCGCCATCAGATCCTTCCGTATTCGGACCAGCAGATCGTCGGTACCTACGGCGGCCCGATCAAGAAGGACAAGATGCACATCTTCGGACATTGGGAGTTCGAGCGCGAGCCGCGCGACATCGCGTTCACGACGCCCTATGCGGCGTTCAATCAGGATCTGGTGAACACGCGCACCGAGCACAAGTCGGGTGCGCGGTTCGACGCGGATCTTGGCGGCCAGCGCCGCCTGATGGTGAGCACCAATTACTGGCGTCAACTCCTGCCGAACCGCTTCGATCTGAACAGCTCCACCGATCACCCTTCGGCCGCTACACACGAGCTGGCGAAGATGTATCGCGTCGGTGCGCAGATGACCCAGGCTACGAGCCATACCGTGAACATCGTCGCGGCCGGCTTCTTCCGGCAGTACGACAACGAGACGTCCTACATCGGCAACGAGCAGGTCGGAAAGATCCAGTTCAATAACGGCCTCTCGATCGGGCCGGGCCTCTCGGATGTTGGACGCACGCCGTTCCGTTGGAATCCAACCACCTACAGCCTGCGCGACGACTTCAGCTTCTCATTCGGTGCGAAGGGCCGCCACGACGTGAAGACGGGCGGCGAGTATCTGTACAACACGATTACCGACATGTCGTGGTGCAACTACTGTCGCGGCTGGCTCGATGCGCGCGGCGGCCCGGTCCCCGCGAACATTCAGCAGCTGTTCCCGGTGTGGAACGACCCATCCACGTGGCTGCTCAACCAGATCCCGGGCAGTGTGATCGTGCGCTACCGCAAAGCGATTGGCAGCCCCGAAATGCACGAGACGAAGCACATGCCCGCTGCGTGGTTCCAGGATGACTGGACGGTGGGCTCGAAGCTGACGATCAACGCGGGCGTCCGCTACGACGTCGAGGTGGGCGCGTTTGCCGAGAACCTCGGCCTCGAGATCAAACCCTTCCTGCCGCCGAACCGGCACGCGGACAAGAACAACATCGCCCCGCGCCTCGGCTTCGCCTACACCGTCGGCAGCAACACCGTCGTGCGCGGCGGCTTCGGAAAGTTCTACGCGCAGATGTTCGCGCGCGACAGCTTCTACACGCACGCGCTGATGCAGACCATCATCCCCGAAATTCCGTATGACGGTCGACCCGACTTCGTGACGAACCCGTTCAACGGCGCGGCGCCGACTTACGACCAGTTGAAGACGCGCCTCTGCTCGGTCACCGGCAACGCGCCGGGATGCATCCGTCCGGATCTGACGCGCATCGACAGCCCGTATATGGACATCCCGTACAGCTACCAGTCCTCGATCGGCATCCAGCGGCAATTGAACAGCACGACGGCGGTAACGGCAGACTACGTCGACACCCGGCTGAAGAACACCGAGATCCAGCGCAACATCAACCTGACGTACAACCCGGCCACTGGTGTGAATTATCCGTTTACCGATCTCACGCGTCGCGCCTTCCCGGATTGGGGTCTCGTCAACGTGGTGCGCTTCAGCAAGGACGGGTATCAGAACGATCGCGGCGTGCAGACCGCGGTGACAAAGCGATTCAGCCGCAACTGGGAAATGCAGGGGACCTACACGCTGGCGTGGTTGAAGGATGCCGAGCCGAACCCGGTGAGTGCGACCATCGATCCGGCAACCGGTTACGTTCGCTACGATCCGCTGCCGTTTGCCACCGCCAAGGATCTGGGCGGCTGGTATACCTACAGCGTCGCCGATCAACGTCATCGCGCGACGCTGAACGGCGTCTGGCAGCTGCCGCATCGATTTCAGTTGAGCGGCCTCTACTTCTACGGATCGGGGATGCGCTTCGCCACGGCGTTCAGCGCCGACGTGCGCAACCTCGGCACGTCTGGCGACAACCTGTTCAACCGGACGACGGGACAGATCGAGCAGCGGAACAACTTCGTGGGCCAGCCGTTGCATCGTGTGGACATGCGCGTCCTTCGAAACTTCAGGCTCGCCAATCATGCCTCGTTCGACGGCATCGTCGAGGTGTTCAACCTGTTCAATCACGTGAACTATGGCAACTACGTCACCACTATCGGCGCGGCAAACTTCGGCGCGCCCGTGGCGCAGGACAACGTGGCGTACAAGCCGAGGCAGCTGCAGCTCGGGTTCCGAGCGACTTTCTAGTTTCGCGGTCACGAGCCGCAGAGACTCAGAGACGCAGAGATGGATTTGGTAAAACGAAGCTCTGTGTCCCTGCACCTCTGCGGCGTCGTTTTCTTTTTTGCGGCGGTCGTCGGCGCGCAGTCAGCAGGCCGCGCGAATATCCCGTACACCGACGCGAAGCCGATTCTCGATGGCCTTCGTCCCGAACTGATTCCCGAGGCGCTGCGATTCCTGACACCCACGCAGCGAGAAGCCGCATGGCCGGATTGGGTTTCGCGCCGCGATGCGGACATCCGCGCGCGGCTGGCCGCGGGCGATGAAGACTCGGTCATTACGTTCCTTCTCTTTGGCGTCACCTTCACAAACCAGCCGCGGTACTCGTTTGCCAGCGCGGCGAACGGGCGGGCCGCGGATGCGGTCGTTGCCGATTCCGTTGTGCAGGCGCGCATCAAGGACCTCGTAAATGGCATCGCATCACCCGGAGCGAACGAACGCCTGCAATTTGCGCGGCACGTGATTGAACGCCACGGCCTCGACATTGACACCGCAGCAGGAAAACAAGCAGCTGAGCAGGTGTTGCGCGACGGACTGCGACGCATGCTGGCGGATTACGACGCCTACTTCCGCGACAGCGCACCAGGCGCGACGCTGTTCCGCAATCGCGGGCTCTCCTCCGACACTTCTATCTACGCTGCGTTCGCCATCGACGCTGCGCTGAAGGATGCGGCAGCGATGGGCGTGATGAAGAGCGGAAACGTGCGGCGTGTCGCGGTTGTCGGGCCGGGACTCGACTTTACGGACAAACAGGAAGGCTACGACTTCTATCCGCTGCAGACGATCCAGCCGTTTGCAGTGATCGACTCGCTGCGCGGGCACGGTCTTGCGTCGCCGCGCGATTTTCAGGTCGTCACCTATGACGTGAACCCGCGCGTCAACGACCATATCGATGCAGCGCGCCAACGCGCCGCCCGCGGCGTCAGCTACACCGTCCAGTTGCCGCGCGACGCGACGCAGCGATGGCAGCGTGACCTTCTCAGTTATTGGACGCGCGCCGGCGAAAAAATTGGCCAGAGCGTGCCGCCGGTCGCACCGCCGCCATCGGCTGGCCGGGTAGACGTCCGTGCGATTCGCGTCCGCCCTGACGTCGTGCAGCAGATTACGCCTCGTGATCTGGACATCATCCTGCAGCGTCCGCAGCCGCTTGCCGACAGCGAGCGCTTCGATCTGATTGTTGCGACCAATATCCTCATCTACTACGACGTGTTCGAGCAGTCGCTGGCGCTCGCGAACATCGCGCGGATGCTTGACTCGGGGGGAGTACTGCTCACGAACAACCCACTGTTCGAGCTGCCGGCCATTCCCATCCATCAAATCGGCGAGACCCGGGCGGTCTATACCGAAGATGGATCGGACTGGATCGCTTGGTATCAACGGGAATAAGCTTCCACGCACCCACAACCTTGTCTGGAGGATTCATGACGCTCGTCAGGCGTTGCCTGTCGCTGTGCGTGTTCGTGACAATGATCCTGGCGCTGCCCGCACTCGGGTTCGCGCAGACCGAAGCCGTAATTACCGGGGTAGTTACCGATTCGTCCGGCGGCGTGCTGCCTGGCGTCACCGTCACCGCCATGCACGAGGCGACGGGCAACACGTTCACCAGCATCACCGACGAACGCGGCGTGTTCCGCATGCAGGCGCGTGTCGGCGCATACCAGATCCTCATTGAGCTTCAGGGCTTCCAGGCGGTTCGTGCGCAGGTCACCCTGCTCGCCGGCCAGACCGCCAACATCCCGGTGCAGATGCAGCCGGCAACGCTGCAGGAGAACGTCACGGTCACCGCCGAAGCGCCGCTCGTCAACGTGACGCAGACCAGTCCGGCGGGCAACATCGACCCGAATCAGTTCTCCGAGCTGCCGGCCGAAGGCCGCAACTGGATGGCGCTGTTGCTCGTCGCGCCGGGAAGCCGCACGACGTCGGTGAACCAGAACGCGCCCATCCCCATGCGCGGCGGCGGCGGCGATCAGCAGTTCTTTCAGACCAACGTCGACGGCCAGCAGGTGAGCAACGAGCTGGGCGGCGGACGCCAGCCGTTGATGAGCCAGGAGATGATCTCCGAGCTTCAGTTCATCTCGAACCGCTTCGATGCGACGCAGGGACGCTCGCTCGGCGTTCAGGTGAACGTCATTACCAAATCGGGAACGAACCGCTTCGCCGGAACGGTCCGGGGCAACTTCCGCGACAGCGACATCGGCTACGCAAAGGATCCGCTGGCGAACAAGGTGACGCCGTTCGAGGATCAGCAGATCGCCAGCTCGTTCGGCGGCCCGATCATCAAAGACAAGCTGCACTTCTTCGGCTACCAGGATTACGACCACAACCCGAGCACGGGCGTGTGGACCACCCCCTATCCGAAGTTCAACGTATCGCGCGACGGCTTGCTCACGACCAAGCAGGGTGGAATCCGGTTCGACTATCAGATTTCCTCGCAGACGCGATTCATGGCGAAGGGCGATCTCTGGCGCAACTGGGACGACGGCTTGACCGGCGGCAGCAATTACCCGTCATCCGCGGCGACGACACGCGAGACCGGGAACACGTTGAACTTCCAGCTGACGAAAGTGCTGAACAACCGATCGGTGAATGAAGCCAAACTCGGCTACAGCGGTTATCAGTACCGCAACACCTGCTGGACCAAATGGAGCAACGCCTGGTACAAGAATCAGGGTCCGTACGGTCCTGTGCAGGAATGCGGCCCGGTCATCAACTTCACCGGCTTCACGTTCGGCGGCAACCAGGGTTATCCGCGTCATCGCGGTCAGGATCGCTACTGGCTGCGCGACGACTACTCGTATTCCTACGACGCGCGCGGCCGCCACGACCTGCGCGCCGGCGGCGAGTTCATCTACCACACCGAGATGAGCGCGAACTGCACGCGCTGCCGCAGCACCTACACCGCGACAGGACGGCCAGCGGGGCTGCCGACCATTCCGACGCCGGCGCAGCTGCAGGACTGGTTCCCGGATCCGTTCAATGCGGACACGTGGAACTTCAACGCCATCGATCCGTGGGTTACCAACTTCAACATCGGCATTCACAAGGGCCGCCGCACGCCGGATCGGCAGAACCTCGCTGGATGGTGGGTGCAGGACGACTGGCGGATGTCGAATAAGTGGACGCTCAACCTCGGCGTGCGCTGGGACATCCAGACCAACGCCTTCGCCAACGCGGGCGAGGTTGTTCCATTCATGGTACCCGGACGGCCGAACGAGAAGAACAACTATGCGCCGCGCGTCGGCGTTGCCTATGCGATCAGCGACAAGACCGCCATTCGTGCGGGCGGAGGCCGCTATTACGCGGAGACCATCACATCGCAGGATCTCTACGCGCTCGAGTACCGCTCCATCGTGCAGGTAGACATCCCGAACGACGGGCGGCCGGATTTCGGCGTGAACCCGTTCAACGGCGCGATGCCGACCTACGAGCAGGCGCTGGCGCGCTTCTGCGCCTACAACAACAATGCGACGGGATGCCTGCAGCGTGCGACGCAG
This sequence comes from Vicinamibacterales bacterium, assembly GCA_035492455.1. Lineage (GTDB taxonomy): Bacteria > Acidobacteriota > Vicinamibacteria > Vicinamibacterales > UBA2999 > Gp6-AA40. The sequence goes on along the minus strand of DATJJE010000027.1, from coordinate 41,257 downwards.
GAGCTCGGCCCGCCGCGCCAGTATCAGCACACGCAGTACACCGATCAGTACTCCGTTGGCGTCGCGCATCAGTTGGGCGGCGACATGGCCTACACGGTTGACTATCTCTACAACCGCGGCCGCCACGAGAAGAACAATCAGGCGAACATCAACCTGAAGTTCGATCCGGCGACCGGTCTGAATCTGCCTTTCAACGTGCGCACCAACCGTCCGTTCCCGGGCGACGGCACGATCGGGCAGAACTACTACATGGGCAAGAGTGCGCTGCATTCGCTCAACATGAGCTTCACCAAGCGCTTAAGCCACAACTGGCAGGGCGCCATCAACTATTCGCTGTCCGGTCTGTGGACCGGCGTCGGTAATCCACTGACGGCGGTGCCGGGACAGGAAGCGATCATCGTTCCGTTCAAGCTCGCGGACGATCTCGCTGGCCCGTGGACGTTCGATGCGCAGGATCAGCGGCATCGGCTGGTCGCGAACGGCATCTGGGAGGTGTGGAAAGGGTTCCAGGTCTCCGGGTATCACTATTTCGGCGCAGGCAACCGTTCGTCGACGAATTACGGCGGCGATCTGCGTGGCTACGGACCCGGCGGCGAGGGCCGCTTGCGTCCGGACGGCACGATCGTTCCACGCAACAGCTTTATCCAGCCTGTGCAGAACCGGACGAACATGCGGTTCCAGCAGCGGTTCTCGCTGCCCAACCGCGTGCAGGTGGACGTTATGGCCGAGGCGTTCAATCTGTTCAACGTGACCAATTACACGCTCGGCACACAGGAAAGCTCGCTGCAGTACAAGACGCCGGTGACGGCGCAGTACCGCACGATGCAGTTCGGCTTCAGAGTCGGCTTCTGATTAAAGGCGGGAAGGGCTGGAAGGGCGGGATGGGCAGGAGAGGAAAATTCCTTTCGGCCCTTTTTACCCTTCCCGCCCTTCTTGCCCTTCTCGCCGCTCCCGCCCCTCGCGCTCAATCTCGCGCCGGCTACATCCCCTACTCCGATGCCAGGCCAGTCTTCGACGCACTTCGCGCGGAGCTCATTCCTGCCGACTTCCGCGACAAGACGGCCGCGCAGCGCGAGGCCATGTGGGACGCGTGGGTCGCGCGCCGCGATGCGGATATCCGCGCCCGCGTCGCCGACGGAGACGAGGACTCGGTCATCAACCTGTTGTTGTACGGCACGAGCTTCACGAAGCGGCCGCGTCCGACCGAACGCCAGATCGCTGATCTGGTCGAACGCCCCGCCGCGGCGCTGGTCTGGCTTCGGCCGCGCATCGACGATCTGGTGGCGGGGATGGCGGCGCCGGGCGGCAACGAGCGACTTCAGTTCGCGCGCGAGGTGCTCCGTGGCAAAGAAGGAGATGCGAAACGCTACCTCGAGCAGCGCGCCATCGAGATGAGCGCGACCGGAGCACTCCGTACCCGCGCGCTTCTCGACGCCTCGTCCACAACGACCGACAAGGTCACCGTGTTCCGCGATCGCGGGCTGTCGTCGGACACCTCGATCTTCATTGACTACGCCATTGACGCGACGCTCGATGCACTGCAGGGCGGTCGACAGCTTGGCGCCGCCACCGTGCGCCGCGTCGCCATCGTCGGGCCTGGCCTCGACTTCAGCGACAAGCTTGACGGCTACGATTTCTATCCGCCGCAGACGATTCAGCCCTTCGCAATCGTCGATACGCTGAAGCGGCTTGGCCTGGCCGCGTCGGACGTGCAGGTGACTGCATTCGATCTCAGCCCGCGCGTTCTTGCCCATCTCGATTCGGTGCGCATGCGGGCGCGCGGAGGTCAGGCGTATCAGGTGGTGCTGCCACGCAACCTCGATCAGTCATGGAGCCCGCCGCTCGTCGGCTACTGGCAGCGGTTCGGCGATCGCATTGGAGCAAAGGGCCCCGTTGTAGCGCCGCCGCCGAACGCCGGGCGCGCGCAGGTGCGCACCATCCTGGTGCGGCCGGACGTGGCGCTGTCGGTCACGCCGCGCGACCTCAATATCGTGTTGCAGCGCCCTGAACCTTCAGGCGAGCCATTCGATCTGGTGATCGCGACGAACATCCTGCTCTACTACGACGTCTTCGAGCAGTCGCTCGCCGGCATCAACATCGCGAAGATGCTGCGGCCCGGCGGGTTTCTCCTGACCAACGATCGGATCTTCGAGCTGCCGACGACGCCGCTGACGGGAATCGGTTATACGGATGTGACGTACATGTCGCTGGCGGGTATCGGGAATACCGGCGCGCGCATCATTTGGTATCAACATCAGTAAGTTGGAAGTTCGTGGGCTTCTTGAAGCAGACCGCCATCGTGCGCCATTTTCGCGTCGCGCATGTCTCTCACTTCTAACTTCCCACTTCCCACTTCGGTTCGCGTCAGAACTGAACGACGTTCTCAACGTAGCCGAATACGAGTCGGCGTCCGGCGAACGCTCCCGTCACGGCACCACCGCCGCGTCCGGCGGCCAGAAATCCGTTCACGGACCAATGCGGTCCGATCGCATAGTCGACCGAACCTTCGCCGATCGTCGCCAGATGCGTCGATCCGAAGGAAGGGCGCGTCGCAAAGCCGAAGACGCTTCCGTGCTGCTGCGTGGCGCCGCTGCCGTAGTACCAATTATCGCGTGCGGACGCGAGGCCGATGCGACGCCAGTCGAGCCGCACGTTGACATTGGGCCGAGGTCTCGCCATCACCTGCGCGAACAGGTCCGTGTTGTTCATCTGGCTGTAGAGCGCGCTTTGGGCATATTGGCGAACGGTCGGCAGCATTTCGAAAAACGTGCCGTGCCGGCTATCCGACGCGTTGCGATCGCCCGACGCGAACAGATATCCGCCGCGCAGCCACGGCTGCCCATGCGCCATCGTCCAGTGATGCCCGGCTTCGACCGCGACGCTCGCCGCCCGATGCGTTTGTTCGTACCACGAGCCCGTCTGTAATGCGGTCCAGAGCAGGGCGTCCCATTGACGTCCGTCCCTCCCCGCCTGTGCGGCGACAATCGTCGCGCCAAAGGTGTTGATGCGGACGTCGGCCGCGGCAGCCGATCGACCTGTGTTGTCAGGCCGCTGTGTGACTGCCCGCGTGTCGCGATAGCGGTAGGAAAATACTTGATACTGCACCGACGGCGCCGCCACGGCGGAGTTGACCGTCGCGGCCGCGCCCAGCACGGTCACATCCGGCATCATGAGTCCTGCGGCGTCTTCGAAGCCTCCCTGCGTCGGATGGAACGCGAAGGCGGAGCCTGCCCATCGGCCATGCGCCGTATCGATACGTACGCCGTCGTAGGCCCGCTGATAAATCGACCACCCGAACTCGCCGATCAGACGGGCGGCGATGTTTTGCAGTCGGACGGCTTCGATCTTCGGATTACCCGACGCTGACTCGTTGCCGGAGGCGTACGGCATGCGGCCGATCTGAATGACCGTGCGCGGAATCAAACGCTTGACGCGAAGATTCGCGTAGCGCAGGTACACCTGATGGCTGTCAGTACGGCCCGCATGCGAGTAGTAGACCGCGCCAGTGCCAAGCGGACCGGGTCCTGTGGCGTCGTCGGGCAGGCCGGCGAAGTGTACGTATTGCAGCGCGCCCGTGAAGTCGTAGGTCGGCCGGACGCGCTGCACGCCCGCGAAGAGCCGGTTTGCGAAGAACGCGTAGTCGTTATTGCCACCTCCCGCCGGCGGCTCGAAGAACCGCCACATTTCGACGCGACTCCAGTCGCGCAGCATCCATATCGTCGCTGCAGGCCGCGCGGATGTCGTCTGCGCGGCCGCAGCCGACGCCAGCAGACACATCATCGTGGCGGCGAAGATGCGGCGCACTCAGCGCGGCTCGACTGCAATAATGCGATCCGCCGCTGCGCGCAGATCAGCCGCAACGATGTCGGGCCTGGCACCGGCCGGAAAGAGCGCATGGCCCGGCCGCGTCAGGAACGCCGCCGCGCAGCCTGCCCGCAGAGCCCCTTGCACATCCCACGCGTGCGCGGCAATCATGCGCAGCCCGCTGGTCGCGACGCCCATTTCGCGCGCGACGTACTGATACACCTCCGGAGCCGGTTTGTATTTCTTGACCGCGTCGACGGAGAACGATCGCTCGAAGAAATCGGCCAGGCCCGCATTCTTCAACTGCTGCGCCACGGTCGCGGGAGCGGAATTGGTGAGCGTCACCAGACGGAATCCGGCATCCTTCAGGCGCCTGAGACCGTCTTTGACGTCAGGGTGGGCGGGCAGCGATAGAGTTCCTTGCAGAATGCGCGTCCGATCGTCGACGGAGAGCGTCTTTCCATGTGCCGCGGCGGTCATGTCGAGCACCGCCCCTGCGAGAGTGCCGAAGTCGGCGTACGGCCCCGCCACCGTTGCCACATTCGCGTACAGCAAAAGGCTGGCGAACCATTCCTTCAACACTTGACTATCGCCGAACGCCGCGGCGAAATGCGGCTGAAGCGCGTTGATATCGAGCATCGTCTCGATCACGTCGAGCACGAGGATGTGGCGGCCGCCGGTTCCGCGCTGCTGCGCGCGGCCGAGACGGCTTGCGGCAACGGCCAGAGCGGCAGAACCGAGCACCATCCCCACGAAGTGTCTTCGCGACGCCATATGAAGCCTCCGCGCAGTAGTATTGATCGCGTTACGAACAGGAGCATGCATGGTGATGAGCCGAGCAGTTATGTTCTGCGCGTTGATTGCAGCGGCAAGCGTCGCGACATCGGCGCAGGATGTACGCCGCGTCAATGTGTCGAAACTCGGTCCACAGGTCGGCCAAACCGTTCCGGATTTCTCGCTGGCGGATCAGCACGGGACGAAACGGACGCTGCAGTCCATCATGGGGCCGAAGGGCGCGATGGTCGTGTTCTATCGGTCTGCTGACTGGTGCCCGTACTGCAAGACGCAGTTGCTGGAGCTGCAAAGCCAGTACGACACGCTGCGCAAGGATGGGCTCGGCCTCGTCGGCATCAGCTACGATTCACAGGACATTCTCCAAGCCTTCAGTCAGCAGCACGGCATCACGTTCCCGCTGCTCTCCGACGTCGGGTCCGCCACGATCAAACGCTACGGCATCCTGAATACTGTTGCCGAAGAGGGGCTCGGCCCGAAGGGCAACGATCCTGACGTGATGGCGCGCGTGAAGCTCTATGTCTCCGCCAACGGCGCCAATGAGCGGCAGCGCGGCATCCCGTTCCCCGGCACCTTCATCGTCGATCGCAGCGGACGAGTGAAGGCGCGTTTCTTCGAGGACTCCTACACCGTTCGCGACACCGTGTCGAGCATCCGCGTGCGGCTCAATGAAGGAGGGTCATCCGTCGCCGCCACGCGCGTGCAGTCGGCGCAGTTGGACGTGGTGACGTATCCCTCCGACAGCTCGGTTGCTCCGGGCAATCGCTTTTCGATCGTGGCGCAGGTGATGCCGCATAACGGCGTGCACGTCTACGCGCCAGGCGCCGGCAATTACAAGGTGATCAACTTGAAGGTACTGCCCGCGCAGTACATCCGTGCGCTCGCGCCGGTCTACCCGCCGTCGGAGGTGTACTTCTTCAAGCCGCTGAACGAGCGCGTGCCGACCTACCAGAAGGCGTTCACGATCACTCAGGACGTCGTGTTGGATGGATCGGCGGCAGCACGTACGGCGCTGGCGAAGCAAGCAGCGATGACCATCGGAGGCGCTCTCAGCTATCAGGCCTGTGATGATCGTCTGTGCTACGACCCGGTGACGCTGCCGTTGTCGTGGAGCGTGAATCTGAAGCCGATCGTCACGCAACCGACCGTGAAGGCTGCAACAAAGTAGGTCCGGCTAAAGCGGTAGCGGACCCGTTTCGGCCTCCAGCAGCGACCAGCAGCGCGAGCCGAGCTCCTTCCTCCACTTCTCGTAGACGCCACCGAGCATCCGGCGGAACGGCATCTGCTCGACGATATTGAACGTGGCGCCCTGCTGTGCGAGGGTCGTCCGCAGCCGCGCATTCAGCGCCGCCTGCTGCTGACGCTGCAGCTTCACGTGCTTCGCCACATTCCGCTCGATGATCGTCTGAACATCGGCGGGCACTTGCTTCCACGTCGGCAGATGTGCGAGCTCGTTAAAGCCTGACCAGATGTGATTCGTCACGCTGATGTAGCGGACGACCTCGTACAGCTTGAACAGCTCGATGAGCGCCAACGGATTCTCCTGCGCATCCACCTTTCCGGATTTCAGCGCCGCGTAGATATCCGCGCTGTTGACCGTGACCGGCTCCGCGCCGAACGCGCGAAAGGTATCGGCAATCAGCGGCGCATCCGGGGTGCGCATCTTGATGCCCATCAGATCTGCAGGTACGACGACAGGCCGCAGCGTGATTGAAATCTGCCGCATGCCATTGTCGAACGCGCCGACCGGAAACGCACGCAGGCCGTGCGCCTCGATTTCGCTCCGAAGGTAGGCGCCGAGCGGGCCGTCCATGACGCGATGCGCGTGTTCCGCGGATCGAAAGGCGAACGGCATGTCCTGCACCGCGGTGACGGGCACGACGCGGTCCAGCACGCCGCCCATCAGCGTGAAGAACTCGATTTCGCCGGCTGCGAGCATCCGCAGTGCCTGCGGATCGCTGCCGGGGATGTTGTTGTTCTGCGCGTAGACGCGCGTCTCGACTCGGCCGGCCGTTTCCCTGCGGACGTCCTGCCACATGGCCACGAGCTGCCGGTGCAGCGGGCTTTCCGCGACCTGGTTGTGGTACTGCGTGAAGGTGTAGTCAGCAGCTCGAGCGGACCGTGCGAAGACCGTCAGCCCGAGGCCCGCGACAAAGCCGCGCCGCGAAAGCTTCATGCCCCGATGTTACCAACCATCACCCGCGAACCTCCGGACCCACGAACCTGCGAACCACCGATATAATCTCGCCCCATGCCTGCCTACTGGATAGCGCATTCGAAGATCAACAACCCTGTCGAATACAAGAAATACACGGACCCGCTGCCCGGCATTTTCAAGAAGCACGGGGCGAAAATTCTGGCGCGCGGCGGACGATATCGTCAGATGGAAGGCCCGGAATATTTTCACCGGCATGTTGTGATTGAATTCCCGACGTTCGAGCAGGCGGTGGCGTGCTTCGAGTCGGAGGAGTACAAGACAGCCGCCGAGCATCGCCGCCGCAACGGCGTCGGCGAAGTGCAGAACGTCATCGTCGACGGCGGCGACGCGACCAAGTAGGGCGCCCCATGTCCGGCGCGCCAAGGAGAAGCTTATGAAACGGCTGGTTGGTATTGTGGCTCTGCTAGCGATCGCCGGCACGGCATCGGCGCAGGAACGTGGAGGTGGTGGTGGCCGCGGCGAGGCGCCGATGCCGCGCCTGAAGCTGACTAGTCCAGGCTTCACCGACGGCGGCGAGTATCCGCTCGAGTTCACCTGCTACGCCAACGGCGGCAATGCGCAGAACCCGAGCGCCATCAATCCGCCCTTTGCATGGACGAATGTGCCGGCCGGCACGCAGAGCTTCGTGCTCGCGCTGAACGGCCCGGATAATCACCCGAACAAGGGCATCAATATGGAGATGTTCTGGGTGGTCTACAACATTCCCGCGACGGCGACGTCGGTTGCGAAGGGGCTCAAGCCCGGCGATCTACCCGACGGCAGCCATCAGGCAGCGGGGCAGCGCAACATCCAAGGCTATCGCGGACCGTGTGCGCCGGTCGGTGTCGGACGGCTGCACTATCTGTTCAATCTGTTTGCGCTGGATACGAAGCTGGATCTTCCAGCGGGAGCAACAGAGGCAGACATCCGCAAGGCGATGGACGGCCACATCATTGGCTCGAGCATCAATGTGGCTGCGTTTGAGAGAAAGCCTTAACAAGCTTGGAACTTATTTCTTGCCCTCGTCCTGTTTGCCTTTGACCACCGGATTAAGCTCGCCCAGGCCTCCGTCGTTGCACGAGAGGCCGGGCGCTGCCCCCGGCAGGCCCTGACGTTCAATCCATCCGCAGCAATACCGGCCGCATGATGCCGGCGGCGTGTAGACGCCTTTCAGCTTGTGGCGATACTCGGGGTAGAGCGATTCCGCATAGCCGAGCGCCGCTTCCTTCGGCAGGTTGTACGTTCGCATCATGAAGTCGGCCTCGGGATTCTGACCCGGCAGGTAATGCGGGACGATGCCCGAATCCTCGAGCCGCGGGATCTCGTTCGCGGTATTGCAGATCGATCGGCCGCCCTGATTCGCGCGGGGATCGAACTTGAAGACGCGGCTGACGACGTGCGGCTCGCTCAGATAGAAAGGATCCTCCTGGATGGTGACAACCGTCAGCAGGTCGTCGTGCCGAGTGAGGTGCACCCAGTAGGTGGTCTGATCGCTGGCAGGAATGCCATTGCCGCGGCGAATCCACGTTGTCTTGACGTGCGTCGTCCGTACCGTCAGCGTGTCGCCTTCCCATTTGCCCGTGCTGAAGCCGGCCGCGGTCGAGAGCGCATTCGGTGAAGGCTCGGGCCGGCCGTCCATCCAGATCGTCAGCGTGTCGCGCAGGTAGTCGCCTTCGATCTTCCACGCGACGACCTTGTCGTCCTTGTCCACCTCGCTCCAGATGCGCATGCCGAGCGGCCGGTACTGCAGCACCCACGGCGCCTGCGCGAGGCACTGGCGCTCGACCGTAGACGGCAGGTTCGATGTGTAGAGCAGCGCCTTCGCGCGCCCTTCGTCGGTCATCGGCATGCCGGTGAAGTCGCCGAGGTCCGAACCGGGACCGCGCTCGATGTAGTCCTCGTAGAGAATCGGCGAGTACGAGCCGGTCAGCTCGATCTGCGCGAACGCGGGAACACTCATCGCCAGCGCCCCGAAAGCCAGGAAAACGATACGCCTCATTGCTAGAACCTCGCGTCGCAGGTTGAGGGATCCCACTTGCTGCCGTCCTTCTCCTTCTTGAAGTGCAGCGAGGTGATCCACGGCGTCTGCAGGTAGACGGGATCGTCAACGACGTTGGTGTCCACCAGATACTGATCGCCGTTGGTTTCCGTGTGCAGATCCCAGTACTCGGTCATCGTAGCCCGGTCGCTGTAGGGCACGCCGTTTTTCCGCAGGTAGCCCGGGCGCATCTGGGTCGTCACCGACTTGATCGATCCGTGGCGAGCGCCGCCGCGTCCGCGTCCACCGCCGGCCGCCATCACCCACTGTGCGGTGGTCACGCCCTGCCACGTTTTCGCACCCGCACCTGCCCTACCCGCCTCACTCGCCCCACTTACCCCAGTGAAACGAAGCAGGCGCGTTTGCTGACCATAATCCGATTCAATTTTCAGTGTGTTGTCGTCCTGCCACGTAATGTGCAGCCGCGTCGGTCCGCGCATCAGGCCAGCCGCGCCGTACGCCTTGCACTGCTCACCCGCGGCTTCGTCTTTGGCCGGATCCCACGCCTCGGCGACGCGCAGACCTTCAGGACTGAGCGGAATGCTGACGACGTCCCCTTTCGCGGGCGTCACCATGCGCCAGCGCCAGTCTTCAGAGATGATCGCGACCCAGTAGCCGGTGGGATCGAACGGAGCGGCTGCGCGCGCTGACGGTGGGCCGCCGGCGCGGCCGGCGGGAGCCGCGCCGCGGCCCTGTGCCGACACGTTCAACGCAAGCACCGCCACAAACGCGGCGGTGATTGGAATTTGGAATTGGGAACTTGGAAGTTGGGATTTCAATTTGTTTTTCCCGCCGACGGTTTCGTTGCGTTCTTGAGTCCGTTATAGATCGCTTCGACGAACATGTCGGTCGTCCACGGCCCAGTGTCGGACCCGTACCGTTTGCGGTAGCCGGCGGTCGGATTCGCCGCCTTCACCTGCTCGAGTGTCATCCCCTTCTTGACCATGTCCTCGATGATGTCCTTGATGGTCGTCACCATGTCCCGGTAGTCGACCAGCTCGCCGTAGTCCGAGATGCGGCCATGGCCGGGGACGACGATCGTCCGACCAGGCTTCAAGACGAGTGGCATCGGCGGAACGGTGAGATCCAGCAGTCGATTCAGCGCCTCGAGCTCGCCCTGGATGCTGCCACCCTTCGCCGGGTCGATAACGGGGAAGTGCCGCAGGTCGACGATGTCGCCGGTGACGATTACGTCGGCGCGTCGGAAATGGACCAGGACGTCGCCGTCGGAAACGGCGCCCAGCTGCCTGATGACCTGCACCGCCTCGTCGTTGACGTAGAACGATCGGTATTTCGAGGTGAATGTCTCGGTGGGCCACATGGCAGTCGGCGCGGGCTTCTCGTTGCGATTCTTCGGCGCGCTCATCCGCTGCAGCACGTTCTCGTGGGAGAGCACGGTGGCGCGCTCTTCGTCGGTGAAGTTATCGGGGTTGATCGGCACGCCCGCGGCACCGACCTTGTCGTTGCCGCCGACATGCTCCGGATCCGCGCTCGTATTGATGATCATGCGGATTGGAGCCTTCGTAATGGCGCGCACCGCCGCGAGCGTGCGGTCGGCCATCGCTTCCGATCCGCTGTCCACGAGAATGACGCCGTCCTCGCCGAGGTGCACCGTGACATTGCCACCCGCGCCGAAGATCACCCAGACGTTCGGCCGGATTTGTATGGTATCGAGCTGCTGCGCCCGGGCGTCCACAGCCGCGAAAACGAGTGCCGCGGCAATCACCCCAAGCGTCGATTTACTGCAAAAACGCGCTGCATTCATGGTCGCGCGAAGCATAAACCATTCGAGGTCTCCGTGGTATATTCGCCGCGCTTTTCCACCCGTTTTCGAGGAGCTGAACCCATGCGCTACCGGCTCGTCGGGATGTTCGTGCTCCTTTGCGTTGCAACGGCTTCCGCACAATCGGTCTCCACGGCACAGATCAACGGTACGGTGCGCGATGAAAGCGGTGCCGGCCTGCCGGGTGCGACGATTACGGTCACGCAGACCGACACGGGCCTGGTGCGCTCGACGATCTCGGACGAAGCCGGGTCTTACATCCTTCAGAACCTCCCGATCGGTCCGTATCGCTTCGAGGCGGAACTGCAAGGGTTCCGTAAGTTCGTGCAGACCGGCATCGTCCTGCAAGTGAACGCGAATCCGACCCTGAACCTGACGCTGCAGCTCGGCCAGCTCGCGGAAACGATTACGGTGCAAGGGACCGCTGCGCTGGTGGAGACGAGGAATCCCGGCATCGGCCAGGTGATCACGAATCAGCAGGTCGTCGAGCTGCCGCTCAACGGACGTCAGCTGACCGAGCTCGTGTTTCAGGCGGGGCTCGCGACGGGTGGAAAGAGCACCGCTGACGCGCCCGGCGGCAACGTGCTGAATACAGGTGTTCGCAGCTACCCCAACACGACGATCGTCGTCGCCGGCGGCCTGTCGAACGGGATGACATATCTGCTTGACGGCGGCACCCACAACGATCCATTCAACAACCTGAACCTGCCGCTGCCGTTCCCCGACGCGATGCAGGAGTTCAAGGTTGAGACGAGCGCCCTGCCCGCGCAGTACGGTCATCACTCTGCGGCGGCGGTGAACGCGGTGACGAAGTCCGGCACGAACACCATGCACGGCGACGCGTTCGAGTTCCTGCGTCACCATGCGCTCAATGCGACAAACGCCTTCGCGGCGATTGGTCCGGATGGGAAGCGCCGCGACGACGGCCTGCGTCGCGACCAGTTCGGCGGCACGCTGGGCGGACCGATCGTGCAGAGCAAATTGTTCTTCTTCGGCGGCTACCAGGGGACAAAGGTCAACGTCACCCCGACCAGCTTTTTCCAGTTCGTGCCGACGGCGGCGATGCTGCGGGGCGACTTTGCAGCGATCACCTCGCCGGCGTGCAACGCGGGTCGCACCATCGCGCTGCGCGCGCCGTTTGCGGGCACGACCGTGTCGCCATCCCAGTTCTCACCGGCGGCGCTCGCCCTCACCTCGAAGCTGCCGCAGCCACAGAACGAATGTGGCCAGTCATTCTTCGACAGGAAGACCGAGAGCACCGAGCATCTGGCCATCGGCCGCCTCGACTACCAGTGGAACAACAACCACTCGATGTTCGGCCGCTATCAGCTCGCGCGCCTGACCTCCAAGCCTGATAACGATCCAAACAACGTTCTGGCGTACGCCAACGGACCGATCGACGACACCATTCACTCGTTCGTCTTCGGCGATACGTATTTGCTGGGGCCCAACACCGTCAACTCGTTCCGCGCGACCTACAACAACTCGGAGGTCGACAAGGGCTATGTGCCGTTTTTCGACGCGAAGAGCCTGGGCGTGAAGAACATCGCCACACCGCTCCCCGGCTTCACCGCGTTCACGGTCTCCGGTGGATTCTCGCTGGGACCGACCGGCGCGAAACCGAGCGCCATCAAGACGACGGCGTTTCAGATCGTTGACGACGTAAGCCTCGTGCGCGGTGCGCATCAGATTGGATTCGGTGCGAATTACATCCGGTCGGGACTCTCGTCCACCTCGTACGGATCGGCCGCCGGCAACTTCGCCTTTACCGGTGTGAACACCGGGCTCGGTCTCGCCGACTTTCTCCTTGGACGTCCGGCGACGTTTACGCAGGGACAGGTGTACGGGCCCGGCGGAGTGATGCCGTACATCGGCCTCTACGCCCAGGATGCCTGGAAGGTGTCGTCGAACCTGACGCTCAACGTCGGTCTGCGGTGGGATCCGTATCTTCCCTACGTCAACGACCAGCAGCACGCAAACCACTTCAGCCTCGAGCAGTTCAAAGCAGGCGTGCACAGCACGGTCTACCGGAACGCGCCGGTTGGCGTCCTCTTCGAAGGCGATCCCGATTATCCGGGCCACGGCGTCAGCAAGAAGTCCCTGAAGGACTTTGCCCCGCGGCTGGCTGGCGTCTGGGATCCGAAGGGCGACGGCCGCATGACAGTGCGGGCAGCCTATGGCATCTTCTACGACCTTCCCCACATCTGGAATTTCCTCGGCTTCGATCGCGGCACGCCATTCGGCACCGAGCTCGTTGTCAACAACGGCACGTTCGACGATCCGTGGGTGAACACGCCCGGCGGCAACCCATTCCCCATCGTCGCCAACCCCGCCATGAACTTCCCGCTCTACGGCGGGTTCGTGACGTTCCCGCTCGACATGAGGCCCCCGTACTTCGATCAGTGGAATGTCAGCGTTCAGCGGCAGGTAGGCGCCGCATGGATGGTTTCGGCGAACTACCTCGAGAGCCGCGGCCACCGTCTGCCTGTCGGCGATCAGCTGAACCCGGCGATCTACAGCGCTGGCGCGACGACGGCGACGACCAATCAGCGGCGGCTGCTGTCGCAGCTCAATCCGGCGCAGGGGCAGTACTACGGCACGATCACCGGTGTCGAGCCGATCGGCACGTCCAACTACAAAGGACTGCTGCTGTCCGCGCAGCATCGATCGGCGAACGGCCTGTTCGTATCGGGCAACTGGACGATCTCGACCTGCGAGTCCGACATCATCAACTACGAGCCGTCAGTTGCCGGCATCGAGCTGACCAAGCCGGGTGATCCCGCGTTCGATCGCGGCAGCTGCGGCGCAACCGATCAGAAGCACGTCGTCAATCTGTCGGCCGTGTATCAGGTTCCGGGGGCGTCGACCGGTGTCGTGCGCGTCCTCACCAGCGACTGGCAGCTTTCAACGATCGTCAGCGCGCGAAGCGGCATTCACTTTTCCGCGACGACGGGGGTCGACAACGCGCTCAACGGACAGGCGAACCAGCGGCCCGATCAGATTTCGGACGATGTCTATGTGAAGCAGGGCTACAGGTGGCTGAACCCGGCCGCATTTCGTGCGCCGGCGACGGGGCAGTTCGGAAACCTGGAGAACAACAGCCTGATTGGTCCGGGACGATTCAACGTCGACGTCGGAATCGTGCGGTCGTTCCGCGTGGGCGGCGAGCGGCAGGTGCAGTTCCGCGCCGAGGCGTTCAACGTGTTGAACCGCGTGAATCTGGCGACGCCGGTGTCGGCGCTGAACAGCCCGAACTTCGGACTGATTACTGGCGCGAGCGATCCACGCATTATTCAGCTGGCATTGAAGTACACGTTTTAGCGGACGTGAAGGTCGGCAACTACAGGCGTTCGAGAGCTCGAGGTGGTAGACGCGGACCTTTGGGTACGCGGGGAGACGGCGGTTGAAACGAATTGGCTTGCTGGCAGCGCTGGTCCTCCTGTCGGGCCTTCCCACACTGGCGCAGACCGACGTGATCACCGGCATGTGGCGTCCGCTCGCACGCAATGAGGACGGCAGCGGTATGGACGGCGACTACGCGGGCCTTCCACTCAGCGCCGCGGGGCGGCAGCGTGCCATGAGCTGGGCGCCCGAGAACTTCGACGTGCCCGAGTTCGTCTGCCGTCCGCACTCATGGGACTTTTCGATTGAGGCAGGCGCCGCGCAGATGCGCTTCACGCCCGAGATCGACGATCCGACGCAGACGGTTGTTGCCTATCGGGGCCGCCTGTCGATGCGCGAGCAGGAGACCACCATCTGGATGGACGGCCGTCAGCGGCCGCCCGACTACGCGATTCACACCTGGAGCGGTTTTGCGACAGGCGAATGGGACGGCGACGTGCTCGTCGAATCCGTCACCCATCTCAAGGAGAACTACATTCGCCGCTGGGGGCCGATGCGCAGCGACGATGCGACAGTGCGCATCCGCTACAAGAGGCTGAACAACAACTACCTGCGTGCGACGGTCATCATCTACGACCCTGTGTATTTCGCCGAACCGTACATCCGCACGTCGCTGATCTGGGCGCTGGATCCGAATCTGGTCCTGCCGCCGTATCCGTGCGAGGAGGCGACAGAGAGCGTCGTCGAGCATGGCAGCGTGCCGCATTATCTGCCGGGCAAGAGCCTGCTGCCGGCGCACAATCCGGAGGAGAACGACGAGTTCGGCACACCGTACGAGGCGCGCCTGGGCGGTGCCGAGACGATGTATCCCGAATACATCAAGAAGTTGGGTCCGTTCCCGCGCACGAACGCGAAGAAAGGTCCGGCGGCGGAGCGAGGCCAATGAGCTTCGGGAAGGTTTCAGGTATCAGGTATCACGTGTCGGCCGTGGTGTTGGCGGCCGCGGCGCTCGTCGTCGGCGCGCCGCGTGTGCAGACGCAGACGCCCCGGCCGGCGTGGGCCTGGAAGCCGGCGCTGGCGGGTGCGAATGACGGGCAGGTGCACATCCTGCCGGTACGCGGGCGCGTGTCGATGCTTCTTGGCGCCGGCGGCAACATCACCATCTCCGCCGGCAGCGACGGCGTCATGGTTGTCGACACCGGCGCCGCAACGATGACCGACAAGGTGCTCGCCGCGATCAAATCGATCTCTCCGCGCGGCGTGATCCGCTACGTCGTCAATACCTCTGAGCGCGACGATTTCGTCGGCGGCAACGAAAAGCTTGCGCTGGCAGGCAACACGATCCGCTTCCGCGTCGCGACCGATCCGCGGGTGTCCGATGCGCTGACGAAGGATCGCGCCTCGATCATCTCGTTCGTGTCGATTTTCGAGCGCATGTCGGCACCCACCGGTCAGGTGTCAAAGCATCCCGAGGACGCATGGCCGGACGACACGTACTCGAGCACGCAGAAGAAGCTCTATTTCAACGACGAGCCCGTGCTCATCATGCATGTGCCATCCAACACCGACGGCAACAGCATCGTCCACTTCCGTCTCGATGACGCGATCAGCGTCGGCGATCTGATCGACATGACGAACTATCCGTACATCGACGTGAAGGCGGGCGGCAGCATCAGTCAGGTCGTCGAGGCGTTGAACCGCGTTCTCGACCTGACGGTTCCCGATACGAAGACCGAGCTCGGCACGCTCGTCATTCCTGGCCACGGACGGCTGCTCGATCAATCGGATGTTGCGTACTACCGCGAGATGGTTGGCATCATTCGCGACCGCATCCAGGATGGCATCAAGCACGGCCAGACGCTGGCGCAGATCAAGGCGGCGAAGCCAACGCTCGACTACGACCCGCGCTTCGGCCACACGTCGGGTCCGTGGACGACCGACATGTTCATCGAAGCGGCGTACAGAAGCCTTGGAGGCAAATAAGCATGAAACGCAGTGCCCTCATATTCGTCGCCATCCTGGTGGTCACTGCCGGTGCGGGCCGTGCGTTCGCGCACCACTCGTTCACGGCGGCATACGAGTCTGGAAAGCGAGTCGAGATCGAAGGCGTCGTCAAGGAGTTCGTGTGGCGGAATCCGCACTCGTTCGTGCGCATCGAGGTCATGACGAAAGACGGCAAAACGGAGACGTGGAATCTCGAGTGGGGCTCCAGCACGCAGCTGTCCGCGGCGAAGTTCCCGGTGACGCGTACGACGTTGAAGTTCGGGGATCACATCATCGCGGCGGGAGAGCCGGGCCGTGATCCGGAGGCGCATCGCATCCGCATCTTCTCGATCAAGCGGCCGGTGGACGGCTGGGAGTGGCAGGGAGTCGTCGAGTGAAGCTTCGGGCTTCCCTGATTCTGGCCTTGCTTCTGCCGGGTGTGGCGTTCGCGCAAGGACGAGCGGGCGGCGCTGCGCCGCAGCAGAGCGGACGCGCCGGCGCAATCAAGGATCTGACCGGTTACTGGGTGTCTGTGGTCGCGGAGCACTGGCATCTGCGCATGATGGTGCCGCCGAAGGGCGACACGACGATGCTGCCGGTGAATGCGGAGGCGCGGCGCGTCACCAACACGTGGGATCCGGCGAAGGATGAGGCCGCTGGCGAAGCCTGCCGTTCGTACGGCGCTCCGACGATCATGCGCGTACCTGGGCGCCTGCACATCGCGTGGGCGGACGACAACACGCTGAAGATCGACACCGACGCGGGCACACAGACGCGGCTGCTGCGCTTCGGCGGTGGCGCGCCGCCCGCGCAGGCGCCAAGCTGGCAGGGCTATTCGGCGGCGACCTGGCGTCGCCCTGCACGTATGGGCGCCGCCAAAGGCGCAGGCGATCTGCGCGTCGTGACGACGAAGCTGCGGCCCGGGTATCTGCGTAAGAACGGCGTTCCGTACAGCGAGAACGCGTCTGTCGAGGAGTTCTACGATCTGTTCACGGAACCGAACGGCGACACGTGGCTGGTGATCGATACCATCGTCACCGACCCCACCTACCTCACGCAGCCGTACGTGAACAGCGTGGCGTTCAAGAAGGAGCGCGACGGATCGAAGTGGGATCCGACGCCTTGCCGCGCGGATCAGCCCAGATAACCGGTACGAACGTAGCCGCGGACCTTCAGGTCCGCACGCCGGAAATCGCTCTCACGTCGCTACGCTCCCGGAAGTCGACGCGGAAGCGTCGCTCGCGCTTTCCGGATTTCACGCACGCGGCGTTGCTTCGACTCGGCCTCATGCCGACGATACGGCGTTTGCTGATGCAACATCGATCGCCTGGCTGCTTGCGCAACACAAGAAGAGCGATTGACCTCGCGGCCGCGGCGTTCTTCGCCGACGGTCTGTTCAGGTGACAGCGCTCGAGCGCCGAGCGGCACGCCACCAGAGATATCGTGATATCATCTGTTGGCGATGGCCCAGTTCGTGGTGCGTCAGCTCGAGGAGAGTGTCAAGCGCCGCCTTCAGCGCCGCGCAAAGCGCAATCGCCGCAGCATGGAGGAAGAGGTGCGGCATATCCTGCGCAACGCGGCGAAAGAAGAAGGTCGCCCCGTCGAGAAGCTCGGATCGCGAATCGCGGCTCGCTTTAGAAAAGTCGGCCTTCCACGCGCGCTGCCTGAAGTCCGCGGTGGGCGCGCGCAGCCTGCCGATTTCGACGAATGATCATCCTCGACACCAACGTCATCTCGGAGCTGATGCGCACCGCTCCGGATGCCCGAGTGGTGGAGTGGCTCGATCGCCAACCTGCCGAATCGGTCTGGATTACGAGCGTCACTGTTTTCGAAGCGCACCTGGGAATCGCCCTGTTGCCCACCGGCCGGCGGCGCCGGACACTCGCGGCCGCGTTTGCGCAGCTGCTCGAAGAAGATCTCGACAACCGGGTCCTTGATTTCGATATGGCCGCGGCCGCGTCTGCCGCGTCAATTGCCGCGGAGCGTCAGGCGCAGGGCCGCCCTGCGGACTTGCGAGACACACAAATCGCGGGCATCGCGCTCGCGCGGCACGCCACGCTCGCGACGCGAAACGTCCGACATTTCAGCGACATGGCTGTTCCAATCGTCAATCCGTGGACCGTTTGACGCTGGGATTCAGGAACCCTCTGAACCTCTTGAACCCTTTGAACCCAATGAACCCAATCACGGACTGAGCCGCGTGCCGTCCTTCAGAACAGCCGTGCGCAGCAGCATCGTGCGTTCGCGGTCGCGGCCCGGCCAGCCGATGATGGTGAGCGTGTCGCCGACGACGAACTTGTCGATCTCGAAGCCGGCCCTCCGCATCGTATTCACCGCACCCATCTCCACCAGCCACTCGACGGTCTTGCCGTCGTCCTGCGTCACGTCAAGCCGGAACCGCGAATGCGGATTGATCCACTTCGCTTCGGTGAGTTTGCCGGTGATGGTGATTTCCTTCGACTGATCGAAGTTGACCGGCACCGAGTGATGGGCGCGCACCGGCGCCGTCAGCGCGACAAGCGCGGCGAGCAGCGAAAGCGCGGCGACGTTATTTGCTCGGCTCGGTGATCTGGGCATCCTTTGGATCGCAGCCATAGTGCATCAGCTCGAATTTGGATCGTGGATACGTGATGTTGACGATGAGCGGCTCACGGTAGTTCGCCGGATCAACGTGCGTAATGTTGATGTTGAGCAGGTTGGGATTGGCCAGCGAGAGCCGCTCGATCGTCCGCATCATCCGGCTCTGCGGCAGCCCCGCCCATTCCTGCATCGTGGAGACGTATCCCGGCGCGACGTCGCGCGTCTCGATGACGAGCGCGTCGCCGTCGTACCACGCGACGGATGTCCCCAGCGCCGGCATCATTGGAATCGGCACGGACCGCATCGGCCGCAGAGCGCCTGGATCGACAATCGGAATGCGCCGATCGATGTCCATCCACTCGTACTGCAGCCGAACGTCTTTCGCATTCTGCGTGATCTTGACGAGGACGTTCGGATTCAGCCAGACGCGCGTCCAGCTCGAGCCGATGCACTTGAGCGATGGATCGTCCTTCTTGAAATCGTAGGCCTTGAAGCGGCGGTCGCCCGCGTCGGTGAGATGCCACTCGCCGAACGTCGTCTTTCCGCCGTTGAGGATCCAGTTGCCCGAAATATCCGGCCGCTGCTGGGCATGGGCAAATGTCGCGGCGCTGACTACATACAGAATAACCAGGACGCCGCGCATCATTTGGCGGTGCCCTCCGGCTTGCCGCGAGCGGTCGGATGAAGGTCGCCGAGACCGCCGTCGTTGCACGACAGGCCGGGCGCGGCGCCCGGTAGTCCCTGACGCTCGATCCATCCGCAGCAGTACCGTCCGCATGACGCCGGAGGCGTGTATCGGCCTTTGATCTTCTTCCGGAACTCGGGATACAGACTCTCCGCGTATCCCATCGCGGCCTCCTTCGGCAGGTTGTAGGTCCGCAGCATGAAATCCGCTTCCGGGTTCTGGCCGGGAAGATAGTGCGGGACCATGCCGGTGTCCTCGAGCCGCGGGATTTCGTTCGCGGTGTTGCAGTTGGTCTCGACGTAGTTGCCGGGAGTGGCGCGCGGATCGAGCTGCCACACGCGGCTGACCACGTGCGGTTCCGTGAGGTAGACCGGGTCCTCCTGAATGGTGACGATCGTCAGCAGATCGGCGTGACGGGTGAGGTGGATGGTGAACGTGCTTTGATCGCTGCCCGGGATGCCGTTGCCGCGGCGAATCCACGCGGTCTTCACATGCGTGGTCTTGGCGGTGAGCGTGTCGCCTTCCCACTTGCCGGTGCTGAAGCCTTCGGCGGACGCGAGCGAATTCGGCGACGGCTCGGCGCGCCCGTCCATCCAGATCGTAACGGTGCCGCGTAGATAATCGCCGCCCAGCTTCCAGGCCATGACGTTGCCGTCGCCATCTTCCTCGGCCCAGATCGAGATGCCGCGCGGACGGTACTGCAACACCCATGGCGATTGCGGCAGGCACTGGCGTTCGACCGTGGACGGAAGATTCGACGTGTATAGAAGGGCCTTTGCCCGCGCCTCGTCATTCATCGGCATACCGGTGAAATCGCCGAGGTCGGAGCCGGGGCCGCGCTCGATGTAGTCTTCGTAGAGCCGCGGCGCCCAGGACCCGGTCAGGTCCACCTGCGCAAATGCGGGCGCGCTGAGCGAGAGCAGGCCGATCAGGCAGAGTGAAATCTTTCGCAGTCGCGGACCATATATCATGTTCGGAACCTGCGGGCAATGAACGCCGTAGGGCATGTTATAGTTCGCCGGATCCGGACACCGCAGGAGGATCGTTGCTATGAAGCGTTATCTCGTCGCGCCGCTGGCTCTCATGGTCCTCGGCGTGGCCGCCCACGGATGGGCGCATCATTCCTTCGCCGCGACCTATATCGAGAACCAGACCGTCACGATCGAAGGTGACCTCGTGCAGTTCGTGCTTCGCAATCCGCACTCATTCGTCGATGTCGATGTGACCGAGAAGGACGGGTCGAAAACGCGCTACGTCGTCGAGTGGGCTGCTCCCGCGCAGCTGGCGGGCAAGGTGGACCGGGAAACGCTGAAGCCGGGCGACCACGTGATCATCACGGGCAGCCCGGGTCGCAACACCGAGGATCATCGCGTGCGTCTGCTGACATTCCGTCGTCCAAAAGACTCCAATCACCCGCAGGAGTGGAGCTGGGGCCTTCTCCCCGACGAATCGTTCAAGTAATCAGAATACGTACTTCAACGCCAGTTGCACGATCCGTGGATCCGCAGCGGTCGTGATCTGTCCGAACGTCGGACTGTTCAGCGCCGCGTAAACGTTTGGCGCAGTGAATGGATCGAGCTTCTGAACGGTGTTGAAGACATTGAACAATTCGACGCGCAACTGGACCTCACGATCGTTGCCGCCGGTGCGGAACGACCGGGTGATCCCCATATCCACGTTGAACGCGCCGGGCCCGATGAAGGCGTTGATCGGCACGTTGCCATACGTTCCGGGCGCCGGCGCCTGGAACGCGGCCGGGTTGAGCCACTGATTGCCCTGTTTCTTGTAGACGTCCGATGAAATCTGGTTCGGCCGCTGGTTCGTCTGCCCGGTGAGCGCGCTGTCGGCGCCCGTAACCACGTTGAAATGGTCGCCTGACTGCACGCGGACGATGCCCGACACCTGCCAGTTGTTGGTAATGGCGCCGACCGTCCCCCTGGCGAACGCCGGAATCTGATAGACGGCAGTACCGTTGAGGACGTGCTTACGATCGCCACCGCCGCAGCTGCCGCGGTCGAAGGCGACGTCACCAGGCTTCGACAGCGCGTAGCCCGCCATGCCCGGCTCGTAGTTGATCAGATCCGTGATGCAGCGTGAGAGCGTCCAGTTGCTGGTCAGCGATAGACCGCGTGAGGCTCGGCGATTCAACGAGAGCAGCAGCGCGTCGTACACGGATGTGCCGACGGTTTGAATGGCGATGATGTTGCCGTAGTACTGCCCCTGCTGCGGATTCTGCAGAAACAGTGTGCGTCGCTGATTCACGTTGGCGGTTGTTGCGCCAGCCTGAAACACCGCCGGGTTGATGTTGTCGCCGATGGGAAGGCGATGCCCGCGCGAGTTCACGTAATTTGCGGATGCCGCCCATGACGTGCCGAGCTGCCGCTGGAAGCTGATGTTCCACTGATCGGCGTACCACTTCTTCATGTCGAGCGGGTAGGTCACCCAGTTCGCAAACTGCGGGAACGTCATGTCCGCGCTGCGCTGGAGCGGGAATGGATTGCCGCCCGGCACGGTGGCGAACGGATCGTCGAGCGATGGGCCGGTCACGACCAGAGTGCTGCCGAGCGGCGGCGCGGTGGCGAACCCGAACAACATCCAGAGGTGCGGCAGGTCGTAGAAACGTCCCCACGCGGAGCGAACCGTCATCTTGCCATCCCCGTTCACGTCGAGAGCCGCGGAGATTCTCGGAGCGAACTCCCAGAGATCGCGGCTGCCGGCAGACTTGCCGGGATAACCAGGATCGCCGGAGAAGATCACGCCGGTCGGCGCGTTCTTGTAGACGGTGCTGCGCACGCCGCTCTGCCACTGCGCCAGGTCGAAGTGGCTGAACTGGCCGTTGTCCTCGACAAACGGCAGGTACGGCTCCCAGCGCAGCCCGGCGTTCACCGTCAGCCTGGGTGTCAACGTCCAGGCATCCTGCGCGTAGAGGCCGGTGTACGAGCTGTGGTCGTGGATGAAGATCCGGTTTCCCTGCGCGAAGGTCTGCGCGCGGCCGAGCATGAAATCCGCCAGCGCCAGGCCTGTCGTCGCGCCGCTGAAGGTAAACGGACCTGTCGTGTTGATGTAGGTGCTGCCGTCAATCTCCTGGCGGATGAAGCTGCCGCCGAACCCGAATTGGTGCGCGCCGCGGATGATGCTCAAGTCCTCCGACAGCTGCACACCGTTGGACGGTGTGCTCGACGAGCTTGCGCCCGTGTTGCCGAGCGTGAACGCGCCGGTGACCGTCACGCGCAGAAAGCCCGGCATCATGTTCGCCATCTTGATGCCCACGTCTGGGCCGTCGAACTGATGGATCCACGGTTTCTGGATGTTGATGTTGTTGTACCCGAATCGGAAGGAGCTCACTGAGTTCGAGCTCAGCAGGTAGGTGTCGCCGACGACAACCGATTGCACCGTGTCGTTGATGGGTGAAGAGAAGTACGCCAGCACGTTGTTCGGATCGTTGTCGGGCTGCGCCTTGTAGCGGGCCAGCTGGTAGCGCGTGAACACGGTGTGCTTGCTGCTCATCGTGTAATCGACGCGGCCGATGGCGAGGTTCTCGAAGTTGTGCTGCTTGCGCGTGAAGTCGACGCGTCCGCACGGGTCGTTCGTCTTCGGCAGCCGCGCGGCGATGTTCACCGCTGCAGGCGAGAAGAGCGCCGGAGCAATTCGATTGCTGGCGTCGAACGGCGCGCGCAGCGCAACGGTGCGTCCCGTGTTGCACGCCGGCGACGTGATCGCCGAGAAATCACCGGCCAGCATCTGGCCCGTCGGCACGAATGCGAAGAACGTGCTCGGCGTGACGTCGATGCGCGTCCCCTGATAACCGCCGAAGTAGAACAGCTTGTTCGCAATGAGCGGTCCGCCGAGCGTGCCGCCGAACTGGTCGCGGTGCAAGCCGTCATCGCGGCGTTTGCCTGTGGCCGGGTCGATCGCCGCAAATGCGTTCTTTGCGTTCAACCGGTGGTCGCGGAGGAATTCGAAAGCGTCTCCATGGACGGCATTGGTGCCCGACTTGGTAATGGCGTTGACAGCCGCGGCCGAGTGAAAGCCGTACTGCGCGGGCAGCGCGTTGGTTTCAACCTTGAACTCCTGCATCGCGTCCGGAAAGGGCAGCGGCAGGTTCACGCTCGCGTAGGGGTCGTTATGGTTCGCGCCGTCGAGACTGTAGTTCATCCCGTTGGCGAGTCCGCCTGCCACGGAGATGAGCGCGGAAGGGTAATTGCGCGGAGTCGACAACGCGTTCGAACCGAGGCCGCCGGAAGGAGACGCCATGCCGGCCGTAAGAATCAACTGCGTCAGTTGACGGCCGTTCAGCGGCAGCTCGAGCACCTGCTCGTTGGTGACGACCTGCCCGATGCCTGGATTGCGCGTTTCGACGAGCGGAGCGGTACCTTCGACGATGATCGTCTCGGCAAGTTGCCCGACCTGCAGCGTGATGTTCAGCGTCGGATTCGAATTCACGTCGAGCACGATCCCTGTCTGCGCGAACGTGCGGAAACCCTGCAGCATCGCTTCGAGCCGGTACGGACCAACCGGCAGGTTGGTGATGATGTAGCCGCCGGTTTCGTTCGTGGTGTCGCTGCGGACGAGGCCGGTATCGATTTGGGTAAGCGTGACGGTCACGCCCGGCAGCGCCAGGCCGCCGCTGTCCTTGATCGTCCCGTTGATCTGCGCGGTCGAAACGGCTTGTGCGAACACGTCCGCCGGTGAACTGAAAATCAACGCAAAAGAAGACACGAGGAGCAGGGCTGCACTGCGACGCATGTGAGTTGTCCCTCCGCTAAGGTGTGCGCTGTCTATCACTTCGCGTTTCTCAAAGTCAAGGTTTCGTTGACTCTGGACGCCAGCGGCAAGTAAAATTCGCGCGCCATGTTACGTCGCGTACCTCTTCTTACCGCGCTCGTCGTGTATCTCGCGCAGCCGGCATTTGCGCAGACCGACTTCATGGGCGTCTGGCGCCCATTGCCTCGTAATCAGGACGGCAGCGGCATGACCGGCGACATCGCCGGCGTGCCGGTGAGCGATGCCGCGCGCTGGCGCGTGCAGAGCTGGTCGCCCGAAGATTTCGACGTCACCGAGTGGGCGTGCCGCCCGCATGCGTGGGACTACTCGCTCGAGGGTCCTCTCTCCGCGCTGCGCATCTGGGCCGACATCGATCAGGCGACGCAGAAGGTCATCGCCTACCACGGTCACCTGAATCAGCAGGAACAGGAAACGACCATCTGGATGGATGGCCGGCCGCATCCGCCAGCCAACGCGCTCCACACCTGGAGCGGTTTCTCCACCGGCGAGTGGGACGGCGACGTCCTCGTTGTAACGACGACACACTTGAAAGAAGCGTATCTACGCCGCTCGGGCCTGATGCACAGCGATCAGGCAACGATCCGCACGCGGTATCGCCGCATGGGTGATTACCTGCAGACCACGTCGATCGTCTACGACCCGGTGATGATGACGGAGCCGTACGTGCGCAGCACGATGATGTGGGTGCTCGATCCCGCGCTGCCGATGTCGCCGTATCCATGCGAGGAGGCAACCGAGACCGCCATTCCGCGCGGGACGGTTCCTCACTTCCTGCCGGGCAAGAGCCCGCTGCCGGGTCTGCAGAAGGATCTGACCGATCGCTTCGGCACACCGTACGAGCCGCGTCTCGGCGGCGCGCAGACGACGTATCCGGAATACATCGCGAAGATGAAGACGATGCCGAAGCCGCCGAAGGTTGCGACCGGTGCGTCCGAAGGGGGCAACTAGTGGGCAGATGGCACACGGCAGGTCGCAGCGCGACGCTGGCTGCAGTCGCCGCTGCGATTCTCGTCGCGCCCGTTTATACGCAGGGTCGTGGCGGGCAGGCTCCTGCACGAGCCGCTGCGAAGGTCGACTGGCCACCGAAGCTCGACGCGCCCGCGCCGGGTGAAGTGGAGATCCTGCCCGTGCAGGGCAACGTCTACATGCTTGCCGGCGCCGGCGGAAACATCACGGTGCAGGTTGGCGATCAAGGCGTGATGCTGGTGGACACCGGCACCGCGGCGATGAGCGACAAGGTGATAAAGGCCGTCCAGTCGCTTGCCAAGGGCAAACCGCTGCGCTACATCATCAACACCAGCCACCGCGACGACTATACTGGCGGCAACGACAAGATTGCGCCTACTGGCGAAATCGTACCTTTCCGCGAGCCCGACTACGCCGCCGGCCCGCAGGGCGCCATCGACACGCATCGCGCCTCCGTCGTCTCCACGCTGGCGGTGTTGAACCGCATGTCGGCGCCCACCGGGACGCAGCCGGCGCGGGCCGAAGCTTCGTGGCCGGACAATACGTTCACGACTCCGTGGAAGCGGCTGTATTTCAATGACGAGCCGGTGGTGATCACCAAAGTCGCCGGTACAACCGACGGCAACAGCGTGGTGCTGTTCCGCAAATCCGATGTGGTCAGCTCCGGGGACTTGTTCGACCTCACCGCCTACCCGATGATCGACCCCAAGCTGGGCGGTGGCATCAACGCGGAAGTGGATGCTTTGAACAAGCTGATCGAGTTTGCCGTCCCTAGTAACAATGCCGAAGGCGGGACGAAGGTGATCCCGGCGCACGGACGCATCAGCGACCACGCGGATGTGACCTATTACCGCGACATGGTCACCATCATCCGCGACCGCATTCAGGACATGATCAAGAACGGCATGACGCTGGCGCAGGTGAAGGCGGCGCGGCCCACCCGCGATTACGACGCCCGCTACGGTAAGACGACCGGCGCGTGGACGACCGATATGTTTGTAGAGGCGGCGTATAACAGCCTCAAGAAATGATTAGCGATTAGTGATTTGTGATTTGTGATTAGGCAGGGGCCGGACCTTCAGGTCGGCCCAAGGAGACGGTTCATGAAACGCACGATCGTGATGCTCGTTGCCGGATTGGCGCTGCTCGTCGGCAGCCGGCAGGTGTCGGCGCATCACTCATTTTCCGCGGAGTACGACTCCACTAACAAAGTCCAGATCGAGGGTGTCGTCACCGAGTTCGTGTGGCGCAATCCGCATTCGTTCATGAAGATTGATGTCATGGATAAAGACGGTACGACCAAGAGCTGGACGCTCGAGTGGGGCTCGGTCAGCCAGCTGCAGCAGTACTCGATTACGAGGACCACACTCAGAGCGGGCGACAAGATTATCGTCACGGGTCAGGCGGCGAGAGACGCGGCCGCGCCGCGCGTCCTCATTGAAACCGTGAAGCGCCCGGCCGACGGCTGGGAGTGGAAGGGCAGGGTCCAGTAAGTGATTCGCCGGAGTCCTCAGCGGCGCGGACCGTTCGGGTCCGCCCTGGCAGTCGCGCTGGTGTTGATCGTCGGCACGACTGCGGCGGCTCAGGGACAGGGACGTGGAGGCGGTGCGCGCGCCGGCGGCGCGCCTCCCACGGCACGCGCGCAGGCGCCGAAGGACTTCACCGGCTACTGGGTCGCCGTGGTCACCGAGCACTGGCATCTGCGGATGGAGATGCCGCCCAAAGGCGAGTTCGCGATGCTGCCGCTGAACCCGGCGGCGCGCGATGCCGCGAACAAATGGACGCCCGCTGACGATGCCGGCGGCAACGAGTGCCGATCCTACGGCGCCGCGTCGATCATGCGCATCCCTGGCCGGCTGCACATACATTGGGCCGACGACAACACGCTGCAGATCGATACCGACTCGGGCACGCAGACGCGGATGCTCCATTTCGGTGCGCCCCCGCCCGCCGATTTCCAGCCGACGTGGCAGGGTTACTCAGTGGCGCAGTGGGCGGGCGTGAACATGGGTCGCGCGGGGCGTACGCCTGGACCGAACGGCGACCTCGGCATCGTCACGACGAAGATGAAGGCGGGGTATCTGCGGAAGAACGGCGTTCCCTACAGCGAGAACACGCGGCTGCAGGAGTACTACGACACGTTTACCGAGCCTGATGGCACGTCATGGCTCGTCGTCACCTCGATCATCACGGACCCGATGTATCTCACCGGTCCGTACGCGACTACGAATCATTTCAAGAAGATTCCTGACATGCAGGGTTGGGATCCGACGCCCTGCCGTCCCGATCAGCCCAGATAAGTTAGAGGTTTGCAGTCGAGGACCCGCGTCCCTCGATATGACTCATCGTTACCGCCGCTTGATGGGCGCTCGCTTCGCCTTCGCGCTCATGAAACGGTGAGCGCCAGCGATCAGATCCTGCAACGCGTCGGCTTGGACACGCGACAGCCGCACGAGAACACACGGATAGTTCACGTAGTGGGGCTTCAGATAGTAGGTCTGCGGATCGTCTTCAATGAGCGCGTCGCGACTGGCGAAGTCCATCATCACCGCCAGCGTGTTCGGCTCGGCGGACCTGTGCGCCGCCATACAGGCGAACATCTTGCCGCGCACCTTCACTGCGGGCTGGCCGTATGCGGTCGTCACCTCGACGTCCGGCAACCGGCGTGCGATAGATGCGACCGCGGTGAAAGTCGTGCCACGCGGCATGCAGGTGGCGCGATTCTAAGACGAAAGGCCGACCTGAAGGGTCGGCCTCTATATTGAAGTTAGAAGTTGAAGTTAGAGGTTGGAAGTTGGCGCGCGACTAAGCGAGCGCCGCGTTCTTCAGCGTCTTGCCGACGATCTCCTTGAACTCTTCCGCCGTCAGCAGGTCCTTCTTCTCAAACGACTTCGCCTTCACAGCCAGCAGCAGCGCCATGCGCTCCTCGTCCGTGATCTTGATGCCGGTCTTCTCCGCCCACTCCTCGATCGATGGAGGTCCGGAGTTCTTGCCGAGGACGATGTTCACCGGCTTCTGGCCGACGAGCTCGGGCCGGAACGGCACGTACTCGAGCGGCTGCTCGGCGCGGCAGAGACGCACCCAGCCCGCGATGATGCCCGACTCGACCTCGTACAGCTTGTCGCCGACGATCGGCCGGTTTGGCGGCTGCGTAACCTTGGCGAGATCCATGACGAACTTCGAAGTCTCGACGAACTTCTCCGTCTTGATGCCGATGTTGACGTCGTGCAGGCAGAGCAGCGACAGGACCACATCTTCCATCGGCACGTTGCCCGCGCGCTCACCGAGTCCCGTGATGGTCGTGTGTGCCACCGACGCGCCGGCCTGCAGGGCCGCGAGCGTGTTGGCGACACCCAGACCGAAGTCCTGGTGGCAGTGGATTTCGACCGGTTTCTTCAAGCGATCGATGACCTTCGGCACGACCGCCGAAATCGCCTCGGGTGTGACGACGCCCATGGTGTCGGCGATGGTCAGCGCATCCATGTGGCCTTCGGTAGCAACCTGCGAGACGATGTCGAGGAAACGGTTCAGCTCGGTGCGGGTCGCGTCGATGGTGAAGAAGACGGTGTAAAGACCAGCTTCCTTCGCCGCCAGCGTGGTGTCGATCGACGACTTCATCGCGCGATCGAACGACCAGCCGTAGGCGTACTTGATCATGTGGTCGCTGGCGGGGATCTCGACCACGACACCCTTTACGCCCGTGTTCTTGACGACCTTGATTTCTTCGGGGATACAGCGCGCGAAGGCGAAGGTCTCGGCCTTCAGGCCCAGCGCCGCGATGTCGGCGATGGCCGCCTTATCCTGCTCGGAGACGGCCGGCATACCCGCTTCGATACGGTGAACCCCCATCGCATCGAGCTTCTTGGCAATCGCGACCTTCTCCTCGCGCCGGAAGACCACGGCCGTCTGCTGCTCGCCGTCGCGAAGCGTGACGTCATGGATCTTCAGATTTTTCTGGAATTTGGTGTTCTTCCGCGCCTCGGGCAGGTGGTTCCACAAGCTCGTGTACCAGCTGTCCGTCTTCCACGGTTCTGACATGTTTCCTCCGTAGGGGGGCCCGCTCAAGGGCGGCCATTCGTAAGCTTAGCAGCCGATCATCATACACGGCGCTATTCCAAAATGCGATACTGGAAGGACTGCGAAGTGCTTAATTCCTAAGACCTTTCAGTTCCACAACCCTTACGGATGCCTCACGTTAAGTTCCACCTGAACGGAAAAGACATCGAAGCCCATTACGAGCCCGGCATGCATCTGCTCGAGGTGCTGCGCGAGGAGTGCGGCATCACGTCGTGTAAGAACGGATGCGCGCCGGAAGGCGCGTGCGGCTGCTGCCTTGTCAACATTGACGGCAAGCCGGCCCTTTCGTGCCTGCGCAAGCCGGAGCAGATGGCCGACCACGACATCAGGACGCTCGAAGGATTCCCCGAGCGCACGCGTCGGATCATCGCCGACGCGTTTGTCCTCGAGGGTGGCGTCCAGTGCGGCTTCTGCATCCCGGGCATCGTCGTCCGCGCGGCGCATCTGATTGAGCAGGGAAAGACGAGCGATCGGGATGCGATCAGGAAGGCGCTCGACGGCCACATCTGCCGATGCACCGGCTACGGCCGCATCATCGACGCCATTCAGACTGCCGGTGAGGCGCTCAACAACGGCGGTACGCTGCCGGGCGAGCCGCGCCGGCATTCGTACTTCGGCGAAGAGTTCGGCCTGCACCGCAATCCTCAGTTCGACGTAAAGGGCCACGGGATCGGCGGGTCGCACGCCCGCGTTGGCGGCGCTGCGCAGGTGCTCGGCGAGCGCCCGTACATCGATGACATGAAGGTGGACGGAATGCTTCACGGCGCGATGGTGCTCGCGGAGCACCCGCGCGCGAAGGTGCTGGCGATCCATACGGAAGAAGCAGCGCGGTCTCAAGGCGTCGCGCGCATCTTCACGGCACGCGATGTTCCCGGCGAGCGTGGCACCGGCCTCGCCGTATCCGACCTGCCGATGTTCGTGGCGATCGGCGAGGTCACCTGTTGCGTCGGCGACTTCATAGCCATGGTCGTCGCCGATACGCAGTTCCACGCGCGACAGGCAGCGAAGAAGATCAAGGTCGACTACGAGGTGCTCGAACCGATTACCGATCCCTTCAAGGCGCTCGACCCCGTTGCACCGCGCGTCCATTCGGACGACGCATTCCGACCCGCACCGAATGTCATCGACTTTCCGACGAAGTTCGGGCGGGGCGATGCGGAAGCAGCGTTCGCGACCGCGGCACACGTCATCGAAGCGACCTACAAGACCCAGCCGGTCGATATCGCTTTTCTCGAACCGGAATCGTGCCTGGCGTATCCCCAGGGGCAAGGGATTAAGGTCCACAGCGAGAGCCAGGGATCGCAGTTCGATCAGAAGACCATCGCGAAAGCCCTGAATCTGTCCGAGTCGGACGTCGAGGTCGCGCTGGCAGCAAGCGGCGGCGCATTCGGCGCAAAGGAGGAGCTTTCGATTCAAGCACAGACGGCGATGGCCGCGTATCTGCTCGGCCGTCCCGTGAAGACGACGCTGACGCGCGAGCAGTCGACGCAGCATCACGTCAAGCGCCATCCGATGACGATCAAGCTCAAGGTCGGCGCGGATGCGGACGGCCACCTCCTCGTCGTGAAAGCTCGCATCGTCGGCGATGCTGGGGGCTATGCCGGGACGAGTGGCAAGTGTCTGCTGCGCGCCGCCTGCCATTCGTGCGGACCGTACCGGGTGCCGAACGTCGACGTGGAGTCGATCGCCGTTTACACGAACAATCCGACGAGCGGCGCGATGCGCGGCTTTGGCACGAACCAGGCCCACTTCGCCATCGAGGGCGTCATGGACATCCTTGCCGAGAAAATCGGCGTGGACGGCTGGGAGATCCGTTGGCGCAACATCCTCAACCCTGGCGATCAGTTTGCCACCGGTCAGCTGATGCGCGAGAGCGTCCGCGGACTGCGCGAGTCACTCAATGCGGTGAAAGACATTTACCGCAGCGAGAAGTTCGCGGGCGTCAGCTGCGGCATCAAGAGCACCGGCATTGGCAATGGAACCACCGAAGAAGGTCGCGTCGTCATTCGCGTCATTGCTGGCGATCAGGTCCAGATCCTGAACGGCTACACCGAAATGGGCCAGGGTCTCTATACGGCGACGATGCAGGCAGTGTGCGAAGAGACGGGTCTGCCCGACTCCATCATGAACGTCCTCTGGGACAAGGAGCTTGGCGCCATCTGCGGCGAGACGTGGGCATCGCGCGCCACGACGTTGAGCTGCGCCGCCGCGCAGAAGGCCGCGCAGAAGCTTGCCGCGGACCTCAAGACGCACTCACTTGGCGAGCTCGCCGGCCGCGAGTACATGGGCAACGTCGTCTACAGCTTCACCACCAAGCCGGGGACGCCAGAGGCCCAGAAGGATCCGACGACGCACTTTACCTTCAGCTACGCGACTCAGGTCGTCATCCTCGATGAGGCGGGGCATCTCCAGCGGGTCGTGGCGGCACACGACGTGGGGCGCGCGATTAACCCGCGCCTCTGCGCCGAGCAGATGGAGGGCGGCGTGCACATGGGGCTCGGCTACGCCTTGTCCGAGAACTTCACGAGCACCAACGGCCGTCCCGACTCGCTCAAGATGCGGGATTTCGGGCTCGTTCCCGCCAAGCAGATGCCCGAGGTCGACATCATCCTCATCGAGGTACCTGACGAGTACGGGGGCTACGGTGCCAAGGGCGTGGGCGAAATCGGATGCGTCGCGACCGCGAGCGCCGTTGCGGCGGCACTCTACTCCTACGACGGCAAGCGGCGGTTCACGCTGCCGATGGACGACGCCCCGGCTGCGCTGCCGCTTTTGCCGAAATCCCGCCGTCATTAGATATAATTCTCATTCCGCCTACCCTTAAGGGGCCCACACGGAATGAGAGCATTCGAGTTCTACGCCGCCAGAGATGCGAGCGACGCCGTCGCCCTGCTCGCCCAGCACGGTCCAAAGGTCAAAGTTCTTGCCGGCGGGACGGATCTCCTTGCGGATCTGAAGTTTGCCGCAGCCAGCCACCATCCTCATGTGGTCGTGGACATCTCGCGCGCCGACGACCTGCGGGGCATCGAGATGATCGACCAGGGGCTGCGCATCGGTGCCCTGGTGACCCACACCGAGATCATGTCGTCGCCGATCATCCGAGAGCAGCTGCCGGCGCTGGTCGATGCGGCGCACACGATTGGCGCCGTGCAGACGCGCAACCTCGGCACACTGGGGGGAAACCTTGTCACCGCCGTCCCCTCGATGGACAGCGGCCCGACCCTCGTCGCGCTCGACGCGATCGTTACCATCGCCGGTCCGGATGGCAAACGGCAGGTGCCCATCACGCAGTTCTGGACCGGCCCGCGTAAGACCATCCTGAAGACAAGCGAAATCCTGGTGGACGTCATCATCCCGAAGGAAAACGTTGGCAAGCCGACGCATTTCCTGAAGTTCGGTTTGCGCAAGGGGCAGGCGCTCGCGCTGGTCAACGTCGCTGCGTCGTTCCACGTCAACGGCAACACGTTCAAAGCGCCGCGTATCGGTCTCGGCGCCGTAGCGCCGACGGTCGTCACCGCACCGTCCGCCGAAGGGTTTCTCGAGGGCAAGCCGATCACTCCGGAGAACATGGCGGAAGCCGGCAAGCTGGCGGTCAACGATGCGAAGCCGATCAATGACTTCCGCGCATCGGCCACCTATCGTCGTGATTTGATCGCGGTCCTCACCCGGCGCGCACTCGAAGGCGCCTACGAACTCCACATGAAACGGAAGGCGAAATGATGGTTTCGGTCAGCCTGACAATCAACGGCGAGAAGCGGGACGCAGAGGTGCCATCGGAGACGACGCTCCTCAAGCTGCTGCGTGAATCGTTCAACTTGACCGGGGCCAAGCTGGGATGCGACGTCGGCGATTGCGGCGCGTGCACCGTGATCGTGGACGGCAAGCTGGTGAATTCGTGCCTGATGCTGGCGGGCCAGGCAGATGGCCGCGACGTGCTCACCATCGAGGGTCTGGCGACTGCAGACAACCTCCATCCCATTCAGCGGGTGTTCGAAGAGAAAGGATCGCTGCAGTGCGGCTTCTGCGGCCCCGGCGTCATCATGTCGGCCAAGTGGCTGCTCGATCAGACCCCGAACCCGTCGGTGCCTGAGATTCGGGACGCACTGTCCGGCAATCTGTGCCGCTGCACGGGCTACACGAAGATGATCGAGGCGATCCAGACGATTGCGCGCGACCGCGCAACTCAGTAGCGTAGGACTGGGGCAGGCAGGGACAGGGAGACCATACACGATGGACACGACCACCGCCACAAAGACCGGGACCCTTCTCGAAGCCGAAGAACTTCTGCGCGCACGTACACCCTCGCCGCTCGTGCCGGTGCCAATCGAAGTCCGCGGTCCAGAGCCGAATCGCCAGACTCCCGCGGTCGGTCAGCGCACCACGCGGCCCGACGCGCGCACCCATGGTCTCGGGCAGACGAAGTACATCGACGACTTCTACGTTGCCGGCATGCTCTACGCGAAGATCAAGCGTGCCGGCGTGGCGAGCGCCCGCATCCTGAAGGTCGATACGAGCGAAGCGGAAGCGATGCCGGGCGTGCTTGCCGTGATCACGGGCAAGGATATCCCCGTCAACTCGTTCGGCCCGTCGCTGAAGGACCAGCCGGTCCTCGCCCACGAGCGCGTCTTCCATGCCGGCGACGGCGTAGCGGCTGTCGCTGCCGTGACCGAACAGATCGCGACCGACGCCATCGAGAAGATCAAGATCGAATACGAAGAGTTTACGCCGGTGCTCGATCCGCTCGAGTCGCTGAAGCTGGAGACGCCGGGCGTGCACGCGCCGAGCGCCAACATCTACGGCCACAAACTGATTAAGAAGGGCGACATCGAGAAGGGGTTCGCCGCGTCCTACCGGATCTTCGAAGCCAGCTTCCGCACGCAGATGGTCGAGCACGTGCCGCTCGAGCCGCACTCCTCGCTGGCGCAATGGGACGCCAACGGCCGTCTGACGATTCACTCGACGCTCGGCCGCATTACTCTCGGCCGTGCCGACATCGCGCGGACGCTCGGCATTCCGATGAGCCGCATCCGCATCATCGCGACCGTTGTCGGCGGCAACTTCGGCGGTAAGAACGAAATTACGACCGAGCCGGTCATCGCGACGCTCGCGAAGAAAACTGGACGCGCGGTGAAGTGCACGTTCACGCGTCCGGAGGAGTTCTACGCGTCGACAACACGCCACCCGATCATCATGGACTACAAGACGGGCGTGACGAAGGAGGGCAAGATCCTCGCGCGCAAA
Source organism: Vicinamibacterales bacterium (assembly GCA_035492455.1). GTDB lineage: Bacteria > Acidobacteriota > Vicinamibacteria > Vicinamibacterales > UBA2999 > Gp6-AA40. Next base: position 6,984 of record DATJJE010000027.1, on the reverse strand, counting down.
ATCCGTCTGGTGCTCGATGGCGGCGCCTACTGCTCCTGGAGCGAGACGACGCTCGGCAAGGCGTGCATCCTGTGCGCCGGCCCGTACGAGATTGAAAATCTGGTCGCCGAGGCATTCGTCGTCTACACAAACAAGACGATGACAGGCGCGATGCGCGGGTTCGGCGCGCCGCAGGTCTGCTTCGGCTACGAATCGCACATGGACGATATCGCGAAGGCGCTCGGCATCGATCCGCTGGAGATCAGGCTGCGCAATGTGCTGAAGGAAGGATCGCTCTCCCCGACCAGCCAGATGCTGCACAGCGTGGTGGTGCGGGAGACGCTCCTGCAATCGGCGCAGCGCTTCGGCTGGAACAACGCCGGCGCGAAGGGAGCGCAGGCATGAAGCGGCGCGGACGCGGCATCGCCTGCATGTGGTACCCAATCGGGTTCACCGTCGCGGCCAATCCGAGCGCTGCGGTGGTGAAGGTGAATGAGGACGGCACCGCCACGCTGCTCACGGGCACGGTCGAAACCGGTCAGGGGTCGCTGACGATCCTTGCTCAGATCGTCGCGCAGGAGCTCGGCATCGCCACTGACGACGTTCACGTCGTTTCCGCGGACACCGATACGACGCCGATGGACACGGGCGCGATTGCGAGCCGTACGACCTACGTCACCGGAAACGCCGCGCGGCTCGCGGCGGAAAAGTGCAAGCTGATGATGTTCGACGTCGCGGCGCCGATGCTCGGCGTCAAGCCGAACCAGCTCGAGGCGAAGGACCATCACATCGTGGTGAAGGGCTACCCGCAGCGCAAGGCGCACATCGGCGACGTTGCGAACCATGCCCGCGTTGTCACGGGTGAGCCGCCGATCGGCAGCGGCTACTTCAATCCCGCGACCGTGGCGCTCGATCCCGAGACGGGCCAGGGCAAACCATTCGCGACCTACGTGTACGCGACGCAGATTGCCGAAGTCGAAGTGGACGAGGAGACAGGCGAGACGGAAGTGCTGCGCATCACGGCGTCCCACGACTGCGGCACGCCTATTAATCCGATGCTCGTGGAAGGCCAGGTTGAGGGCGGTATTTCCATGGGCGTCGGCTTCGCCCTGCAGGAAGAGATCCTCTTCGACGCGAAGGGCCGGCAGATCAATCCGAACCTGACGAACTACATCATGCCGACTTCGCTCGACATGCCCGAGATTCAAGTCGACATCGTGGACAACTACGATCCCACGGGTCCATTCGGTGCCAAGGGCGTGGGCGAGCCGACGTGTGTTTCGACCGCCGCTGCGATCTGCAATGCGATCCACGACGCGGTCGGCGTGCGCGTCACCTCGCTGCCTGCGACTGCGGAGAAGATTCACAGCCTGATCAAGGCGAAGCAGGCCCAGGAGCAGAAGCAGATCACGGCAGCCAGTTAGTCATTCCGAAGTGCGAAGGTCGAAGTGCGAAGGTCGAAGTAAGTTCGAAGTCCAACGAGACCATACGACACCACCGAATCCACTTCCAACTTCTACTTACTTCGAACTTCCACCTTCGAAGTTCGAACTTCTACGAAAGGTGCGCGATGGCCAGTGATTTTGTGAGATGGAATGAGCGGAAAGTTGATCCGGCGACGGGGATGGATATTGCCTTCCTCGATGGCCCGCATCGCAACAACCCACGCCGGCTGTACAGCCAGACGGGTGCCGACTGGCAGATGCGTGTGGACTTCGACCGGCTGCGCAAGGATCGGTTGAAGAAGCTGCAGGCCGAGATGAAGGTGGACAACCTCGGCGCGCTCGTCCTCTTTGCCGGTGCGAACATCCGCTACGCCACCGCTTCCTACCAGGGCAACTGGAAATACAACATCAACATCCGCTACGCCGTCGTTCCTGTGGAGGGTCCGCCGACGCTGTTCGAGACCGCCGGCTCCGACCTGCAGTGCGCGAAGATCGATCTGCCGTGGATGGAGCCGGGCCGCATCCGTCCGGCCGTCACGTGGCAGTGGGCGGAAGGCGCCGTGCCGTACATGGCGGGCCGTATGGCCGACTCGGTGATGGAAGTGCTGAAGGAGCAGAAGGTCGAGAAAGAAAAGATCGGCATCGACAATCTCGACATGCCGGCCTTCGAGGCGCTCACCAAGCTGGGGCTGAACATCGTCAACGGCTGGCCGGCGGTGTCGCGCGCCCGCGTGGTGAAAACGCCGGACGAGATCGAGCTGCTGAAGATGGCGTCGAGCATCGGCGACGCGGCGATGTGGAAGATCAAGTACGAGTGGCTGAAGCCGGGCGTGCGCGAGCGCGAGATCGAAGCCAAGGTGCACGAGTTCATGCTCGAGCGCGGCTGCGAAATCATCTACGACATCATCGTCGCGTCGGGCGGCAACACCAGCCCGTATCGCCGCTGGGCGACGGACAAGCTTATTCGTCAGGGCGACCTCGTCATCGTCGACATCAATGCGGTTGGGCCGTCGGGCTACTTCATCGACTTCGTTCGTCTGTTCAAGTGCGGCGGCGCGCAGGGCATGAAGATGACGCCGAAGGAAATCGATCTCTACAAAGAGGTCTACGACTCGATGTACGCCGGCATCGAACAGCTCAAGCCCGGCAACACCACCGCGGACGTCGTCAAGAAGTTCCCGCACTACGATGACGACGAGTACACGACCGTGACACTGCAGCAGTTCGCGCACAGCATCGGCATCACGCTCTACGAGGGCATGTGGATGTCGCGCGCCTACTCGATGAAGTACCCCGCGCCGATCAAGGAGAACATGTACTTCGCCATCGAGACCTTCGCCGGCCACCCGTACCTCGAGATGACAACCCGCCTCGAGGAGAACGTGCTCGTGACCGCGAACGGCCCGGTGGTCTTCACCCGCATGGAGCACATGGAAGAGGCGATGAAGTAGGCCGATGGCAGGAAGATTTTTCGTCGCCGTCGCCGACTCTGTTTTCCCGAACCTCGATCCGGCCAGGGCGGTGCTTGCGGAGATCGGGGCCGAGCTCGAGCTGGCCGCGGATTCGTCGCCGGAATCGGTCATGAAACTGGCGGCGGACGCGGACGCGGTCCTGGTGACCTACGCCAAAATCAACGCGGACATGATCCGGCGGATGAAGAAGGTCCGCATCATTTCGCGCTTCGGCATCGGCGTCGACAACGTCGATCTCGACGCCGCGACGCAGAAAGGCATCGTCGTCACGAAGGTGCCCGACTACTGCATCGACGAGGTCTCGGACCATGCGATGGCGCTGCTCCTGTCGGCGGTTCGCAAGATCCCAATGGCAACCGACCAGGTGCATGCGGGCACGTGGAAGATGCCGAACTTCGTGCCCATCCACCGGCTGCGCGGCAGCGTCTTAGGGTTGGTTGGTTTCGGACGGATTCCACAGCTCGTGGCCCCGAAGGCGAAGGCGTTCGGCATGCGCGTCGTCGCGTTCGACCCATACGTGCCGCCCGAGATCTTCCAGAATCTCGGCGTGGAGAGAACGGAGCTCGATGAGCTGCTGACGATCTCCGACTATGTGTCGATTCACAGCCCGCTTACGCCGGAAACGAAGGGGATGTTCAACGAGGCCGCCTTCAAAAAGATGAAAAAGGGGAGCTACGTGGTGAACACCGCCCGAGGCCCCATCATCGATGAAGCGGCGCTGGCGGCTGCCGTCGACTCGGGTCATATTGCCGGCGCCGCGCTCGACGTCATGACGAACGAGCCGCCCGTAAACTCACCGCTCATCGGCAAAGGTAATGTGATCATTACGCCGCATACGAGCTTCTACTCGGAAGAGTCACTCGTCGAGCTGCAAACGAAGGCGGCGCAGGAAGTGGCCAACGTGCTGACGGACAAGGCGCCGCGGAATCCTGTCAATCAGGTGCCTGCAAAAGCCTAGACATGAAAGCGATGGTTCTCCGGGCGCCGTCCGACCTCGTTCTCGACGAGGTCGCGCGGCCCCAGCCTGCTGCTGGACAGGTGGTGGTCCGCATCACCCACAGCGGCGTCTGCGGAACCGACTACAAGATTTTCAACGGCTCCATCCGCGTTCCCTATCCTCTGATTCCCGGCCATGAGATGGCGGGCGAGATCGTGGATGTTGGGCGGGTCCCGCCAAGTACCGGCGCCACGGGCGGCGCACTCGCCGTCGGCGACAGGGTCATCATCGATCCCGAGACGTACTGCGGCCACTGTTTCTACTGTCAGAAGGGGCTTACCAACCTTTGTCCCAATGGCACGCTCATCGGCCGCGACGTTGACGGTGGCTTTGCCGAGTACCTGATGGTTCCCGCCAGCCAGGTGTTCAAGCTTCCGGATTCGATCGACGATCGCACTGCGCCGATGATCCAGGTGCTGACGACCTGTCTGCACGCGCAGCGGCAGGTCGAGACCTTCCCTGGCGACACCGTCGCGGTCATCGGGTTGGGTGTCACCGGCCAGCTGCACGTGCAGCTCGCCAAGGCACGCGGCGCGCGCGTCATCGGCATCACGCGCAGCGCCGAGAAGCGCGCCATGGCCGAGAAACTCGGCGCCGACGTCACCATACCCGGCGGTGACGATGCGATTCAGAAGGTGCGGGAGCTGACCGAGGGACGCGGCGCGGATCTCACCATCGAGACGACGGGCATCATGAAGCAGCTCGCCGACTCGGTGCACATGACGCGCTTCGGTGGCAAGGTGCTGATGTTCGGCATCTTCACCGTCAAGGAAGGAGCGCTGCCGTTCTACGACCTGTATTTCAAGGAGGTCTCGCTCATCAGCGCGCGCGTCGCCAAACCTGAGGACTACACAGCGTGCATCGCGCTCGTCGAGCGCGGACAGGTGAAGCTGGGGCCGCTCGTCAGCGACATCATGCCACTCGGCCAGCTGAAGGAAGCAATCGGCCTGTTGTCGTCCGACAGCGGGCAGCGGATGAAGATCATCATGGAGCATTCGTGATTGCGATTTCTGATTCGTGATTTGCCGTCACGAACCAGAGCCAAATCACCAATCACTAATCACCAATCACTAATCACAAATGAGGATCAACGCATGAAGAAGCTTGTTCTTACGGCTGCGGCTCTGGTGGTGGCATCAACCACCTACGCGCAGACCCCAATGCCTCTCGCGAGAGCGGTCGTGTCCGACGAGGTTGCCGGCCGCACGCTGATGAAGATGCAGATCAACGCGACCGTGGCGCGTCAGCTCGTCGACGCGTGCCTCGATTTCGCCAAGACCCAGCCGAACGGTCCCGGCACGTACGCCATCTTCGTGCTCACGCCGACCGGCGACATCGTCGATGCGCACGTCATGGACGGCGTGCTGCCGATCGGTGTGGAGACGGGTCTGATGAAGGCGCAGACCGCACTCTATGCGCGCACGCCGTCGAGCGAGGTCGCGCAGCGCTTCCCGACGCTCGAAGGGCGCGCCATCCGGATGGATCTCGGGCGCGAGAAGGGCCTTTCCTATTACTTCGTCGGCGGCGGCCTGCCGATCGTCGTCGAGAACCAGCTGATTGGCGCGATCGGCGTCGGCGGCGGCAACATGGACGAGATGTGCGCGTACACGGCGCTCACCAAGGTCCTTGGCCCGCAGAAGCCACTGCCCCAGCCGGCAGCGCGCGGCGGTGGCGCGCCCGCCGAAGGTGGTGGCCAGGGTGGTCGGCAGGGTGGCGGCCGCGGAGGGCGGGGCCAGCAGTAGCCTGATTCGCGGTTGGTGGTCGTCGTTCGTGTTGGGACGGATGGTCTGACACATCACGCACGGACGATCGACCACCTATCTTTCTTCCACGGCCAGCCAGATTTTTGTCGCTTTAGTCAGCCCACTTTCATCGCGAACGTCCGAGCAACAAGGTTGGATGTCCGTTTCGTCGCTCGCCTGGACGCGTGCCCGTAAGGAACGAACATTGCTCTGTATTCCCTAAACCTGCGTTCTTTACGATGCATAGGTACAGAACATCCCACGTGAGGTGTCTTTCCAGCATCGTCGCTCTCTTCGTCGCGGGTGGCTGTGGATCGAGCGTCCCGTCGTCGCGTTGGTGGGAGACTGGCATTCCGGCGCCATCCTCCATCGCGCCTGCGCACATCACGGTCTTGAACATGAAGCTCGCGCCGACGGGAATGTATGGCGGGGCGACAGCGCTCGGCACCGTTGTCTTTGATCGTCCCACAGCCGATGGCGCCTCGATGAACTTGACCAGCAGCGATGCGGCAGCGGAGGTTCCATCAGCCATTCCTGTCGCGGCCGGCGCGAGCACCGCAACTTTTACCGTGACGACGCGGCCAGTTTCTGAGGATAGGAACGCGACAATCACCGCCTCGATATCGGAAGTGTCCGTAGCCGCCTCGCTCGATGTGTGGGCGGTGCTGCCTACGTCATTTTCCTGGAACAGCGAGCCGGGCGACCCCGTCGGCGGTGGACGAGTGGATCGAGTAACGCCCGAAAAGGGCTTTTCATTCGTTGGGCAGTATTTTCGCGGCGACCGGTTAACGGTGTTCATCAATGGCAGTCGAGGCTCGTTCGCGCTCGTGCAGCTGGGGCTGCCGAACGGCGCCGAGTTACGTCCCGGCACCTATGAAGGGGGCGCCCGGGAATTCGGAGTGGCGACACGGCCGTGGCTTGAAGTGGTGATTGATGCGCACGGTTGCAACGCGGCGACCGGACGATACGTTGTATCGGAAGCGGATTTCAGCGCGGCCGGGCAGGTGAACCGCGTAGCCGCGACCTTTGAGCTGAGTTGTCAGCGCGGCGGCCCGACTCTGAAGGGCGAATTGCGGGCAACGGGACCACTGCCGCTGCCGGCGCACTAACACGCTGTATGCGAGATTCGATGCGCTCTTCTCAACGACGATTCGCCACGAGTGTTAAGCGTAGAAGCGGTACCGCATGCGCTCTTGCGTTGACTATTGTTGCAGTCTCCGGGTGCAAGGCTTCCTTTCCGACCCAGCCGACCCCCGCCACGCTTGTTGGATTCCAGGTTCAGTACACCATTACCGGCAGCGAGTTGCAGCCCGGAACGGTTGAAACACTGTGGGCGTTAACACTCGATT
>DATJJE010000026.1:0-154876 GCA_035492455.1 Vicinamibacterales bacterium | reverse complement strand
CCGACGGTGCGATGGTGCGGCGGTTCGTCCGGCGGTGCGTTGGGCGGCGGTTCGTCCGGCGTGCGATGGTGCGGCGGTTCGTCCGGCGTGCGATGGTGCGGCGTGCGTCCAATATGCGATCGTTGCGAGTTCGTCCGGCGTGCGAACGTGCGATATTGCACCATCGAACTTCGCACCTTCGGACGCACCATCGCACCATCGCACGTTCGTCACCATCGCACGTCGGTATCCGACTTAATCCAGTCTCGCCAGTTCCAGCACAACCTTCGCCATTCCCGAGTAGTCTTCTTCGGCCGCACCCGCCGCCATGCGCGCGTTGATCTCCTGCTGCGCGACCGCGGTGATAGGACCGGCGACCTGATACTCGCCGAGCGTCGCGGCGGCGATCTTCAGATCCTTGGCGAAGAGCTTCGTCTTGAAACCAGGCTTGAAGTTCCCCTTCAGGATGCGCTCACCGTGCACTTCGAGCACGCGGCTCGATGCGAATCCGCCGAGCAGCGCCTCGCGCATCCTCTCCGCATCGATGCCCGATTTCTTCGCCAGCGCGAACGCCTCGGCGACGACGCCGAGCGTGCCGGCGATGACCATCTGGTTGCAGACCTTGCACAGCTGACCGGCGCCGGCTTCGCCGATGCGCACGACCTTTTCGGGGTTGCCCATCACGTCCAGAATCGGCTTCACCCTGTCGAACGCATCCGCATCGCCCCCGACCATGATCGACAGCGTGCCGCTCACGGCGCCAATCTCGCCGCCGCTTACCGGCGCATCGAGCATCTGCGCGCCGAGCGACTTCGCCTTCGCGGCGAGCCGCCGCGCGACACCGGGCGCGATGCTGCTGTTGTCGATGAGGATGGTGCCACGCTGCAGCGCGCCGAACACGCCGTTCGGTCCTTCGAGCACCTGTTCGACATCCGGCGAGTCGGGCACCATCGTGATGATGCGCGTTACCTGGCGCGCAACGTCCGCCGGCGTCTCCGCGCGCTTCGCGCCAAGCATGACGAGCGCGTCCACCGGTTGCGGGCTGCGCGAGTGGACGATGAGCGAGTGGCCGGCCTTGATCAAGTTGGTCGCCATCGGGCGACCCATCAGTCCGAGTCCGATGAAGCCGATCGTTTCAGGCATAGCCGCGGAGTATAGTTCGACCCATGTTTGTGCTGCTGGTGAAGGTGCAGGTGAAGTCGGAACTCCTCGGCGAGTTCAGGGCGGCGATTCTGAAGAACGCGGAATTGTCAGTGCAGCGCGATCCCGGCTGCGTGCGCTTTGACGTCCTGCAGCAGCAGGACGATCCAACGCGCTGGTACTTCTACGAAGTGTACGAACGAGAACAGGCGTGGGTCGATCATCGCGCCTCCGCCCATTTCCTTGCCTTCATGGAAGTCGGCAATCGCGCCATTGTGTCGCGCGACGTGACCAAGTTGGCCGGGGTACGCGTCTAATGAAACAGGAGGGGACCGATCAGGCAACTGCCCCAGGCGCTAAGGCACACCAGCTATGCCTTATAATGCCAACAGAGAGAAGGTCTTCTCGCGATCAACCGATAAACCGTAGGCAGGCCGGATGTTCGAACGCTACACAGAAAGGGCGCGACGGGTTCTCTTCTTTGCCCGGTATGAGGCCAGCCAGCTCGGCAGCATCTCGATCGAGACCGAGCATCTCCTTCTCGGATTGATCCGCGAAGGCAAAGGGCTGACGAGCAGGATCTTTGCTCGTTCGCATCTCTCCCTCGAAAACATCCGCAAGGAAATCGAAGGACGCACGGTGTTCCGCGAGAAGGTCTCGACCTCGGTCGAGATTCCGTTCAGCGCGGAAACCAAGCGCGTGCTGCAGTTTGCCGCCGAGGAAGCCGACCGGCTGCTGCACAACTACATCGGCACCGAGCACCTGCTGCTCGGCATCCTGCGCGAAGAGCGATCGGTGGCTGCGTCCATCCTCATGGAAAAGGGGATGCGCCTCCACACGGTCCGTGAAGACATCGTCCAGCTGCTGAATGAGAAGACCACGTTGACGCGCGTCAAGGAGACGCCGCTGCTGGCCGAGTTCAGCCGCGACCTCACCGAGGCCGCGATGAAGAACCTGCTCGATCCGCTGGTCGGTCGCGACTACGAGCTTGAGCGCGTGCAGCAGGTACTCTGCCGCCGCACCAAGAACAACGCGGTGCTCATCGGCGAACCGGGCGTCGGCAAGACGGCGATCGTCGAAGGCCTCGCGCAGAAGATCGTCTACGGCGATGTGCCGCACTTCCTGGCCGACAAGCGCATCCTCGCGCTCGACATCTCGCTGATCGTCGCCGGCACGAAGTACCGCGGCCAGTTCGAAGAGCGCCTCAAGGCGATCATGAAGGAGCTCACCGAGAACCCGAACATTATCGTGTTCATCGACGAGCTGCATACGCTGGTCGGCGCGGGTTCCGCAGAAGGCTCGCTCGATGCCGCCAACATCCTGAAGCCGGCGCTGAGCCGCGGCGAGATCCGCTGCATCGGCGCGACGACGCCGGCCGAGTACCGGAAGTACATCGAGAAGGACCGATCGCTGGAACGCCGCTTCCAGGCGATCAAGGTCGATCCGCCCGCTGAAAAGGAAACGATCGAAATCCTGATAGGCGTGAAGGATCGCTACGAGCAGTTCCATCACGTCGAATACACGCGCGAAGCGATCGAGGCGGCGGTCTACCAATCGAGCCGCTACATCACGGATCGCTTCCTGCCCGACAAGGCAATCGATCTCGTCGACGAAGCGGGCGCACGCGCCAAGTTGAAGGAAGCGGGCTACAGCGAGGAATTCGGCGAGATCAACAAGAGCATCCGCGTCGCCGTCGAGCAGATGGAGAACGCGGTCTCGCAGAAGGATTTCGAGAAAGCGCAGTTCTATCGCGAGCAGGAAGTCTCCGCTCGTGAGAACCTGCAGTTCGTCCGCGAGAAGTTCGACGTCAAGTCGAGCGCGCGCAAGGTCATCGTCAACAAGGGCGACATCGACGAGGTCGTTTCGAAGTGGACGGGTGTGCCAATCGCGTCGATTAACCAGGACGAAGGCGACAAACTGCTGCGTATGGAGGCGGATCTCCACAAGCGCGTCATCAGTCAGGAAACGGCGATCTCCGCGATCTCGCGCGCCATCCGCCGGTCACGCGCCGGGCTGAAGAACCCGAACCGGCCGGTTGGCAGCTTCATCTTCCTTGGCCCCACCGGTGTCGGTAAGACGGAGCTCGCCCGTGCGCTGGCGAACTTCCTCTTCGGCAGCGACCACGCGCTGATTCGCTTCGACATGTCGGAGTACATGGAGAAGCACTCGGTCAGCAAGCTGATTGGCTCGCCGCCCGGATACGTCGGGCATGAAGAGGGCGGTCAGCTCACCGAGAAGGTGAAGCGCAACCCGTACTCGGTCGTGCTGCTCGATGAAATCGAAAAGGCGCACCCTGACATCTTCAACATCCTGCTGCAGGTGTTTGAAGACGGCCACCTGACCGATGGTCTTGGCAACCGGGTGAACTTCAAGAACACGATCATCATCATGACGTCGAACATCGGCGCGCGCTTCATCCAGAAGAAGGCGTCGCTGGGGTTCCAGAGCAACGATACCGGTGCGATCGACAAGAACGTCAACGAGATGGTGCTCGGCGAGGTGAAGCGTACCTTCAACCCCGAGTTCATCAACCGCATCGACGAAATCATCGTCTTCGAGGCGCTCACCGACGAGGATCTGCGGCGCATCATGGCGCTGCTCGTCGAGCAGCTGAACCAGAATCTGGTCGATCGCCGGATGAAGGTGACACTGGCGCCCGACGTGGTGGATTGGATCATCGACGTCACCTGCAAGGACCGGTCGTACGGCGCACGCCCGCTCCGCCGCGCGATCCAGCGCTACGTTGAGGATCCGCTGTCGGAGGAATTGATCCGCGGCAACCTGCACGACGGTGATATCGAGGTTTATCTGGAAGCTGGGCAGCTTTCCTACCGCCCGGCCGGCCAGCTGGTAGGCGGCCGGAAGCTTTCCTAAGGTTCATCGGGTTCATTCGGTTCAAGGGGTGCATGGGGTTCGAACCCTTTGAACCCCTTGAACCCAATGAACCCAAGTTAGCCGGCCGTCCCTCGGCCGGGAACGTCTGAACTCCTCAGAGAATCCAGTAAACTAAGTTGTTTCGGAATCCCTTGATGCAGAAGCAGTTGGCTCGAACGCTCGCTGTCGCGGCGCTGCTGGCGGCCGTCGTGTCGTCGCCGGCACTTGCCCAGGACAGCAACCCTGCCGCGGTCAATAACAACCCATCGACGGCGTGCGGTCTCCAGATTCCGCCGCCGGCGTCGCTGCCACCCGCCGGGTCCGGTCCCGTCCTTTACTACATCGTTCCGTGCTTCGCGAAGCAGGGCGGCTCTCCGGTGGTCGAGTCCGAGACCTACCTCTATTACATGAAGCTGGTGCCTTTGGTGAGCCGGCCGTCGCAGGGCGTGTGGACGCCCTGGAATGAGGTCGCCGAGCAGACAGCGAAGGACGACTTCGGCCGGCTGTGGGCGACCAACTTCCTTGACGACCTCGAGATCGAGACGCAGGACTACGTCTTTTCGAACGGCGTCATCGGCAAGATCGTGCTCTACAACATGGAGGAGCGCGAGCGCGTCAAGAACGTCACCTATGAGGGCACCAAGAATATCGACCGCACGAAGATCACCGAGCAGCTGAAAGAGAAGGGGATCGAGCTGCGGCTCGATTCGTTCCTCGACGAGAACACGATCCACCGCGTGGAAGCCGTGCTGCGCGAGATGATGGCGGAGAAGGGGTACAGCAACGCGGAAGTCACCCACAAGGTGACGGCCATCGCCGGCGGAACGAAGCTGGTGAACATCGCCTTCAACATCGGGGAAGGTCCGAAGCTGCGCATCCGCGACATCGAGTTCATCGGCAACCAGGCGTTCAGCGATCGCAAGCTCGCGCGGAAGATGAAGGACAACAAGGCAAAGAAGGGTCTCATCTTCACCACACTGTTCCGCAGCGCCACCTACAAGGAAGACAAATACGAAGAAGATGCGGAGAAGATTTCCGCCTACTACCGCGAGCAGGGATACGTTCGCGTTCGCGTCGGCAACCCGGAAGTGAAAGTGGTCGAGGACGAGAAGGATGGCAAGACACGGTGGATCCAGCTGCGTATTCCCGTCACTGAGGGCCCGCGCTACCGCGTCGGCGACTTCAAGTTCGAGGGCAATACCGTCGTCAAGAGCGAGAATCTGCGCCCGATGTTCAAGGTTCAGCAGGGCGAGTGGTACAGCGAGAAGAAAGTTCGTGACGGTCTGAAGAAAGCACAGGAAGCCTACGGCGCCGGCGGCTACATGGAGTTCACCGGCTATCCGGATCTGAACCCGAAGAACGACGGTCTTGCGCCGTTGTCAACCGATGGTAACGCGGCAACTGATGGCAACGCTGCAGCGGCGGCGCCGACCAATCCCGCGCCGCCGACCGCAAGCCTGCGTCCAACGGTCGACGTGACGATGCGGCTCTCGGAGGGCAAGCAGTTCTTCGTCAACCGCATCTCGTTTGTCGGCAACACGACAACGCGCGACAACGTGATTCGGCGCGAGCTGCGCCTCGTTGAGGGCAGCACCTTCAACACTGAGAACCTGAAGTACAGCATCCGGCGCATCAATCAGCTTGGCTACTTCAAGAATCTCGAGGGCAACGACAAGGACATGAAGGTCGACAAGGTGCCGGGCCGCGACAATCAGGTCAACGTCACCTTGCGCGTCGAGGAGCAGAACCGCAACCAGGTCACCTTCGGCGCCGGCGTGTCCCAATATGAGGGGTTCTTCGGCCAGCTGTCGTTCCAGACCGCGAACTTCCTTGGCCGTGGCGAAAGCCTGACCGCATCGGCGCAGGCGGGGTCACGTTCGCAGAACTATCAGCTGGCGTTTACGGAACCGTTTCTGTTCGACAGGAACCTCACCGGCGGCGTCGACGTTTACAAGCGCTCGCTGCAGTTCATCGGCTACTACACGCAGAAATCGACGGGCGGCAACATCACGTTCGGGTTCCCGGTAGCGGACTTCGCGCGGATGTTCGTCAACTACTCGTACGAGTCGGTCGGCGTCTCGGACCTGAACGAGGCATTGATCGATCCGTCGTGTGTGGTGTCGGCGAGCGGTTGCAGCACGATCAACGTCGGCGATCTGTCCCATATCAGCGCGACCGCGCAGGAGACACTGCGGCGCAACCCGTTCCTGTTCGACTCGTTTCTGATCGGCTCGAAAGGCAATCGCACCATCAGCAAGATCTCGCCAAGCTACGTATTCAATACCATCGACAACCCGATCTTCCCGAGCAATGGCAAGCGGTTGACGATGGCCATCGATCTGGGCGGCCTCGGTGGGAATACGAGCTATTACAAGCCGACGCTCGAAGGCATCTGGTATCACCCGCACACCTCGCGCAGCTCGTTTGGCGGGCGGGTGCAGTTCCAGTACATCGAGCCGTACCGCGGCACGACGAATCTGCCGGTGTTCGAGCGACTGTTTCTGGGCGGCGAGTACAGCGTGCGCGGCTACGACATCCGATCGATCGGACCGACGGTGCCGGGTTCGCAGATCGTGCTCGGCGGCAACAAGAGCCTGCTGTTCAATGGCGAATACATCATCACCGTCGCCGGGCCGGTGCGTCTGGTGCTGTTCTACGACGCCGGGCAGGTGCGCGACTTCGGTGAGAAGTTCGCGTGGAAGGAGAACCTGACACAGCAGGTCTTCCCGCCGGCGCCGCTGCTCATCGATCCGTTCGCCTCGCTGTCGTTTGGCGGGCTCGAGGATCCGAACGCGCCACAGCCCCATACCGAAGTGATCGGACGCACCAGCGCGTTCAAGACATCGACCGGCGCCGAGGTGCGGTTCTTCATGCCGGTGCTGAACGTGCCGTTCCGTCTGATCTTCGCGGCCAATCCACAGCGCGGCGGCGTGCTGAACAACACGCTGCTGCCGGCGAAGGCCTTCACCTTCAAATTCGCCGTTGGTTCGACCTTTTAGGAGCGCTCTTCGATGCGACGACCGATTCGCCGCGCGCTGCTGCTGATGCTCGTCGGGGGCATGGCGGCCGCGTGCGGCAGCGACAACAGTTCTCTTCCAACCGGTCCGACTACGCTGCCCGCCGTGCTCACGGAAACCTTCTCGGGAACGTTGACGAGAAACGCGGCCTATACCCACCCGTTCGCGGTGTCCGACGCCGGCGACGTCACCGTCTTCCTGCTGCAGAGCGTCGATCCAGCGCACCCGGACAACAACGGGATTCCGATCGGCGTGAGCCTCGGCACCTGGAACGGCAGCACGTGCGCGATCGTTATCGCGAAAGACAACATGGTGCCGAGCACCGCCGATGCACCTCAGGCTCCGCTGCAGGGGCGCGCAACGGCCGCGACGAATCTCTGTGTGCGCGTCTACGACGTCGGATTTGTGCCCGGATCGGCAAACTACGAGCTGCTGATCGACCATTCTTAGGGCGTGTTAAAATTTTGAGCTTCCGTACGACAGGAAAGGATTGACTGTAATGAGAGCTCTCGTCGTTGCCGCGGCGCTCAGTCTGCTGCTGGCCGCTGCTCCAACCTACGCCCAGGCTCCCGCTCCCGCACCGGCACCCGCGACCCCGGCCGCCCAGGCGGCACCAGCGCAGGAGGCGCCGTTTCCCGCCGGCGCGAAGTACGCGTTCGTCAACATTCAGCGCATTGCCGCCGAGTCACAGCAGGGGAAGGCGCTGAGCACGCGTGTACAACAGCTGAACCAGCAGAAGCTCACTGAGCTGAACGATAAGAACAAGGCGCTGCAGACAGCGCAGCAAAAGCTCGACTCTGGCGCAAGCGTGCTCAGCGACACGGCGCGCGCGCAGCTGGCGAAGGACATCGACCGCCAGCAGACCGAAATTCAGCGGTTCACCGACGATGCGCAGAAGGAAGTCGAGGAGATGCAGAACGAGCTGCAGCAGGAGTTCCAGCAGAAGCTCGGTCCGGTCATCCAGCAGGTCGCGCAGGAAAAGAAGCTGGAGATTTTGTTCAGCGCACTTGATGCGGGCATCATCTGGGCGGATGCCGGTCTTGACCTGACGTCCGAAGTGATTCGCCGATTCGACGCGGCTGCTCCGGTCGCGGCGCCGGCGGCCGCGGCGCCCGCTCCTCGTCCGGCTGCTCCGGCTGCCGCCGCGCCGGCACCGCCGCGGCCCGCGGCTCCCGCGGCCCCGCGCCCGACTGCACCGGCGCCGGCGCCGAAAAAGTAGGTAGGTGCCGATCGATCTCCCAGCGCTCCTCGATCGCGTCCATTACCGTTATCCATCGTTCCTGATCGACGCGATCGGGGAGCATGAGCCGGGCCGCCGGCTCACCGCCTTCAAGAACCTCACGGTCAACGAAGATTTCTTTTCGGGGCATTTCCCGGGCGCTCCGGTGATGCCGGCGGTGCTGATGATCGAGGCGCTCATGCAGCTCGCCTCGGTGCTCGTCCTCGAGCAGCCGCATGTCTCGCCGACGACGCGCGTGTCGCTGCGCGGCGTGAACGAGGCGAAGTTCCGTCGTCAGGTGCTGCCCGGAGATCGGCTGACCCTTGAGGTGTCGCTCGTGCGCCAGCGGTCGAGCCTGGCGAAGATCGCGGCTGTCGCCTACGTCAGCAGCCAGCGCGTCGCCGAAGCCGAGCTTCTGCTCGCCGTCGAGCAGGGGGCCACATATATCGATCCGACGGCCGACGTGCATCCGGCGGCGCGGATTGGCGAGGGGACGATCGTCGGCGCGAACTGCACGATCGGCGCGGAAGTGACTATCGGGCGCCGATGCCGCATCGATGCGTCGGTCGTCATCGACGGCTGGACCGATGTTGGCGACGAGACGCACATCTTTCCCATGGCGTCGATCGGCCTGGCGCCGCAGGACCTCAAGTACCGCGGCGAGCGGACGAGGCTGACCATCGGCAGGCGCAACGCCATCCGAGAGTTTGCGACGATCAACCGCGGCACCGCCGGCGGCGGCGGCGAGACCAGTATCGGAGACAACAACCTGTTGATGGCCTACGTGCACGTCGCGCACGATTGCCATGTGGGCAGCCACACGATCTTCGGGCCGTATGCCGTGCTGGGCGGACACGTCACGGTGGAGGACTACGCAAACATCAGCGCCGGGTCGGCGGTGCACCAGTTCTGCCGCGTCGGCAAATACGGGTTCATCGGCGGCTACTCGGTGGTGACGAAAGACGCACTGCCGTACGGGCGCACCATCGGCAGCCGGCCGGCGCGGATATTTGGCGTCAACTCCGTCGGGCTGTCCCGCCGCGGCTTCACGCCGGACACGGTGAACCAGTTGAAGCGCGCCTACCGCTACCTGTTGCAATCGAATACCACGCACGCGCTCGCGCAGATCGAGGGGGACCCGACGCTCTCTTCGCCCGACGTGCGCTATCTCGTGGAATTCATCCGCACATCCCAGCGCGGCGTCATCCTCCGAAAGCCGACGCGCCGTACCGAGGAGCTCGTCGCCGACGAATGAAACTGGGCCTCATTGCGGGCAACGGCCGCTTTCCCTTTCTCGTGCTCGACGCGGCACGCGCCCAGGGGCACGACGTCACGATCGTTGCCGCAAAAGAAGAGACGTTTCCCGAGCTGAACGACGCGGCGAGCCGACACGGCGTGTCGATCCACTGGATATCGCTGGGCCAACTCGGCAAGTGCATCAACGTGCTGAAAGATGCCGGCGTCAGCCATGCAGTCATGGCCGGGCAGGTGAAGCACACCAAGATCTTCGCCGGCGGCATTATTCCCGACCTGACGTTTCTCAGTGTGCTGCGGAAGCTCTCATCGAAGAATACGGACGGTCTCATCGGTGCCGTCGCCGGCGTGCTGCATGACAACGGCATCGAGCTGATGGACTCGACGTCACTCATTCGGCCGCTGCTCGCGCGCGCCGGTGTGCTGACCAGACGTGCACCAACCGACGACGAGCAGAAGGATTTCGAGTTCGGCTACCGGATGGCGGATGCGATTGCGGCGCTTGACGTTGGACAGACGGTCGCGGTCAAGCATCAGGCAGTCGTTGCCGTCGAGGCGATGGAGGGCACCGACGAAGTCATCGCCCGTGCCGGCCATCTCGCCGGTCCTGGAGCTCGCATCGTGAAAGTGGCCAAACCGAATCAGGATATGCGGTTCGATGTGCCTGTCGTCGGGTTCGCGACCATTCAGGCGATGCGCGTCGCCGGCGCGACCGCGCTGTCCATCGACGCGGGCAGGACGCTGATGCTCGATGGTGATGCGGTCATTGCCGCCGCGAACGACGCGGGCATTGCGGTTGTAGGGCGGGTTCTGCCGGCGACCGACGCGAGCGGAGGGGAAGCCGCCAGATGATTCGCGTCGCCGTCATCGGTGTCGGCCATCTTGGCCAGCATCACGCGCGGCTGCTCGCGTCGATGGACGGCGTCGACCTGGTGGGCATCTGCGATACGAATCGGCCGCGCGCCGATGAAATAGCCGCAAAGTTCGGCGGCCGTGTCTTTGCCGAGGCGCGCGATCTGATTTCGCACGTCGACGCAGTGACCGTTGCCGTGCCGACGGTGTCGCATCTGGACGTGGCGTTGCCGTTTCTCAGCGCCGGCGTCGCCACGCTGGTTGAAAAACCGATTGCGCCAAGCGTTGCCGATGCCGGTCGCCTCATCGACGCGGCGGAGCGCGGCGGCGCGCTGCTCGCGACGGGACACACGGAGCGGTTCAACCCTGCCGTGGCGAAGGCGCTGCCACTCATCTCGGATCCGCGGTTCATCGAAATCCATCGCCTCGGCACGTTTCCGGAGCGCAGCCTCGACATCGACGTCATCTTCGATCTCATGATTCATGATCTGGACCTGCTGCTGAGCGTCGTCAAGTCAGAGGTGATACAGATTGAAGCGGTCGGCGTCAACGTGCTCACGCCGAAGGCGGACATCGCCAACGCGCGTCTGCGATTTGCGTCGGGCTGCATCGCGAACGTGACCGCAAGCCGCATCAGCCGCGAGCGCGTACGCAAGGCGCGCTTCTTCCAGAACGACGCCTACGTGTCGATTGATTACGCGGCGCAGGAACTGGAAATCTTCCGGCTCGTGAAAGGCAATGGACGGCCGATCATCCAGGGCGGCAAGATTGCCGTCGACAACGAGGAGCCGCTGCGCCGGGAGCTCGAGGATTTTATCGACGCCGTCCGCACACGCAGGCAACCGGGCGTGAGCGGCCGCGACGGTCGCGATGCGCTGGCGCTCGCCACGCGTGTCGCGGAGACCATGGAAACATGACGACCTCCTCGATGTTCGACCTGTTGATGGAGCGCGTGACCGCCGGCGACCGCCTCGGCGTGGACGATCTTGCGCAGCTTGCCGCCACCCGCGACATCCTGCAGCTCGGGATGCTGGCGGATGCCGTGCGTCGGCGGATTCACGGCGCGCAGGTCACCTACGTTCGCGTAGCGCTCTGTCCGTTCGACAAACCGCTGACCGACGTCGTCCCGCTGCAGGCCCGCGAAGTGCGTCTGCAGGGCAGCCCCCAGACGCTCGAGATCGCGGTGACGGCGGTCCAAGCTGCCCGGGCAGTTGCAGGCGAGCGTACAGTGTCGGCGTTTTCGTGGCTCGACATCGACCGGCTCTCGGCTTCCAGCCGCGTGCCGGACGTACTGGAGCGTCTGCGCAGCGCCGGGCTCGATGCCCTGGCGGAGATTCCGCTCGATCGCATCGACCATCACTCGCAGGTGCTCGATGCGCTCGTGACCGCCGGTTACATCCAGCTCCGGCTCACCATCGACAAGGCGAAAGCCGACGTGCGCACGGAATTGTTCGTCGCCGCCGCCGCGCTGCAGGAGGAGTTCCCTGCAGTCCGCTCCATTAACCCGCTGCCGATGGCGGTGGACTCGATGCGCCCGACCACCGGCTACGACGATGTGAAGAGTGTGGCGATGGCGCGGCTTGCCGCCCCCAATGTTCCAACAGTGCAGGTCGACTGGCTGCGCTATGGTCCCAAGCTCGCGCAGGTCGCGCTTACGTTCGGCGCCGACGACATCGACAACGTCACCGCCAGCGACGAGGCGCCGGACGGCCGGCGTCGCGCGCCGCTGGAGGAAGTGCGGCGCAACATCGAGGCTGCCGGTCTCGATCCCGCAGAGCGCGACGGCCGCTTCTCTCTGATTTCCTGAATGCCTGCGACTCGCGTTGCTCGCTCGGGCCAGGGGCCGGTCCGCATCGGCGCGGTGGGCTACCTCAATGCCCGTCCGTTGACGTGGGCGCTCGATCGCTCACCCGAGCGCTGGCAGGTTCGTTACGACCTGCCGGCGGTGTGCGCGCGCCTGTTGTACGACGGCGAAGTGGATCTCGGTCTCGTACCGTCGATCGAGTATCTGCGTACGAATGACTATCGATTCGTGCCGGGGGTCGGCATCGGCTCGCGTGGACCGGTCGCATCGGTGGCGCTCTTTACGCGTCGTCCACTGCACGAGATTCGGCACATTGCGCTCGACACGAGCTCGCGCACGTCGGTCACGTTGATCCGGGTGTTGTGTCAGCATCGCTATCGCATCACCCCCGAGTTCGTTCCGCATGGCCCTGATCTGGCGGTGATGGTGCGCGATTACGACGCTGCTCTGCTCATCGGCGACCCGGCGCTCGAAGCGGATCCGAAGGCACTCGACGTGACGAAGATCGATCTCGGCGAGGAATGGACAGCGATGACCGGTCTGCCGTTCGTCTACGCCGCGTGGACCGGCCGTGCTGGTGCGATAGACGCGGAGCACGTGCGTCGGCTGCAGGAGGCGCAGACCGAAGGAATGGCGTCGTATCCGGCCATTGCCGACGAATACGCCAACGCCAACGGAGCTTCAGCGCCGCGGGCGCTCACATACCTAAGGGATAATATGCGTTACGGTCTTGGCCCCGACGAGGAGAAGGGGCTGCAGCTGTTTCTCGATTACGCAGCGGATCTTGGCTTGGCGCCGCGGCGCCGACAACTGGAGTTTTTCTAGTTGAACGGTATTGCAGAAAAGGTGTTGGATGGTGGGCGCGTCGATCGTGCCGAGGCGCTCGAGCTCTATCGCCGCGCGCCGACGCACCTGCTTGGCCAGCTCGCGGATACTATCCGCGCCCGCAAGCATCCGGATCGCATCGTCACCTACATCATCGATCGCAACGTCAATTACACGAACGTGTGCGTGGCGCGCTGCAACTTCTGCGCGTTCTATCGTCCGGTCGGATCGCCGGAAGGGTATGTCCTCGGCTTCGACGAGATCTTCAGCAAGATCGACGAAACAATTGCCGTCGGCGGGAACCAGCTGTTGCTGCAGGGCGGGCACAATCCGGACCTGCCGATCGCGTGGTACGAGGACCTCTTCCGCGCGGTGAAGTCACGCTACCCGAAGTTCAAGCTGCACGCGTTGTCGCCGCCAGAAGTACTGCACATTTCGAAGCTGAATCAGATTCCTGTGCCGACCGTCATCGAGCGGCTCGTGGCTGCGGGCCTCGATAGCATTCCAGGCGGTGGCGCCGAGATTCTCGTCGACCGCGTGCGCAGGCTGTTGAACTGCTATGGCAAGGCGACGAGCGATGAATGGCTTGGTGTGATGCGCGAGGCGCACGCGGCCGGCCTGCGTACGACCGCGACGATGATGTACGGGACGGTGGAGACGGACGAAGAGCGCATCGAGCACATGATGCGCCTGCGTGAGCTACAGGACGAGACTGGCGGCTTCACAGCGTTCATCACCTGGAGCTACCAGCCGGAGCATACGGAACGCGGCGGTACCGAAGCCACCGGCGTCGATTACCTCCGCACGCTTGCGTTGTCGCGCATCGTTCTCGACAACTTCGACAACCTGCAGGCGTCCTGGGTGACGCAGGGCGGGAAGGTCGGTCAGCTCAGTCTTGCCTACGGCGCCAACGATATGGGCAGCGTGATGATCGAAGAGAACGTCGTGCGCGCGGCGGGCGCCAGCTACTGCATGGACGAACTCGAGATCGTTGTCAACATCGAGGACGCGGGGTTCGTCCCCAAGCGCCGCAACATGCACTACGAGGTTCTCGGCGAGCCGATCTTCCGCGAGCGCGAGGTGCCGCGCATGCTGTCGCTTGCCACAGCCCGCGCTGGTGGCGATACCTCCGTGCCCGAAGAACTGCGGAACTATCCCGCCCGCAGCCGTCGCGCTAAAGAACAGCGCGCGTCGATTGGCGACTAGTGATTCGCGATTGGTGATTTCAAGAATCACGAATCATTGATCACAAATCAAGATGCCTGTTTTTACAGCCGATTGGGTTCTGCCCATGACGGGCGAGCCCATGCGCCGCGCTTCAATTTCGATCGACAACGGCCGCATCGTCGCCGTTGACGCGCAGCCTGCGGGCGATGCACGCGACCTGGGGTCGGTGGCCATCATGCCGGCGCTCGTGAATGCGCACACGCATCTCGAGCTCTCGTATCTGCGCGGCAAGGTGCCACCCACAGAGAAGTTCCTCGACTGGATCGGGACGATCATGGCGACTCGGCGTCAGTATCCCGACGCGGCCGATCCGCGAATTCTCGATGCGGCGCGCACGGCGATCGCCGACGCGCGGGCTTGTGGCACCGGCTTGTTCGGCGACATCTCGAACACGCTGGTGACGGTGCCGCTGCTGCGTGACGCTTCGATGCCGGCGCAGGTCTTTTACGAGCTGCTGAAATTCAACGCCCCGGATGCAGACGGCATTGTGCGCGATGCCCGCGCAAGAGCAGATGCGGCCGAATCGGGCCCGGAGCGGCGCGGACCCTTCGGCTCCGCGGAGCCGGACATCCGGATCAGCCTCGCGGCTCACGCGCCATATTCGGTCTCGCCGAAACTGTTCACCGCGATTCGCGCAGATCTCGACGCTCACGGCGACGCGGTGTCGAGCGTCCATCTGGGCGAGTCGCCGGAGGAAATGGAGTTCATCAAGAAGGGCACCGGCCCCTGGCGCGCGCTGCTCGAACAGCTGGGTGTGTGGAGCGACCAGTGGCAGGCGCCCGGCACGTCGCCCGTCGAATATCTCGAGCGCGTTGGATTTCTCGACCGCCGTGTGATCGTCGTCCACGGTGTGCAGTTCGACGGCGACGATCTGGATCGACTTCGGTCGCGCCAGATGACGATCGTGAGCTGCCCGCGCAGCAATCAACACGTCGGTGTCGGACCGCCGCCGCTCGAGGCGTTCTATGCGATGGACGTGGCGGTGGCGTTTGGCACTGACAGCCTTGCCAGCGTACCTGACTTGAATCTGTTCTCCGAGCTGGCGGAAGCGCGTCGCCTGGCGCCGCGGGTGCCGGCGCGTGCGCTGCTCGAAAGTGCCACCAGGCGAGGCGCGTCGGCGCTTGGATTCGGCGCCGAGCTCGGGACGATTGAGCCGGGCAAACGCGCACAGCTGATCTCCGTACGCGTGCCGGCCGGCGTAGACGATGTGGAAGAATATCTGGTGAGCGGGGTCGAGCCGCCCGCGATTGAATGGGTAAATTAACGACCTATCTCTCGTTCGTGCGCTTCAGCCACTCGGTGTTCGCGCTGCCTTTTGCGCTCACGGGAGCGCTGCTCGCCTGGCGCGATCATCCGTTCTCCTGGTCTCAAGTTGCGTGGATCGTCGTCTGTATGGTGAGCGCCCGCAGCGCCGCGATGGGATTCAACCGTCTGGCAGATGTCGATCATGACGCCCTGAACCCGCGAACGAAGATGCGCGAGCTGCCACGCGGTGTCATCAGCCGAGTGGAGGCGGTCGTGTTCGTGGTGGTCGCGTCGGCGACTTTCATCTACGGCGCATCGCGACTGAACCCAATCTGCCTGATGCTCAGCCCGATCGCGCTGGCGATTGTCTTCTGGTATTCGCTGGCGAAGCGTTACACCGCGTACACGCAGCTCTTCCTCGGTCTGGCGATGGCTGTCGCGCCGGTCGGGGGATGGCTTGCCGCCGGCGGCGGAGGAGGCGTAGAGCCGTGGCTGCTCGGCCTGGCGATCGGCCTGTGGGTCGGCGGCTTCGACATCCTGTATGCCTGTCAGGATCTCGACTTCGATCGTGGATATGGCCTGCTGTCGATTCCGACGCGCTTCGGTGTGACGCGCTCGATTCAGCTGTCGAGAGCGATGCATGTGGCCACCGTCGTGGCGATGGCCGCGCTGTGGCGCGTCGCCGATCTTCCGCCGCTCTACCTCGTCGGCGTTGCCATCGTCGCGGCGCTGCTTGCCTACGAACAGTCGCTCGTCAGCGAGGACGATCTGTCGCAGGTGAAGAAGGCGTTCGACCTGAACGGATACGTCGGCATCGTCTACTTCGTGGCCACCGCGCTGTCGCTCTACCTTCGATGAATGGCCACGGCGCCTGACAAGTCACCCGATCGCATCGCGGGGATGTTCGATGCGATCGCCCCTCGCTACGATCTTCTCAATCATCTTCTGAGCGCCGGCATCGATCGCCGCTGGCGCGCCGCCGCGATCCGATCATTGAAGCTGACGGGACGAGAAACGCTCCTCGATGTGTGCGCAGGAACGGCTGATGTATCGCTGGCTGCCCGTCTTCGCCAAGGCTCCAGCGGCCCTGGCGCCGCGCGCGTTGTGGGCGTCGACTTCTCCGGCGCCATGCTTGCGCTCGGATGGCAAAAGGTGAAAGCAGCTGGTGAGGCGCAAAACATCGCTCTCGTTCGCGGCGACGCTATGCGATTGCCGGCAGCGGATCGATCGGTCGATGCCGTGACCGTCGCATTCGGCATCCGCAATGTGCAGCGTCCGGCAAGCGCGTGCGCGGAGATGGCGCGGGTGCTCCGGCCGGGAGGACGCCTCGCTATCCTCGAGTTTGGCGTGCCGCGCATTCCCGGCATCAAGCCGCTGTACCTCTGGTACTTCACGCACGTACTGCCACGCATCGGTCGTGCGATTTCCGGACACAACGCCGCATACTCCTACCTGCCGGCATCGGTTGGCACTTTCGCGCCACCGTCCGACTTTGTCGAGACGCTGCGCCGCGCAGGTTTTTGCGATATTCGCGCAGACCCTTTGACCTTCGGCATCGTCTATCTCTATACGGCGCATGTTTGTTCGTAAGTCATTGCAATTGCGAATGTTATAATTTTCGATCTTGATTCACTTCGACATCGACAGTCGCTACGAGGACGAGTTGGTTGTCGGAAGCGCCATCTCGCGTCGAGAAGGCGTCATCTTTTCCGTCGTCTTCCACATCCTGCTGGTGCTCGGCATCATCCTCGTGCCGAAGCTGCCGATGTTTCAGGTGAGTCCCGAGGAGGTTGCGCGACGACGCGCCGAGCTCGAACGTCAGTTGCGCGAGCGGCAAGATGAGCGATTCGTGTTCGTGCAGCCGCGCATCGACATGAAGGCCTTGCAGCCGCCGCCGCGCGCGCCGCTGTCGGATCTCGATCGACAAGCACAGACGCGCGAAGCTGCACCGAAGCCGACCAACACCGCGCCATTCGCGCGCGGCAATACCGCCGAAGAACTCGAAGCGCAGAATAGAGAACGGGCAGCCGGCGAGCAGAATCAGAATCAGCCGACGCTGCAGCCGCAGCCGGAATCACAGCAGGCGCGTGTGCTGCCGCCGTCCGACGAAGGTTATCGAACGCCAACGCCGCAGCCGGTGCGACCGCGGCCGAGTGGATCGCTCGGCGAAGCGCTCCGCAATCTTCAGCAGTACGTGCAGAAGCAGACGTTCGACAACCCGCAAGGTGGGCTGAATCAGCCCGGCGCGTCCATTCAGTTCGACACCAAGGGCGTCGAGTTCGGGCCATGGCTGCGCCGCTTTGTCGCGCAGGTGCGGCACAACTGGTTCATCCCGCAGGCGGCGATGACCTTCCACGGCCACTGCGTGCTGACGTTCAATATCCACAAGGACGGCACAATTACGGACGTGCAGGTGCTTCAGCCGTCCGATATTGAAGGCTTCAACAAAGCCGCGGTCGGCGCGATCACCGGCAGCAATCCGACGGAACCGCTGCCACCGGACTATCCGTCTGACAAGGCGTTCTTCACGGTCACGTTCTACTACAACGAGGACCCCGATCGATAAGCTTGCCGCGCGGATAGAATCGGATCTCGTGAGTCCCCGTCGTATGCGAGCGAGATCGAAGATCGTCGAGGACCGCGGCCTCGATGCGCTCGTCGAGGAGATGCGTCGGCATGCGAGCGTGAGCCGAACGCCGGCGCGTGTGGTCAGCGGCTACATCGCACGCTCGCCGATTCCGGCGCTCGTTGCCGATGATGCCGGCTGCTACATTGGCGCGAATGCGGCGGCACTCGCGATGACCGGATACACGCGCGCGGAGTTGATGCGGCGCACCGTGGCCGACCTTACGGCGCCCGCAGATGCCGGAATCGAAGAGCGCTTGTGGCGTTCGTTCATGCGCTCCGATCATCAGCGCGGCTCGTATGCCTTGCAGCGGAAGAACGGCACTGTCATTCAGGTGCGGTATGACGCCTACGCAGGCATCGCTCCCGGTATGCACGTCTCATTCCTGACGCGGCGTCGCAGCGCCAAAAAACGTTGACACCGATGCCCACGCGAACGCAGCAGCTCGGATTACTGATTCTGCTCGTTGCCCTCGCGATCTACGTGTTCACACGAGTGCTGTAGCTATGTTCAGAACACCGCTTCGACTAGTGATCACCCTGATAGTCCTGAGCGCCGCGACCGCCGGCGCGCAGCCGCGCGTGCTGACGAGGGACGACTACGCCCGCGCCGAGAAGTTCCTCGGCTACAACACCGACTCGCTGGTGTTGCACGTGGCGGCGCGGCCGACATGGGTCGGCGACGATCGCTTCTGGTATCGCACGACGACGGAAAACGGCACCGAGTTCTTCCTCGTTGATGCGGCGACGGGGATGAAAACGCCGGCATTCGACCAGGCGAGAGTCGCCGCGGCCCTTTCGACAGCCGCACGTGCGACTTACGGCGCATACCGCTTGCCATTCACGCAGTTCGAGTTCAGCGCGGACCGGAAGTCCATTTCGTTCAACGCAGGCGGAAGCCAGTGGACATGCGACATCGCGGGCTCACGCTGCGAATCCAAAGAGCGCCATGCACCCGCAGCCGAGGTGCTCTCGCCGGACGGCAAACGCGCGGCGTTTATCCGCAATTACAACCTCTGGGTGCGTGATGTCGCGACCGGACACGAGACGCAGCTCACCAAAGATGGTGTCAAGGAATACGGCTATGCGACGGATAACGCGGGCTGGATCCACAGCGACAGCCCGATTCTTCTTTGGTCTCCGGACTCGAAGAAGATCGCGACGTTCCAGCAGGACGAACGCGGCACGGGCGAGATGTACCTGGTCAGCACGAACGTCGGGCATCCGAGGCTCGAAGCGTGGAAGTATCCACTTCCCGGCGATCCGAAGATCTTCATGATCGAGCGCGTCGTCATCGATGTCGATCGAGCGCGTGTCGTACGACTGCAGATGCCGCCCGATCCGCATCGCTCGTCTGTGTGCGACGACGTCGAGTGCAACGGTCCATTCGAAGACGTCGAGTGGAGCGCTGACGGCAGACAGCTTGCGTTTCTGTCCACATCGCGCGATCACAAGGAAGCGCACCTGCGCGTGGCGGACACGGAATCGGGCAAGGTCCGTCAGGTGCTGGAGGAGAAGGCCGCGACCTACTACGAGTCCGGCAATGATGCGCACAACTGGCGCTTCCTCCCCGCATCGAACGAGGCGATCTGGTTTTCCGAGCGGGACAACTGGGGTCAGCTTTATCTCTGCGACCTGCAGACCGGCCGCGTGAAAAATCAGATCACCACAGGAGAGGGGAACGTCACGCAGGTTGTCGGCGTCGACGAGAAGAACCGCCTCGTCTACTTCAGAGCGGTCGGCAAGGAGAAGGGACGCGACCCGTATTTCATCCACTTCTACCGAGTCGGTCTTGACGGCAGCAACCTGACGCTGCTCACGCCGGAAGACGCGACGCACGTCGTGGCGCCGTCACCATCGACACGTTATTTTGTCGACAGCTATTCGACGCCGGACGTGGCGCCGACGTTCGTGCTGCGCGATGCGAGCGGCAAACTCATCGCGACGCTCGAGAAAGCCGACATTTCTCGCCTCACGGCCTCAGGATGGAAACCGCCGCAGCCGATTGTGGTTAAAGGACGCGACGGGGTGACCGATCTGTATGGCCTGCTGTACAAGCCAACGAATCTGAATCCGTCGGCGAAGTATCCAATCATCAACCACATCTATCCGGGACCACAGACCGGCAGCGTCGGCCCGCGCAACTTTCTCTCCGCACGTGGCGATTCGCAGGCACTCGCCGAGCTCGGCTTCGTCGTGGTGGAGATCGATGGGATGGGCACGCCCTGGCGATCGAAGAAGTTCCACGACGCGTACTTCGGCGACATGGGCGACAACACACTGCCCGATCAGGTCGCGGGCATGAAAGAACTGGGGGCGAAGTACCCGTGGATCGATCTCGATCGGGTCGGTGTGTGGGGACATTCCGGTGGCGGGTATGCGACCGCGGGCGCGATGTTCCGCTACCCGGATTTCTTCAAGGTTGGAATCTCCGAGTCAGGCAACCACGACAACCGCAACTACGAGGATGATTGGGCGGAGAAGTGGCAGGGCCTGCTCGAGAAGAAGCCGGGCGGCGCGTCGAATTACGACAGCCAGGCCAATCAGAACCTGGTGAAGAACCTGAAAGGGAAGCTGCTGCTCACGCATGGGACGATGGACGACAACGTGCCTTCGTCAAACACGCTGCTGCTGGTGGACGAGTTGATGAAGGCGAACAAGGACTTCGATCTGCTGCTGCTGCCGAACCGCCGCCACGGCTATGCGTCGGAGCCGTACATGATTCGCCGCCGGTGGGACTACTTTGTACGCAACCTGCTGGGCGCTGAGCCGCCGCAGCAGTACGAATTCCAAGCGCGCTAAGCGGTAGCGGCCACTTCAGGTCGGCCTACGCCATGAACACGCCACCGTTGGCGTGCAGCGTCTGCCCCGTGATGTAGCGGCCTTCAGCACCGCATAGGAAACGAACGACGCCGGCGATGTCCTCGGGCGTGCCGCGGCGACCCACAAGAGTTGCGTGTTTGGCGTGGTGCGCCGGTTCCGGTCCGCGCCGTGCCGTGTCAATCAGCCCCGGTGCCACGCAATTGACCGTAATGCCGTGTGGCGCCAGATCATGCGCCAGCGCGCGCGTCAGCCCGACGAGCCCCGCTTTCGCGGCAATCACATGTGCTCGCCGCGCCGCACCCGTGAAGGACGACAGGCCGCCGATGTTGATAATCGATCCGCCGCCGGCGGCAATCATGTGGGGCAGCGCAGCGCGCGCGCAGAGGTAGGCGCCGTCGAGAATGGTCGCGATAATCTCGCGCCACTCCGCATAATCGAGCTTCTCGAAATCGACCTCCCGCCGCACGGCTGCGTTGTTGACCAGGATGTCGAGCCGTCCGAAGCTGTCGATGGCGGCCGCGACGAGATCGTTGGCGCCAGCAGGCGTTCCGACATCCGCGATCCTGGCCGTTGCCTTGCCGCCGTAGTTGAGAATCTCGCGTACCACGGCGTCGGCGTCGCCGGTGCTGGACTTCGCGTTGATGACCACCGCTGCGCCGGACTGGGCAAGTGCATGCGCAATGGCGCGGCCGATGTTGCGCGCGCTGCCGGTGACGATGGCGACACGGCCGCGAAGCTCGTCGCCGCTCACGCGCGGAACCCCGTGATCGCGCTAAGGTCCGTGTGCGAAAAGAGATTGCGTGCGACCTCCTTGAATCGGTCACCCAGCGACCGATCCCAGCCGCCGTACACGACGTTGTTCATGAACTTGTCTTCCAATTCTGATTCCGACAGCGGCGCGTGGACGCCGCCGCGCATGTAAGGGCGTCGGACGTCGCGAACACTGCCGTCCTTCAATGTCGCGCGCAGATGGCCGGTGAAGTTGCGCGGGTATTCGTCGTCCGGATTAATCGAATAGCGGATCTTCGAGGCCAACGCCAGGACCTGCGGATCCGCAATGCGTGCCTCGGTGAACTGCGCGAACCCGGCGCACCTGTCGAAAAACCCAACCGCCATGCAGTACGGCGTGCTGAACTTCGCCGCGTACGGCGTCGGCGGCCGATGTTTCACCGCCAGAGGCTCCCACAGCCGATGAACCGTCCCTTCGCCGACCTCGCACGCAATCGCGGAGATGTCCTCGGCGCGCACGCCTTGTTCTCCCAGCTCGATGGCACAATCGACGAACGGCTGCGTCATCGTCCCACATGCGTAGGGCTTGAAAGCGATCTGTTCCATGATCCAGGTCTTTCCGAGGTCGCGCAGCAGCGGAACGAAATCGGGTTTTGCCGATGGCGCGAACGCGCGGTAGAAGCCGTGCTCGCCCTCGAGGACCGTGCGCGGTCCAGCGAACCCTCCGCGCGCCATTAACGCCGCGCGGATACCGGCCTGTGCGGCCCAGCCTGCATGCATTCGCTTCGTCGAGGTCCCTTCAGCCAGGTACTCGATGATGCCCGATGCCATGCTGCCGGCGACGCCGAATGCGGAAGTCGTCGCCGCTGACGGTACGCCGAGCGCCGCCGAGACGCCTCCGGCCGCGGCAAGTGCCCCGAACACCGCGGTCGGATGAAATCCTGCTTTGTGCGTCGCCTTTGGCGCCACAAGGCTGAGACGGCACATCAGCTCCGCTCCGACCGCGATGCCGAGCAGTAGCCGATCGCCCCCCAGACGTTCGCGTTCGCACGCCGCCAGCGCAGCGGCTACGACAACCGAGCCTGCGTGGACTGGACCGCCTTCAAACGTGTCGTCGAAGTCTTCGCCGTGTGCAGCGGTGCCGTTCACCAGTGCGGCGCTAAACGCGTCAAAGCTGCCCTGATGGCCCAGCGCGGTGCACGCCCCACCCCGGTCGACGCTTGCCAGCGTCGCGCTGATGTAATCGGTGTGACGCGCCGCGACACACAGCCCGGTCACGTCGAGCAGGAGTCGACGCGCAGTCTCGCGCGTCGCTCGCGGCAGCAATGACGGCTCGGCGACGCCGATCCACGTGGCGAGCTGCTCAGCGAGCGTCGCCACGTCCTTTTGCCTGACGCAGCAGCGAGGCGGCGAGGACCATCAATGCTGTCGCCAGCAGGCCCGCTGAAATTGGATTGCGGACGAATGTGGTGAGGTCGCCGTTTGACAGCACGAGCGCGCGGC
Source organism: Vicinamibacterales bacterium (assembly GCA_035492455.1). Lineage (GTDB taxonomy): Bacteria > Acidobacteriota > Vicinamibacteria > Vicinamibacterales > UBA2999 > Gp6-AA40. The sequence continues at coordinate 131,760 of DATJJE010000026.1, read as the reverse complement.
GGTAGTTCGACTCCACCATGAAGCCAAGCACGACGCCGAGAACCATCGGCAGAAAGGGCACCTTGAAATACCGCAGCGCGTAGCCAACGACGCCGAACGCGAGCGCCACGCCGACGTTGAAGAGGTTTGCCTGGAAGGCGTAGACACCGGACACCACCAGCGCGTAGATGAACGCCATCAGGTACGGCTTGGGACGCGAGACGAGCCAGATGCAGGGCCCCATGATCACGTAGCCGATGATCAGCATCGCGACGTTAGCGACGAACAGTCCCTCGTAGAGACCGCGTACCACCTCGCCGTGCTGGACGAACAGCATCGGGCCAGGGACGAGCTCGTGCATCAGGAACCCGCCGAGCAGCACGGCGGCGGAGTTCGAGCTCGGAATGCCGAGGCTGAGCATCGGCACCAGCGCCGTGCACGCGACTGTGTTATTGGCTGCCTCCGGTGCAGCGACGCCTTCCGGCGAGCCGTGGCCGAACTCATCGCTGTGCCTGGACCACCGCCGTGCCTCGTTGTAGGCGAGAAAACTCGAGATCGATCCCCCGGCACCTGGCACCATCCCCTCGAACGCGCCAATAAACGATCCGATCGCCTGCGGCTTCGCGATGCGCTTCCAGACCGCCGGCGTTGGAAACCGGATGCGCGCGCTTTCATGCGTCGCCTTCTCCCAGTCCGGCGCGTTCGTCTGCACGAGCATCTCGCTGACGGCAAAAATCCCGACCATCACGAGAATCGGCGGTATACCCGACAGCAGGTCTGGGCTGCCAAAAGTGAACCGATTGAGACCGGTCACCGGATCGGTGCCGATGGTCGCGACCATCAGACCCATCACGCCGGCGATAAGTCCCTTCAAAAGGGAATCGCCGGAGAGTGACGCAATGACACTGAGACCGAGAATGCCAAGTGCGAAATAAGACGGAGGGGTGAAGGCAAGGGCAACGCTCGAGAGGCGCTCCGTCAGCAGCACCAGCACGATGAGGCCGAACAGGCCGCCGACGAACCCGGAGTAGAGAGAGATGCCGAGCGCCTCGCCCGCCTTCCCCTGGCGTTTCATTTCGTACCCGTCGATAACCGTCGCCGCTGCCGCATTCGTTCCCGGCGTGCCGATCAGAATCGCTGGAATCGAGCCGCCGTACTCGGCGCCGACGTAGGTCGATGCGAGCAACACCACCGCCACCGTCGAATCCATCCCATAGGTAAAGGGAAGGAGGAGCGCCATCGTGATTGAGGGCGAAATCCCGGGCAATGCGCCGCCGAGAATCCCCCAGGCAACGCCGCCGAACGCGGCGGCAATCAGATAAGCGAAGGCCATAGCCCCGCGGGGTACTGGATGCGCAGCAGCCAGATGAAGAGCGCCCAGAACAGGGCGGCGCCGGAGAGTGCGACAACGGCGGTGCGGAGGTTCAGCGGCCCGCGCTGCAGATACGTGGTCAACGCGATCAGCACTGCGACCGAAATCAGATAGCCGAGATAGGGGAGCATGACGATGTACGCGATGCCGAGCAGAAGCATGCCGGCGACACGCGCCGTCGCCAGGTAGTTCGCTGGTTCGCTGGTTCGCCGATCGGAGATTTTGGGTTCGGAGATTCGTGGTTCGCGGTTCGCGTGGCTTCGCAGCGACCGCACAATCAGCAGAATCGACAGCGCCGCAAGAACGAGCGAGTACATCCGTGGGAGCCCTTGCGGACCGATCGGGTCGGCCAGCTGGCTCGGCGGAATCGTGGATGTCAGAGCGTAGTAGACGAGGGCGATCGCAAGCGTTGCGACGCCAAAGACGAGGTCACGATTCATTTTTGGATGACGCCGGACTCCTTGAGAAATGCCGCCGTCTCGTTGCCGAACTGGTTCATGAACGCCACGTACTCGTCGTGCGGCATGAAGCCTGGTTGCAGTCCGTCGGCGAGATACAGCTTCTTGTACTCCGGGTCCTCGAGAAGCGCGCGAACGGCCTCCTCCCATCTGGCGACGACGTCGTTCGGCAATCCTTTCGGACCCGCGAGCCCGCGGAACTTCCGGACCGACAGATCGATCCCTTGCTCCTTCACGGTCGCCAGATCGGGAAACTGAGGCAGCCGGTCATCGCCGACGACGCCGAGGAGGCGAATCTTGCCCGCGTCGAGCTGACCGCGCATTTCTTCGAGCTCGCCGACGCCCATATCGAGTGTGTGGTTCAGAACGTTGATCAACATGTCGCCGCCGCCCTCGAAGGTTGCGATGGCGGGGTTCACCCCCGCCTTCTCCTTCAGCCGCTCCATCGTCTGACGCTCGAGCGACGCGGGGTTGGCCGCACCCCAGCGGCCCTGGCCGCCGCGCGCGTGATCGATGACGTTTTTCAGCGTCTTGTACGGTGAATCCGCGGCCGTAAAGAGCACTTCGGGGTCGTAGAAGATGTTCACGAGCGGTTCGAGGTCGTGATACGTCGCGGCCGGTGTGCTCATCAGCGACGTATAGATGAACGTCGGCGTCGTCGCGTAGAACTCCGAGCCGTCGGGCTTCGCTCTGGCGAGCTGCGCCATCGCTTTGGCACCGCTTCCTCCTTCGACGTTTTCAACAATCAACGTCTCGTGGAGGATGCGTGACAGGTGTGGCGCCATGGAGCGGAGGAAGACGTCGCTGCCGCCGCCCGGGCTGGAGTGCGTGACGAGCGTCACGACAGATGTGCGCCCAGACGAGGAGCAGGCCGAGGCGGCGGCGAGCACCGCGACGACCAGTGCGATCGACGGTGTTGCACGCCGTGCCATGGTTCGCGAGAGTCTCGCACGGTATCCGTTACGATAACAAGGTGAAGCTGCGCGACATCCCGCGAATGCTCGGTGTGTCTGCGACACCGCGGGAGTACCCATCAACAGTGACGACGTTCATGCTGCCGGTCGATGGGGAAGTCCGTTTTGCCCAGTGGCATCATCCGAACGAAACGCTCAAGGTGGTCAGTCAGGACGAGGTCATTGCGCTGCGGCAGTTTCTTCGGCCGGGTGACGTGGCGATCGATGTCGGTGCGCATACCGGCGATTCGACGGTGCCTATTGCGCTCGCGCTCGGCAGTTCCGGCATTGTGTTCGCGCTCGAGCCGAACCCGTACGTCTTCAAAGTGTTGGAAGAGAACGCCGGGCTGAACCGCACGAAGACGAACATCGTGCCGCTGATGTTTGCCGCCATGCCGGAGGACGGCGATTTCACGTTTCTTTATTCCGACGAAGGATATTGCAACGGCGGATTCCACAACGCGGTGAGCCGCTGGGTGCACGGACACTTTGTCACGCTGCGCGTCGCCGGGCGCAATGTCCTCGGCTACCTCCGTGAACAGGCGCCCGACACGCTCGATCGCCTTCGCTACGTGAAGATAGATACCGAAGGATCCGATCGAGTCGTTGCGCGATCGCTTCGCGACCTCTTGCGCACGTCGCGCCCATACCTGAAGAGCGAAATCTACCGGCACCTCCCGCGGCAGGAGCGCGCCGGGTATTACGACGATCTGCGGGTGCTTGGTTATCGCATCTTCAAATGTGATGAGCACGTGGTGCGTGGGCAGGAACTCGACCGCGGCGACATGATGCTGTGGCAGCATTTCGACATCTTCGCCGTGCCCGAAGAGCGCGCGTGACGTGCGGCCGCGTGTTCTCGCCATTCTCGGGCCGACCGCGTCCGGCAAGAGCGCGCTTGGCCTGACATTAGCCGAACGGCACGACGGCGAGATCATCAACTGCGATTCCACCGCTGTCTATCGCGGCTTCGACATCGGTACGGACAAACTGCCAACCGAACAGCGCCGTGGCATTCCCCACCATCTGATCGACATCGCGGACCCGACAGAGGTCTACACGGCGGCTCGGTTCGCGCACGATGCGGCTGCGGCGATGCGCGACATCCATGGACGCGGAAGGTTGCCGATCCTGGTCGGCGGCACCGGGTTTTACTACCGTGCGCTGACGCGTGGGCTGTTTCCCGGGCCGGGTGCCGACGACGCGCTGCGCGGACGCCTCAATCGCATCGCGGAGAAGCGCGGTCCCGAGCGGTTACATCACCTGCTGCGCCGCGTCGATGCGGACGCGGCGGCACGCATCATGCCACGCGATCTGAAGCGCATCGTCCGCGCCCTCGAGGTGTACTTCATCACCGGTCGGCCGCTGACGTCGCATTTCGCGGAGACCGCGTCGCCGATTGCCGACGTCGATGTCACAGCGATTGCGCTGCGGCTGCCGCCCGAGCTGACGGCTGAACGCGTGGCGCGACGCGTCGACGAACAGTTCGCGCGCGGCATCGTGGACGAAGTACGTGCCCTGCTCGCGCGTGGCATTCCGCCACACGCGAGACCGTTTGGCGGACTCGTGTACCGGCAGGTGATGGAGATGCTTCGCGGCGTGCGTGGTGAAGCGGAAACGCGCGCGCTCATCGTTCAGGAGAACCGAAGATACGCGCGGCGCCAGTTGATCTGGTTCCGTAAAGAGCCTAATCTTAGGTGGTTTGATGGTCCAGGCGAGCGCGAAGCGGTCATTCGCCTCGTCGAGGAGACGATCTTCGATGGCGCAGGTCACTGAGCAGCGGGCATCCTCGGCGCAGCCGAACATTCAGGATGTGTTCCTCAACTACGCGCGGCGCGATCGTCTCGCGGTCACCATTCACCTTCTCGACGGCCGGCAGTTCGAAGCGCGCATCAAGAATTTCGATCGCTTCGCCGTGATCGTGGAGGTCAACGGCGCCGATCAATTGGTGTTCAAGCACGCTATCGCGACCATCGGCACACAGCGATCGGTTCCCAATTACTTCGCATCACACCATGCGTAGGCGGACCTGACAAGGTCCGCCCTTGATGCTTCCTGTTTTCCCTCGCGTCATCGTCATCGTGCTCGACAGCGTGGGCATCGGTGAGCTGCCCGACGCGTCGGCATACGGCGACGAGGGGAGCAATACGCTCGGCAACATTGCCGCACGCGTCCCCTTGAAGATTCCGACCCTGCGTTCGCTGGGCCTAGGCGAGCTCGTCGCCATCGGCCGCAGCAGCGCGGACCCTCAAGGTCCGCGCGGCGCCTACGGGAAAATGGCCGAGAAATCGCCGGGCAAAGACTCCGTTACAGGACACTGGGAGATGATGGGCGTGGTGCTCGATCGCCCCTTTCCGACGTTCCCGCACGGTTTTCCGGCGGACGTCATCGCCGAGTTCGAGCAGCGCATCGGTCGGCAAACGCTGGGCAACATCGTCGCTTCAGGAACGGAAATCATCGTTCGTCTCGGCGCGGAGCATATGCGGACCGGCAAGCCGATCGTCTACACGTCCGCAGACAGCGTCTTTCAGATCGCGGCGCACGAGGACGTTATTCCCATCGCGGAGCAGTACCGTATCTGTGAGGTGGCGTTTGATCTTGTAGGCCGCGGAATGGGTGTCGGCCGGGTGATCGCGCGTCCGTTCGTGGGGGCACCCGGCTCCTTCCAGCGAACCGCGAACCGCCATGACTACGCGCTTGAACCGTTCTCCGAGACGCTGCTCGACTCGCTGACGCGACGAGGGGTGCCGGTGATAGCGATCGGCAAGATCAACGATCTGTTTGCGGGCCGCGGCATTGCGCGCGCCACGCACACCGCCAGCGATGCCGAAGGCATGAACCGCCTTGCCGAGACGTTGAACGAGGCGCCGGATGGCTTGGTGTTCCTCAATCTCGTCGACTTCGACACCGTCTACGGTCACCGCAACGACCTGGCCGGTTATGCCTCGAACCTCGAGCGGTTCGACGAGGCGCTCGCACGGCTTCTGCCGATGCTGCGGGATGCGGATCTGCTCGTCATTACCGCCGATCATGGCAACGACCCGAGCACGCCCAGCACGGATCACTCGCGGGAATATGTTCCGGTGATGGTGATCAGCGGGCCAGGTAAAGCCGGCTCCTACCCACGGGCTAAGGCCCGACCCCACGTTCGAGCCGGCGTCGACATCGGGACGCGCGAGACGTTCGCGGACCTGGGTCAGACGATCGCGGCGAATTTTGGCGTTGGCCCGCTCGCGCACGGCACCAGTTTTCTGGAGGACATCGTTGTCCACCATCCGTGAAGGTTTGGAGCAGCGAGAGCGCGACACCCTGGCGCCGCAGGCGGCGAAGAGCGCCGAGACGCGTGGGCGGCTGCGAGCCGAGCGCGAAGACGATGTCCGACCAGCGTACCAACGCGATCGCGATCGCATCGTGCACAGCAAGGCGTTCCGCAGGCTCAAGCACAAGACGCAGGTGTTCTTCGCACCCGCGGGGGATCACTACCGCACGCGCCTGACGCACACGCTCGAGGTGTCGCAGATTGCACGGACGATTGCCAAGGTCCTTCGCCTGCACGAGGAGCTGACCGAGGCGATCGCGCTCGGCCACGATCTTGGACACACCCCGTTCGGCCATACCGGCGAGCGCGTCCTCGACTCGCTCGTGCCGGGCGGCTTCCGTCACTACGAGCAGAGCCTGCGTGTGGTTGATGTCCTCGAGAACGACGGCAAGGGCCTGAATCTCACCTTCGAAGTGCGCGACGGAATAGGGCGGCATTCCAAAGGCAAGAAGGGATCTCCCGTCGGCGTTGAGCCGGCGCAGCGCGCGGCCACGCTCGAAGGTCAGATCATGCGCGTCGCGGATCTCATCGCCTACGTCAACCACGACATTGACGATGCGGTACGGGCGGGCGTGCTGAATGAAGGGGAGTTGCCGCGAGAGCCCGTCAAGGTGCTCGGGTCGAGCTCCTCCGCGCGCATTGCGGCCATGGTCAAGGACGTGGTGAAGGAAACGCTCGATGGTGGACTGACCGAGATTCGGATGAGCGAAGGCGTCCTCGACGCGACGCTGGCCATGCGCAGCTTTCTGTTTGACGCGGTGTATGAAAACAGCGAAGCGACGGCGGAGTTCAGGAAGGCAACGGGCATTCTCGGTGGTCTCTGGGAAAAGGTGCGCGAGCGGCCGGACGAATTTCTCGATCGGCGCATCATCGACTCGGAGGGCCTCGACGTCGCCACGCGTGATTTTCTCGCCGGCATGACGGATCGCTTCGCCGTCACCCTCTACGAACGGCTCTTCATTCCCAAGCCGTGGATCGGGCCGATGGCCTGGGATCAGCTATAATCGAGGGTCTGTCTTTCGCGAGATTTTCGCGAGCGTGGGGCCATGAAGCTCGATCTCACCCGCTACCGCCAGCCGGTCGGCCATTTTGTCCGGACGTTCCAGCCCGAGGAAGTCGGCGGTGAGTCGGACGCGTATCTGGTTGTGACCCCCGTCGAACTCGAGTTCGACATCCTCAAGGACAAGGACAGGTTCCGCCTCGTAGGGCATGTCCGGACCGAGCTCGAGCTCACGTGCAGCCGCTGTGTCGAGCCGTACCGGTTTGCGATCGATGCGGACTTCGATCACCGCTATCTGCCATCGTCGGAGGCGTCGACCGAGCAGGACCGGGAGGTAGCGGAAGAAGATCTCGAAACGAGCTATTACGCCGACGATCAGATTGATCTCGGCGAGTTGATGCGCGAGCAATTTTATCTCGCGCTGCCGATGAAGCCGCTCTGCAGCGAGGATTGCAAAGGCCTTTGCGCGCAGTGCGGCACGAACCTGAATACGGGGACGTGCGATTGCGCGCCGGTGTGGGAGGACCCGCGGCTGGCAGCGCTCAAACAGTTGAAACAGTGACAGGACAGCCGGTCTCATAACCATGCCGAATCCCAAACGCCGACACTCGAAGACACGCACCGCCAAACGCCGCACCCACGATGCGCTGCGCGCTGCCGCGACCAATCTCTGCCCGCAGTGCCACGAGCCGAAGGCGCCGCATCGCATCTGCCCGCACTGCGGCTTCTACGCTGGACGGCAGGTCCGAGCAGTCGAAGAGGAGTAGCGGCGCGATTTGCGATTAGTGATTTGTGATTTGCATCGATACTAGAAACAATCACGAATCACGAATCACCACTCACAAATCACAAATGCATGACTCGCATCGCCGTTGACGCGATGGGCGGCGATCACGCGCCGCCGGCGATCGTGGACGGCGCCATTGCCGCCGCCCGCCGCCTCGGCATAGCGGTGTCACTGGTCGGCGCATCAGGCGCCATCGAGCAGGCGCTGAATCGTCATCCCGGCTGGCGCAACGCCGGCCTCACCATCATCGACGCTCCCGATGTCATCGACATGGCGGAATCGCCGACCGCGGTGCGGCACAAGCCGCGCGCTTCGATCCGTGTCGCCGCCGACCTGGTGGCGCGAGGCGAAGCCGTCGCCCTCTTCAGCGCCGGCCATACCGGAGCGACGGTGATGGCGACGCATGCGGCGTTCGGCATGATCGCCGGCGTCGATCGGCCGGCGCTGGCGACCAGCATCCCCACCCGAGGCGGATCCGCGGTGCTGCTCGATGCGGGCGCAAACGCGGAGTGCCGGCCTCAGCATCTGCTGCAATTCGCAGTTATGGGAGCGGTTTACGCCCGCCTTGTGCTCGGCGCCGAGCGTCCGCGCATCGGCCTGTTGTCGATTGGTGAAGAGGAGACGAAGGGCAACGATCTCACCCGTGAGGCGCATCGCCTGCTCAAGGCCTCACCGCTGAACTTCATCGGCAACGTCGAGGGTCGTGAGATCTACAGCGGCATCGCGGACGTCATCGTCTGCGACGGATTCACGGGTAATGTCGTGCTGAAGACCAGCGAAGGGCTCGTTGAGGCGCTCGAGGCGAAGCTCGGGGAAAAGGTGAGCAGCGTGTTCGATTACGCTGAGTACGGCGGCGCGCCGCTCGTCGGCGTTGGCGCACTTGCCATCGTCGGTCACGGTCGATCTTCAGCCAAAGCGGTGAGCAACGCCATCGCCATGGCGCACCGCTTTGCCGCCGACAATTTCATTCACCGCGTCGAGCAGGAGATCGCGTCCGCGGGCGTGGCGCATCAGTGATCGCATTCATCTTTCCAGGACAAGGATCGCAGAAGGTCGGCATGGGCCGCGCCCTCGTCGAGGCATATCCCGAGGCGCGCGCGGCGTTCGATGAAGCAGAGATCGCGTTGCCCGGCCTCACGCGCATCATCTTCGACGGCCCCGAAGACGAGCTCACGTTGACGCAGAACGCGCAGCCCGCGATTCTCACCGTCAGCATCGCCGCGCAGCGTGTGCTTGCCGCACGCGGCCTCGAGCCTGCGTTTGTCGCCGGGCACAGTCTCGGCGAGTACTCGGCCAACGTCGCCGCCGGGACCATGGCGTTCGCAGATGCGGTGAAGGTGGTGCGGCGGCGCGGACAGTACATGCAGGAGGCGGTGCCGGTCGGCGCGGGAGCGATGGCGGCGATTCTCGGCCTCGATGGCGAGACCGTGGCGCGGGCGTGCGAGGAAGCTGCGCAAGGCGACGTGGTCAGCCCCGCAAACATCAACGGCGCCGGTCAAGTGGTCATTGCCGGTGCGGCAGAGGCCGTGAAGCGGGCCGGCGAGCGCGCGAAGGCGCTAGGCGCGAAGCGAGTCATCCCGCTGTCGGTGAGCGCACCGTTCCACTGCGCGTTGCTGCGGCCCGCGGAACGGCGGCTCGAACCCGATCTCCGAGCGCTGCACGTGCGGAACCCGCGTGTGCCCGTGATCGCGAATGTTGATGCCGAGCCGAAGCGCGATGCGGCTTCCGCGATCGACGCGCTGGTCAGGCAGGTCTCCGCACCGGTGCGTTGGGAGCAGGTGGTGCAGCGCCTTGCGTCGGAAGGCGTCACCAACTATGTTGAGGCAGGCCCCGGCACCGTGCTCAGCGGTCTCGTCAAGAAGATCCATAAGGACGCACGCGTCTTCAACTTCGCCGCACCGGACGATCTGGCGGCGGTAGAAGCAGGTCTGCGTGCTTGATCTCGCCGGCAAGGTGGCGATCGTCACCGGCGCGTCGCGTGGGATCGGGCGCAGTATAGCCGCCACGCTCGCGGCGCAGGGCGCGTACGTCATCGCCGGGGCGCGCGGGACGAATGCGAACGACACGGTGGCGGAGATTCAGGCGGCCGGCCATAAGGCCGACGCGGTGGCGCTGGAGGTGACCGACGCCGCATCGATCGGCGGTGTGGTGTCCGGCGTGCTCGAACAGCACGGGCGCATTGACATTCTCGTCAACAATGCGGGCATTGCCCGCGATCAACTGATGTTGCGCATGAAGCGCGACGACTGGGATCAGGTGATCGCGACGAATCTGACGTCGGTGTTCGTGCTCGCGCAGGCCGTGCTCAAGCCGATGATCAAGCAGCGCGCTGGTCGCATCATCAACATCAGCTCCGTCGTCGGCCAGGCGGGGAATGCGGGCCAGGCGAACTACGCCGCGTCGAAGGCCGGACTGATCGGATTCAGCAAGGCGCTGGCGCGCGAGGTCGCATCGCGCAGCATCACGGTGAACGTCGTCGCGCCCGGGCTGATCGCCACCGACATGACGAAAGCGATCAACGACCACGCGCAGGGCGATTGGGCTGCGCAGATTCCGCTCGCTCGCCCGGGTACGGCGGCGGATGTTGCCGCGGCAGTTTGCTTTCTTGCCTCGGATGAGGCGTCGTATATTACAGGTCAGGTCCTTGCCGTCAACGGCGGCATGTACATGTGATGGAGGCCAAATGGCAGTCGCAGACAAGGTGAAGAGCATCATCGTGGAGCAGCTCGGCGTCGATGAAGAGGAAGTGACCGCCGATGCCTCCTTCGTCGACGATCTCGGCGCCGACTCGCTCGACACGGTGGAGCTCGTGATGGCGTTCGAGGAAGAGTTCGGAATCGAGATTCCGGACGAGGACGCCGAGAAGATCACGCGCGTGAAGGAAGCGATCGACTACATCGAGGCGCACGCCAAGACCAAGAAGTAGGAATTTCGATTGGGGCAGGGATCGTGAACAGGCGTGTTGTCGTAACCGGCATCGGACTGGTGTCGGCGCTCGGCATCGGCACCAACGAGACGTGGGCGGCGCTGCTCGCCGGACAGAGCGGCGTCACGAAAATCACCCGGTTCGACGTCTCGGGCTATGCCACGCAGATCGCCGCGGAGGTGAAGGGCTTCGACCCGCTGGCCTTCATCGAGAAGAAGGACATCAAGAAGATGGACCTCTTCATCCAGTACGCGATTGCCGCCGCGCAGTTCGCGATGGATGACAGCAGGTTGGCCATCACGCCGGAGAACGCGCCCGGCGTCGGCGTCTATATCGGATCGGGCATCGGCGGGTTCATTACCATCGAGCGTGAGCACGAGGCGCTGCTCAACGGCGGTCCGCGCAAGGTGTCGCCGTTCTTTATCCCTTCGGCCATTATCAATCTCGCCTCGGGCCAGGTGTCGATCCGCTTCGGCGCCAAGGGACCCAACTCCGCGACCTGCACGGCCTGCTCGGCCTCTGCCCATGCCATTGGCGACGCGTACGAAATCATCAAGCGCTGCGACGCCGACGCGATGATCGCCGGCGGCAGCGAGGCGGCGATCTGCGCGATGAGCGTCGGCGGCTTCGGTCAGCTGCGCGCACTCTCTACACGCAATGACGAGCCGCACCGCGCCAGTCGGCCGTTCGACAAGGATCGCGACGGCTTCATCATCGGCGAAGGCGCCGGCGTGCTCATTCTCGAAGAGCTGGAGCACGCGCGTCGCCGCGGCGCGAAGATCTACGCCGAGATCGTCGGCTACGGCATGTCCTCCGACGCGTACCACATGACCGCGCCCTCCGAAGATGGCGACGGTGCGCGGCGCGTGATGGCGATGGCCGTGCGCAAGGCAGGGATCTTGCCGAGCGACATCGACTACATCAACGCGCACGGCACCTCGACGCCGTACAACGACAAGCTCGAGACACTCGCCATTCACAACTGCTTCGGCGACCACGCGCGCAACCTGGCGATTTCCTCGACGAAGTCGATGACCGGACACCTGCTGGGCGGCGCCGGCGGCCTGGAGGCGGGCATCACCGCGCTCGCGGTGCACGAGCAGGTCGTACCGCCGACGATCAATCTCGACAATCCCGATCCCGAATGCGACCTCGACTACGTGCCGCACCAGAGCCGCAAGATGGAGATCAACTACGCGCTGTCGAACTCGTTCGGCTTCGGCGGCACCAACGCCGCGCTCCTGTTCAAGCGATTCGAAGGGTAGATCCGCTGTGTCTCTGCGCCTCTGCGGCTCGTGGGCGGTGACTGACGTTTCGTCATGAAGATTGCCGTTTGCATCAAGCAAGTCCCCACACGCGAGTGGCAGCCGCGCCTCAACGACCAGAAGACCTGGGTCCGCGAAGCTGACGTCAGCTACGAGATGAACGAGCCCGATGCCTACGCGCTCGAGGAATCGCTCCGTTTGCGTGAGAAGCACGGCGGCGAAGTGGTGGTGTGCTCCGCGGGCCCGGCACGGGTGCAGACGGTTATACGCGAGGCGTTGGCGCGCGGCGCCGATCGTGCCATCCACGTCGAACACGACAGCCTCGGCGCGGCGGATGCGTTCGTCATCGCCGACGCGCTGGCTGTCGCCATGAAGGACGAGCAATTCGACCTCGTGCTCACGGGCCTTCAATCCGACGACCAGGGGCACGGGCAGACGGGCGTCATTCTTGCCGAACGGCTCGGCATCCCCTCGTCGACGATCATCATGGAAGTGCAGATTGAGGCGAGCTCGCTGCGCGTGAAGCGCGAGCTCGAAGGCGGCTGGTTCCAATGGATCGCGATGCCGCTGCCGGCACTGCTCACCATTCAGAGCGGCATCAATCAGCTTCGCTACGCCACGCTGAAAGGCATCATGGCGGCGAAGAAGAAGGAGATCAGGAAGGCGCCGCTCCCCGACGGCGTACAGTCATCGCAGCAGATTGTCAGCCTGGCGGTGCCGACGCGCAGCAAGCAGACGCAGATGATCGGCGGCACGCCGGCCGACGTTGCCAGAGAGCTCGTCAAGCGGCTGCGCGAAGAGGCCAGGGCGCTGTGATTCTCGTCATCGCGGAGCAGCGCGAAGGCAAGCTCAATCGGGCAACCTGGGAAGCTATTGCGGCTGCGCAACAGCTCGCCGGCGGGATGCCTATCTCAGTCGTCGTGCCGGGCGCGTCCACCGGCAACATCGCGCAGGAGCTCGCATCCGCTTCGGTCGCTGAAGTCCTCATCGCGGAGAATGCGGTGCTCGAACCGTACACGCCGGATGGATATGCGGCGGCGTGCCGCACGATCATCGAACCGGCCAATCCGACGTTCGTTCTGTTTGCGCACACCTACCAGACGCGCGACTTCGCGCCGCTGCTCGCCGCCCGCATGCGCAAGCCGCTGATCACGGATGTCACCGGCATCAACGGCACGGGCGCGGACGCGACCTTCACGCGCCCGATGTTCCAGGGCAAGCTCGCCGCGCAGGTGAAGCCGCAGGGAGGCCCGCCGGCGCTCGTGACCGTCCAGATTGGTGCGTTCCGCGCCGATGCGGTCCAGAAGGGCGGCTCGGCCCCGACGAAGAAGGTCGATGTTCAGATTGACGCCGCAGCCATCCGGCAGAAGCCTGAAGCACCGTTCCGCGAAGCGAAACAGGCGGTGGATCTCGGTCAAGCGGAGAGGATTGTTGCTGTCGGCCGCGGTATCAAGTCGCAGGAGAACATCCCGCTGGTCGAGAAGCTGGCGAAGGCAATGGGCGCGGAGGTCGCTGCGTCACGCCCGATATGCGACAACGGCTGGTTACCCATGGAGCGGCAGATCGGCAGCTCGGGGCAGACCGTTGCGCCGAAGCTGTACGTTGCGCTCGGCATCTCGGGCGCCATTCAACATCTCGTCGGCATGAAGGGGTCTCGCACGATCGTCGCCATCAATAAGGATGCGGAAGCGCCCATCTTCGAGGTCGCCGACTACGGCATCGTCGGCGATCTGTTCGAGATCGCGCCGGCAATCATCGCCGAACTCGAAAAACCCTAGGAGGCGTGCCTGATGGCCGTGAGCCAGTCCCTGCGGAGCTGACAACGTCGACTGACCGCGAAACGTTAGAGGTCGACGTCCTCATCGTCGGCGGGGGTCCCGCGGGACTCGCGGCGGCGCTCCGTCTCTCGCAGCTTCAACATGAGAAAGGCGGCGAGCCGTTATCGATCGCCGTTCTCGAGAAGGCGCGTGAAGCCGGTGCGCACATGCTCTCGGGCGCGGTGCTCGATCCATCCGCGCTGCGCGACCTGATTCCCGATTTCAAGGAAAAGGGTGCGCCGCTCGCAGCGGAGGTGCGCGACGAGGACGTGCTGTTCCTCACCCAGTCCTCGACGTTCGCATTCCCGATCATTCCGCCGCCGCTGAAAAACCACGGCAACTACGTCATCTCGCTCAACCAGTTCGTGCGCTGGCTGACGTCACAGGTCGAGGCCGCGGGCGTCGATTTCTTCACCGGCTTCGCTGGCCAGGACATCCTCATGGATGGCGCGACGGTGCGAGGGGTCCGCACGGGCGATCGAGGGATCGATAAGCACGGAGCACAGAAGCCGACCTTCGAGCCTGGTGTCGACATCGTTGCCAAGGTGACGATCTTCTGCGACGGCGTGCGCGGGAACCTGACGAAAGAGCTGCTGCGCCGCCTCGAGCTCGGCGACAAGGATCATCCGCCGCAGTTTGCGATCGGGTTGAAAGAGCTTTGGGAACTGCCGCCCGATCGACTCACGGCTGGGACGGTCATCCACACGCTGGGGTATCCGCTGAAGCACGAGGAGTTCGGCGGCGCGTTCATCTACGCCCTGCCCGAAGGACAGGTCTCGCTCGGCTTCGTCATTGGACTCGATTACCAGGATCCACTCTTCGACCCGCACATGGCGTTCAACCGTTTCAAGCAGCACCCGTATGTGTCGAAGCTGCTCGAAGGCGGCCAGATGATTCGCTACGGCGCCAAGGCGCTGCCTGAGGGTGGTTGGAACACCGTTCCGCGCGTCTACATGGATGGCGGGCTGATCGCGGGTGACGCCGGAAACTTTCTCAACTCGATGCGGCTGAAGGGAATCCATCTGGCGATGCGCACGGGCATGCTCGCCGCCGAAACGGCATTCGATGCCGTGCGTGCGGGCGATACGTCGCGTGCGGCGCTCAAGGCATACAAGGATCGAATCGATCGGAGCGCGGTTCGGGACGAGCTGTATCCCGTGCGCAACGTCCACCAGGCGTTCGGCTATGGGCTGCTGCCGGGGATGGCGTTTGCGGGCCTGACCGTCGCGACGCACGGCTGGTTCCCGGAGGATCTGCACGGACACCCGGGGCACGAGCGGATGAAGATGCTCGCCTGGTATTACGGCTCGCGGAACATTGACGTCGCTGCTCCGAGCAATGCGACCACGATCGATCGCAAGCTGACGTTCGACAAGGTCACGAACGTGCACTTTTCGGGGACGTCGCATGACGAGGATCAGCCCGCGCATCTGCTGGTCCACACGGAAGTGTGCAGCTCAATCTGTGGACCCGAGTACGGCCATCCCTGCATACGATTCTGTCCGGCGAACGTCTACGAGATCTCGCACGATGCGGACGGCACACCGCGCCTGCAGATAAACGCGTCCAACTGCGTGCACTGCAAGACGTGCGACATCATGGATCCCTACCAGGTGATTACGTGGGTGCCGCCGGAGGACGGCGGCGGCCCGCAGTACAACGGGATGTAAACCGAAGATCACGAAGAACTCGAAGATCACCATGAACTACTCAGTACAAAATGTGATCGTGTTCTTCGCGAATTTCGTGACCTTCGTGGTTAATGCCTGAGAATTGGCGGAGCTCTCTCTGGCAGCGCGCGCAGATTGCGACGATCGCGGGGCTCGGCTATCCACTTATCAACGCGCTCGGTCAGACGCTGCGGTGGCGCGTCGAAGGACTCGAGCATTACGACGCCATCGTCGCATCGGGCCGTCAGCCCGTGATGGCGTTCTGGCACGGCCGCATCCTGCCGGCTACGTACTACTTTCGTCGTCGGGGCATTGTCGTCATCACGAGCGAGAATTTCGATGGTGAGTGGATTGCGCGCATCATCGAGCGCTTCGGTTTCGGGACCGCGCGCGGGTCGACGTCGCGCGGCGGGTTGAAGGCGATGCTGCAGCTTGTGCGTGATATGGAAGATGGAAAGCCCACGGGGTTTACGCTCGACGGCCCGCGCGGCCCGGCGCGTGTGGCGCAGCCAGGCGCCATCTGGCTGGCGCAGCGAACCGGCAACCCCGTGCTTCCGTTTCACCTCGAGGCGTCATCTCACTGGACGATGAAGAGCTGGGACCGGACGCAGATTCCAAAACCGTTCAGCACGGTGGCGCTGGCCATCGGCGAGCCGCTCGAAGTCGCCCCCGATGCCAGCGACGAACAGCTCGAATCCTCGCGGCAGGAATTGGAACGTCGTTTGACCGTCCTCGAGGAACGCGCTAGTTCGATTGCCGTGCGGACCTTGTCTGGTCCGCAAAAACCATGAGCCTGACAATCTTCACGTCGGACCGATTCGCCGACCACCTCACGCCGCCAGGCCATCCCGAGCGGCTCGAACGGGCCGAGGTGATGCAGGTGATCGCGTCGGAGTTCCGCCGGGACGGCGGCGACGTGCGCGAGCCGCAGGCAGCGACCGAACAGCAGGTGGCGCGCGTGCACGATCGCGAGTACATCTCGCTGCTGTCGGAGACCTCCGGCCGCGCGACTGCGCTCGACGCGGATACGTTCACATCGCCAGACTCCTACGAAGTGGCGTTGCTGGCAGCCGGCGCCGCGATTGGATGCGTGGATCAGGTGCTCGAGGCGTCAGGCCGCCGCGCACTTGCGATGGTGCGGCCGCCCGGCCATCACGCGGAGCGAAACCGCGCGATGGGGTTCTGTCTGCTCAACAACGTTGCGGTGGCGGCCTCGCATGCGCGCGCGAAAGGCGTGCAGCGCGTGGCGATCGTTGATTACGACGTGCATCACGGCAACGGCACGCAGTGGAGCTTTTACGACGACCCGTCGGTGCTCTTCATCTCGTCGCACCAATATCCGTATTACCCGGGCACAGGCGCGGCAACCGAAGCGGGCACCGGGCCAGGCGCCGGCTTCACCATCAACCTGCCGATGGATGCCGGCGGCACCGACGCCGATTACGAGCTTGCCTACGAGACGATTGCCTTTCCCGTGCTGCGGCAGTTTCGTCCGGAGCTGATTCTCATTTCGGCGGGCTTCGATGCGCTGGAGGACGATCCGCTCGGCGGCATGCGCCTGAGTGCTGATGGATTCGCGCGGCTGACCTCCACGCTCTGCGAGATCGCCAACGAACATTCCGAGGGACGCGTCATAGCGATCACGGAAGGTGGCTACGACCTTGCCGGTCTCGCGAGTTGCCTCCGCGCCGTCATTCCTGTGCTCGATGAGCGTGAAAGCCGGCTGAAGCCGGCTCCTGCGTCTGACGCGCGGCGAGGGCGTGCGACCGTCGATGCGGTGCTGCCTCAGGCGCGAAAGTACTGGCAGCTATAATCGAAAGATTCGATGACTGAATACCGTCCCCAAGAGCTGGACCGGAAGTGGCAGCAGCGCTGGGCCTCTACCCGCGCTTTCGAGGTAACGGAGGATCCCTCGAAGCCTAAGTTCTACTGCCTCGAGATGTTCGCCTATCCCTCAGGCCACGCCCACATGGGGCACGTTCGGAACTACACCATTGGTGACGCGCTCGCGCGCACCAAGCGGATGCGCGGCTACCACGTGCTTCATCCATTTGGCTGGGACGCGTTCGGTCTGCCTGCCGAGAACGCGGCCATCAAAGGCGGTCTGCACCCGGAAGCGTCGACACGCGCCAACATCGCGCACATGAAAGGGCAGCTGCAGCGTCTCGGCATCAGCTACGCCTGGGAGCGCGAGCTGGCCACGTGTGACCCCGAGTACTACAAATGGAACCAGTGGCTGTTCATCCGGATGTTCGAGCGCGGCCTCGCCTACCGTAAGCGCTCGTCGGTGAACTGGTGTCCGAAGGATCAAACGGTTCTCGCCAACGAG
Source organism: Vicinamibacterales bacterium (assembly GCA_035492455.1). Taxonomy (GTDB): domain Bacteria; phylum Acidobacteriota; class Vicinamibacteria; order Vicinamibacterales; family UBA2999; genus Gp6-AA40. Next base: position 113,888 of record DATJJE010000026.1, on the reverse strand, counting down.
CAGGTCGTCAACGGCGGCTGCTGGCGCTGTGGCACGACGGTCGAAATCCGCGAGTTGGAGCAATGGTTCTTCCGCATCACGGCGTACGCCGATGAACTGCTCGACGCGACGGTGGAGATGAAGCACTGGCCCGAACAGGTGCTGACGATGCAGCAGAACTGGATCGGCCGGTCCGAAGGCGCGCGCGTGAAGTTCCCGATGGAGGACGGATCTACCGACATCGAGGTCTTTACGACGCGCATCGATACGATTTACGGCGCGACGTTCGTCCTGCTCGGCCCCGAGCATCCGCTGGTCTCGACGCTCGCCGAGAAGACCACGGACCCGGCGGCCTTCCGGAAGCAGGTGCAGACATTCCGGACGCAGGATCGGGCGGCACGCATCAGCGGGGAGATCGACAAGCAGGGATTCGACACCGGGTTCCGTGCGATCAATCCGTTTACGAAACAGCCGGTGCCGATCTGGATTGCGAACTTCGTGCTCGGCGACTACGGCACGGGTGCGGTAATGGCCGTGCCGGCGCACGATCAGCGCGACTTCGAGTTCGCACGAAAGTTTCGCCTGCCGATCAAGATCGTCATCGTGCCCGAGAATGGCGCGGCGCCGAATGCCGACACGATGCCCCAGGCCGCGGATGCGTACGGCCGGACGGTCGACTCAGGTGACTTCACCGGTCTCGCCTCTGAGGACGCCCAGAAGCGGATGACCGCGTTCGCGAAGGAGCGCGGTATCGGCGAAGGCACTGTGCAGTACCGGTTGAAGGACTGGGGGATTTCGCGACAGCGCTACTGGGGCACACCGATTCCGATGATCTACTGCGAGAAAGACGGCGTCGTACCGGTCCCCGACGATCAATTGCCCGTCGTCCTGCCGAAGATCGCGGAGTTTACGGGACGCGGCGACTCGCCGCTCGCGCATGTGCCGGACTTCGTCAAGGTGACGTGTCCGAAATGTGGCGGGCCCGCGCGGCGCGAGACCGACACCATGGACACCTTCGTTGACTCGTCCTGGTACTTCTATCGCTTCGCGGATCCGCACAACGACCGGCAGCCGTTCGATCCGGCGAAGGTCAAGTACTGGCTGCCGGTGGACTTCTACTGCGGCGGCATCGAGCATGCGATTCTTCACTTGATCTACTCGCGGTTCTTCGCGCGCGTGTTCCGCGATCTGGGGATGGTCGATCACAGCGAGCCGTTCACCCAGCTCCTGACGCAAGGCATGGTGCTGAAGGACGGCGCCGTGATGTCGAAGTCGAAGGGGAATGTCGTCGACCCGGACGAGATGATGCAGAAGTTCGGCGCCGACGCGCTGCGCCTGTACGTCATCTTCGTCGCGCCGCCGGAAAACCAGATCGAGTGGTCCGATGCCGGCCTGCGCGGCATTGTCAGCTTCCTGGCGCGCGTCTGGCGGCTCGTTGATCAGTGGCTCCCGGCAATCAAATCGCATCCCGCAGCCGGGATCCCGGATCCCGGCCAGCTTGCGGCTGAGGAACGTGCGATTCGGCGCAAGACGCACGACACGATTCGCCGCGTGACCGCCGACATCGAGCAGCGGCAGCAGCTGAACACCGCCGTCTCCTCGATGATGGAGCTCGTCAACGAGTTGTACGCCTTCGGCGATGCCGATAGCACGCGGCCCCAGCCAGTAGCCGTGGTGCGCGAGGCGATCGAGGCACTCGTGCGAATGCTCTCGCCGTTTGCGCCGCACATGTGTGAAGAGCTGTGGGAAATGCTCGGCCATGCCGAGGGGTTGAACAAGGCGACCTGGCCGGAGTTCGACGCCGAAGTCGCCAAAGCCGAGGCGATCGTCGTGCCGGTACAGGTGAATGGCAAGGTGCGAAGCCGGTTGACGGTTCCGGCGGAGGCTTCGGAGAAGGAGCTCGAGCAGATGGCGCTCGCCGACCCGGCGGTGCTGGCGCATCTCGCCGGCAAGCAGGTGAAGAAGGTCGTCATCGCAAAGGGACGGCTCGTTTCACTGGTCGTGTAGGTTCAGATGGTTGGGTAGGTGCAGGTGGTGCAGAGGGTTCTGTTGATCATGACACTCGCGTGCGCGGGAGTGTCGGGCGCCTGCGGCTACGCGCTTGCCGGCCGCGGCTCGTTCCTGCCGACCGACATCCGCGTCGTCGCCATCCCGCAGCTGATGAACCGGACGACGTTCTTCGACGTCGAGCAGATTCTGACGGAGAAGATTCGCAACGAGTTCATCGGCCGCGGCAAATACCGGGTCGTGCCCGATGCCGGCGGCGCCGACGCGGTTCTGAACGCCGAGATCACGTCCATCACGCTGTCGCCCGTTGGTTTGACCAACACCCAGCTGGCGTCCCGCTACCAGTTCGTGCTGACGATGAAGGTGGATTTCGTCGACGCCCGCGTCAATAAGTCGCTCTGGGCGAACGACGCGCTGTCGTTCACCGGCGAGTACGATCTGACGACGACCACCGCATCATCCGGCGATCTGTCGAACTTCGCGGATCAGCAGCGCAGCGCGTTCGACCGCATCTCCACCGACGTGGCGCGCACGGTTGTCACGGCCATCGTTGAGGCGTTTTGAACTCGTGTGCTTCGCGCCCATCGTGACCTTCGTGGTTAAAGATCATGCCGGTTAGTAGGCAAGCTCTCAAAAAGCAGATTGCCGCCGGCGATACAGGTCCGCTCTACATCCTCATCGGTGACGACGACAGCGAAAAATCAGCGGTTGCGACCGAATTCGCCGAGATGGTCGACGAAGGGCTGCGGGCGTTCAGCGTCGATCGGTTGTTTGGCGGCGAGATCAGGGCCGATGATCTGTTCGACGCCGCCGCCACGCTGCCGATGATGGCGCCTCGGCGTATCGTCATCGTCTTCGATGCCGAACGCCTGTTGATTCCGAAGCGCGAAGGAAAGGCGGCGGATGCGGAACAGGAACGTCTCGAGGCTTTCGTCAAGAATCCTCCAGCCCATGCCACCATCGTGTTCGTTTGCGGTCCGCTCGATCAGCGGCGCCGCCTGGTCAAGCTGCTGCTGAAGGAGGCACAGGTCGTCGATTGCGGTACGATCGCCGACGCTGCGGATGCGGAGCGTTGGGTAAAGGCACGCGCCGAGCGGGACAAGATTCCACTCGATACCGCCGCGGTGCGCACGCTCGTCGAACGTGCCGGCATCGACATCGTCCGCCTGCGCAGCGGCCTGGAGCGGGTGGCGCTCTATGCGCTGGGGCAATCGAGGATTAGCGCTGACGATGTGCGGCAGGTCGTGGCCGCGACCGCCGAAGCAACGAATTTCGGAATTGCCAACGCCATCGAGCAGAACGATGCTGCGGCAGCGCTGCGCGAGCTGACGCTCGCGCTCGACGGTGGCGCGCAGCCGTTCTTCCTGATGGGGCAGCTGCGCTGGGTGGCCGAGAAGATGCCGCGCGCGCGGCTGAAAGACGCGATCGACGCCGTGTTCAGAACCGACGAGGCGATCAAGTCCTCCGGCGGCGATCCGAAGGTGCTTCTCGAGCGCCTCGTCGTCGAGCTGTGTTCTACCGCGAGCTCGCGGATGGCTTCGCGAACTTCGCGTCCTCGATAGCCGCCGCCTTCACGTCCTGCATCGCATACGTGTATTCGCGGTTCCGCGTCTGCGAGATCACCCATGCGAACGGGACCTTGCGTCCGCCGACATCGCGGAAGTCGCGATAGTCGATCTGCGTCGGATACTGGCCGTACAGCGAGTCGTTGAAGTAGACGAGCCGCTCGAGCATGCCCGTGTTCTCGTTGAAGTAGGCGTCCACTTTCGGCAGGTTCCGCGTCTTTCCCGTGACGACGTAATCCTCGTGGCCGCGGATGACGCGCGGACGATCCAGCTTCGCCTCGAGCAGCATGTCTTTCAGATGCGCCGGAAGGTTGAAGGGATCCTCGAGCATTGCGCCATCGGCTTCGGCCTTGCGCAGATCGCGCGGCGCCGTATTGCCGGCTCGAGCCCATCCCGTCGTCGCGCCGTAGGCGAGCAGGTTATCCGCCTGGCCGGCGCGCGTCACCGTCAGACCCGATCCGGGAGCCTTCGAGAAGATCTCGATCTGCTGCGACGGGAAGTCGCGGCCCGGCCGCCGCTGCGTCACGGTGCCCACCGCGTCGAGCGTCGCGACCTTCTGCACCGCGGCGGCTCCCCCGAGTGCAGCGACGTACTTGTCGATCACCTGCGCGGGCGTCACCGTTGGCACGGGTGGAGGGGGAGGCAGGCTGGCAACGTAGTCTTCGCCAAGCGCCGGCGGCAGCGGGTTGTTCGTGACGTTCGGTACGCCGATTGGAATGTTGCGTCCCTGGTGGCACGTGAAGCACGTGACCTTCGCCTGGCCGCGGAACGTGGTCTTGTTGACGGTGTTGACCATCTCGATCATCTGTCGCGCGATCAGCTTCTGTGGCTTGGTATCGAGCTCGCGCTTGTTCCCGTCGTTGTCATGGCAATACGGACAGCCGACGCCGAGCGCTGCTTCGAAAAGCACCATCGTCGGGTTCAACATGTCCGCACGCTGACCGGTGAGTACCTTGATGTTCTTGAAAACTTCTTCGACCTTCTGGTCGCTGCTCTGCGCGGCTACCGGCGTCTGCCTGATGCCCGCCAGCACCAGCGCGAACGTAGCCACGACGATGAGAACGGTCGAACGTCTAGTCCCAGCACCCACGTTCGCCTCCAATCTGAAAGAGTTCGCGGGTGAGACTACACCCAAAGCCTAAAGGAGGGCAGGATATTCGCTGTCGCCATTCTGGTCGCACGACCATGCCGAGGCGCACTACTCGTGATGCTCGTCGCGCCGCCGACGAACGCGCTAAGCACTCTCGACCGCGTAGATCAGCTGCGCGTGCTCGTCCTCGCCACGTGGCGTCCGCCCGCCAGCGATGTTATTCCGCGACCGCCGATTCGGGTTCGCCCACGATTGCCGCAAGCGCGGCAGGATTCGGGCTGACGTAGAACTGATACGAATAGCGCTCGGTGTTTTTCGGCGCGTCTTTCGGGATGTCGGCGCCATGCGCGCCACCCCAGTTGAGGAACGCGACGGCGGAATTGGGCTTGAAGGGGACCATCTTCACGAGCTCGCAGCGCACTCCTTGCGATTCCGGATAGAACGTATTCGTGCGATCGATGTTCGGCGTGCCGTGCATCCGGTAGAACGTTGTACCGAATCCTTCGCTGTCTCCCGGGCGAGCGAAATACAGCAGGCACGTCACGACGACGCGCTTCGGATCGAGGTGCGGGTCGAGATGATATCCCGGGCGGCGCAGCATCAGGCGCCCTGCGGTGGCCTCGTGCGGAATGGCGGCGAGCGCGAGGCCGCGCTCGTGACCGTATTCACGGACGTAGAAGTCGCGGACGTGCGGCGCGAACTTGTGCATCAGCGCCGGCACCATGATCTGCGGAATCAGCGTCTCCTCGAGGAACGTGAGCATCTCGATCGTGCGGCCCGGCGCGACATGGATGTTGGCCAGCCGCAGGTTCTGCTTCGTGTTGTCCTTCTGTGAAAAGAAGACCGGACGCGGAATGCCGTCGACCAGCGCCTGGTAGCTGTTCGCGGGCAACAGCTCCTTGATGACGATGTGGACGCTCGGATCCGTCTCGACGACCGCGTTGGCGATGGCGGCCTGGACGTGACCGGCAACCACCGACGGCTCGAACGCCGCCGCCCGGTTTGCGTTCGACAGTCGATCTTCGATGTCGAGCGCCAGCGTATCGCGCAACATCCTGACGTCGCGGTCGAGACTGGCGATGCGCTCGACGGCATCGGCGCCAAGGTCGGATCCCTGAGCGGGTGCGCGCTCGGCGAGCTCCGTTCGGAGGCGCTCGAGGTCGCGCGTCAGCGCGTCGAAGCGCTTGTCGATTCGCTTTTCAAGCTTCTCGCTGGCGTTGGCCAGGTCCTCTCGCCAGCGGGAACGAAGGACCGGAAGGATGCCTGAGCGCGTGAGAAGCCGCTGCAGGACGCCTGGCACTATGCGCTGGCTCTCGCGGATCCAGACTTCGACATCCGCGCCGCCAGGCGCGATTTGTAGCGGCCGGCGGTATTCCTGTGGATGATGCCTTTGGTGGCCATCTTGTCCACGATGGAGACCGTTTGACTGAGCGCCGCCTTCGCCCCGGTGAGATCCTTGGCGTCAAGCGAGGCGCGGATTGCCTTGAGCGCGCTGCGCAGCTTCGATCGCATCTGCCGGTTGTGTTCCCGGCGCTTGATGTTCTGCCGATTCGCCTTGAGGGCGGACTTCGTACGTTTGGCCACTGATCCTCGCTAATTCAAAACGTTAATTATACCGTCCGAACCGCCGAACCACGAACCATCGACGCGTCACTGCAGGACATCCAGAGCGACCCGCCAGACCCCGTCCCGGCCCCGTGTCCAGACTCGCACGTAGAAGCCATGCGCCGCTGCATCGCCTTTGAGCGCATACGTACCGTACGTGTAGCCGAGGTCGCCCGATAACGATGTTTCCGCGAAGCGCGATTCGCCTGTCGCGTATGCAGGCTGGTCGCGCAGCCATTGCAGCGCGGCAGGCTCGTCAACGACCGGCATCCGTTCCGCGCGATGAAAGCGGACGCCCTCCGCCACGTGACCGCGGTACGCATCCGCCTGACCGGAACGCGCCGCATTCGTCAGCGCGGCATCGGTGTCCCGCAGCGATTTCCGAGCCGCTTCAGGGGTCGTCGTGCCGGCGTACACGTTCGGCCGCGGCGCGCGTGTGAATCCGTCGGCGAACGACACGGGCCCGGGAGTCGGAACGCCCATGTCCATCACGACCTTGAACGATCCATCGGCCTGACGCTTCCACACAGACGCGTACAAGGAGTGAAACGGCTGCCCATTGTTCTGTCCGGGCACGATGCGGCGCACCGGGCCTGTCAGGTACCCCAGGTCGCCGCTCAGCGCTATGTCGCCGTAGCGCGGCTCCCAGATCAACTTGCGGTCTTTTGGCGGATCCGGCAGCTTCCGAAGCAAATCCTTCGCCGGCGCTGCCTGATCGCCGTCGAAGCCGACGGCGTCATCCGCGAAGTATTCGAGGAACGCTTGTTTCCAACCGACGACGAGCGCGCGCGCGGCAAAGCGGCGCTCGGTCTGCACCATTTCGTCGAGAGTCGTCCTTGGGCCTCCCTCAGTTGCGCTGCGCAGGGGAAGCTGCGCGGACGCGGTCGCCGCGCACACGAGGATTGTGAGAAGCGTGGCGGGGAGCCGTTTCATGGAACTACTGTACGACGATCTCGTACGAGCCGGCGAGCGGCTTCTTCGACGAGTAACGCGGAATGATGCGGCCGTCGACAATCTCGAACGTCTTGTAGATGACGCGCTGTTTGAGCGAGGCCTTCTGGACGTCGCTGATGCGTCCGACCTTCTTCACGTACTCGCGTGTTTCCTGGAATGGAGGAATGTTTCGTCCGTGCCGATCAACGGCACCCTCGCCGGCGTTGTAGGCGGCGAGCGCGAGCTCTTCGTTGCCGTCGTAGCGATCCAGCAGCTGTCGCAGATACACGCAGCCACCGCGAATGTTTTCCGTCGGGTCGTAGGCGTTGCGAACGCCGAGGCGCCTCGCCGTCGCCGGCATCAGCTGCATCAGACCCATCGCACCCTTCGGGGAACGAGCCGCGGGGTCGAAGCCTGATTCAACCTGGATAACGGCGCGAACCAGCTCGGGCCGCAGCGAATTCCGCTGCGCGTGTTCGAGCACCAGCGATTCATAGAGGCGACTGAATTCAGCGGCCGCCGTTCGCGTCGTACGAATGCCGCCTGCCTCGGGTACGGCATATGTCATTGCGCCTTCGTTCAGCTTCCGGTCTGAGATGACGAGCGTTCCGTTGACGTCGTGCCACGCGTAGATCTGCGCGCGCGCCGGCATCGGCATCGACAGGCTGATAACGAAGATGGGAAGGACCGCGTATCTCACCGGTGAGCTGGAACTCACGGGAGTTATCGGCGGCTCGAAAGGCGCGCGTTAACCGAGCAATTTTGTGATCACGTCGCGCGCGGCCGCGAGCATTTCGCCAATTTTTGCCGGGTCTTTTCCGCCAGCTTCGGCGAAATCCGGCCGGCCGCCGCCCCCGCCGCCGACGATCGGCGCGAGCTGTTTCACGACCTGTCCGGCGGGCACTTTCTTCGTGAGGTCGGGCGTGACGCCGACGACGATGGAGACTTTGCCGTCGGATGGCGCGGCAAGGACGACAACGCCGCTCTTGATGCGATCGCGATGCTGATCGACCAGGGCGCGCAGGGCGTCTTTGTCCAGGCCGCTCACTTCGCGCGCAATCAATTTCACGCCGGCGACGTCGATGGCGTCTTCCTGTGCGCCGCTGCCGCCTCCCATCGCTGCCTTCATCTTCGCCTGCTGCAGCTCGCGTGCGAGACGCTTCGTTTCGTCCTGCAGCGTGTTGACCTTCGCGGCGAGCTCCTCTGGGCGGGCATTCACGAGCTGTCCGAGCGAGTGCACGATCTCGCGGTTTACCTCGAACAGCTTGAGCGATTCGGTTCCAGTGATCGCTTCGATGCGCCGCGTGCCCGCGGCCACGCCGCCTTCCGACACGATCGCAAACAGGCCGATGTCGCCGGTCGCGTGCACGTGCGTGCCGCCACACAACTCCATACTGACGCCGGCAACGGAAACAACCCGCACCTTGTCGCCGTATTTCTCGCCGAAGAGCGCCATTGCGCCTGCGGCAATCGCTTCCTGCGTCGGCTTCACCACGGTTTCCACGTGCGTGTTCCGGAGAATGTGCTTGTTGACGATCTGCTCGATGTTCCGCAGCTGCTCCGTGGTGAGCGCGCTGAAGTGCACGAAATCGAACCGCAGCCGATCGGGAGCGACAAGTGAGCCGGCCTGCTTGACATGCGGACCGAGCACCTGGCGCAGGGCTGCGTGGAGCAGGTGAGTAGCCGTGTGGTTCCGCCGTATGGCCGCACGCCTGCCCGCATCGATTTCAGCCATGACAGGGGCGCCGATCGCGATCTCACCACTGTGCACGCGGGCGCGATGCGCGCGAACGCCCGCGCCCACCAGCTCCACGTCGCTGACGCTCGCGACGAAGCCGAAGTCGTTGCGCAACGTGCCGACGTCGGAGATCTGACCTCCGCTCTGTACGTAGAACGGTGTCTCTTCCAGAACGATCCACCCCGCGTCGCCTGACGACAGCTTCTGCACTTCAACCGGCGCCGCGCCATCCTTCAGTCTGGCAAGGGCGATGACCCGCGTCTTGGCCGTGGTGCTGTCGTAGCCTGTGAACGTCGTCGCCGGCACGCTGTCGAAGCCGGCGAACGCTTCGCCGCCGCGCGCATCCGTCTTGAACTTGCTCTTCGCGCGCGCCTTCTCGCGCTGCTGTTCCATGGCGGTCTCGAAGCCCTCGCGATCGAAGGCGAGTTTCCGCTCTTCGATCATGTCCTCGATGAAGTCGCGCGGCAGCCCGTATGTGTCGTAGAGACGGAATGCTGCTTCACCCCGCACCACCTTCGTGCCCGCAGCGGTCTTGTCCAGCACCTCTTCCAGTCTGGGCAGGCCGTCGGTGAGTACGGCGTCGAACCGCTCTTCCTCGCTCCTGATGACCTGCACGATCGCAGATTGGCCCGTCTTCAACTCGGGATAGGCGTCGCCAAACTCGCGAACGATCACGTCCACGAGCGTGTGCAGGAAGGGTTCCGTGACACCGAGGCGCTTTCCATGCCGCATGGCGCGTCGCATGATCTTCCGCAGCACATATCCGCGCCACTCATTCGATGGCACCACGCCGTCGCCGATCAGGAACGTCATCGCGCGCATGTGGTCCGCGACGACGCGCATGGAAATGTCCGACGCTGCCATCGTGCCGCGGTGCGTCGTGCCCGCGCGCTCGCCGATCGCCTTCAACAGTGGCGTGAACAGATCCGTGTCGTAGTTGGAGAGGTGGCCCTCGATGACAGCGGTCACGCGCTCCAGGCCCATGCCGGTGTCGATCGACGGCGCCGGCAATGGGTTCAGCTTGCCGTCCGCCTGGCGATCGAATTCCATGAACACGTTGTTCCAGATCTCAACGAACCGATCGCAGCTGCATTCCAGGCCGCGACATGCGCCCCCCGCGGTCTCTTCAACGCACGGGATCTGCGACCCGCGGAAGTAGTAGATCTCCGAGCATCGGCCGCACGGTCCCGTGTCGCCCATCTGCCAGAAGTTGTCGGCCTGTCCGAGCTCGCCGATCCGCTCTACCGGAACGAACTTCCGCCAGACGTCGTACGCTTCGCCGTCGCGCGGAATCGCCGCATCGCCGTGGAAAACCGTCGGCCACAAGCGCTCGGCGGGCAGCTGCCATTCCGCGGTGAGCATGTGCCATGCAAACGGGATCGCATCCCGCTTGAAGTAATCGCCAAACGAGAAGTTGCCGAGCATCTCGAAAAACGTGTGGTGCCGGAACGACGGGCCGACGTTGTCGAGATCGTTGTGCTTGCCGCTGACGCGCATGCACTTCTGCGCCGTCGTGGCGCGCGTGTAATCCCGCTTCTCTTTGCCCAGGAACACGTCCTTGAATTGGTTCATGCCGGCGTTGGTGAAAAGCAGCGTCGGGTCGTTGTGCGGGACGAGCGGCGAGCTGGGGACAATACGATGCCCGTTGCGCTCGAAATACTTGAGGAATGAGAGTCGGATCTCGTTGCCGGTCATTGGACAGTTTCAGGTTTCAGGTATCAGGTTACAGGGATTCGTTCTTTTTTGCGCGGCGGCGCAGCAATGTCGTCACTCGCGCGGGATCAAATCCCTGGCCGAGAAGGTATCGATGGAGCCGCCGGAAGACGGCGGCGTCACTCAGATCCATGCCGTGGCGAAGACGGCGGTTCAGCGCCTGTTCCAGCAGCTCGCCTTCGTCAATCTCGCCGAACACCTCCGCGACCGCGTCGCGGGCGACGTCGCGCGCAATGCCGAGCGACTCGATATGCCGGACAACGCGCGCGCGGCCGCGATGCTTCACGCGCAGCTCGGTCCGCGCGCACGCCACAGCCGTACGCCGATCATCGATTGCCTGTTCCTGACGAAGGCGCGCGATGGCGGCGTCGATATCGTCTGGTTCGAATTTTCGGCGCACGAGCCGCTGGCGGAGCTGAGCTTCGGCGAGTTCGCGGCGGGCGAGAAGCGTCAGGCCGGCGATGTACGCCTGCTCTGCGCGTCCGGACATCAGTGCGTGGCCGGCTTGTCGGGCGCGATGTTTTCCGTCATCTCGATCGCGGTACCCCACGGATCGACGACGTAGCCGAGCGCGAGGCGCTGTTCGCCGGGCCGACGAAGGCGATATGGCCGATCGATGGCAACGCCCGACGCTTCGAGGTTCTTCATGAACTGCTCGAGGTTCCGAATTTCGAAGCCCCAGTGATCCAAGCGGTGACCGCGTGTCGGCTGCACAGGCCCTTTGGCGAGGCCGAACGTGACGAGTCCCCCGGGGAATTCGAGCGCGTCGAGACCGCCGACCTTGGTTGTCTTGCCGCCAAATACTTTCGCGTACCAGGCCTGCGCGTCGTTCGGCGCGGGCGTGACGACGTGCACGCGGTAGAACTGCATCGGCGTCGCGATCGACTTGTCTTCGAGGATCTCGATGCGTGTAGGACCTGGCGCGTACACGAACGCCTGTCCAGGCATCGTGCCGCGTTCGACGACGAGGCTGCGATCGACCCAGTTCGCGATCGACTCGTTGAGGTTCTTTACCTTGAACGTGACGATCTGGGTCGTCTCATCATCCATCGGCGCGATCTGATCGCGCTGAAAGGTGACGAGGTAAGCGCCAGGGGCTTGCACGAGATCGAGATCGAGGTTCGGCGTCGACGTGCCGCCGAACGCAACCCAGAAGTTACGGAACGCCACCGGGTCCTGCGTAGAGAAGTGGAGGTGGCCGAACACTACGCCTTGCGCGTTTGGTGTCGTCGCCAGCTGCGCGAAGGCACGCCCCGGCATCGCCGACAGCAGCAGCGCAACCACCACGAATCTCATGATTATCGCCCTCCGAATCGGGTGACTTCCGGCAGCCCGCCGGTCTGTGCGGCAGTCGCCATCTGGTCGCGCGACATCTCGGCGGTCGTTGAGATGCCCTGCACCTTCAGCTTGAACTCGTCGACGTTCGACGCCCAGCGCAGCGCCTCTTCGTAGGAAATCAGCTTCTGCTGGAAGAGGAAGAAGATCGACTGGTCGAACGTCTGCATTCCGTACTGCGACGTGCCCTGCGCGATGGCGCTGTGAATCAGGTGCGTCTTCTCCTTGTCCATGATGCAGTCGCGGATGAAGGCAGTGCTGATGAGGACTTCGACGGCGGGCGCACGCCCCTTGCCGTCGATCTTCGGAATGAGGCGCTGCGAAATGACCGCCTTGAGCACGCTCGCGAGCTGGATGCGGATCTGCTTCTGCTGGTGCGGCGGAAACACCGCGATGATGCGGTTGATGGTTTCGGTGGCGTCGAGCGTGTGCAGCGTCGAAAACACCAGGTGTCCGGTTTCAGCTGCGAGCAGCGCCGTTTCGATGGTCTCGAAGTCGCGCATTTCGCCGACGAGGATGACGTCCGGGTCCTGACGCAGCGCGCTGCGGAGCGCCTGCGAGAACGACATCGTGTCCACGCCGATTTCGCGCTGGTTGACGATCGACCGGTTGTCGCGGTGGAGATATTCGACCGGGTCCTCCACGGTCATGATGTGCGCCGTCCGCGTCGAGTTGATTTCGTCGATCAACGCGGCGAGCGTCGTGCTCTTGCCGGAACCGGTCGTGCCCGTCACGAGCACGAGCCCGCGCTCTTCCTGCGCGATCTTCTTCAGGACCTGCGGCAGCGCGAGCTCGTCCACCGTCGCGATCTTCATCGGGATGACGCGGAAGACCATGCCGATCGTGCCGCGCTGCTGGAACGTATTGCAGCGGAAGCGGCCGAGCCCCGCGACGCTATACGCCAGGTCGACCTCGCGGTTCTCCTTGAACTTCTCCCGGTGGCCGGTTGGCAGGACGGCGGCGGCAATCGAGATCATGTCCTCGTTGTCGAGCCGCTTTTCTTCGCTCGCGGGCGTCAGCAGACCGCGGATGCGCATCATCGGGTAGCTGCCTGCCTTCAGGTGAAGGTCCGACGCCCCGCTGTCGACAGCAATTCTCAGCAGATCGTTAACGTGCACGCCTTACTTTATCGACCTTTTGCGGCTCCGGATGTAGCCGCAGCCGGGGTGTTCACGAACTGCAGCCAGCCGTGCGCATCGGGCGTGTCGCCCCTGACGATCTGGAAGAAGCGCTGCTGAATCGCCTCGGTCACGGGGCCGCGTCGCCCGCGGCCGACCTTGATGCGGTCAACGGACCGGATGGGCGTTACCTCGACGGCGGTACCGACAAAGAACACCTCATCAGCAATGTAGAGCGTCTCCCTCGGCAGCGTCTGCTCGCGCACCTCGTAACCCAGCTCGCGTGCGATCGTGATTACCGAGTCGCGCGTGATGCCCCACAAGACGGAGTTGCCGACCGGCGGCGTGTAGATGATCCCTTCGCGGACGATGAAGATGTTCTGTCCGCTGCCTTCGCTGAGGTTCCCGTAGGTATCGAGCGCGATCCCTTCGGCGTATCCCTCGGCAATCGCCTCGAGCTTGATGAGCTGAGCATTCGCGTAGTTCGCAACGCTCTTGGCCATGCCCGGTGTGGTGTTCGGCGCGTTGCGCGCCCAGGTCGACACCTTGACGTCGAGTCCTTCCTCGATCGCTTCCTTCGTGAAATACGCGCCCCATTCCCATACCATGATTGCGGTATCGATGGGGCAGGGCAGCGGATTCACGCCGAGCGAGTCGTAGCCGCGGTAAATGATCGGCCGGACATAGCAGGCGCGAAAGCCGTTGGCGGTGATCGTTTCGTGGATGGCATCCGTCATGGCCTGTGCGTCGTACTTGGGCTCCATCCGGTAGATGCGGGCGGAGTCGAAGAGACGACGGATGTGCGCGTCCAGCCGGAAGCAGGCGGGGCCGTTCTTCGTGTCGTAGCACCGCGCGCCCTCGAAGACACCGCTGCCGTAATGAACGATATGCGAGCCGACGTGGATCCTCGCGTCCTTCCAGTCCACGAGCGAGCCGTTCATCCAGATTTTGCCGGTGCCGGGAAAAGCCATCTGCCTGCTCCTTTCTGAAGATCTTATACGGCGCAGGCGTGCGGCGCGAATGTCACCGTTGCATTTCGCCGCAGAACGGGCACTTCGATGTGCGGGCCTGGAGCGGTTTGCGGCAGTGCCAGCAGAATCGAGCCTGTGGCGTCTCGCGGGCGCGAAGACGCAACTGAATCTCTCCGGCATCCGGGATCCCGGATCCGTGATGCGAGGCGGCGCCGCGTTTCGCAGGCCGGGTCCCCGGTCCCGGATCCCGCGTGGCGAGCAGATCCGTGAGCAAGTCGGATGCGCGCTGATAACGCCGTGTCACGTCCGCGGTGAGCGCTTTCAGGACGATATCGTTCACCGCTTTCGGAATCTTGCTGTTCTTGATGCGCGGCGCCGTGACAAGCTCGCCGCGAACGAGCCGCTCGATATCAGATGGCGCTGGCGTCGCGTACGGCAGCTCACCCGTGAGCATCTGATACATCGTCACGCCAACGGAGTAGACGTCGCTCGCAAACACCGCCTTGCCGTAAAACTGTTCGGGCGCCATGTAGGGCGGGCTGCCGATGACGGTCGTCCCGTGGGCCGCAACCTCGAGGAAGCGCGACGTGCCGAAATCGGTGACCTTCAGCATCCCGGTCTCCGAGACAAGCATGTTGCCGGGACGGAGATCGCGATGCAGCACGCCGATCTTGTGGGCGTGATCGACCGCGTTGCAGATCTGACACGTGAAGTCGAGCGCGCGTGATACCTCGAGCGCGCCGTCATGCATGATGATCTGCTCGAGCGTCTGCCCCGGCACGTACTCCATCACGATGAAGAACACACGGTCCTGCTTCTCCGCCGTGAGGACGGTGACGATGTTTGGATGGTTCATCGAGGCGAGAAGGCGCGGCTCCTTCAGCATCTCGGAAAAATCCAGGTTCTGCTTGTGCGGGACCTTGAGTGCGACCTTCTTGTGGATCCACGTGTCTTCGGCAAGGAACACGCTGCCGAAGCCGCCGCTGCCGAGAGAAGAAAGGATTCGGTACTTCCCTACGGTCTGGCCCTTGAGAAACATGTATGCGGTGCGAGGAGTATAACAGTCTCGGTCAGGCGCGATGGTGCGAACCGAGCGATGGTGCGACGTGCGTCCGAACGTGCGATGGTGCGGGGTGCATCAAGACTCGCGAAGCGCGCGCACCTTCGCACCTTCGCACCTTCGGACGCACCATCGCACCATCGCACCACTCTCACCATCGCACCGCCCTGCGTAGATAATGTCTCCGTGAACGCGCGCTTCTATGCACCCGATGCGCACGCGCCGGGCGATGTTGTCACGCTGCCGCAGGATGAAGGCGAGCACCTGACGCGCGTCCTGCGTTTGAAGCCTGGCGATGCGCTCCGCATCTTCAATGGACACGGCAGCGAATTCGATGCCTTCGTCGACGAAGCAGGCAAAGGCGGCGTCCGTGTCCGCCTTCATGCCGTCGCGCAGTCCGCGCCCGAGCCGCGTGTGGCAATCACGCTCGCGCAGACCGTCCTCAAGGGCGACAAGATGGACGACGTGGTGCGCGATGCGACGATGCTTGGCGTTGCCGAGATTCAGCCGGTGATCACGGCGCGCACCGAAGTGACGCGCGCCGCGCTGGTGCGCGGTGCGCGGCGCGAACGATGGGAGCGCATCGCCGTGTCGTCGGCGAAGCAGTGCGGACGCGCCACGGTGCCGCGCGTTTTCGAGCCGATCAACTTCGATGAACTGGTCGAGTCGCTTGGCCGTATGCTGCTGCCGCTGCCGGGTCTGATGCTCGTCGAGCCGGGCGCTGCTTCGGACACGACACCTGCCTCGGAGCTCGATCTCTCACCGCAGCGTGGCGCTACGGTCCTGATCGGCCCGGAAGGCGGATGGACTCCGTCCGAAGTCGAGCGCGGCGCATCCGTCTGCCGCTTGATCACCGTGGGCGGACGGACGCTTCGCGCCGACGTCATGTGCGTCGTCGCGCTGTCGGCGTTTTTTACTATCTGGCGGGAGTTCTAGGCACGCCGCAGGACCGCGCATATCCACTCATTTTCCAGCGCGCGATTTTCGACCGAACAGCCCGCGAATGCGGCGAGGACGTCATGCTCTTCGTGATCCGTGAATCCGCTCAAAAGGAGATGCCCGCCTGGCGCGGCGAATGACATCAGACGATCGGCGCAGGCGATCAGGAGACCGCCCGTGAGGTTTGCTATCACGATGTCGAACTGCCCGATCTTCGAGGCGCGGAGGTCAGCAACTTCCAGGGCAATGCGGGATTCCTGATTGAGCGCGACGTTTTCTTCCGCCGCGGCAATCGCATCGGCATCATCGTCAATCGCCAGGACGCCTGATGCGCCGAGCCGCCGTGCGGCGATAGCGAGCACGCCAGAGCCGGTGCCGACATCAATGACGCTGCGATCTTTCACGTCGATCTCCTGCACCGCGGCGAGGCACAGGCGCGTCGTTGCGTGGTGGCCGGTGCCGAATCCCATCGACGGCTGAATGACGATCGAATCGGACTGCATGTCCCACGGAGGGGAGACCACCAGCGCGCCGATACGCACCGAACGAAGGTTCGCCTGCGATCGCGATGCCCAGTCTTCATCGGCAACGCTCAGGCAGCGAGCGCCCAAAGCAGGGAAGTGCGCCTGCAGCGCGGCGGCGGCGCGATCACGATCCTCGGCCGCGTGAAAGAAGAACCGCGGGCCATCGACCGCGGCGAGATTGAAATCGATCAGGAATGCCTGGATGAGATCGTCATCGTCGGCCTGCTGGAGCTCCAGAGCAGGCCAAGACCTACCCAAAGATGTCCTTGACGCGATCGAAGATGCCGCGCTCATCGTGCGCCTCACGCGGCGTCGGCTCGAATTTTTCCTTCGGCAGGGTCTCGTCGAGCTGCTCGAGCATCTTGCGCTGCTCTTTCGTCAGCTTCTTCGGCGTCACGACCTTGACGGTGACGAGCAGGTCGCCACGGCCGCGGCCGGAGACGACGTCGGGCATGCCGCGCCCGCGGAGGCGGAAGGTCGCGCCGCTCTGCGTCCCTTCGGGAACCTTGAACGTCTCATCACCCTCGAGGGTCGGAATGGTGATGTCGCGGCCGAGGGCCACCGTCGGATAGTTCACGGGGATTTCGCAGAACAGATCGTTGCCGTCGCGATGGAAGAACGGGTGGTCCTGCACATGGACGACAACGTAGAGGTCGCCGGCAGGACCGCCTCCGGCGCCCGACTCGCCTTCGCCGCTCAGGCGCAGGCGCTGGCCGCTCGCGATGCCCGAGGGAATCTTCACCGTCAGCTTGCGCGTCTGCTGCACGCGACCCGATCCACGGCATGTGTCGCACGGGGAGCTGACGATCGATCCGGTGCCCCGGCACTGCCCGCAGGTGCGTGCCACCGTAAAGAACCCCTGTTGATACCGAAGCTGACCGCGTCCGTGGCACTGCGGGCACGTCTGTGGTTTGCTGCCGGGCGCGGCGCCCGAGCCGTGGCACGTTTCGCAGGTTTCGTTGCGTGGGATCTGGATGGTCGTTTCGACGCCCTTCGCGGATTCATCGAACGCGATTTCGAGGTCATAGCGCAGATCGGCGCCACGCTGCGGTCCGCCTCGCCGGCGCTGGCCGCCGAACATCTCGCCGATGCCGAAAATGTCACCGAGGCCGCCAAGGATGTCTTCGAAGCCGGTGAAGACAGTCGGATCGAATCCGCCGGTTGCCGCGCCACCAAGGCCGGCGTGGCCGAAGCGATCGTACATGTGACGCTTGTCGGTGTCGGCGAGGACCGAATAGGCTTCCGCCGCTTCCTTGAATTTCTCTTCCGCAACCTTGTCGCCCGGATTGCGATCGGGATGGTATTTCAGCGCGAGCTTGCGGTACGAGCTTTTGATCTCCTGGTCTGTCGCGGTGCGCGCGACGCCCAGGATCTCGTAATAGTCGCGCTTGGTCGTCACGCTTTGGCTACCTTCACCATCGCGGGCCGGAGCAGACGGTCCCCCAGCATGTAGCCGCGCGCGTACTCTTCCATCACTTCGCCTTCGCGATGGTCGGCGCTGCTTTCCTGAACAACCGCCTGGTGATAGTTCGGATCGAAGTCGGCGCCGACTGCTTCGATCGGCTTCACACCGCGTTTGCGCAGTAGCTCGAGCATCTGCTGATGGATCAGCTCGATGCCTTTCTTGAAGCTTTCGACATCGCCGGCGGCCGGCGCCTTGAGGGCGCGTTCGAGGTCGTCGACGATTGGCAGCAGATCGACGAGAGCATCCGCGGTTGCCGCTTCAGCCTGGTCCTTGCGATCGCGGTCCACGCGTTTGCGGTAGTTGTCGAATTCCGCGGCGATGCGCAGCAGCCGATCCTGCAGCGCATCCTTCTCCTTGCGCAGCGCTTCGGGCGGTGAATCCGCTGTCTCCGGTGACTCGGATTGAGGATCGCGTGGCTCGGTGGCCGCGCCGGTCGACTCCTGTTCGTTCATGGCGTCGTCTGACATCGTCTCTGTAGTTGATTAATTGGCGCGCAGCACGCGGGCGACCGCTTGCGTCACGCCGTCGACCACGCTGATCGCACGCGAGTACTGCATCCGGGTCGGGCCGATGATGCCGACGGTTCGAATCGTGCTGCCGTCCGTCGTCGTCGCCGCGATCAGGCTGAACGGTCGCAGGTCGGGCGAGATGTGCTCGCCGCCGATGACAACCGTGAGTCCCGGTCCGTCGATGTACTCATTAAGCAGACGCAGCATTCGCTCTTTTTCTTCCATCATCTCGAGCAGCGCCCGCAGGGTCGGCAGTGCCACAGCGTCGGGGGACGGCGTGTCGAGCAGCGATGCCGCGCCTTCGACGTGAAACGCGGGTTGGGTCGGCAGCTCTTCGAGCGTGACACGCGCCAACCGCAGCGCGCGCGACATCAGCTCGTTGTACAACGTCCGCTCCTGCGCCAACCGCGCCAACACGGCCGCGCGGACATCGAGCAACGGAAGACCGGCAAATTCCGACGTGAGGTAATTGGCCGCCTGGACGAGATCGGCGGAACGGATGGGCTCACCCGCATCGACGACCTTCTGCGTTACCTGGTTACCTCTTGAGACGACCACCACGAGCACTCGGGTCCCACCGAGCGGAACGAATTCGACCCGCTGCAGGATGGCGACGTCGGTGCTGCCGATGGCAAATCCAACGTGCCTTGCCGCGCGCGACACCATGTGCGACACGCTGACGAGCAGGTCCTCGATGAGCGGCGAACGTTCCGCCTGCTGCCGCAACTCGTTCTCGACGAGGGCGGCCGGACGTACCGGCCTGCGGCTTTCGAGCAGCAGGTCGACGAACACGCGATAGCCGCGGTCGGTTGGGACGCGGCCGGCGGAGGTGTGCGGCTGGTGCAGGTATCCCTCGGCCTCGAGCCGGGCAAACATGTTGCGGATGGTGGCTGACGACACACCCATCCCGCGCTGCCGCGCGAGTGTCTGCGACGACACGGGCTCACCGGTCGTGATGTGCTCGCGCACGAGCGCGGCCAGGAGCCGCCGCGACCGGTCGGAGAGTGTCTGGGAAACCATTGCGGGTCAGTTGCTTAGAAATTATATCGGATGGTCCGGCTAAAGCCGGGCCCTACCCAGACGTAGAGCAGGCTTCAGCCAAGCCGATGTACGTTGGGGCCGCCTTTCCGAGGGCCTCACCAACGGTGCAGCTCGCAGTATTCGGTCGGTTCCGTTCCCGTCAGAAACGATTCCGTAAGCGTCCGTGGGCAACCAGGCGTCGCGAGCTTGCCGGTGTCGCGATCGATGTCCACGAATGTAATGCCATCCGGCACGTCGAAGGGGATGCTGGCTTCGCCGGCGGTAGCGTTCTTCATGAACTGCGTCCAGATGGGGAGCGCCGCCTGGCTGCCGCTCAGCGACACCGGCTGGTTGTCGTCGAATCCAACCCACACCACCGTGAGCAGCTGCGGCGTGAAGCCGACGAACCAGGCGTCGCGCAGGTCGTTGGTTGTGCCGCTCTTGCCGGCCGCGTCGAGCGCGAATCCTGCTGCGCGCGCGCCCGCGCCCGTGCCTTCGTTGAGGACGCTGCGCATCATGTTCGTGACGAGGTACGTCGTGTCGGCGCGCGCAACGCGTCGCAGCGTGGGATCCTTCGGAGTGAGATGGCGTTCGCCGGCGTCAACATCCTGGATCATCTTGAGCGGCCGCACGGCGCCGCCATTCGTGAACAGCGTGTACGCTTCCGCGACCTCGAGCGGCGTCAGCTCGAACACGCCGAGCGTGATGGCGGGGAACCCCTTCGGCGGCGTGCCCACCCCGACGCGTTTCCACACTTCCGCGACTTTGTCGAACCCCACGGTGGCGCCGACGTGAATCGTTCCGAGATTGCGCGACATCGCAAGCGCTCGCCGCCACGTGATCTCACCATCGTAGTCGTCGTAGTTTTTCGGCTCCCACGTCTGACCATCGAAGTTGAAGACCTCGGGTGAGTCGTTGGTCAGCGAGGCAGGCGTCAGATCGGTGCGCCCGTCTTCTGCGGCATGTTCGAACGCGGCCAGATAGACGAATGGCTTGAACACCGATCCTGGTTGACGACGAGCGACAACCGCGCGGTTGTACTGCGACTGGTTGTAGGAGCGGCCGCCGACCATGGCGAGCACCTCGCCGGTGCGCGGATCGATGGCAAGCAACGCAGCCTGCGCGCGCCCTTTGCGCTTGCGCCGTGCGAGCATCTCGTCGACGCGGGTGAGGCCGTCGCGCACCGCGTCGAGCGCGAGGCGCTGCAGGTTGATGTCGAGCGTGGTGTGAACATCGACGGAGTTTTCCTGCGCGGTGACACCAGGAAACTTCTCCGCAATCTCCTGCCCGACCATATCCACGAAATACGGCGCCTCATTGTCGACGCTGCGTGCTGCGACCTGCAGCGGCTCACGGCTGGCGCGCGATGCAACCTCCTCCGTGATGTACTCCTCGTCGGCCATCGCTCGCAGTACGACGTTCCGCCGCTCGACAGCGTTCTTCGGATTGACGAACGGCGAGTGCAATCCAGGATTCTGGATGACGCCGGCGATGACCGCCGCCTCACCGACGGTCAGGTTCGCGACATCCTTGCCGAAGAAGAGACGGGCGGCTTCGGCGACGCCGTGAATGGCAAAGGAGCCACGCTGACCGAGATACACGTCGTTCAAATACAGTTCCAGGATTTCGTCCTTGGACGCGCGCCGCTCGAGCACGAGCGACATGAACGCCTCCTGCAGCTTGCGGCGATACGAGCGTGTGCCGCTTTGCAGCTCACTGTTGAATTCGTCGGTCAGGAAGAACATCCGCGCGAGCTGCTGCGTAATGGTGCTGCCGCCAACCGGATACTTGTTGCGGCTGAACAGATTCGCGATGACGGCGCGGATCACGCTGAACGGGTTCACGCCCGGATGCGAGTAGTAGCTTTGATCCTCGATGGCAAGGACCGCCTGCTGCATCCGCTTCGGTATGGCCCCGAGCTCGACGCGGCGCCGCTTCTCCCGCGCGCCGCTCGTGATGAGCGCCGTGAGCAGCGGGGGATCGAGTGTGACGGCTTCGGTTTGGACCGGTTTGGCGACGCCGGTCGTTACGTCGAGCGATCGGATACCGCGCGGCGTCGCCGATGGCGCGCTCGCCCGCCGCACAGCTGGAGGCGACGGAAACGTCGCCCGGATCGTCTTGCCGCTGAACGCGCCTGCACGCGGCGTAAAAACCACCGCATTGCGTGCCACCGCGAACTCGCCTGGAGCGCCGACATTCGGCCGCTGCGCGTAGCCGAGATCGTTCAGGCGCGCGACGAGCTCCGCTTCGGAGAGCGCCTCTCCGCGACGCAGCTGCAGCGGCCGCGCGTAGACGCGAGGTAGCGATCGCTCGCGTTCGCCATGCAGCCGCGCGTCGATGATGCGGGAGAACGAAACGTAGTAGTAGGTCAGCAACGCGCCGGCGAGCAGCGAGGCGATGCCGCAGCCAAGCAGGATGTACCGGACCGGCTTCGGATTACGCGAGATCCACTTCCGCGCGCGCGCGGCGCGTTTTACGGTGTGATGACCCAATGAATCCCTATATCGGGCGGTAGCTCCTCGACCAGGCGATCGATCAATGTCGGGCCGTACTTGTTGAGGAAATGCACGAAACCCACGCTGCGCTCCTGCGGATGTCCGTCGGGGAACGCCTGCGCCTGCACGTGGTGGAATTGACGACGCAGCGTCTCGTCCTTGCGCTTGGCTGCCTGAATCATCTTGCCGTGCAGCTTCTTCAGATCGTCCTGCATCCGGCCGAGCGCCGAGCGCGCAGCGCCTTCGAGTGTCGCGTCGATCTGCACCACCGTCATCGCCAGCTGTTCCATCCGCTCCTGGAGCAGCAACGCGACGTCGTGCATTGCCGCGTCAACGCCAGGCGGCAGCTGTGATTCAAGCAGCCGGTTCAGCAGCGCCTCGTCCTGCGCCTGCAGCTGATCCAGCTGCACGTCGTGGCGGACCAGAAAGCGCGCGGCGTTCGAATCCAGCAGCGTCGCGGTACCGCGTTGCGTCATCAGCGGCATCGGGACGCCAAACGCGGCATAGATGTTTCGCAGTTGCCCCAGGTAGGCGAGCTCGTTGGGACCGGCAACGTAACAGATCGTCGGGAAAAGCGTGTCCTGCACGATTGGACGAAGCAGGACGTTCGGGCTGAACTCGTGCGGCGCCTCCCGCACGCGATCGAGCAATACGTTCTTGGAGCGCACGTCGTCGCCCACCACCAGCATGTCGTCCTGGATACGAATCGGCTGGCGTCCTCTGTTGAGATGGAAGAGCGCCACGGTGTCAGGATGGGGCGTGACTTGCGCGCTGTAGCCGCGTGACTCCATGGCGGCACCCGCCGCCGCCGCGAGCCGTGCTGTTTCCCCGGCTCGTTCGATTTCGCGTGCGAATACCGACGCCGCGAGCGGCTTGGCCGCGGGATCCGCCGAGTTGTAGACAACCAGACCGCGCGAACCGAGAACCGATTCCATCCACTTGCCGAACGCATCCGCCATCCCGGTGCCGGGGTCATACGCGTTGCGCAGCGTCTCGAGCAGCGGCGCCGTGAATTCAGTCGGCGCCAGCGTATTGGCGAGCTCCGCGAGCGCGGCACCGATCGTGTGGTCCAGCCGCACGCGTGCGACGGGCTCCAGCTGCGCCCCCGGCGGATCGCCAATAGCGATCGTGCGATGCGTCAGCGAGGCGTCGAGCACTCCGCACGATTTCACCTCGTCCCAATCGTGATCTTCGGCGTCGATCCAGAAGATTGCCACGACGGGGACACCATGTTGAGCGCGCACCGTCTCGGCGAGCTCGAGCGCCGTCAGCGCTTTCAGCAGCGTGAACAGCGGCCCGCCGAACAGTCCGGCCTGCTGACCTGTGACAACCGCCACCGTCTGGCGATCGCGCAATCGCGCAGCCGCCGCGATCGCTTCCGTCGGTGCGCCGCGCCTCTGCTGCTGCGCCTGAACGACGTCGGTGATCGCGTCGAGTGGGCGAGCGTAGTCGCGGCTTCGGGCGATCGCCTCCTGCCATGCCTGCGGACTACGCGGATCGCCGGCGAAGAACTCCGCCACCTTCGCATAATCGAATGCGTAATCCGCGACGAACGGCTTGATCCACGGAAACCGGCGAATATCGACGGGGATGCGGGACGCGGTGGCTACGGGCACTCGAACGCTACTGTCGCAGAATGCTCTGGCAGGTGCAATAGGTGCAATAGCTGTGAGGGGTGCAAGTGGTGCAGCTGGTGCACTTCTGAACTTATTGCACCATTGCACCTTTCCCACCAATTGCGCGCACCTGTATAATTATCCACCCGAAGTCATAATCATGCACAAGCAATGAACGCCACCCTCGCACTCGAAGACGGCACCTGGTACCGCGGCGTATCCGCCGGCGCTGCCGGAGAAACCAGCGGAGAGGTCGTGTTCAACACGAGCATGACCGGCTATCAAGAGGTGCTCACGGATCCCTCCTATGCTGGGCAGATCGTGACGATGACGGCGCCGCTCATCGGCAATTACGGCACCGCATCAGGTGATGCGGAGTCGCTGGCGCCGCACGTCGCCGGTTTCATCATGCGCGAGGCCTCACCTGTCGCGAGCAACTGGCGCGCCGATGCATCGCTTCGCGACTATCTGGTCCGCCACAACATCGTTGCCATCGCCGACATCGACACGCGTGCGTTGACGCGCTTGCTGCGCTCCGCCGGCGTGATGCGCGGCGTCGTTGCCACCGGTACGGTCGATCCCGACGAGCTCGTCGCCAAAGCGCGCGCGATTCGCAAGATGGAGGGGTCGGACCTGGTGCGCGAGGTTACATGCGAATCGCCGTTCGAATGGCGCGAGCGTGCGGCAGCCGCAGGTGAGGCCGCTCACCAGGAGTTCGGCATCGCGCCGCAGCGCCGGTCGTCACGCCGCCTGCGCGTTGCGGCGTATGACTTCGGGATCAAATGGAACATTCTGCGGCGGCTCGATGCATACGGCTGCGACGTGAAGGTGTTTCCGGCCACCACGCCCGCACGCGAGCTTTTGGCGATCGAACCGGATGGAGTGTTTCTCAGCAACGGCCCTGGGGATCCGGCGGCGCTGACCTACGCGATCGATAACGTCAAGCAGATCGTCAGCACGGACGTTCCGACGTTCGGCATCTGCCTCGGACATCAGATCCTCGGGCTCGCCGTTGGCGGAGAGACGTTCAAGCTGAAGTTCGGTCACCGCGGTGCGAATCATCCCGTGAAGGAGCTCGAGTCGGGCAAGGTCGAGATCACGTCGCAGAACCACGGCTTCGCCGTCGATCCGAATTCGCTGCCGGCGGACGTCAAGGTAACGCATCTCAATCTGTACGACGGCACGGTAGAAGGGTTCTGCCATACGAGCAAGCCGATTTTCTCCGTGCAGTACCATCCCGAGGCGTCGCCCGGCCCGCACGACGCCGACTACTTGTTCCTGAAGTTCCTCGACACGATGGAGAAGCGCTGAGCTGTGCCGAAGCGGACCGACCTGAAACGCATTCTTGTCATTGGCTCCGGTCCGATCGTGATCGGCCAGGCCTGCGAGTTCGATTACTCCGGCACGCAGGCCTGCAAGGCGCTGCGCTCCGAAGGCCTCGAGGTCGTGCTCGTCAACAGCAACCCGGCGACGATCATGACCGACCCCGAGATGGCCGACCGCACCTACGTCGAGCCGCTTACCGCCGATCTCGTCACGTCCGTCATCGAGCGGGAACGTCCTGACGCGCTGCTGCCGACGGTAGGCGGGCAGACCGCGCTGAACCTGGCCGTGGCGCTCGCCGAGCGCGGCGTGCTCGACAGGTACAACGTCAAGTTGATCGGTGCTCAGATTGACGCCATCAAGGTGGCCGAGGACCGGCTGCTGTTCCGCAACGCGATGGAGGAGATCGGCGTCGAGGTGCCGCGCAGCGGCGTCGCCAGGTCGCTCGACGAAGCACTTGCCATCGTGGAGAGCACTGGCTTTCCCGCGATCATCCGCCCCTCCTTCACGATGGGCGGCGTCGGCGGCGGCATCGCCTACAACATCGAAGAGTTCCGCGAGCTTGCCGGCCGCGGCCTCGAGTTCTCGCCGGTGCACGAGATCCTCGTCGAGGAGTCTGTCATCGGCTGGAAGGAATTCGAGCTCGAGGTGATGCGCGACGTCGCCGACAACTTCGTCGTCATCTGCTCGATCGAGAACGTCGATCCGATGGGTGTGCACACGGGCGACAGCATCACGGTCGCACCGGCGCTGACGCTCACGGACAAGGAATATCAGCGCATGCGCGACATGGCGCGCCGCATCATCCGGCGTGTCGGCGTGGAGACCGGGGGATCGAACATCCAGTTCGCGGTCAATCCGCAGGACGGGCACATCGTTGCGATCGAGATGAATCCGCGCGTATCGCGATCGTCCGCGCTTGCATCGAAGGCGACCGGCTTCCCCATCGCAAAGATCGCCGCCAAACTGGCGCTGGGTTATCACCTCGATGAGATCCCCAACGACATCACGCGCCTGACACCGGCGTCCTTCGAGCCGACGATCGACTACATCGTCGTCAAGTTCCCGCGCTGGAATTTTGAGAAGTTCCCGCAGGCCGATCGCACGCTGACGACGCAGATGAAGTCGGTCGGAGAAGCGATGGCGATCGGCCGCACCTTCAAAGAGGCGTTTCTCAAAGCCGTGCGCTCGCTCGAGCTCGGCAAGTTCGGCCGTCTCTTCCCGGATTCGTCCGACGATGCGCCGGACAACGACGAGGATGAGAGCGCGCTGCGCAAGCGCCTCGTCGTTCCCAGCGACCGCCGCATGTGGGCGATCTTCCGCGCGCTTCGGCGCGGATGGTCGATCGACGCCATTCACGAGCTGACGAAGATCGATCGCTGGTTCCTGCAGCAGTTCGCGGACATTACGGCGCTGCGGCAGATGGCGGCGCTCGGCGAGTTCCGCGAGATGTCCACGGATCTGCTGCGCACCATGAAGCGCAACGGGTTCAGCGACGAAGACATCGCCGGGGTATACGGCGTCGATCAGTCCGCCGTGCGGCAGCGTCGTCTCGACGATGGCATCGTGCCGGCTTACAAGCGGATTGACACCTGCGCCGCGGAGTTCGAGTCCTTCACGCCGTATATGTACGGGACGTTTGAAGAGGTCTGCGAAGCGGACCCGACGCCGCAGAAGAAGGTGATCATTCTCGGCAGCGGCCCGAACCGCATCGGACAGGGGATCGAATTCGACTACTGCTGCTGTCATGCGGTGTTCGGGTTCCGCGATGAAGGTTTCGAGACCGTGATGGTGAACTGCAATCCGGAAACGGTCTCAACGGACTACGACACCGCCGATCGGCTGTACTTTGAGCCGCTGACACTTGAAGACGTCATGGGCATCGTCGACCGGGAGCGGAGCGCCGGCGGAGAAGTGTCGTGTGTCGTGCAGTTCGGCGGCCAGACGCCGCTGAAGCTCGCGCTGGCGCTGCAGGAAGCGGGTGTCGACATCCTGGGCACGTCGCCCGATTCGATCGATCTTGCGGAAGATCGGCAGCGGTTCTCGCAGCTGCTGTGGGACCTTGGCGTACCGCAACCTGCGAGCGGCACGGCCGTATCGCGTCAGGAAGCGCGCGACGTTGCGGAGCGCATCGGCTATCCAGTTGTCGTGCGCCCGTCGTACGTGCTCGGTGGACGGGGTATGGCGATTGTCTTCGACTCCGGTGCGCTCGATCGCTACATGACCGGCGCCGTCGATGTGTCGCACGATCGTCCGGTGCTGATCGATCGCTTCCTCGAGGATGCATTCGAGTTTGATGTGGACGCCGTGGCGGATGCGACGGGCGCCGTGGTCATCGGCGGCATCATGGAACATATCGAGGAAGCGGGTATTCACTCGGGTGACAGCTCGTGCGTCGTGCCGCCCTTCATGGTGGCGGAGCGGCACCTCGGCACGATTCGCGAATACACGCGCCGCATCGCACGCGCGCTGAAGGTCGTCGGGCTGATGAATGTGCAGTACGCCATCAAGGACGACATGGTGTACGTGCTGGAGGTGAATCCGCGATCGTCGCGAACAGTGCCGTACATCTCGAAGGCGACTGGTGTGGCGATGGCGCGCATCGCAGCCCGCGTGGCGGCGGGTCGCACGCTTGCAGAACTCGGGGTTGTCAACGATCTGGAAGCGGCGGGCGTGTTCGTCAAGAGCCCGGTGTTCCCGTTCGTTCGGTTCCCCGGCGTCGATACGATTCTCGGACCGGAGATGAAATCGACCGGGGAGGTGATGGGCGGCGCCGACAATTTCGGCGCGGCGTTCGGCAAAGCGATGATGGGCGCCGGACAGCAGCTGCCGAAGGACGGCTGCGTGTTCATCAGCGTCAACAACAGCGACAAGCCAACCGTTGTGCCGATCGCGCGAGACCTCGCCGGACTGGGCTTTTCGATCACCGCCAGCCGCGGCACGGCCGCATACCTGCGCGCGCACGGCATTGAGACGGAAGTGATCTACAAGGTCAACGAAGGTCGTCCGAACATTGCCGATCAGATCGTCAACGGCAAGATCGATCTGGTGATCAACACTCCGCTCGGACGGGAGTCGTTCTTCGACGACCGTGCCGTCCGCCGTGCCGCAACCATGGCGCGGGTGCCCTGTATCACGACGCTGACCGGCGCGTCGGCAGCGGTCGCCGCCATCAAAGCCCTCCGGTCGCAGACGCTGACCGTCCGCTCGCTTCAGGATTACTATTCAGGAGTGGAAGCGGGCGCCTGACTTGAACCACGACGGTCACGACATTCGCGCAGGTCACGAACCGCTTCATGGGATTGTGTTCGTGTTCTTCGCGCTGTTCGCGGTCTTCGCGGTTCAAAACCTCTTCGCACCTTCCACTGCCGCCCAGACCTTCCGCGGCAGCGTCACGACTGTCGAAATCCCCGTCACCGTCACCGACAGCAACAACCGTTTGATCACTGGTCTCACGAAGGACGACTTCGAGGTCTTCGAGGACGGCGATGAAGAACCCGTCACGCAGTTTTCAGACAAACGAACGCCGGTGAGTGTCGGTGTGCTGCTCGACATCAGCGACAGCATGCGCGGTCAGCCGATTGTCGACGCCCGCGCCGCGCTCGATCGCTTCATGGCCGAGCTGCTCGACGCCGGCGACGAAGCGTTCGCCGGCGCGTTCAACCATTTGCCCCGGATCCTCGTGCCGTGGACGGCGCCACCGTCACGATTAGCCGGGCGGCTTGCGAACGAACGCCCCACCGGCGGCACGGCAATTTACGACGCGATCGTCGCCTCCATCTCGATGCTGCAGCGGCACAATCGTTCGCGCGCGGCGCTGATCGTCATTTCCGATGGTGCGGACACGGCAAGCGATCGCTCGCTCGTGCAGACGCGCGAGGCGCTGCGCCGCATCGACGCGTTCGTCTACGCCATCGCCATCGATTCGGCGACGGAACAGCGGGTGAGCACACGGGTCAATGCCGAAGCGCTTCGCGAACTCACAGGGCCAAGCGGGGGATATACGGAAGTGGTGCGCAGCTATGAGGATCTGGGGCCCGCCACGCAGCGCATTGCCGAGGAGCTCAACTCACAGTACACGCTGGGCTTTGCGACGAAGAAGCCGCAGGACGGGAGCTGGCGGACCATTCGCGTTCGCGTGAAGAATCACGACTATCTGGCTCGCGCGCGTCGCGGATATTTCGCTGCGCCTGCGCGGAGCTGACAGCGGCGCCTCCTCGGCCGAGCACGTGCGCGACGATAATGATCGGTCCTGCGAGGCCGAGCAGCCAGTGAAGCTGACCGATGAGGGCTCGCGCCTCCTCGTTCCCGACGTAATACAGACACCAGCCGCTCACAATCAGCGCCGCGCTCGCCGCAACCATCGTCGCGCCCGACAATCGGCTGCGCTTCGCCCGCCAGCCGGCGCGGATGTGGCCGCGGACCAGCGAGCCGAGCGCCATCAAGAAGAGCATCGCGACCGCGCCATGCGCCTGCAGTGACCAGCGCTCGAGCGGATGCGGCATATCGCCGAATTCGCCTTCGACGCGCATCCAGGTGTGCGCGACGAGCCACGCTGCACCGGTAAGAAATAGCAGCGCGGACGAGCCATAGACGAACGCTCGATGATGAACCGACAGTCGAAGGCCCTCACGCGGCACGAGTGCTACCTCCGATCGCGACCGCGCCGTCGGCGTTCAGGATCAGCGCGGATGCGTCAAACCGGTCGAGCACGGGAACCGAACGTACGCCGCGAAGCGCAACGACCTTCGTGAGTGCATCGGCGATGACGCACGTCGGCGCGATGACGGAGACGCTTCGCGATGACGTGCAGGCGGCTCGCGCCGCCGGATCCACGATCGGCGTGACCTCGCGGCCCTGGACCCGTCGCTTCGAGAAATACGGTGCGGACGTGGCAATGGAGCCGTCGCGAAGCTCCGCGATCGGCACGCACGTGCCGGGCGCCTGCGGATGACGGACGTGCACCAGTTCCGATTGATCACCGAAGACGCGCAGATCGCCGCCGGCGTTGACGACGCCACGTCGAATGCCCGCATCGCGCAGCGCATCGACCGCGCGATCGACCGCGTAGCCCTTCGCAATACCGCCAAGATCGATCAGCAGGGGAACCGCGAACCTGACGGTGCGAGATGGATCGAGTTCGACATTCTCGAACGTTCCTCCGCCGCTCATGCGACCATGGCGCGGCAGGTACTTCCACCGAACCAGCTCCGGCGCAATGGCGACGTCGAAGGCGCCATCACTCGCGTCGTGGATCCGGCGGGCGAGCGAGAGCACCGCGAAGAGATCCTCCGAGACTGGCACGCGATGGTTATGCGCTTCGCGATTGAGGACGCTCAACTCGCTGTTCGGATCGTGGAAGCTCATGCTCGCCTGAGTTCTCGCGATCGCGGCGAACGCCGCCTCGATGGCGCGCGATGCCGCAGCGGCATCCGCAGCGGCCGCTCGAATGGTGACGAACGTGCCGAGCAGCGGCCGCGACCGCGTCTGCTCAGTGCTCGACGGCGACAGCATAGGTAGCCAGCAGCCGCTTCACGCCATCGGTCAAGTGCCGACATGAGAGCGTTGCGCCCGAAATGTTGCGGATGTCGCGATTGAGCCTGAGGTCGGCGCCGTGCGCCTTGCCCACGAACTGCGCGCGCCACTTCGGATCGCGGACCTCGGCGCCGTAGGTTTCGCGATAATCCAGAATCTCGACGCCTTTCACCGAGCCGTCAGCGTTGACCCCGAGCGCCCAGGTAATGAACTCGTGCTTACCGACGACCTGGTCGACAAAGAACATTGCGCCGCTCTCGGTCCGCCACGCATGTACCTCGTTGCTGCGCACGCGGACGCCGCTGACGCGCGAGATCTGGCGCGCCTGATCGGAGGTCAGCACGAACGTCGCGGCGGCGAAGCGCTGGCCCGGAAACATGACCGTCTGCGCCTCTGCGACCGTCAGGTACTGCTCGGCGTGGACGGCCGACCCGGCCGACAGCACGATGGCGGAGGGAACGAGCCAGCGGGAATCCATGATCAGAAGTTGAAACCGACCTTGAACCGGGTTTCGATGCGTTCGTGTTCGTCGAGATGGAGCCGAATCGAGTTCACGTGCGGTGTCCCATATATCTGCGGAAACACTGTCGCCGTGAACCACCATCGTTGCGACCCGTAATGCAGCACCGGGCCGAGGAAATACGCGGCATGCTCCTCGTTGCCGAGATCCGCGTCCGGGTACTCCGAGTGGCGACGGGCTTCGACACCGAGAAACCACTTCGGCCGGAACCGGTAGTTCAGGCCGGCGGTGAATTCGATAGCCGCCTCGCGCTCGAATTCGTCCTTTTCAGCCGCTGTGCCCTCTTCCTCGCCCTCCTTCTCCCATTCGTGCTCGTAGGTGAGGTTCACGGCGGAGACGATGGTGTCGTCGCGAAAGTTCTTCTGCAGGATCAGCTTTGATTCAATGGCAAACTCGGTGAACGCTTCGCCGGAGATCTTGTCCCGGCGGCTGTATTCGGGTTCAACATAGAGCGCGAGTCCGACCGAGTGTGTGAATGGACTGAGCACACCGTACTTGAAGGACGTGCGGACACCCTCGAATCCGAACGAGCTGTTGTTCTCGAGGTCGGGATTGCCCTTGATGCGATGGCCGCTCGTATTGAGATAGAGCGAGGCCTGGAAGCGATCGGTGAACCCATATTCGAATTCGTTGAAGTTATCCCACGCCTGATAGCTGCCGACGCCTTTGCCGACGCGGCTGGTCAACCAGAGGTAGGCCTCGGATTTGCCCTTGGGCAGCGTTTCGGCGCCATAGGAATAGCCGAAATAGTTTTCGTCGGCGAGCGCGGGTGTTGCCATCAAAAGACCGCTGACGACGATGATCGCCAGCACTGCAGGTGTACGCATTCAGCTCCTTCTTGCGAGCGGCAGCTCACACGAGGAGCCCGGCCATCGTTTGCGGAGACGCGAACCATCGACTACACTCCGCCGGAACGTCGCGCGGGCTCGGCCCAACCGTGATCCAGCTCGGCGTTCATGCCCGCCAGGGTGCTGAACCCACCCTGCCGGGCGCTTATCTGGGCGCCAAGTAGCGTCTTGAGATTGAATCTCAGTATCGCTGCGCCATCGTAGTCGGAGATATCCGACCAGTCAAGTCGCGTTTTACATCCTGCGACGCTCGACGGGTCCCGGGTACTCAGAACCTTCACGCAGACGCGTCCGCAAAGCCACCCGCTTCAGCGCAAGCACAACCTTTTGTGTGTGTTAGCGCCGCGCTCGCCACCGCCGCGGCCACGTGACGCGCCTTGCAGGCCGTGGGGCGACTTGGCCGCCGCCCTCTTTCCTGCCCTCGCCCTGGTCGGAAGTACCGCCGCCGGAATCGCGCTCGAGGTGCATGCGCGCGCGTTCGTGTGGTGCCTTCCTATTCTCGTCCTCACCTCGGCCGCCGCGTGGTACGGCGCAGCTCGCCGTACCACCTTCGCGCTCATCGTCAGCGGATTCGCGTGTTGCGGGCTTGCGCTCGGAGCCGATGCGCGTGAGCGTGCACTTGATTCACAGCTGCGCAGGGAGATCGGCACCGAGACGCGCGCACCTCTCCGCAGCCGCATGCTGCTGACGGAAGACGCAGCGCAGCACGACGATCGAATTACGCTTCGCGGACGAATCGTCTCGCTCCGTTTGCGCGACGTGTGGACACCCGCGGATGGTGGGGTGGTCGTCAGCGTCGGCGGCGCGACTGCTGCGGCGCGCGCGGTGGAGTGGCGCAGAGGCAGAATCGTCGAGGCGCCGATGACCTTCGGGCGGCCCGCGCGGTACTTGAACGACGGCGTTTCTGACTTCGAGCGTGACGCTGCGCTCGACGGCATCACGCTGCTCGGATCGATCAAGAGCGCCCTCCTCGTCGACGTTGTTCGCCGCGGAACGTTTGCGAGCGAGCGCGCGGCAGACATTCGGGAGTACGTGCGAAAGCAGGTCTACCGCCGCATCGGCTCGCGCAGTTCGCTATCGGCTGGGATTGTCTCCGCTGTGCTCATCGGCGATCGCAGCGGGTTGCCGGACGACATCCGCGATCGTCTGCAGGCTGCTGGCACCTATCACGTGATCGCGATCTCCGGCGGCAACATCGCAATTCTGACTGCGCTTCTGTTCGCGTTGCTCGTGCCGATCGGAATGGCCGGCCGCCGCGCGGCACTGGTGACGCTGCTGTTGCTCGTCGCGTATACGCAGATCGTTACCGCCGGACCATCCGTGTGGCGGGCGACGCTGGTCGCAGCGGTCTATCTGTCCGCGCGCATCCTCGACCATCGAACGGCTGCGTGGCAGGCGATGGCCGTCGCCGGTGGTGTTCTCGCCGTCGTCGAACCGCTCGATGTACGCAACGCCGGTTTCATTCTGACGTTTGGAGCGACAGCTGCTCTCCTCTATGTCGTGCGCCGAGCAGCGGTGGGGCCTCCGCGGATGGCGTGGCTGATCACGTCTGTTGCGTCATCCGCGGCGGTGGAGCTCGCGCTGCTACCGGTGATGGCCGAAACGTTTTCGCGCGTGAGTGTCGCCGGCCTCGTGCTGAACCTGGTGGCTGTGCCCGCGATGGCGGTGGTCCAGATCGCGGGGCTGGTGGTGGTCATGGCAAATCGCTTCGACACCATCGGCGGCCTGGCGGGCTGGGCCGCACACGTCGGTGCGTCGGCAATTGTTGACAGCGCACGCCTCGTCGAAATCGCCCCCTGGCTCTCAATCCGTGTCCCCGCTCCGGGGCTGCTCATCGTTCTCTTCTACTACGCCGGGCTCGCCGGCGTTATCGCGTTTCGACGCACGGTGATCTGGACAGTCAGCGCCTTTGCTGTCGCTGTCGCGGCACTCGCGATCATCAGCGGCTTTCGATTCGCCGGCGACATCCACGGTCTGCGGCTGACGATGGTGGATGTGGGGCAGGGCGATGCGATGGCGCTGCAGGTCGGTCCTCAGACCGTGATGATCGATGCTGGAGGCGCGCCGTTCGGCGGCGGCAGCTTTGACATCGGGGCACGCGTCGTGGAGCCCGCGCTGTGGGCTCGCGGCATGTCGTCGCTTCGTGCGTTGCTGCTTACGCACGGCGATCCCGATCACATCGGCGGGGCGATGCCGCTTATCGAAGACTTCAGTCCGGATGCACTGTGGCAGGGCATACCCGTTCCGCGCGCGGCGTCGCTGCAGAATGTGTTGGCGCGTGCCAAGCAAGCCCACATTCCCACCGAGGAGCGCCGCGCCGGCGAGCAGTTATCGATTGGCGCAGCTCACGTCTTCGTGCTGCACCCGGCAGCGCCCGATTGGGAGCGGCCACGAGTGCGCAATGACGACTCGGTGGTGCTCGAGGTCGTCTACGGCGAGGTTGCGCTCCTGCTGACCGGGGATATAGGCGCGGAGGTCGAGCGGCAGATTGTCCCCGCACTGATCCATGCGAAGACCCGGATCCTGAAGGTCGCCCATCACGGCAGCCGCACCTCTACGTCGCAGGCACTCCTCGACGCATGGCACCCGCAGGTCGCGCTCATCAGCTGCGGCCGCGACAATCCGTTCGGGCATCCAGCGCCAGAAGTTGTTGCGCGCCTCGAAGCGATTGGTACGAGGATCTATCGGACGGATCGCGATGGGCAAATTACGTTGGAGACGGACGGTCAGCACGTTGGTGTGAGGACGTTTACGGGAAAAAAGCCGTGAACCACGAAGGCGTCCGCAATCAACGGCCGGGTCCACTGCTGATGAAAGGACTCACCAAGATGCTTTGACCCTCTGCCACTCCTCCTCCATCTCATTCAGCGTCGCGTCGGTTATCCGTCTGCCGCACGCGGTGAACGCGCGCTCCATGGCGTCGAATCGTTTCGTGAACTTCTCGTTGGCGCGTCTCAACGCCGCCTCAGGCTCGATGCCGAGCTTGCGCGAGAGGTTAGTGATAGCAAACAGCAGGTCACCCATTTCCTCTTCCGCGCGCGACAGGTGACCGGTAGCGCCCGCTTCGACCTCGTGCCGCACTTCGGCAACCTCTTCCTCGATCTTGTCGAGCACGTCCCCGGCTTTCGCCCAGTCGAAACCAACCGCCGCGGCACGCGAACTGATCTCGTAGGCGCGCAGCAGGGACGGCAGCGTCTTCGGCACTCCGCTCAACGTCGTCTTTTCGCGCGCTCGGGTTTCGCCTTTCGCTTCGCGCTCGCGCGCTTTCATCGTCTCCCACCGCTCGATGACCTGGCCCGACGTGATCCCTTCGTCATCGGCCTGCCTGGCGAATACATGCGGATGCCTGCGAATGAGCTTTTCGCGAATGGCGTCGATGGCATCGCCAATCGAAAACTCGCGGGACTCTTCGCCGATCTGCGCCAGAAACACCGCTTCGTAGAGGTAATCGCCAAGCTCCTCCCGAAGATCCGTCATGTCACCCGCGTCAATGGCCTCGAGCACCTCATACGTTTCTTCGAGCACGAACGGACGAAGCGAGGCGAGCGTCTGTTCGCGGTCCCACGGGCACCCGCCCGGCGCCCGCAGCGTTCGCATGATGTCGAGCAGAGCTTCGAACTTTTGCCCTGCGGTTTCGCTGGGTGCGGGGTAGTTGGGAATCGGCCGCGAAGCGTCGGGAGTTGGCATTTGCCCGTATGCTAGCATTCGACTTTTGCTATGGCCGATCAGGATCACGCCGACCAGCAGCACGCCGAAGGCATCAGCTTCGCAGCGTTTGTTCTCTCGCTCGCGCACACGGCCGCCGTGCACTTTGGCGACATTCCCGATCCGGTGAGCGGCGAGCGCTCTGAAACGAACCTGCCCGCGGCGCAGCAGATGATTGACATCCTCGCGCTGCTGGAAGCGAAGACGCGCGGCAATCTCACCGCGGAAGAGCGACAACTGCTGGAGCAGATTCTCTACGAACTGCGGCTGCGGTTCGTCGAGGCGAACAAGCCGCAATCGCGGATCATTACTCCGTAACGGAGCCACACGAGCGAATGCGGCCGGGCCCCAGCGTCGTGAAAGCGCCAATACCCGCGCGTGTCACGATGCTCGGTACCGGCACGTCGCACGGCGTGCCGATGATCGGCTGCCACTGCGCCACCTGTCGGTCAACCGACGTACGAGACCGAAGGCTGCGTCCGTCGATCTATATCGACGTCCCCGAACGCGCCCAGATCCTGGTGGATACCGCGACGGATCTGCGTCAGCAGGTGCTGGCGCATGACATTACCCATGTCGATGCGGTTCTCTTCACCCACGCGCACGCGGACCACATCCTCGGGCTCGACGATCTGAGGAGCTTCAACCGGCTGCAGGGCGGCGCGATTCCGTGTTACGCCAACGAGGAGACCTGGACGCAGATTCGCCGGCAGTTTTCGTACATCTTCGAGGGACCGCTTCAACCGGGTGGCGGCGTGCCGCAGATCAGCGAGAACGCGGTGAGGAGCACCTTCTTCGTCCGCGGGGTCAAGATCGTTCCGGTTCCTCTCTGGCATGGGAAGCTGCCGATTCTCGGCTTCCGTCTCGGCAACTTCGCGTATCTCACCGACTGCAACAACATCCCTGACGTATCGCTCGGCCTCATCGAGGGTGTGGACATACTGGTGCTCGACGCGCTGCGCGACGAGCCGCACGACACGCACTTCACGCTCGGCGAGGCGGTAGCGATTGCGCAGCAGGTGGCGCCGCAGCAGACCTACTTCACGCATATGACGCACGACCTGCCACACGCCAAGACCAACGCGCGGCTGCCCGAAGGCGTGGAGCTGGCATATGATGGCCTCGTGTTCGACATCGAGGTGGAAATCGCGTAGGCGTGGAAGTCCTTCACTTTCCCGACGACACGCCTCCGGCGTGGCTCGTCCATCCCGTCCTCGCGCTCGGCAACTTCGACGGTCTTCACCGCGGACATCTCAAGATCATCGAGCGCGTGCGGCGCGGCGCCGGCGAGCATGGCGGTACGCCCATGGCGATGACGTTCGATCCGCATCCCTCGCGCGTCGTCCGGCCGGACAAAGCGGCGCCACTGCTGATGACCGAGCAGCAGCGCATCGAAGCGCTCGGCCGCGCGGGCATTGTCGCGGTGGCGGTCGTCCGATTCAC
The DNA here is from genome assembly GCA_035492455.1 of Vicinamibacterales bacterium. Classification (GTDB taxonomy): domain Bacteria; phylum Acidobacteriota; class Vicinamibacteria; order Vicinamibacterales; family UBA2999; genus Gp6-AA40. The sequence continues at coordinate 76,832 of DATJJE010000026.1, read as the reverse complement.
ACGCGAACTGTCGCAGTGGGATCCCGAGACGTTCGTCCGCACCGTGCTCGCCGACTGGCTGCACGTGTCCGAAGTGTGGGTAGGCGCGAACTTTCTGTTCGGGCACGACCGCAGCGGTAATTTTTCGACACTGCGGACGTTGGGGCAGCGCTACGGCTTCCGCGCGGACAAGATCGATCCGGTCCGCTACAAAGAGTTCGTCGTCAGCAGCACGCGCGTGCGAAGGCTTGTCGCGGAAGGCCGGATGGACGAAGCGGGGGCGTTGCTGGGGCATCAGTACTACATCGACGGCCGCGTCGTGCCCGGCGCCCACCGCGGTCGCGGTCTCGGCTTTCCAACGGCAAACCTCGAAACGGAAAATGAGCTGCTGCCGCCCAACGGCGTCTATGCCACGATGACGACCATCGACGGCATCATTCACCCGAGCATCACGAACGTCGGCGTGCGGCCGACCTTTGGCGATACAACGAAGACGATGATTGAGGCATACATCCTGGGATACGAAGGCGATCTCTACGGACGGCAGGTGAGGCTCGGGTTCGTGCAGCGGCTGCGCGACGAACGCAAATTTGCGGACGTCGACGCACTACGCGAGCAGATCGAGGCCGATCGCCGCCGCGCCGAGCGGCTCTTCGCCCAGCTCTCCGTCTGACGCATGCTCCGCCTGTACAACACCCTGACGCGCCGCGAAGAGGAATTCGCTCCCTCACAGGACAACGTCGTACGCATGTACGCATGCGGTCCGACGGTCTACGCGCGCGCACACATCGGAAACTTCCGCTACTTCGTTTGCGTCGATGTGCTGCGCCGGGTGCTCAAGCACCTCGCCGGCTACACGATGCGCGAGGCGATCAACCTCACCGATGTGGACGACAAGACAATTGCGGGCGCACAGGCGGCCGGCGTGGAGCTGACCGAGTACACAGCGCCGTGGATCCGTGCCTTCCGTGAGGATATGGAGCAGCTCGGCATCGAAGCGCCTGAGGAAATGCCGCGCGCGACCGACGACGCCAACCTGCGCGCCATGGGGGAGCTTATCGCGGCGCTTGGACGCCACGGTCACACCTACACGCGCGACGGATCCACGTACTTCAAGATCTCGACGCTGCCCGACTACGGCAAACTCGCGCGGCTCGATCACGAGGGTATGAAGTCCGGCGTCAGCGTGGACGTCGATGAATACTCGAAAGAGGATGCGCGCGATTTCGTGCTGTGGAAGGCGAGCCGCCCGGGCGAGCCGACGTGGGACGTCGGCGCGGGGCCGGGCCGTCCTGGCTGGCACCTCGAGTGCTCTGCGATGGCGCTGCGACTGCTCGGCGAGCCGCCAATCGACATTCACGCCGGCGGCATCGACCTGATGTTCCCGCATCACGAGAATGAAATCGCGCAGAGCGAGGGTGCGACGCGAAAACAGTTTTCGCGCTTCTGGGTACACATCGAACATCTGTTCGTCGAGAACGAGAAGATGTCGAAGTCGCTCGGCAACGTCTACACGCTACCGGACGTGATTGCGCGCGGTCATCGCGCATCCGCGCTGCGCTACTTGCTGCTCTCATCGCATTACCGCAAGCAGTTGAACTTTACGTGGGCGGGGATGGAGCAAGCAGAAGAATCGCTGCGCCGGATCGCGGACTTCCTGGCGCGACTGGCTGCGGTCACGGGTGACCAGAGTTCGCCAGCGGTGCCGGCCGCCATCGACAAGGCACGCACCGCGTTTCGCCAGGCCTTGCTCGACGATTTGAATACGGCCGCAGGTCTGGCAGCCCTCTTCGACCTCATTCGAGACCTGAATGCGGCGATTGACGCCAAAGCCGTCGGACGGCAGGATGCGGATGCCGCTCGGCGCACCATCGACGAGTTCGATTGCGTGCTCGGCGTCGTGACGCTGCGCCACACGGAGGATGCGCAGCCGCCGGTGCCGGTGGAGGAGATTGAGCGGCTGATCGAAGAGCGGAAGGCCGCGCGGCAACGACGCGACTTCACGGCGGCAGACGGCATACGGAATGCACTCGCGGAGCGCGGCATCCTGCTCGAGGACAACCCGGCAGGCACACGCTGGAAGCGAAAGTGAGACAGCCCGACGTGAGCGAGCGGCGCGAATCGAAGGTCCCGGACCTGCGAACCGATTTGCCGGGTCCGAAAGCGCGTGAGGTCATCGCGCGTGACCGCGCACGAGTGTCCACATCCTACACGCGCGACTATCCGTTCGTGATTGCGAAGGGGAGCGGTGCTGTTGTCGAGGACGTTGATGGCAACGTTTTCCTGGACTGCACGGCGGGCATCGCCGTCGCGTCAACCGGCCACTCGCATCCCGACGTCGTGCGCGCCATCACCGACCAGGCGCAGAAGTTCCTGCACATGTCCGGGACCGATTTCTACTACGAGCTGCAGGCGCGGCTCGGCGAAGAGGTGGCTGACATCGTCCCGATGGCGGGGCCGCATCGATCCTTCTTCAGCAACTCCGGCACCGAAGCCAATGAAGCGGCGGTGAAGCTCGCCAAGTTCGCGACCGGACGTTTCAACGTCATTGCCTTCTTTGGTGCGTTTCATGGCCGCTCGATGGGTTCCTTGTCGCTTACCGCGAGCAAGGTGCGGCAGCGTCAGGGCTTCGGTCCGTTCGCGCCGGGTGTCTACCACGCACCGTATCCGGACACATATCGATCAGGTCTTTCGCCGGACGCCACGGTCGATCGGTGCATCGAGTTCATCGAGGGGCAGCTGTTCGTGCACCTCGTTTCACCCGACGAAGTTGCCGCGATTGTCGTCGAGCCTATCCAGGGCGAGGGTGGCTACATCGTCCCGCCGGACAGCTTTCTGGAGCGCCTACGCGCCATCGCCACCCAGCACGGCATTCAGTTGATCGTCGACGAAGTGCAGGCCGGCATGGGACGCACCGGAAAAATGTTTGCCATCGAGCATGCGGGCGTGGCCCCGGACATCATCACGATGGCGAAAGGCATCGCGTCGGGGCTGCCGCTCGGCGTGACGACGGCGCCGTCCACGCTGATGGGGGCGTGGCCGCCGGGATCGCATGCGAGCACGTTCGGCGGCAATCCCGTTTCGTGCGCAGCGGCGCTGGCGACGCTCAAGCTGCTCCGCGACGGTCTCGTGAAGAATGCGGAGGTGGTCGGCTCGTATCTGATCGAGGGCGCGCGCGCGCTGATGGACAAGCATCCGTTGATCGGCGACGTGCGCGGCCGCGGGTTGATGGTCGGAGTCGAGCTGGTGCGCGATCGGAAGAGCAGGGAGCGCGCGACGACCGAGCGCGATGCCCTGGTACAGGCGTGCTTCAAGCGCGGACTGCTCGTGCTCGGCGCCGGCCGCAACGCCATCCGTCTGTCGCCGCCGCTGGTGCTGACGAAGCAGGAAGCGGACATTGCGCTGGGTATCCTCGACGAGGCGCTGACGGTAATGCCACGATGACGCCAAGACAACGAAGGTCACGTGAATGTCCGTTCTCGTCGTCGCGGCCTGCGTGACCTTCGTGGGTCAAGAATCTGGCGCGGACCTTGTTAAGTCCGCGACGTGGATAATCGACAGGCTCTTGGAATTTCGGGCGAAAACCTGGCGTGCGACGAGTTACGGCACCGCGGGTACGCAATTCTCGAGCGGCGCTATCGCACACGATTCGGCGAAATCGACATCATCGCGCGGCAAGGGAAGACGATCGTGTTCGTGGAGGTGAAGGCGCGGCTGAGCGACGACTTCGGCGGCGCCGCCGCGGCCGTGACCGGATGGAAGCAGCGCCGCATTGCGGCCATGGCGGTCGACTATCTCTCGCGTCATCGCCTGCACGAATGTCCCTGCCGGTTCGACGTCGTGGCGATCGACTACGATCCGGCAGGACCGCGCGTAACCGTGTACCCTAACGCTTTCGATTCACCCTCTAGTGTCTGAGCTCAGAAAAGATCCGGTCACCGGGCGCTGGGTAATCATTTCCACCGACCGCCGCAAACGTCCGAACGACTTCCGTCTCGAGTCGGTGCACATCGCGCCGGATCCGACGTGCCCGTTCTGCGAAGGGCACGAGGAGATGACGCCGCCCGAGCTGCTTGCCGTGCGCAACAACGGCAGCCGCCCGAATCAGCCGGGATGGAATCTGCGAGTCGTACCGAACCAGTTTCCCGTGCTGCGGGTCGAGGGCACGCTCGATCGTCAGGGCGAGGGGATCTTCGACAAGATGAACGGCGTCGGCGCGCACGAGGTGATCATCGAGTCGCCGCGTCATCTCGACATGCTCGCCGACATGTCAGACGACGGCATAGAGCAGGTGCTGTGGGCGGCGCGCGAGCGGATACAGGATCTGCGGCAGGATCGCCGGTTCCGCTACATCATTGTCTTCAAGAATCACGGCGCCGCGGCGGGGTCATCGCTCGACCATTCGCATTCGCAGCTGATTGCGCTGCCGATCGTCCCGCGCGAGGTGCGCGACGAGGTGGACGGCGCCAAGGCGCATTTCGACGCGAAGGAGCGGTGCGTCTTCTGCGACATCCTGCGTCAGGAGACGCGCGACGGGCACCGCCTCATCGCCGAAAACGCCGACATCGTCGCCGTGGCGCCGTATGCGCCGCGCTTTCCGTTCGAGACGTGGCTGCTGCCGCGTCGGCACGAGGCGCACTTCGAGAACTCACCTCGGCATGAGTACGCGTCGCTCGCGCGGATGCTCGGCGACATCCTGCGGCGCATCAACAGGGCGCTCGGCTGTCCGCCGTACAACCTGCTGATTCATACCGCGCCGATCGTCGAATCAGCGACGGACTTCTATCACTGGCACGTGGAAATCATTCCGAAGCTGACCAAGGTTGCTGGCTTCGAGTGGGCAACAGGGTTCTATCTGAACCCGACCGCACCAGAAGAAGCGGCACAGGTGTTACGCGACGCGCGCGCCTAGGTACTCAAGTGCTTTCGAGTTTCGGCGGCTGTGCCGCGCGCGCCTGCTCGCCTTCGATACGTCTCTCGAATCCTTTGCCGCAGGAGAGACAGAAGAAGAAGGCGCGCGTCACCAGCATGGCGGTCCTGACAGTATTCAGCGACGCGCACCATGGACACGCCGATGGAGGGAGTTTGTCGTCAACCATCGGACTGACTCGGAGGGAGTCGGTTGACGCTAGCATGATTGAGACAGTCTGAAGCTGAACGATACGAAAATTCCCTCAGAACCTATAGCCGAGCGTCAGCGAAAACGTGCGGTCCGTCTGTCTTCGACCTGGTGACGGCCGGCGATCGTAGTCGAGGTCTTCCTCGATCGTCGTCACGAACCCCGCTGCGAGTCCGAGGCGCGCGCCGTTCTGCGTTCGCATGAACATCTTGTTGTCGCCGCTCACGCCGAAGTAGCCGTCGTGCAGATGGAATAGCTGAATGCGATCGGGCAACGCCTGAATCTGCAAGCTGGCGGATTCGTGCGCGGCCGTGTAGTGGTCATCGCTGATCGTTCTGAAGTTTTCGTTCACCCATGCAAGTCCCGCATCGGCCGTGAGCTTCGTCCGCGCCGTGTCGAGTACCTGATAGCCGACGCCCGCGCCGAGCGCGGTGCGCAAGTCGATGTCGCGGAAGCGATCGTTAGTGAAGTTGCTGTTGCCGTTGATGAACAGGCGGCTCGTCACGAAGCGATCGTACTTGCCCGTCGCCGACCAGTTGCGCGCCGTTTCGACGCCGCGATCGTTGGCGTGCGTCACGATGACCGCCGCGGTATATCGGTCGGCAGCACCGCTCGCAACCATGTCGCCGCTCAGCCTCAGGTTGTTGACCTGAGTGTTCCCCGCTGTTTGCACGATGCCCGCGCCCGCGCCGCCGATGAAGACCCACGCGGGTTGCGGACGGCTGAGCGCGACGATGTCTGTGAGCGCGATGGAGCCGCCGGGAACGAGCGTCACGTGACCAGTTGCATCGGCGGCCGCGAAGGTGGCGGAGACCGGAGCTGCGGTGCCGACGGTGACGAGCATCGGTTGCTCGATTGCGAGCGACGCGACGTCGGACCAGGCGACCTTCAGTTCGCCGCCTGGGGTCTTGATCGTCAGCGTGCCCCCGGCAAGCGACGTCACGGCACCGGTGATGCGGTCGCCGTTTTTCAATCGCAGTTCGTCGGCGTTGGCGACGGAGGCTACGCACAGCAGGGCCAGGAGAACGGAGGGGAGGTGTCGGTTCATCGCAGTGCGATTGTGCGGTGCGGGGCTTCCTTGATCAACGAAAGATCGCTGTGGTACGCTGAGATTTCGCCGAAGAGCGGGAATAACTCAGTGGTAGAGTGCGACCTTGCCAAGGTCGAAGTCGCGGGTTCGAATCCCGTTTCCCGCTCCAACCTTCATAGAATCCTGCGAGTACAGATCTAATCGGCGCCGTCGCCAAGTGGTAAGGCAGAGGTCTGCAAAACCTCGATCCCCGGTTCAAATCCGGGCGGCGCCTCCAACCTTTTTCTGCAGTCGTCGGACGCAGCGTTAACCAGATCGTTAACCAGGCGGTGCCTTCGGATCGGATTGGTAAACACTGGGCGACTTATCGTTAGTGACAGTCTGGTGAAGACGTGCTTGGCTGCAAGGACTCGCAGCTAATCACTCCCGTCGCTGCGTGGGCGCGATGCGCAACGTCTGGATCGCGTGACGGTTACGCCCAAGGCACAGATGTCGCCGTGGCGAAGTTGGCAGCAGCCGGCTGCGGCCATACGCGCCGCTCGCAGCTAACCACTCGGCAGGCGTGATCGGGCCGGTGCTATCATCGCGCTACTCGTGGAGTTTTGGTCTCCAACTTGCCGCCAGAGTGGCTGGCGTTGTCTGCAGATATGCTCAGCGGTCTCCTCCGAAAGTCGTTAGCCGGACGCCATCGAACGAGTTGGCCTGTGCAATCGTTACTACCCCCATGCAGTTCATCTGCTGACGAGCTTCGAGGACACTCACGCATTGGAAGGATCTGAGATGAAACGACTCGGTTCGTCGCTGGTCGTCGTCTTCTCGCTGCTGAGCACGAACGCGATTGGACAGGAGCGTCGGATATGCTCGGGGCCCCAACTGGGGACCTGGGTCCTGCAGTCCTTCACGACCACTGTTCTCGCGACAGGCGAGAAGACCTATCAGCTTGGCGAGCACCCGAGCGGATTTATCACCTACGGTCCTGACTGCCGCATGCAGGCGATTCTGGTTCGAGGAGGGAGAATCGCCCCAGCCGCGCTGGTGCCGACCGATGCGGAACGGGTCACCCTTTATGACGGGTTCATTGCCTACGCAGGCACTTACGTGGTCGCAGGCGATCGGGTGAGTCATAACATCGACGCGTCCTGGAATCAGGCGTGGACGGGCACCACTCAGGTCCGGCAGTTCAAAGTTGACGGGGCGTCCTTGGTCATCACAACACTACCCGCGAAGAGCCCCTTTGACGGCCGTGACATCTCGTCGGTGCTGGTCTGGACCAAAATTCAGTAGATCACTGCCGGCTACCATCCGCTTGCAGCCGACGACGGCCGGCGACGTTAGATTAGTCACAATAAACGCCGCAGCGTAGACCGATTTCCAGGCGTGTGGCCGTCTGGAGGAATCGGAAAGCAATGGTCAAGGTTTCTTCATCGAATCGCCACGGCATCGAGTCGCGCGGCGGCATCTCTCAAGTCACCGTCTGACACGATGTTGTAACGCTCAAAGACAGAGCGCGTCTTGTGACCCGAGAGCTGCATCGCCACGCGCTCGGGAATGCCGTTCCGCACGAAGCGGCGCACGGCGGTCCGTCGCAGATCGTGCAGGATGCGGCCCGGACAGCCGGCCTTGAGGCATGCGGTCCGAAACGCCTTCGTGATGGTCTTGATCGGCTTCGGCCGCAAGGGACCTTTGCGCCCCAGCGCGACGAGCCTGAAGAACACGAACGGGCAGACGTGGCCCTTCTTCTTCAAGCGCTCGTGTTCCGCATGCTGTCGTTCCAGTAGCGTCCGGAGGTCGCGCGTCATCACGAACGTCCGCGGCTCCTTGTTCTTCGCTTCATAGCGATCCAGGCGGATCTCTCCCGCTTGGAAATCCACGTGTCGCCACTCCCGCGTCAGCACTTCAGACTTCACGCGCCAGCCGGTGATGGCGGCGAACTCGACGACGGGCCGGACATCTTCGGGCAGGTGTCGCAGCACTGCCTGAAGCTGCTCCGGTTCGAAGAAGCCCTGACGCGCGTTGTGCTCGGGCAGCAGTTCGATGTGCGGCCGCGTGAGCAGCTTTCCCGACCGGATCGCCAGCGTGAACATGTGCTTCAGCCACGCGAGTTCCCGGTTAATCGTCGCATTGGCCGTAAGTTGGCGGCGCTCAGGAATCGTGACGATGCCCGAGCGACGTTTCTTCGTGCGAGCCGGGAACACGCGCTCGTCGGTCTTGCGCTTCGCAACGTACGCCATCACCGCCGCACCGTTGATGGTGGTCATCATTCGGTTGACGCCGAAGTAGCTCGTGAGATGCTTCGCGATCCGCGCTTCGAGCTTCTTCGTGTCTCGGTCACGAGCGACGTGATAATCCACTAGGAGCTTGACCGATTCGCCGAACGTCAGCTTGCCCACGTCCGGCGTGACCAGCACGCCCTGATCGCTCGCGTGGTCGCGATCGCGCAGCAGCCGCTTCGCAACCTCCTTTTTGGTGCTCTTCGATGACTCGTAGCGGATGCGACCGTCGAGGCTTCGATACTTCACCATCCAGATCGAACGTTCCTTGGGACGATAGATGCAGCCCATTTGTCAGCGCTCCTTCCGCACGATGACTTCGACAGTCGGGTGTGCTGCGGGACGCTGGGCTGTTCGATCGGGATCAAGCGCGAACGTGTCGGGGATGACCTTCAGCGCGACGTCGCGTCCGAGCTTCGTATCGCGCGCGATAGACCTCGCCCATCCCGCCGGCGCCGAGGGCGGAGACGATTTCATACGGTCCGAGACGCGTACTGGTTAGGTGTCCCATCGCTACTTCGTCGGCACGAGGCGCTTCAGTTCCTCGTCGAAATGTTGCACGACGATGATTTGCGGTGGCGCGGCAGTCTGATCCGTGCCGCTGCCCTCCTTAATCATCAGGAACCGCTGCCCGTCGGGTGAGATGTCGTACGTGCGGCCGGTAAAAACAGCCGGGTTCGTGAAATACCCTTCCTTGACCAGCAGCGTCGGCGTGGTGCCGGCCCACGACGGGCCGCGCGCGACACCGACGCGCATGAGCGCGCCCATCTGCGAGACGTAGACCAGTTCCTGGCCGTTCCGCGCCCAGAGGGGCCGCGTGCCCCCGGTCGTGGAGACCTGCCAGTGCCCGCCGTTCACGTCGGGAAACGGCCGCACGTAGATCTCGGACCGACCCGAGTCATTCGCCTCGTAGGCGAGCCAACGGCCGTCGGGCGAGATGATCCCGTTCCGCTCGATGAACGGGGACTGCACGAGCGGCGTCACCCGGCGCGTCCCGTCCAACTCCATCCGCATCACGTCGTCGCCTGTCTTCGGGGTCGTCTCGGAGAAAATCAGTTCGTGGCCATCGGGCGACACGGCCGTCGCGAACTGCTGGTTGGAACTCTCGGTGAGTCGTTCGACGGCGCCAGTGCCATCGGCCGCCTGCCAGAACAGATTCCGTGCGCCGGCCCGCTCCGAACTGAAGATCAGCCGGTGCCCGTCCGGCATCCACACCGGGTAGAGATCAATACCGGGCGCAAATGTGACGCGAGTGAGCGTCGTGCGACCCAGATTCCAGACCCAGATGTCGTTGTCCTGATCGGCAGCGTATGCCGCAATGCGCGTGCCTTCCGGTGACAACCGCGGATAGAGATATGCGCGCGGTGGCGCCGGGATCGACGTCTCGCGGCCCTGGCGGTCTACCCACACGAGCGTCCGCTGCTCCAGAGCACCCGCCGCGCCGCCGCCCGAGACGTAGGCCAGCGTGCCGTCGCCCGCCACCACGGCGTCCACGCCGCCGGTGTTCATCGTCGTCACCTGAGGGATCACCGGCACCGACGAGCCGTGCGTCTCCAGATGGGCCAAGTCGAACGGCACCGCCCGCAGCGTGCCGGCCGCCGCGTAGACGAGATGGCCGCTTGGTACGTACTGCGCGTGGCTGCCGCCGCGCACGAGGATCTTGCGCGTCCCGGTCTGCAGGTCCAGCACGGCCACCTGCGCAGCATCGAGTCCGCCCGTGGACGCCGCGATCGTAAATAGCACGGCCCGGCCGCCAGGCAGCGGTTCCGGCCAGAGATGATCGCCTTCGCCCTGCGCGCGGTCGGGCCGCGTGAGGATCGTCGTCGAACCGCCCGCTGCCGCGACCCTCTGCAGTCCAGTGGCCTGGTTAGCGGTCGCGTAGATGATTGTGTCATCCGGTCCCCAGATGGCACCGCGGGGATTATTGGCGTCGAGGGTCGCCAGCGTGACCGCCGGCCCGCCGGTCACCGCCACTTTCCTCAAGGAACGGCTGCCGGCGTCAATGAACGCGATCCATTGGTTATCGGGCGAGACAAACGGCCCGCTCGGTCTGCCGGTGAACACCGCCGCCGGTTCGAGGGCATCGAGTGCGCGGACGAACAGTTGCGTCCCGCGGTTGCCCACGTAGACGATGCGGGAGCCGTCCGGTGTAATTGCCAGGTCGCGGTCGATGCCACTGATGGTCAGTGCGACGGTACCTAACGGAGCGAGCGCCAGACGCGAGACACGAGGCGGCGCCGGACGTGTGGCGAACCAGACCCCAGCGCCCACCACCGCAGAAGTCACAAGCGCAGCGGCCACGGACGAAACGACGCGCCGCCACAGTGGCCTGGGTGGCAATGGCGTTGGGGATCCGCCGAGACTCGCGTGCTCGTCCAGTGCGAACCGCGCCGCGGCGATGTCGGCGACCCGCGTGCGGCGATCTTTCTCGAGACAGCGGCGCAACAATGCTCGTATCGACGCGGGCACGCTCGCTGGCAGTGCGTTCCAATCCGGTTCCTTGCTCAACACGGCGACCATCACGTCGGTGATGTCTTCGCCGTCGAATGGCCGTGTCCCCGCGAGCATCTCGAAGAGCACACACCCGAAGGCCCAGATGTCGCTGCGCTTGTCCGCCGGTCGTCCCTTCGCTTGCTCCGGCGACATGTAGGCCGCGGTGCCGAGCAGCACGCCCACGCCGGTCCTCATTGCGGGCGACGTGATCGTCGGCGACATCGACAACGCGTTCGAGACGTGCGGACCGTTCGAGCCGTTCGGTTCGTTCAACTTCGCGAGCCCGAAGTCGAGAACCTTCACCACACCATCCGGCGTGACCTTGATGTTCGCGGGTTTCAGATCGCGATGGATGATGCCCTGCTCGTGTGCGGCTTCAAGGGCTTCCGCGATCTGCTTCGCGATCGGCAGCGCCTCGTCCAGCGGAATGCCGCCGCGCGCGATTCGCTGCGAGAGATCCTCGCCCTCGACCAGTTCCATGACGAGGGCGGAGACGTCGTGGGATTTTTCGAGACCGTAGATCGCCGCGATGTGCGGATGATTGAGTGAGGCGAGCGTTTGCGCTTCGCGGGTGAATCGCGCGAGCCGGTCGCAGTCGTCGGCGAATGCGTCAGTTAGGACCTTGAGCGCGACATCACGGTTGAGCCTGACGTCGTGGGCCCGATAGACCTGCCCCATTCCGCCTTCGCCAATCTGCGCGACGATGTGGTACGGGCCAAAGCGCGCGCCGACGGTAAGGGCCAATCTGTTGTAGTGGAGTATACGGGCCGAGCGGTCACGAACGGGGATTATCTCGATCAACCGACCGAGTGTTCAGCGGAACCTGATTTGGGGAGTTGGCACCCACCCACTGATCGACACGTCCGAACAGAATAGGCTGCGCTCGGGGTTCGGCCATTGTCCAGCAGAGTCGATTACGTCGCACGACATCGACGAGCGATTCGCTGAAAATTTGGCTTCACGGCGCAACTCAGATGTCCATGCCACCGGCGCCGCGCGCCCGACGATTTCATATGGGAGTCGCGATCCGGAGCTGAGCGCCATCAGAAAGTACGGGCCGAGGCGAAGGCCGGCGCCTGGCTAGCAGCCGGTATTACGAGTCGTGAGTTTCACGCGACCGATTCGACGCGGGCGATTTCGACCGATTGAGGATCGTCTCGCATCGGCAATGCGAACGAGTCCGCCGGCCGCCACGCGATGCGGCGCGCCGAGTCGAACCCCTGCTCGCGCAGCAGCTGATTCAATCGCGTGAGTACGGATGGCTCGCGCGTCGGGGAAACCGTGGTTGTCACCACATGGTAGGCTGTCGGTCGCGTCTGCGTTGACCCAGTGCCATGGGCAGAGTGTAGTACGAGGGACCTGTTGAGTCGATCCTTCAGGACGCAACTAACCACGCGCGGCGCACTGCGATCAGATGCAAAGAGCCGAGGCGTTGACGATCGCTGACCAGATTCAACGCTTCTCCGGCGCCCACGCGAAGGACGCCACCGTCAACGGCGTGTCCTGGCGCTATTACGCCTTCGGGGCCGGCTCGGTGATTTTCATGCTCCCTGGCGGCTTGCGCCGAGCCGCCTATCTCTTCGAAGTCATCGAGCAGATCGCGCGTCGCCACGCGGTGATCGCTGTCGATCTTCCGCCCGTGATGTCCTTCGACGAGCTCGTCACTGGCTTCGACACCATTCTTCACGCTGAGGGCGTCGGTTGTTGTGCGGTGTTTGGCCAGTCCTACGGCGGACTACTCGCGCAGGCGTACGCCGCCTGCCGGCCGCACGTAGTCGAGCGATTGGTGCTGTCAAGCACGCGGCCGGCTGACTATGGGCACGTGTGGTTGCCTCTCGAACAACTCGCGATACTTCTGGTCCGCGTCCTGCCGGACCGTGGCCTTAGACGACTCATTGGCGTTTTGCTCGCTCGTGTCCTCACCGTCCCTGATGCGCAACGGGATGAATGGCGCCGCGCCGTCTATTCCACGCTCGAGAACGACGTTTCCCGTAGAGATGTGATGTCGTATTTTGCCGTGATGGCAGATATCATCCGACGCCACATCGTCTACCGTGAAGCCTTCCGGACTTGGCACGGTGATGTCATCGTCTTGGCAGCCGTGAACGACCCGAGCCAGAGACGCGGTGATCGAGCGCGGTACGAGGCGCTTTTCGGTCGCTCCGTGACGACCATCGGCTTAGGGACATTGGGGCACACCGCAGCGCTGATGGATCCTGGGCACTATGCAGAATTAGTCGAGCGCGCGCTAACCTGCTGATCCGCGGAAAGAGTCTACCCGCAGGCAATTTCAAAGTCTCACCACGGCTGCCAAGGGCATTCATGTTGATCGGGTGGGCGGATTCTCTAGGGATCAGCCAGTTTCAACGCCTCAATCCGCGGCGCGCTCGCAATCGGTTGGTAGTGGGAGAACAGCCGGTATTCCCGTGTCAATACGGCGCATACTCCACCTGCGAGGCGAATCATGAAGCGAAACAGCGTCGTCGGGGTCGTCCTCATCGTCGGCACGCTGTCGACCGCCGTCGCCGCGCAGGAGTTGCGGCTGCCGCGCATCATCGCGATCGATAAGGTGAAGGACAACCTGTACGTCCTCAGGGGCGGTGGCGGCCATTCCGTGGTGTTCATTACGGCCACAGGTGTGGTGGTCGTGGACACGATGAATCCGGGATGGGGTCGGACGATTCTGGAGACGATCACGACGTTGACCGACAAGCCGGTCACCACGCTGATCAACACGCATGGGCACGCCGATCACGTGAGCGGCAACGTCGAGTTCCCTGCGACGGTGGACATCATCGTGCAGCGGAACACGAAAAAGAACATGGAGAAGATGACCCCGGACAGCACTGCGACGGTTCGCAGGCCGGCGGGGACCATCTTCGAGGCGAACGGCGGGCGTGGGCTCGCCACGCGGACGTTCAGAAACAAGATGACGCTGGGGACGGGCGCCGACGAGATCGACCTCTACTATTTCGGCCGCGGTCACACGAACGGCGACACGTGGGTCGTGTTTCCCGCGTTGGGCGTAGTCGACATGGGTGACCTCTTCCCGGACAAGACCCTTCCACTTATCGATGCGAAGAACGGCGGCAGCGCGTTCGAGATCGGTGAGACCCTGAAGAAGGGCTACAACCGGATCAAGAACGTCGACACCATCATCACCGGCCACGGCCCCCTGATGCTGTGGGCCGACCTGAAGGAGTACGTCGCGTTGAACGAGGAATTCCTCGACGATATGTGGAAGGCGGAGAGCGCGAAAAAGACCGTCGCCGACGTGTCGGGGAGCTGGCAGATCTCACCGAAATACACGGGCTACACGCTCGCGGATCCAATCGTGGTGAGGAACAATGCGACGCTGGCGTACAAGGAAATCGTCATAGTGAGAAGCCTCTCGTACTTGAGCCTACCGGACTACGGCGACACACATCAGGCGACCACGCCGGCTGAAGGCATTGCACCGACACCGGCGCCCACGGCGCCGGAGCCCGCGACAGAACCCTGACAATCGGCTGCTCGCACAGAGGACAGACGCCTCATCGCGAAGAATTCCACAGTGATTGACAAAGTTCCGCAGACGGCCGGCTTGCCTGCGGGTCGGTGCGAATTGCTTGTCCGGAGCGGATTCCGCGGAAGCGACTGGGTCTGCACTATCCAATCGACGCTCTCACGACGGGAGAGCATCGGCACGCCACCTGCACCGTCACTCGCTGCCGTGTTCGACGGAACCGGTGGAGGCATCCATGAAGGTCTTGAATCGGAAGTGGTGGTTCCGGATCGGTCTCGGTGTCCTCGGGACGTTCCTCGTTATCCAGCTGGTCCCGTACGGGCGTGACCACACCAACCCGCCTGTCCTGGGCGAGCCCACCTGGGACGCGCCGGCAACGCGCGCGCTCGCCAAGCAGGCCTGTTTCGACTGCCACAGCAACGAGACCGAGTGGCCTGCCTACACTAGCATCGCACCTGGCTCGTGGCTCGTGCAGCACGACGTCGATGAAGGGCGAGCGGTCCTGAACTTCTCCGAGTGGATACGCCCTCAGAAGGAGGCGCAGGAGGCGGCTAAGGAAGTGCGGGAGGGCGAGATGCCGCCGACTGCCTACACGTTGATCCATGCACCCGCCCGCCTCAGCGCAGCCGATCGAGATCGACTTGCGCAGGGACTGGCGAACAGCCTGGGCGTGGGTCTCGAAGAGGAGGCGCGCCAGCGCGATCGCTAGTCGTTGCGTCGTGCGTGTTGCGAGCGTTTGCATGGAGCGAGGTGCGGCATGCCACACAGGGAGCGTCATCGAAGCGAGAGGATTGGCTGGCTGCGTGCTGCGGTACTCGGCGCGAACGACGGCATCGTGTCCACGGCGAGTCTCGTCGTCGGCGTCGCTGCAGCTGAATCCGCACGGCACGACGTTCTGATTGCCGGCGTGGCGGGCCTTGTCGCTGGCGCGCTCTCGATGGCGGCTGGCGAATATGTCTCGGTCAGCTCGCAGGCGGACACGGAGCAGGCGGATCTGAACCGCGAGCGGCACGAGCTGGCGACGGCGCCCCAAGCGGAGGAGGACGAGCTCACGAGCATCTACGTTCGTCGAGGGTTGGAGCCGGAGCTGGCTCGCACCGTTGCGCGACAGCTGATGGCCAGCGGAGCTTTGGCTGCACACGCACGCGACGAGCTCGGTCTGACGGAGGAACTCGCGGCCCGCCCGCTGCAGGCGGCGCTTGCATCGGCGGCAACCTTCGGCCTCGGAGCAGCCGTACCGGTGCTGGCGGTACTGGTGGCGCCCGTCAGCGCGCTCGCAGCGACCGTCGCCGCAGCGTCGCTGGTGTGCCTCGTCGTGCTCGGCGCAACAGCCGCGTCCGTCGGCGGTGCACCAATCGTGGTCGGCGCTGCGAGAGTCACGGTCTGGGGAGTTCTGGCGATGCTCGCGACCGCAGCCATCGGAAGGCTGTTCGGAACCGTTGTTGGCTGAACGACCAGTCGAAGGATTCTCACCGAACGTTGTTCGCTCGACAGCGCCGAGGTCATCCCCGACGGAGCGCGCCCAAACACCAGGGAAAACCGTCCATTCCGGGCACATACGCCGGGAGGTCGCCTCGCGCCGGGAACGAGGGTAGGATTGGCGCCAAGGAGAATCGTCAATGAGAACCAGGATCGTTGCCGTCGCAGTCGTGATGACTATCGGCCTCACGGCTGTCTCGAGCTTCGCTCACCATTCGGACGTTGCCTACGATCAAACGAAACGGACGACGCTCAAGGATGCGAAGGTCATCAGCTACGCATGGAGGAACCCGCACGGCATCATGGTTCTGGACGTCAAAGACGAAACAGGCGAGATCGTTCGCTGGACGCTCGAAACGGGCAGCCCCTCATCGCTGATGACCGACGGCTGGACGAAGAATTCGGTCGTCGCCGGCGACGTGATTACGGTTGATGCCAATCCCGCCCGCAACGGGACCAAGTTCGGCCGGATGCTCAGGGTCACGAAAGCTGACGGCACGGTGTTGACCTGGGGTGAACGAAACCGCGGGAACCAGTAGGAGGCGGAGATGAAAACCAGCGCCTCTCTGCGTGCTGTCATCGCGTTGTTGTTGATTGGCGCCCCCGCTCTTGCGCAGCGTCAACAGCAGCCGGCGTCCGCTGTGCCGAAGAATGCAGCACCCGCGCCTCGCCGCGACATCAGCGGCCATTGGTTGGGGCCAGTCTCGCCGCGGAAGGAACCGCCGCCGCCGATGACCACGTTGGGGCAGCAATTGTTCAATGCGACGAAACCGCTGCAGGGCCCGCGCGCGGTGCCCATCGCGGACACCAACGATCCGCTTGTGACGTGCAATCCGGAGGGGTTCCCGCGCAGCGCGCTGTTCGAAACCCGTGGGTTCGCGTTCGAGCACGTGCCACGCCGCACGCTGCAGTTGCTGCAGTATCAGCGGGTCTGGCGCGAGATCTGGACCGATGGACGTGCGTTGCCGACTAACGTCGGCGGGTCGGCGAAGGATGCGCGCGATCCGAGGTATTACGGGTATTCGGTGGGCACATGGGCCGATGACTATACATTCGTCGTCACGACCACCGGATTCAACGAAGACGCATGGGCCGATGAACAAGGTCATCCCCGCAGCATGGATGCGAAAGTCGAAGAGCGGTACCGTCGCATCGACCACGACCACCTCGAGGTCAGCGTGACGATTGACGATCCCAAGATTTACACGAAGCCCTACTTCGTGATGAAGCAGGTCTATACCTGGGCGCCCAATCAGGAATTCGAAGAACAGCTCTGCATCCCGTCGGAGGCGTTGGAGTATCGCGAAACGTTCCGCCCAGTGGCAGCGGGGAAGTAACAGCGATTGTCCTCAACAGTGGTGTGGGCCACCAGACGCAGAGGAGACGATATGAAGCGTCAAGTCATTGCGGTGCTGCTCGGCACGATCGCGTTTGTCTCACGTGTGTTGGCCGCGGACCCGCAGTACACGACGATCAAAATGGAGATCGATGTGGCGAGGCCCGCCGCGGCCGTCTGGGCCAGAGTCGGCGGCTACTGCGACATCAGCAAGTGGCTTGACGTTGACTGCATGATCAAATCCGGCGATGGCGGAATCGGAACCGTGCGTCTTCTTCGCGGCGGACAGGTGACCGAGATCCTCGTCGGCAAGACCGACCTGTCGTACGGCTATACGCAGCCTGTGCGCGAGGGGCAGTTCTACATCCTCTACCACGGCTTCGTCGAAGCCAAGCCGGTCACCGCCCAGTCGTCGAAGCTGTTGTACACGCTGATGTACGACATATCGGATAAGCCCGATCAAGCCGCGCGGCAAGCCGATATCGCGCAACGCCGCGCACGGTTCGAAGGCGCGCTCAAGAAGATGAAGGAGCTGTCGGAAGCGCCCTGATCGCTCCGCGCTCGTATATAGAGACGATGAGCAAACTTTCTCGGTGGAACCCGCGCGTCACGATCCTGTGCGTTGGCATTGCGATCGGTGTCGCTGCCCTCGCGCTCGCTCAAACGGCGCGCGCGCCGATTCCAAACTTCGCGCCCGACGATCGCACCTCCTGGTATCCGGACCGCCTCGACGGCGACAACTGGTTGCCTCCGGAAGGCGGCGGACCCGGTCCGATCCTTTCCACGCCGGATCACCCCTACGTCCCGAACGACGCCTCCGACCAGCCGACCTACCGCATCGCCGACTTGAGCAACCCGATCCTGCAGCCGTGGGTACGGGAACAGATGAAACGCGACAACGACGAGGTGCTGGCAGGCAAAATCCCGTTCATGGCGCGCGAGCGGTGCTATCCGCCGGGAATGGCGTGGAATGTGTTCCGCCGCGTAACGCCCCCCATGGTGTTTTTCGTGCAGCAGCCGACGTTCGTGCTGCTGATGTATCGGGGCGACAACCAGTTCCGTCACGTCTACCTGAACGTGCCGCATTCCGCGCATCCGAAGCCGTCGTGGAATGGCGAATCAGTGGGGCATTATGAGAACGGCGACACGCTCGTCGTCGACACCATCGGTGTCCTTGTCCACCGCTACAACTTCGTCGACAACTACCGGACGCCGCACACCGACCAGCTCCATGTGGTCGAGCGGTATCGGCTCAGTGCGGATGGCAAAACGATCGACGTGAACGTCCGCTTCGAAGACCCGGGCGCCTTCACGACGCCCTGGGAGGCGCGGCAGCATTACGCGAAGTCCGAAGAAGGCCCGCTGGAAGAAACGATCTGCGCCGAGAGCGCGGGTCGAGGAACTGACCTCTTCAACTGGGGTTTGACGCACGCCGCTGAATTGGCGCCGATGCCACAAGACGACACGCCGGATTTTTGATGCCATGACAATGAGAACGCTTGCGCTTGTTGGTCTCCTGGTCGCGAGTGCGGTGATGCCGGCTTCTGCTCATCATTCATTCGCCATGTTCGATCGAACCAAGACGATGACGCTGAAGGGGACCGTCAAGGAATTCCAGTGGATCAATCCGCACTGCTGGATTGTCGTGCTCGTCCCCAGCGCGCAAGGGCAGAAGCAATGGGCGATCGAACTCGAATCGCCGAGCGGTCTGGCGCGCAAAGGCTTTGTGCCGAAGTCACTGACTGCCGGGATGGAAATTTCGGTAGACATCCATCCTCTCAAAGATGGCAGCCCGGGCGGTTCGGGGACGGGTCTGTCGCTGAGACTTGCCGACGGGACGGTCAAGTCGTTATAGGACGAATGCGGTGAAGGACCTTCGCGTGTGGGCTGGCATCGCCATTGTCGTGGCTGGCGTGACGGCGTTCTGGTGGATGTCGGAACGGTCCATTGCGAAGGGTGCTGCTCCGGATATTTCGGGTACGTATTGGGCGACCGAGTACCAACCAAAGATTCAGCCAATTGGAGGCGGTGAACTGCCTCTCACCGAGAAGGGGCGCGCCGCTTACGCGAAGAACGTCGCCGGCCTGAAGGATGGCTCTGTCGAGGACCGCGCGCGAAAGTATTGCACGCCCGACGGGCTGCCTCGGGCGCTGGCCACACCGTACCCGTTTGAGATCATCAAGGCGCCGCCTGGTCAGATCCTCGTCGTCTATGAAATGAATCACATGATCCGCCGAATTGCGATGGACGCGCCGCTGCCATCCGCCGAATCGTTGGTGACGGCGCCGTATTACAACGGCCATTCGGTGGGGCGTTTCGAAGGCGACACGCTCGTGGTGCGGACGCGCGGATTCAAGGATGAAACCTTTCTCGATGCGACGGGCGCGCCGCATACGGACATGCTCGAGACTACGGAGCGGATTCGACGGATCGGCGCCACCCGGCTCGAGGATGTCATCACCGTGCACGATCCCGAGTACTACGCCACCGACTGGCAGGTTCGGTTCGCATACACGCAGCGCACCGACGTGCGCATCGAAGATTACATCTGCGGTTTTGAACACCGCGACATTTCCTCGGTGACGCGCCGACAGTAACGGGCTTGCGCGTCCGGTCCGCACGACGCGTCAAGGAAATATGTCGGAACCGCGCGCCGTTACCCGCCGACGCGATCGCCGTTTCCCGGGCGCATCGACATCGTGTGATGGGGCAGTTGACGTGGTTGCGGCGATAGTGCGATGTCGCTCCATCGCCGTTGCTCGACGTGCACGTGTCCGTAATGGCCCGGCACCTTCCAGAGAACTCGGTAGCCGGCGAGCTTGAACATGGACGACAGGCCGTCCGGATTCGACGATTGGAAATCGAGCGCCATGCCCGCATAGTGAGCGGATCCCCGGCTATGAATATGGTCGTTCGCGGACACAAGACGGACGGCTGCGGTTGTTCGAGCCGCCCAGATATCAGCCAGATTGAACATCCGCAGCGATTCGCGCGACGTGAAGTGGACCGGCACGCGAAGGCCCTGAATCACTGCGGCTTGCTTAAAGGGGGAAGCGTGTACCCCTGGGAGGCGAGGAGCGAGCGCACACCGTCCAGCGCTTTGCCCTGCTGTTCAACCGCATTGGCCAGACGCATGTTCGCGTCGACGAGTGCGGCCGTCGTTCTGCGCTGCTCCGTGATCAGGAACGCGATCACCGCACCTGCCAGAAGCCAGGGCAGGACGGCGTTTTTGAACTCGGTCCAGATATTCATGCATATCTCCCGATAGCGGGCGGTAATCTCCCCGCGCTGCACGGAATCATCACTTCCCGAATCGTTTTCGCTTCTGAGATCCAGCACACACTTTTGTAGACAAAATCCGGGGCGCGGGCGGTCGCAAGTCGTCCCTGCGAAAATCACGCCCGTCTGAAGGTTGTCTCCTGTCGCTCGCGCATGCGGGAACGCAAAGGTGACCCGACAATGCGACTACAATGCCGTCGCTTGGAGGACGAGTTATGAAGATCGCGCCTGCCGGCCTGTTGGCCATCGTGGTTGTGATCGCCAGCGCCGGTCACGCGTACGCCGGACGCACGTCCTGCGATGGCTTGACGAATCTGACGCTGGAGAAGGCAACGGTCACGCGAGCCGAGGTCGTGCCGGCCGGCGGATTCAAGGCGCCAGGTGGCGGTGGCAACGCGCAGAACGCCGCGCGATTCGCGCAGCTGCCGGCATTCTGCCGCGTCGCGGCGACGCTCCAGCCGAGCGCGGATTCCGACATCAAGATCGAAGTATGGATGCCCGCGGCCGGCTGGAACGGCAAGTTCGAGGCGGTCGGTAACGGCGGCTGGGCAGGGACGATCGGCTATCCGGCAATGGCGCAGGCGCTCGCGCGCGGCTACGCGACGACGTCGACCGACACTGGCCACAGCACGCCAGGCGGCAGCTTCGCGCTCGGACATCCGGAAAAACTGGTTGATTACGCCTACCGCTCCGAGCACGAGATGACGGTGAAGGCGAAGGCGATCGTCGATGCGTTCTATGGAAGCGCGCCGACGCGGTCGTACTTCAACGGCTGCTCGACAGGTGGCCGACAGGCGCTGACCGAGGCGACGAGGCACCCCGAGGACTTCGACGGCATCATCGCCGGCGCGGCGGCGAATCCGAAGACGCATCTCGACACGTGGCGCATCTGGATGGGACTCGAGACGCTCAAGGATCCGGAAACGCGCATCCCGAAGGATATGTATTCGGCGATTCACCAGCAGGTGCTTGCCGCGTGCGATGCGCGCGACGGATTGAAGGACGGACTCATCTCCGATCCGACCACATGTCACTTCGATCCGCAGGTGATGGCGTGCAAGGGCACCGATGACGCATCGTGCCTGACGCCGAAGCAAGTACAGTCGGTCAGAACGATCCTTGGACCGTTCAAGAGCCCGAGCAGCGGGCAGGAAATCTTCGGGACCTATCAGCCGGGCACCGAGCTCGCATGGGGACTGCTCATCGGTGGTCCCGACCCATACGAGACGGCGCTCGATCAGTTCCGCTACATGGTGTTCGACGATCCGAAGTGGGATTGGCGAACGTTCGACGTCGATCGAGACCTCGCAAAGGCGGATCAGAAACTCAAGGGTCTGCTGACGGCGATCGATCCGAAGAGCCTCAGCGCATTCTTCGCACGCGGCGGAAAGCTGCTGACGTATCAGGGATGGAGTGATCAGGACATCTCCCCGCTGGCAAGCGTGAACTTCTATAAGAGCGTGCAAAGCACGATGGGCCCGGCAAACGCGTCGCGCTCGATGTCGCTGTTCATGGTCCCTGGCATGGGACACTGCGGCGGCGGCGAAGGGCCGAACACATTCGACATGATGCCGGCGCTCGAGCAGTGGATCGAGAAGGGACGGACACCCACGCGCGTCGAGGCCTCGCACAGCACGAACGGCCGGGTCGATCGTACGCGGCCGTTGTGTCCGTATCCGCAGGTCGCGCATTACAAGGGGAGCGGCAGCATCGACGTCGCGGATAGCTTCGTCTGCCAGTTGCCCTGACCGCGGGCGTTCAATTAGGCTCGCAGTCATCGCCGTTCATGAGGCCTTACCGATGAAGAATTCCGTCTCTCACTTCGAAATCTATGCCGATGACACCTCGAAGCTCGTCGACTTCTACACGGCACTCTTCGACTGGAAAGTCCAGGCGATGCCGGAAAGCCATTACACGCTGATCACGACCGTCGATACGAACGCGGACGGCAGGCCTGTGCAGGCGGGCGGCATCAACGGCGGCATCATAAACGTCCCCGGCTACAAGCCGGGCGCGTGGGTCAACTACGTGATGGTCGATTCGCTGGACGCGTCGGTGAACAAAGCCGTCAGTCTCGGCGCCAGGGTGACCAAACCGAAATCACCGGTGTCGGGCATGGGATGGTTTGCCATGCTCATCGACCCGCAGGGCAACGCATTCGCGATGTTTCAGCAGGACTCGCAGGCGAAGTAGATCATCGCCATCCGAGCGCCGGGGCGACGAGCGTGAGAATGCTCTCGATCGCGTGCGCGTTGTAGTCCACGCCCAACTGATTCGGGACGGTCAGCAGCAGCGTGTCGGCGGCGGCGATCGCCTCGTCGGCTGCCAGTTGCTGCACGAGCACTTCGGGCTCGGCGGCGTACGAACGGCCGAAGATCGCGCGGGTGTTCGCGTCGATGTAGCCGACTTGATCCTGGTCACGCGCGTCGCGGCCGAAGTAGGCGCGGTCGCGATCGTCGACGAGCGCGAAGATGCTCCGACTTACGGAGACGCGCGGTTCGCGGGTGTGCCCTGCTTCCTTCCACGCCTCGCGGAACGCTTCAATCTGCTTCCGCTGCTGCACGTGCAGCGGCTCGCCGGTCTCGTCATTCTTGAGGGTCGAACTCTGGAGGTTCATCCCCAGCTTCGCCGCCCACTCTGCGGTGGCATTCGAGCTGGAACCCCACCAGATGCGATCGCGCAGTCCTTCCGAGTATGGTTCGACGCGCAGCAGCCCCGGCGGATTCGGAAACATCGGCCGCGGGTTCGGCTGCGCGAACCCCGCGCCTTTGAGCAGTTCGAGAAACGCCTCGGCGTGACGACGGCCCATGTCGGCGTCGGTTTCACCGTCGGCCGGCGCATAGCCGAAATATCGCCAACCGTCGATTACCTGCTCCGGTGATCCGCGGCTGATCCCGAGCTGGAGGCGGCCGCCGGCGATGATGTCAGCCGCGCCCGCATCTTCGACCATGTAGAGTGGGTTTTCGTACCGCATGTCGATAACGGCGGTGCCGATCTCGATCCGGTGCGTACGTGCCCCGACCGCCGCGAGGAGCGGGAACGGCGACCCGAGCTGGCGCGCGAAATGGTGCACGCGGAAATACGCACCGTCGGCGCCGAGCTCCTCGGCGGCCACGGCCAAGTCGATCGACTGGAGCAGCGAATCCGCCGCGGTGCGCACCTGGGAGTGGGGTGATGGCGTCCAGTGTCCAAACGAGAGGAAGCCGATCCTCTTCATCTAGACATTCAGCGCTCCGGACCAGACGCACTCGGCAGGTTGTACTTGCGTGAGCGCTGATTGAGCTCCTCCACCTGTTCGACTTTGTCCGTTGTCGCCCGATTCAACGTACCTTTCTGCGCTTCGGTCATCCGTCCGGTCGCCTTTAGTTCGGTGAGAGCTTTGTCGACGGCCCCGAGTGCAATGCCCATCATCGTCGCCGACTGACCGACGGAAATCCGCGCTGCCTTCATCGCCTCCACAGTCGCGGGGAAATTCGCGTTCCCGACCACAGCCATCAGCGGTTTCTTCACGATGCCCGCCGCCTTCACGTAATCGTTCGCGGTCGGCAATCCGATCCAGACGGCATCGGCGCCGGCTTCGGCGTACGCGGCGGCGCGGTCCAGCATTTCCGTGTACGAGTTGTTCGGGGTCGGGGCCAGGCAGCGCGCGATTAACACCATGTCCATGCGCGCGTCGGCAGCGGCGTGAATGTTGTCGATCATCCGTGCCTTGGGAAAGACGCCCGGCACGGTGTACGCCGTTGCCCGATTGATGGGCATGCGATCGTCGAACGCCGCGCAGCCGATGCCGGCCCGATCGGCCTGCTTCGCGAAGCGATAGACATTCAGCGGTGTCGCGCCGAAGTCGTCAACATCCGCGAGGATCGGAATGTCGACGTTGGCTGCGATGACGCTGTTGTAGTCGATGATCTCCGATACGGTAACGACCGCTTGGTCCGGCAGTCCGACCAATTCCTGATTCGCGGCGCTGCTGCCGACAAACACGGCCTTGAAGCCGTGCACTTCGCACAGGCGCGCCGACATCAGATCGTATGCGCCCGGACAGATCAGCGGGTCCGCGGCGTTCATCAACGCACGAAAGCGCGCGCCCATCGTCCTCGGCGTCGCGCGTGTCTGCGCTTGAGCCGCGGTGGCAAGCGGAGCCGCACCCACGATCAGTCCTGACGCCGTCAGTCCGGCTGCTCGCACGAAGTCGCGTCTATTCGTCTTTCTAGTCATGCGCGGACTATAACGGATTTTTCAGCGCCGGCGGTTATGATGACGCGCCATGGTCATTACCTCGCGAAAGATTCTGTTTGCTGCGACAGCCCTCGTTGCGCTTGCCTTCAGCGCGAACGCGATGTTCGCGCAGACGCGCGCCGGCGAGGGAAGCGACGCCGCCTCGCTCGTGTCCCCGAAGTACGGCACGTGGGGGTTCGACGCGAGCGGGATGGACCCGTCGGTCAAACCCGGTGACGACTTCTTCCGTTATGCAAACGGCAAGTGGGCGGACCGCACGCAGATTCCCTCGGACCGCACCCGCTACGGATACTTCGACACATTGGCGGAGCTTTCCGAGAATCGGATGCATGCAATCCTCGAGGACGCCGTAGCCGGGAGGATTAACGATCCCGACGCGTCGAAGGTGGCGGCGGCGTACGCGTCCTTCATGAACGAAGCGCGTGTGGATCAACTCGACGCCAAGCCGATTGAACGCGAGTTGGCGGAAGTTCGCGCCGCGACGACGAAAGACCAGATGACCGCTCTGATGGGCAAGTCGAACGCGACCGGTTTTGTCAGCATCCTCCCGGTCTACATCGGCGCCGATGCCAAGGCGCCGACGAAGTACGCAGTGATGGCGGTCACCGGCGGATTGGGCCTGCCCGATCGCGATTACTACCTGCAGCCCTCGTTCGCCACGCAGAAAGGCAAGTACCAGGAGTACGTCAGCAGGGTGCTCGGGATGATCGGGTGGGAACAGCCAGCGCAGAACGCGCAAGCCATCGTCGATTTCGAAACCAGGCTCGCGCAGGACACCTGGACGCGAGCCGAGAGGCGCGATCGCGACAAGACGTACAACCCGATGACGGTTGCGGAGCTCACGACGGCGATGCCGGGCTTCGACTGGAATCGCTATTTGGCGCAGAGCGAGCTGCCGAAGGTGCAGCGGATCGTGGTGACGACAAACACAGCGTTCCCGAAATTCACCAGAACCTACGCCGACACCCCGCTGAGCACGTTGAAGGCGTGGCAGGCGTTCCACGTCGCCGACGGCGCGGCACCGTATCTGTCGAAGCGTTTCGTCGACGCGTCCTTCGAATTCCACAACAAGACGCTGGGCGGACAGCCGGAGCAGCGGGCACGGTGGAAGCGCGCGGTCGCATTCGTTGACCGTGCGATCGGCGAGTCAGTCGGCCGCATGTACGTCGCGCGCTACTTCCCACCGGCAGCCAAGGCCAAGATGGACGCGCTGGTAGCCGACATCCAGACTGCGCTCAGGGCGCGCATCCAGAAACTGGACTGGATGGGCGCCGATACCAAGGCGCGCGCCCTCGAGAAGCTGTCGAAGTTCACCGTCAAGATCGGATATCCGTCGAAGTGGCGGGACTACCGCCTGCTGACGCTGTCAAACGACGATCTCTACGGCAACATCATCCGTGCCGCCGCGTACGAGTGGCACAGGGACGTGGCACGCCTCAACGAGTCGGTGGACAAAACCGAATGGGGCATGACGCCGCCGACCGTGAACGCCTACTACCAGTTCACCAACAACGAGATTGTCTTTCCCGCGGCCATCTTGCAACCGCCATTCTTCGATCCCGACGCGGATCCGGCGATCAACTACGGCGGGATCGGCGGCGTGATCGGTCACGAGATCAGCCACGGCTTCGACGACCAGGGACGCAAGTCCGACGGCGACGGCATGCTGCGCGAGTGGTGGACGATGGACGATGCGGCGAAGTTCACGGCGCAGGCGGCGAAGCTCGGTGCTCAGTACACGGCGTTCGAACCGCTGCCGGGTGCACATGTAAACGGCGATCTGACGATGGGTGAGAACATCGGCGACATGGGCGGTCTGTCGCTGGCACTGGATGCGTATCACGCCAGCTTGAGGGGCAGCGCCGCACCGGTCCTCGATGGCCTGACGGGCGACCAGCGGGTATTTCTCGGGTGGGCGCAGGTGTGGCGCGAGAAGATTCGCGACGAAACGCTGCGGCAGCGGCTGGTTTCAGACCCGCACTCGCCGGCGCGATATCGCGTGAACGGCGTGATCCGGAATATCGATGGCTGGTACGCGGCGTTCAACGTGCAGCCCGGCGACGCGCTTTACGTCGCGCCGGCCGATCGAGTCAGGATCTGGTAACCGCGTTAATTCCTTTCAGCAGCGGAGCTCCAGACAGCGTAGCGACAACGAACGGCCGGCCGTGCGGATCTCTGCACCTGTGGCTGTTCTGTTTTGGAAGGGTTCAGCGTTTTAACTAGAGGTTCGCCCAGCCTGCTGAACCCACCAAAAGGAGATACGCGTATGAAACGCTCCCTGCGTTTGAGCCTGTCGATTCTGGTTCCTGCGGCCGTTCTGGCCATTTTGCTTCCCTCGTCGCGCACGACGGTGAGCGCCGCGCCGACCCCACCGGTGACGCCCGTCCTCGTCACGAACACGACCGACCAACCCGTCCCGACGGTTGCGCAAGGCACAACCGCGGTGAGCGGGAATGTGGGAATCACCGGAACGCCGACCGTCGGTTTGGCAGGCGGATCGCAAGTCACGATCGCGAACACAAGCCCGTTGCTCATACGTGACTTCGACCGCCCGGCCGCACAGCCGTTCAATTACTTTGACGGCGACGGCGCATTCGTCCCCGGTTTCACGGCCGCAAATCCCGGCGGGATTGCGTTCACGGTCCCCTCCGGCAAGCGGCTCGTCATCGAGTTCGTGTCGATGTTCGCCCAGATTCCGCAAGGGCAGAACATCGTCTTCGGCAGGGTAGACACGACAGGCCAGTTCATTTACCTGCCGATGACCCACACCGGCACATTTACTCAGGCCGGAGAACAGGTCGAAGGTTTTGTCGGCTCGCAACGTATGTTCGTTGTGCTCGAACCGGGCACGCAGGTGGATCCGACAGCAGCCCGTGATTCGGGGAGCGGCAGCGGGCTTTTTCAGGTTCAGATCGCCGGATACTACGTGAACGTTTCGTAGGACGGGAAACTACTGGCCGGCGGCCGAAGACGACGGGCGGCGCAGTCTACGTCGCGCCGCCCGATCGAGTCAGGCTATGGTGAACTGAAGAGCGCGCGTTACTTCTGACGCGCGAACTTGTACGGACCTGAGATGTGCACCTCGATGAGGTCCGTCGCTTCTCCCTTGTCGTTGACGACGAACTCGTAGCCGAGCCCCGCGCCTTCGAACAGCGTCTGCGAGCGCGGCACCAGCGGCCGCAGCGCCTCCGGATCGAGGCCGACGGCGCCAAGGCCACCTTCGTCGACGACGCCGACGATCTTCATCATCAATTGATTGCCCGCCAACGTCACCTCCAGCGAGCGCTTTCTGCCGCCGTAGATTCCGCTGTAGACGCCGACGTACCGCGCGAGGATGTCTGGTGCAACGGACACGGACCCGTCGCTCATGTTCGACCAGTGATCGCTCGTGAGCTCGCAGACCTGCTCGATCATTTCCGTATCAGCGGCGAGCACCGTGGTCGTCTTGAAGCCCCACGGCTTCTTGAACGCATCCGCATCTGTGTACGTCACCTCGATGTCGAGATGGCCGAAGTCACGACGCGTGTAGCGCTCCGTCGTGCGCATCGCCTCGGTATGCGATACGCCGTAGCGGCTGGCCCACGTCTTGTCGTTGAATCCGTTGCTCTCGACGACCAGGGTGTTACCTTCCCAGTGCCCGACCGAATATCCCATCCACGTCGGAGCCGCGTTGTCCTCCAGTTTGCGTCCATCCATGAAGATCACGCGGTAGGTCTGGTCGTCATTCAGGATGGCGATCGCTGCCGGCGTCTGCAGGATGCGTTTCCAGCCGCCAAACCGCTCAACCTCGGGGCCACTCGGGCGACACTGATACATCGGGCGCCCCTTGTAGTACTCCTGTTGGCGCTTATCCACCTGCTCCAGGACCCACGGCTGCAGATTCGCGGGATCGGGACGGGCGGCAATCGTCGGACCGTTCCACACCCCGCTCAGATCGGGCTTTCCGTCGGGGCTGCGTGGCGCGGGGGCCGCGAGGTTCGGTTTGCCATCAGCCGTGCGCGGAATGCCAGGGGTTTTCCAATCCAGCCACTGGGCGTAGGCGGGAGTGGTCGCCACGACCAGGGTGAGCGCCGCGAGAAGCGTTCTCATACAGCCCTCCGATTTTCCGATTTCGTATCTTTGCTGCCGCCGCGGTTTAGACGGCCGGATGGTAACACGGCCTACCCCATATAGAGGATGGCAGCGAGGAGTAGACGGGTGTAGTATGGCCGCGTTTTTCGCCCTTCTCGCTTCGTCGGACAAGTAGCACCCCGGGAAACCCCAAAGGAGGTCGCAGATGAAAGCGGCGTCGATTCGAGGGCTCCTGATAGCGGTCGCGATATCACTTCTTCCACTACCGTCGTACGGTCAGGAAGCCACCTTCACGGGTACGGCCACAGACTCCACCGGCAGCGTGCTGCCGGGCGTCACCATCACCGCCGTTCACACGGCGACCGGCAACGTGTTCACCACAATCACCGATGAGCGCGGCCAGTATCGGCTGCCGGTACGCGTCGGCGAGTACACCATCAAGGCGGAGCTGAGCGGCTTCGGCAGCGTGATGCGTAGCACGCAGGTTCTCATTGGACAAACCGCTGCCATCGACATACGGATGTCGCCGCAGACGGTGCAGGAAAGCGTGACGGTGACGGCGGAGGCGCCGCTCGTGGACACGAAGGGCTCCACGGTCGCCGCGAACATCGATCCACGCCAGGTGGAGCAGCTGCCAATCAACGGGCGCAACTGGATGGACCTGACGCTGCTGGCGCCGGGCGCGCGGCGCAACGAAGGCGGCGGCATGGCGCAGTTCCGTCAGGGCTACTCGCAGACCAACGTCGACGGCCAGCAGATCACGATCAACTATCACTCGCAGACTGACAGCGAGCAGCCGGCGTTCAGCAAGGACGCGATCGCCGAATTCGAAGTCGTGGCGAACCGCTTCGATGCGACGCAGGGGCGCTCGCAGGGGATGATCGTCAACGCCATCACCCGGTCGGGAACGAACCAGTTCGCCGGATCGTTCGGCGGCTACTTCCGCGATGACAAGTTCAACGCGAAAGACTTCATCACGCACACTGTGCTGCCGTACTCGAACCAGCAGACGAGCGCCACCTTCGGCGGTCCGATTAAGAAGGATCGGATTCATTTCTTCGGCGCCTACAGCTTCGAGCGGGAGCCGCAGACCTACACCTTCACCAGTCCCTATCCGTTCTTCAACATCAACCAGGAATTCCCGAAGCACAGCCACACGGCCATGGGTCGGATCGATTACCAGTTCACGCCGCAGAGCCGGCTCAACGTCCGCGTGTCCGGGTACAAGACCATCTTCTATGCGGGGGGCGGCGCCACCCAGCATCCATCGGCCAGTGGCACGCGAGAGCGGACGGCTCCGCAATATGCGGGCACCTTCACGCACGTGCTCAACACGCGGTCGGTAAATGAAATCAAGGGCGGCTGGACGGACTATCGGCGGCTCGATCAGCCGGCCGTCCGCTGGAAGGGTGGCGCGTTCCCGTATCACCCGGTCGGCATCGGCAATTCGCCGGTCATTCAGCTTCCCGGCTACACGATTGGCGCCAACACCCTCAACATCTGGCAGCACACGCAGGATGTGCGCGACGACTTCACCACCGCGTGGGAATGGGGTGGTCGCCACGACGTGAAGATCGGCGGCGAGTTCTTCCGCTTCGTGGCCGACTTCCGGTGGTGCAACCGCTGCATGGGCGAGATCGACGCACGCAACGTCAACCTGACGCCGGCGCAGCTGCAGTCGATGTTCCCGGTGTGGAATGACGCGTCAACGTGGAACCTGCAGCCGCTCGCCGCGGCGCGGCAGGTCTTCTACGCGATCTCTGATACGAACCACCGCTACAACATCATTCGCCACAATTACTCCGCGTGGCTGCAGGATGACTGGAAGATCGGCAGCAACCTGACGCTGAATCTCGGCGCGCGTTACGACTGGGACGACAACACCTACGGTGAGAAGCTGAAGCTGCCGCCATTCCTCCCGGGCAATCTGCCGCACGACAACAACAACGTGGCACCCCGCATCGGCGCGAACGTGCGCCTCGACGACAAGACGTCGATTCGCGGCGGCTACGGATTGTTCTTCGCCTTTGCGCCGAACGACGGCGTGCAGCAGGCCTACTCGATGATTCACCGGTTCGAGTATCAGATCGCCAACAACGGCCGTCCCGACTTCGCCACGAACTTCTTTGGACCTGGCCCGAGCGGCGAAGGTGAAATAGGCGGGCCGAAGCCGACGTGGGATCAGGCGCTGGCGACAGCCTGTGACCTCAATGGCAGCAAGCCTGGTTGCACCCGGCGCGCGATCAATCAGGAGATCACATATCCCGGACGGCAGACGCCGTACAGCCATCAGGCGTCTGTCGGGATCCAGCGCCAGCTTACGACCGACTCCTCGTTCGAGGTGAATTACGTGCACACGAAGGGTGTCGGCGAAGAAGTGGATATCAACGCGAACCTCTCGTACAACCCCGCCACCGGCGCAAATTATCCGTTCAGCGACATCAGCCATCGGCCGTTCCCGGACTGGGGCATCGTGCTGCTCGAGTACCTCGGCGGGTATTCGAACTACAACGGCACCGACTTCACCTTCACGAAGCGGTTCAGCCACCGGTGGCAAGCGACAGCGACCTACACGCTCGCGTACTTCAAGGATGGCGTTCCGGATCGACTGCAGTGGTACCTGGGCTCGGACGGTGTCATGACGCATCGTCCAGTCGGATTCCCGCTCGCTGCCGATCTGGGTGGCGATTACGGCTACGCGGGATCGCAGGTCGCGGGCGGCTTCGGTCAGGCTGGCGACCAGCGTCACCGCGCCGTCGTCAACGGTGTGTTTGATCTCGGCATGGGCATCCAGGCGAGCGGCATCTACTTCTATGGATCGGGCGAACGCTTCGCGACGATGACCGGCCAGGATCGGCGCGATGAAGGGGGCACCAACGCCTCCGAGCAGCGGCTGGCAGCGGATGGCGTCACCATCCTGGCGCGCAACGGCATCGTCGGCAAGCCGATCCACCGTCTCGACACGCGGCTGCAGAAGCGTGTCCGCGCGGGCCACATCACCCTCGACGGCACGTTCGAGGTCTTCAATCTGTTCAATCACGAAAATTTCGGTTCGTATGTCACGAACCGAAGCAGCAGCCAGTTCGGGCAGCCATCGTTCAACGGCAACGTCGCGTATCAGCCGCGGATGATGCAGCTCGGATTCAGGGTCGGGTTCTAAGCGGAGCAGGACCAGGCAGTCGGCAGCGGGCAGGTGCGCCCGCTGCCGGCTGTTATGTCGTCGCGCCATTCGTTACCGCTGGAGGACCGATGTCTCGCGCGAGAATCGCCGGTTACTTCGTTGTGATGATGCTCTGTCTGGCGGTAAGCGGGAATCGTGTGCATTCTCAGCAGCCGCCATTTCAGTTCCATCTGGTCGAAGCGACGATTGCCGACGTGCATCGGGCCATTCAAGGCGGCCAGCTCACGTGTCGTGCGCTGGTGCAGGCCTACATCAATCGGGCGAGGGCGTACAACGGGACGTGCAATCAGCTCGTCACCGAGCAGATGGCGCCGTCCTTTCTCCCTGATTACGACCAGTACGCCGCGGCAGTGAAGGCGACGGCAAGCCTGCCGCCCGGCGATCCGCGCAAGACACCTCCCATCGAATTCGGACGAATGGAACCGACCTCGTCCGACCCCTCGGTGCAGCAGCAGTACGGGATGACCGTCGGCATTGCCAACGCGGGTCAGGTGCGCGCGCTCGGGATGCTGAACATCCGCGGCGAGCGGTCGGTTACCTGCAAGGGTGATTTCGATCGCGCTCCGTCCGCCGGGCCGCTGCCCGCTGGCGCACCGAAAGTGTGCGAGGAATTCCGCAAGCAGCCCGATGCGCTCGAACGCGCGGCGGAGCTGGACGCGCAGTACGGCCGCAATCCCGACCTGCAGAACATGCCGATGTACTGCATCCCGTTCTCGTTCAAGGACTCGTACGACGTCAAAGACATGCGATCGACCGGCGGCGCCGACGCGCACTACGACATGGATTTCCCCGCGCGCGATCACACGCTGGTCGCCGAGCTGCGGCAGAAGGGCGCGATCATCTACGCCAAGGCGAACACCACCGAGTACAACGGCCGCGGTCCTGGCGATCCCGGGGGCAAGAACCACCCAACGAAGGTGCTCGCATCCACGCTCGGCTATCAGCGGAGCACGTGGGCGGGGAATCCCTGCAACGCCTACGACCAGACGCGCGCGGCCTCCATCGGCTCCAGCTCGGGGTCCGGCGTTTCGGTGAGCACGAACCTGGTGATGTGCAGCATCTGCGAGGAAACCGGGCAGTCGTGCCGCGGACCCGCCAACCACAATTCGGTGGCGCTCATCCTGCCGCACAAGGCGCATCTGTCGTTTCTCGGTGGGGCAATCGGCGCCGAGATCTACAACGACCGCGCAGGCATCCACTGTCGTTCTCTGCCCGACGCTGTGAAGGTGCTCGATGCGCTCAAGGATCCAGTCAACGGCTACTACGACCCGCGCGACATCTTCACGACTGTGCCGCGATCGAGTTTGCCGAGCGAACCGTACGCGCGCGCCATCACCGAAGGGTCGCCCGGTGCACTGAGGGGAATGCGGATCGGCATCATCCGCGAGTTCATGGTGAAGCACGCGAAAGTTGACGAGCCGATCGTCGACGCTGCCGCGGCGGAAATGAAGGCAGTGCTCGCGGGTCGTCTGGGGGCGACCCTCGTCGAGTCGCTGACGCCAGGATGGGTCGACGATCCCGACGTCGAGAACATGAAGACGACGATCGATCGCGCGATCGCGGAGCTGGCCCCTGTGCTCTACCCAGACCTGTTGTACCGGCTCAATGCGGAAGGGCAGCCGCAGTTTTCCGACTTTGCCGCCAAAGTGCGGCCGACGGAATTCGCGCCCGGCGTGACCAGGGGCACCGGCTCGATGACGGCTGCCGACTGGATGGTGCGCTGGGCCGAAGGGCTGGAGCCGACACCGCGCAGCCTCACGCTGCGCGCCGCCGTGGGCGGGGGTCAGGCCGACGCGCAATCGCGGACCTTCCGCTTTCACATCGCGCAGTACCTGATGCGGCGATCGAAGGACTGGGCCGATCGCGGTTTCAAGGAAACACTGGCCGACTGGCCGGCGCTCAACGCGCGGTCGAAGTTCTGGGGCGACGATCAGCGCGCGGCGTTCAAGAACTGGGAAGAGATCACGAATCTCTATGAGCCGCCGAAGGGTATCGCGGAGAACATCCAGCGCCGCGAATTCCTTCGTCGCGTGCTGATGAAGGTGATGCTCGACAACAAGCTCGATCTGCTGATTCAGGTGCACACGACGCTGCCGCCCGGCAAGATTGGCTTGGCGCCTGAGCCCTCGATCAATAACCGGCAGATCTCGTATCCGCTCGGGCCGAACGCCGGCATCACGGAAATCCTGGTGCCTGCCGGTTACGTGAAGGTTGCGTACGACCCGTCGTTCGAGCTGGCGACGGACGCGCGCGGCCGGAAGTTCTATCGCAGTCGCACGGGTACGGTGGCGACCGAGCCGCCGGCGCCGGGCATACCGTTTTCGATCAATTTCCTCGTGGAACCTGGAATGGAGCACGTGGCGCTCAAAGCGGCGACTGCGTACCAGTCCGCCTCGCGACGACGTGTACCACCTCCGGCGTTCCCGCCGTTACCTGGAGAGCCGTAGAGCCACAGACTTTGGAGGCCGCGATGAAGCTGTTTCTGAGAGCGCTGGCAAGTGCGTTAGCGGTTGTTGTTCCCGCGTCCGTCGCATGGGCGCAGTTGTCAACCGCACAGTTGAGCGGCCGCATCACCGACGAGAGCGGGGCGACGCTACCAGGGGTGACGGTGACGGTCACCCAGACCGACACCGGCCTGACACGCAGCGTTGTCACGAATGAAACCGGTACATACGTGCTGCCGAACCTGCCGACCGGTCCGTATCGGCTGGAAGCTGCGCTGCAGGGATTCCGCACCTACGTGCAGACCGGCATCGTCCTGCAGGTTGCGGCGACGCCCACGATCAACGTCGTGATGGCGATCGGCAATCTTCAGGAGACAGTCTCCGTTGAGGCCGCCGCGCCAATCGTCGATGTGCAGAGCGCGGGTATCAGCGACGTCGTCGACAACGCGAAGATCGTGGAGCTGCCGCTGCAGGGCCGACAGGTCACGGACCTGATCGTGCTCGCCGGCGCAGCGGTGCAGACGGGCGTTGTCGGCACCCGGAACTTTCCGGGCGGGGTGAACATCTCGGTTGCCGGAGGGATACCCACCGGCGTCGGCTATCTCCTCGACGGCGCGACTCACAACAGCCCGCAGAGCAATGTGAACCTGCCGATGCCGTTCCCCGACGCGCTGCAGGAATTCCGCGTGCAGACGAGCGGATTGTCCGCACAGAACGGAATGCACGCCGCCGCCTCGGTGAACGCCATTACGAAATCCGGCACGAACAGCCTTCACGGCAACGCGTTCGAGTTTCTCCGCGACCACCGCCTGAATGCGAAGAGCTATTTTGCGGTGGTGAAGGACGGCAAGCGCCAGGACGACGGGCTGCAGCGCCATCAGTTCGGCGGCACCATCGGCGGGCCGATTGCGCGCGACAAGCTGTTCTTCTTCGGCGGCTATCAAGGCACGGCGCTGCGCTTCCGGCCGGCCGACCAGATTGCGTTCGTGCCAACGGCGGCGATGATGAACGGTGACTTCACCGCCTTTGCGTCGCCATCATGCAACGGTGGCAGACAGGTCAATCTCGGCGGCGGCTTCGTCGGCAACCGCATCGATCCAGCGCTTTTCAGCCCGGCGGGCTTGAAGCTGGCGCGGCGTCTGCCGACGGCAACCGATCCGTGCGGCCAGATCACTTACCAGACGAAGGACGACAGCAACGAAGGGCAGGGCATCGGACGCATCGATTACCAGTTGACGAAGGACCACGCGATATTCGGCCGCTATATGGCGACCTTCATCAAGAAGCCGCCGGCATATGGTGGCGGGTCCGATAACGTGCTGAAGGCCGCCAACTCGGGCATCGACAATCTCGCGCACGCGTTGACGCTCGGCGACACGATGGTGTTCGGGCCGACCATGGTCAACGCCATCCGCGTGGCGTACAACCGGACGACCGTGCAACGCTACAACACGCCGTACTTCGATCCCTCCGATCTCGGGATCAAGTTGTACCCGTACATTCGCGGCCAGATGGCGATTCAGGTTCCCGGAGCGTGGGAGATACCCGCCGGCTCGACTCAAGCGTTCCTGCGTAACAACTTTTACCAGGTCGCTGACGACCTGACACTCGTTCGCGGCTCGCATCAGCTCGGGTTTGGCGCGAACGTCGCCTACTGGACCGGCAATTACAATTCGTCGTCGCGGGCGGCCGGCATCTGGATTTTCGATGGAAGCGCCTCGGGCCTGGCGCTGGCCGACATGCTGCTCGGCCGCGTCACCTCGGTCGAGCACGGCGGCCCGCAGAACGTGCCCATCCACAGTTACTACCTCGGGTTCTATGGACAGGATACGTGGCGTGCGACCGATCGCGTCACGTTGAACCTGGGTATGCGCTGGGAGCCGTACTTCGGCGTTAACGTCGATAACAACGCGGTCTACAACTTCAACATCGACAATTTCCGCAAAGGGATCAAGAGCCAGGTCTTCGTGAATGCGCCGGCCGGGCTCCTCTATCCGGGCGACCAGGGCTTCCCATCAGGAAAGACGGGTCTGAACAAACAGTGGACGAACTTCTCGCCGCGCGCCGGGTTCGCGTGGGACGTGAATGGCAACGGTCGCATGGCCGTGCGCGCCTCGTACGCGCTGGCGTACGACTTCATGTCGAGTGATTACCACCAGATCAATTCTTCGGCACCGCCGTTCGGCAACCGCTCGCTCATCACCGATCCGCCGGGACGCATGGACGATCCCTACGCGGCTGTGGGAGGTGATCCGCATCCGATCGTCACCAACCGCAACGTGTCCTATCCCGCGTTCGGCTCGTTCGGGACGATGGACCCGAGCATCAACTCGCCGCGCGTGCAGACCTGGAACGTCACCTTCGAGCGGCAGATCGGCGCGAAGTGGGGGATGGCGGCAAGCTACATCGGCACCTACTCCGACCGGCTATGGGCGCAGACGGCGCTCAACCCCGGCATCTACATGGGACTCGGACCATGCACGCTCGCGGACGGCAAGTTCTATCCCGTCTGCTCGACGAACGCGAACCTGAATGTCCGGCGGACGCTGTATCAGGAGAATCCAAAGGAAGCCGCGTTGATCGGCACCTTGGATCTGAACGACGACATCGGCTGGCAATCGTACCGAGGGTTGAAACTGTCGGTACAGCGCCGTTCAGCGGGTGGCCTCAGCCTGAACGCCAATTACACATGGTCGCGCTGCATCGGAACGAAGACGCCAAACACCTTCAGCCAGATTGCGTCCGGTTACACGAACCCTGCCGACCCTGAATACGACAAGGGGTACTGCGATCAGGACCGCACGCATCTGGCGAGCGTGACGGTCGGCGCGGAATCACCGACGCTATCCGGCGCGCTCGGCACGTTCGCGTCCCACTGGCGCGCGTCCAGCATCATCACCATCCAATCGGGCAGCCGCATCGACATCATCACCGGTCGCGACAACGCGCTCAACGGGCAGAGGAATCAGCGCGTGAACAAGATCAGCGACGATGTGTACGCGCATCCGCGGACGTTGACGAACTATTTCAACCGCGCGGCTTTCGCTCAGCCCGACCCCGGCACGTTCGGCAACCTGATGCGCAACGCGTTGACGGGCCCCAATTACTGGACCGTGGACCTGGCGGTGACGCGTCAGCTTCGTCTCATCTCGACGCAGAACCTCGAGTTGCGCTTCGAGGCGTTCAATCTGTTCAATACCTTCAACTGGGGGATCCCAGGTACGGAGCTGACCGCCGGAGGGTGGCAGGCGAATCTCAACTCGGGAACGTTCGGCCGCGTGACGACGCAGGCCGGCGCGCCGCGAATCGTCCAACTCGGGATAAAGTATGCGTTTTAACGCGAGGAGGCTTCGCATGCGCAGCTGTGTCATCGTGCGGTCGGCGGCTATCCTCATTCTGACGTTCGGATGGTACGCATCAGCGCTGATCGCGCAGGCGCCGTCGGGAACAAAGTCGTTCGATCCCAAGACCACCAACACCGAAGCAGCGATCAAGGCGGCGGCCGAGACGACGAAAGCCGCGGAGGAAGCGCGCAAAACGTTCAAGGCTCCGAAGACACCGTGGGGCGAGCCGGACCTGCGCGGCTACTTCCTGAATCTCAGCTACACGCCTCTGGAGCGGCCGAAGGAACTTGGTGACAAGGCGTTCTACACGCCGGACGAAGCGCTCGCCGCATTCAGGAAGGCGGTCGAAGAAGACGCCGAGGTCGATCCACGCACCGTTCACTACGATTGGAAAGAGTACGGAATGGACGCCTGGCAAAGTCCTATCCGGCCGATCCTTCGTACCTCGCTCATCGTCGATCCGCCGGACGGGCGAATCCCGCCGATGACGCCGGAAGGCAAGAAGCGGGCGGAGGCCGCTGGACGCGGCATCTACGTCAACAATCGCGGCCTCTACGAGCGGTGCATCACCGGCAACCAGGGACCGCCCAGACTGCCGGGCAATCACGACGCCGAGTCGCAGATCCAGCAGACACCCGGCTACGTCATTCTGATTCATCAGTCGAACAGTGACGTTCGCATCATTCCGACGGACGGCCGTCCGCACGTTCCAGCGACGGTTCGGAAATGGCTCGGCGATTCAGTCGGTCACTGGGAAGGGAACACGCTCGTGGTCGATACGACGAACTTCGATCCCGGTCGAGAGTGGCGTGGGTCGACGACCGGCATGCACCTGATCGAGCGTCTGACGATCACCGATCCGAAGACGCTGAAGTACGAGTTCAAGGTAGAAGATCCGACGACCTGGACGAAACCGTGGTCGGCGGAAGTGATCTGGCCACGCATCGAGCCGGGACTCTACGAATTTGCCTGCCACGAACAGAACTACGGGCTGATCAACGTGGTGAAGGGCGCGCAGATCCGGGCGCGCGAAGCCGGTAATCGACCTGCGAGGGAGACCCCCGAAGGAGACCGCTAATCAGGCGCCGGGCCGGCTGAAGCCGGCCCTACGTACACGTACAGTTCAGTCCAACGAGAAGGGAGCGGCGTGATGAAGACCCCGTGGGTCCCGACCCTCGTCGTGTCGTTATCGATCCTCCTCCTCTCAAGCATCGCATCGGCACAAAGCAGCATCACCGGTGTCGTGCGCGATACATCCGGTGCCGTGCTGCCGGGCGTCACGGTCGAAGCGGCGAGTCCGGCGCTGATCGAAAAGGTGCGATCGACGGTCACCGATGCGCAGGGCCGCTACCGTATCGTCGATCTTCGGCCGGGCACCTACGCAGTCACGTTCGCGCTGCCAGGCTTTACCACATCGAAACGGGAAGGGCTCGAGCTGCGTGCCGAGTTCACGGCGACGGTCAACGCCGACCTTGCCGTCGGGACACTCGAAGAGACGGTCACGGTGTCCGGAGAAGCACCGACGGTTGATCTCCGCAGCTCCCGCGCGCAGGTACAGTTCGCGCAGGAGACGCTGCAGTCGCTGCCGGGGACCGGACGGCTGGCGACGCTGCCCTCCATCATCCCGGGTGTGACGCTGCGGCGTGAAAGCGATCGCGGCGTCGGCGGCCTGAGCGACCGCACGCAGACGGCCTACAGTCTCCATGGCGCTCCCGAGGCGCAGCCGGTCGTCGACGGCGTCAATCATCAGGTCGCCAGCCTGACCTCGGGCGTCTTCGTCTATAACCAGATCAATATCCAGGAAGTGGTCGTCGAGACGAGCGGCGTCGGCGCCGATCGCGACAGCGGCGGCATGCAGCTGAACATGATTCCTCGCGACGGCGGCAACGTGTTCTCAGGACTGGGCACGTTCGCCTACGTCGGCCCGA
Organism: Vicinamibacterales bacterium; assembly: GCA_035492455.1. Lineage (GTDB taxonomy): Bacteria > Acidobacteriota > Vicinamibacteria > Vicinamibacterales > UBA2999 > Gp6-AA40. The sequence goes on along the minus strand of DATJJE010000026.1, from coordinate 37,135 downwards.
GCCTCGAGACCAGCAACATCAACGACGAACTGCTCGCGCGTCACCTCGACCCGAAGCGCGTCGGCTCGATCAAGAAATTCAGGGACTCGGCAGTGGCCGTGGGAGGTCCCATCAGCCGGGACAAGCTGTGGTTTTTTGCGTCGTTTCGCGAGGGGGTGACGCAGCAGTATGCGGAAGGTCTGTACTTCAACAAGCTGACGCAGCCGCAGTCGCTGCTCTACGAGCCCGATTTGAGCCGACCGGTCAGCAGCAACGATTACAGCCGCGACGTCAGCGTCCGCTTCACCTGGCAGGCCGCGCAAAAACACAAGATCATCCTGATGCACTCGATGCAGCCGAACTGCAATTGCCGGTTCAATCTCCTGAACCCTGGGGCGCGGCGCACGCCAGAGGCCACGGGCGAGCATCACTACGATCCGCATTACCTGTCCAGCGCGTCGTGGACGAACCCGGTGACCAGCCGAATCCTGCTCGAGGCGGGGACGACGATCTACGTGATCAACCAGAACGACAAGCGCGAGCCTGGGTTTCCACAGACGAACATTCAAATCACCGATCAGGGGCTCAATCTGATCTACGGCAACATCCCGACGCGCACGCTGCCGCGGCGCCAGTACCTGTATCGATTCGCCGTGTCGCGCGTCACCGCCTCGCATACGGTGAAGACCGGTGTAACGGCGAGACAGGTCCGCATCGGCGACATCAAGAACCTGGGTCACGACCTGTGGATGCATAACGGTTCGATCAACTACCGCTTTCGGAATGGCACGCCCAACCAGCTCACGCTGACGGACGCGCCGTGGAATTTCGAAGAGTCGGTGAGAGACGTGGCGCTGTATGCGCAGGACCAATGGACGGTGAAGCGGTTCACGTTGAACGCCGGCGTTCGCTACAGCGACGCACGAGCGTGGACGCCGGAACAGGTGCTCGGCGCCGGCTTCTTCGTGCCCGAGCGGCGGTTCGCGCCGGTGAAGAACATTCCGTACTACCGCAACCTCAGCCCGCGGATCGGGTTTGCCTACGATCTGTTCGGCACCGGCCGCACCGCGGTGAAAGCGTCCATCGGCCACTACCCGGACCGCGTCATCCAGGCATCCGCGAACCCGGCGGTGAATCTGACGCGCACGACGAGCCGCAACTGGACCGACAACGGGAATTACCGTCCTGACTGCGATCTGCTGAACCCGGCGACCAACGGCGAATGTGGTGCATGGTCCAATCTCAACTTCGGCAAGGCGAACGCGGAAACGCGCTACGCCGCCGACGCGCAGAGCGGATTCAACAATCAGTTCCGCAACTGGCAGGGCTCAGTATCGCTGCAGCACGAGTTGCGTCCGGGATTGGGGTTGAACGTCGGCTACTTCCGCACGTGGTACGGCGGCTTTCTCGTCACCGACAATCAGTTGACCTCCGCCGCCGATTACGACCCGTTCTGCATAACCGTGCCCACCGACAGCCGGCTGCCGAACAGCGGCCAGCGCTTGTGCGGTTTCTATGATGTCAAGCCCGCCGCGTTCGGGCTGGTCGACAACCTCGTCACGCAGGCGTCGCACTACGGGAAGCAGCGACAGGTGTTCAACGGTGTCGACGTCACGCTGAATGCACGATTCGGTGAGGGCGGGCAGTTCTCCGGTGGCCTGAGCACCGGCCGGACGACGACGGACAACTGCTACCAGAACGGCGATCCGTCGCTGACCGCGCAGGTGTTCCCCGGTGTGCTGGTGCTGCCGGCCACCTCGACAATCGCCAGATCGACCGCGTTCTGCGACGTGGCGCCGCCATGGTCGCAATCCACGCAGGTGAAGTTCATGGCGGTCTACCCGCTGCCCTGGCACATCCAGACGAGCGCGATTTATCAGAACAGTTCGGGCATTCCGATCACCGCGAGCTATGTGGCGACCAACGCGGAAATCCTGCCGTCGCTCGGACGCAATCTCGGTTCGTGCCGTGGCGCAGCGACCTGCAACGGCAACGTGACGGTCGAGTTGATCCCGCCGAACTCCGTGTTCGAACCGCGCCTGCAGCAGGTGGACCTGCGCTTCTCGCGGCTCTTTCAATTCGGTTCCCGCAAGCTGCGCGGAGACGTAGATATCTACAACCTGCTGAATGCGAGCAATGTGCTCAACATGAACACGACCTACAGCCCTCCGGGAGGAGTCTGGCAGGACGTCACGCAGATCCTCGGTGGACGTCTGGTGAGACTGGGGATGCAGTTTGAGTTCTGAGGCTGGCCGGGTGGCAAGGGGGAGAGCGATGCCGAATCGCCGCGATTTCTTAAAAACTGTTGCAGGTGCTGCCGCGGGTCTCGCCGTCGGAGCCGACACCTTTGCGCAGGGCGCTGCGGGCGCGCGACGTCGCGCGATGATCGCGGGTCGTCGCGTCACCGTCGTCGACGTCCACGCGCACACCTTCGTGCCCGAGGTGTGGGACTTGGTGAAAGACACGCCGCTCGCTGCCTCCGCGCGAAACAACCTGACCGGTGCCATCGCGCTCGGCCCCGGCACGGCCGCCCGGCTGCAGTACATGGATAAAGAGGGGATCGACTACCAGGCCATCAACGTCAACGCCTGGGGCTACTCGGCGGATCGCGCGCTCGCTCGCGATCTCGTGCAGCTGCAGAACGAGAAGATAGCGGCAGCCGTCGCACAGTATCCCGATCGATTCGTCGGCATGGCGACGCTGGCGCTGCAGCACCCCGACCTGGCGGCGGATCAACTCGACTATGCAGTGAACAAGCTGGGACTGCGCGGCGGCGCCATTGGCGGCAGCGTGGAAGGCCAGGAGCTGTCGGACCGCAAGTTCGATCCGTTCTGGGCCAAGGCGGAGCAGCTCGGTGTGCTGTTGTTCATGCATCCGCAGCAGGCACCCGGAACGACGGCGAATCCGCGGTTGAACGGCAAGGGTGCGCTCGGCAACAGGATCGGCAATCCCCTGGAGACGACCGTCTTCCTTTCACATCTGATTTTCGAGGGCGTGTTCGATCGCTTCCCAGGGCTTCGCATCTGCGGTGCCCATGCGGGCGGCTACCTGGCGTCGTACAGCGGACGGTCGGACGCCGGCTGCGACCGCGCTGCCGGTGATGACTGCAGGGCGTTGAAGAAGAAGCCGAGCGAGTACTTCAAGAAGGAGATCGTGATCGACACCATGATCTTCCACGAGGAGGGGCTACGGCATCTCGTCGCCGAAGTCGGTGTCGGTCAGATGGTGTACGGGACCGACTATCCCTTTGACTGGCCGGTCGGCATCGACTTCATCCTCAAGGCGCCCTTCCTCAGCAACGCCGATAAGGAGGCGATGCTGGGCGGCAACGCGATGAAGATGCTCCGCATCACATCCTAGGTCTCATATGAAATCCTCAGACCGTCGCCGTCGTGAATTCCTCAAAGTTGCAGCCGGCACCGCGACGGCGCTCGTCGCGACGGCCGACGCGCTCGGACAGGGCGCGCGAGCAACCACCGCAGCGCCGCCGGTGCGCCAGCCGAACGTTCCTCCCGACAGGGGACTTTGGGCAACGTGGTACGACCTGCCGCTGGAAGGGAGGGACACGTATCTGACCTGGTTGCACGCGACGTACCTGCCCGCGTTGCTCACGCGTCCCGGATACCGGTGGGCGGCCCACTATGCCACGCGGGAGCGCGAAGGCGGCGGAGGAACGCAGATTCAGCACACGACGGATCCGAAGGTCGGCACCGGGTATCGATACATTCTGCTCGTTGGTGCGATCGACGCGGACGTGTTTGGCAACCCGACGCCGAGCGCGATCAATGCGGCGTTGCCCGAAGCAGGGCGGAAGATGCTCGCGATGCGGATCGGGGAGCGCGTAAACATTCTTACGGAAACGGGCCGCTGCGAAGGCGGAGCAGCCAGCCGGTACGCGGGCGGCATGACTGCGGCGCCCTGTATCCAGATCGGCAGTTTCAACTGCCCGGTCGAGTACGAGGAGGAAATGCACGCCGGCTACGTCGCCTCGCGCATGCCGGCGCACTGCGCGACGGCGTCGTGCGTCCGCATCAGGAAACTGAACTCGGTCGCCGGATGGGCGAAGCACGTGATCCTCTACGAATACACGTCACTCGATGGCTTCGACCGCGATTACGAAGCGGCAAACTCGAAATCACCGCTCGGCGTTGGCGGGCACAGCATCGTGCCGTACCTCGTGCACGCGCCCTTCGGGCCGAACAGCGCACTCCGTCTATGGCCACCAATGAAGACCTGACGTTCGCGGCATCGAGTCGTTATCCCAGGTAAACCTGACGGCCGTTCTGGGAGGGCATGATCACATGACGACGTATCACCGCACCGTCACACTGCAACTCGCCGTCCTGCTCCTCGTCATCAGTGCCACGCCGCTCGTCGCACAGTCCACGGCCACGATTGTCGGTGTGGTCAGGGACTCCGGCGGCGTTCTGCCAGGTGCGACGGTCACCGTCCGGAATGTGGATACGGGGCTGACGCGGAACGTTCCGACCGGCGGCGACGGCGCCTTCCGCTTTCCTGCATTGCCCGTGGGTCCCTACGAAATCCGGGCGGAGCTCTCGGGTTACCGAACGTCCGTTCGGAGTGGCGTGCGCCTGCTCGTCGGGCAGGAAGCCGTTCTCGACATGTTGCTCGAGTTAGGTTCAATCCAGGAGACCGTGACGGTCAACGGGGAAGCGCCGCTCGTCGAGACGACGACGAGCGCGCTGGGCGCGATCGTCACCGAAGCGGAAATCGCCTCGCTTCCACTCGAAGGGCGCAATTACATCGGCCTGACCATGATGCAGCCGGGAGTCAGCGAAAGCCGGACAATCCAGAACAGCGCGTACCCCGGCATATGGTTCAGCAGCAGCGGCGCGCCGCCACGCTCCAACGGCTATTCACTCGACGGGGCAGACATGCGGAACGGCACCGGCGTCACCACGTCCTCGGTGACCGGCCAGACGCTTGGACTGGACGGCATTCAGGAATACCGGGTCCTGACCAACGCTTTTCCGGCTGAATATGGCGGCGTCATGGGAAGTCAGACGGTGATGGTGAGCAAGGCAGGAACGAATCAGTTCCACGGCTCGGTCTTCCAGTATCACAGGGACCGAAACCTCGAGGCTGCCAACTACTTTGATAAGCCTGGCGAGCGAACTCAATTCTCGCGCAACAACTACGGAGGATCTTTCGGCGGACCGCTTCGGCAGAATCGACTCTTCTTCCACGGCACCATTGAGTACGCGAGGGTGCGACGTGGCACGACGACTGTCTCCAACACACTGCCGGCCGCCGCGCATGTTGACGGCGTCTTAGTGCCTCGGATTAATTCGGCCATCAAACCGCTCGTGGATCTGTACCCGCTGCCGAATGCCCCGGGCGATCGGTATGCGTTCGTGTTCACGCAGCCGGCATCCGACTTGTACGGTCAGGTTCGCGTGGACGCGAACCTGACGGAAAAGAGCACGGTGTTCGGACGCTACACCGTGACCGATGGCGATATTACGGCCCCGACCTTCTTTCCGGGGTACGAGACGCACGCCGAAACGCGGAGCCGGTACATGACGCTGTCGGAGAACCACATCGTCAGCCCGACAGTCGTGAGTACTACGAGGGTGTCGTACAGCCGTCCGGACGCCCACTACATCGCCGACCACCCGCCCCAGCTGCTCACCGATCCCCGGTATAACTTCCTGCCCGGCGAGGCGATGGGCATCGTCTCCATCGGAGGCGTCACCGACATGGGGCCGTCGGCGAATTTTCCACGCGCCTTTGCGGGAAAGGAGTACACGGCGAGCAATGACACGAACATCTCCGCCGGCCGGTCCTCGTGGAAGTTTGGCGTTCGGGTGAATCGTGTCGAACAGTTCGTGCAGCAGGCGTTTTCGCGTGGGGGTCAAGCCAGCTTCGCGAATGTGACGGCATTCCTGCTGGGAATGCCGAACTTCACGAGGGCGCCGTCGCCGGGCTCATCCAACTCCAAGACGTTGACCTACACGGCGTTCGGCGTCTACGCGCAAAATGACTTCAAGGCCTCCGATCGCCTGACCCTGAATCTGGGTCTGCGCTACGAACCGCAGACGCGATACAAGGAGAAGTTCGGACGCGAATCAGCGATTCGAAACATACTCACCGACCCAGCGGCCACGCTTGGTCCCATGTTCAAGAACAACACCCTGCGCGATGTCAGTCCGCGCTTCGGATTTGCATGGGATGTGCGAGGGAACGGCAGGACCGCCGTGCGAGGCGCGGCGGCGCGTCTCTACGACCTGGGCAACATGGCGACGCCACTTGTGCAGGCAGTCGCCGGAACGCCGCCGTTCTCGTCGCTCAGCCGCGTGAACAATGCACCCTTCACCGTACCGTTCGAGTTGCCGGCCGAAGGGACACCGCAGGCGCTTCGCATCATCGACTACAACCTCGCCGCACCCAATATGTGGCACTACAACGTCGCGGTCGAGCGGGAGTTGATCGCCAGCATGGCGCTGACGGTGGCGTACGCGGGCTCGCGCGGCATCAATCTCATCAGGACGGCGGAAGGTAATCCCAGAAAGCCCTCGCAGGCACTGGCGGACGGCCGTCCGTTCTGGACTGGACTGGAACCACGCGTGAGTCCGTACTGGAACACCATCGAGCTCAAGGTCGCTGACTCGAAGTCTCAATACAACTCGCTGCAACTGCGGCTGAATCAGCGATTGAGCCGGGGACTGCAGTTTCAAAACTCGTTGACGTGGGCCAGCGCGAAGGACAATTTCTCGGCCTTCTCCAACACAGATCTTGGCGGCGCTGATGGCCAGGCGGGTGACAATCCCTTCGACCGCGATCGCGATTGGGCGCCCATGCTGACCGATGTCCGTTTCAACTACCGGTTCAATCTGGTGTATCGCTTGCCCGATGCATTCACGTCGGGATCGATCGCCGCGGCTCTTCTCAACACGTGGCAGGTCGCGACGATCGTACAGGCGACCTCAGGGCAGCCGTTCACACCCGCGCTGATGACCAACCGATCCCGGAGTGGCGTACTCGGCGGGCAGGCCGGGATCGACCGACCGGATCTCCTACCCGGGGTCAAGCCGAAGGATGTGACGAAGGGTGTCTCGCGAGGGTGCGGAAGCATCAAGGCGGGTACGCCTGTGGGGACGGCGGACCTGTGGTTCGACCCGTGCGCCTTCTCGATTCCTCAGCTTGGCACGTTGGGCAACGCACCGCGAAACGGGTTTCGACTTCCCGGCTATTCACGAGTTGATCTGTCACTGATGAAGATGATCCCCATCGGCGGAACGGCACGCACCGAGCTCCGCGTCGATGTGTTCAACGTCTTCAATCGGGTGAATCTCGGAATTCCCGACCGGATTGTGTACGGTGCTCTGGCCGACGTGGAGAACCCGCTGGTGACTGCGGGAACGATTACAAGCGCCGACGCGGCGCGGCAGGCACAACTGTCTGTGAGGGTGAGTTTCTGACGACGCGGCTGTTCACGCTTCCGCTTCTCGCTTCTGTGGTCGTCTTCAAGTTCTGTTCTGGGCGCTCGCTGCGCGAGCGCCCGAACACCGGTTAGGCCTGATAGACGACGCCCCCTCCGACGACGGTTCGCACGATGGCGATGTCCTTGATCATGTCGGGATCGATGGCGTGCGGATCCTCGGCGAGCACGACGAAGTCGGCGAGCTTGCCGGATGCAATTGAACCTTTGGTCTTTTCTTCCTTCGAAGCGTACGCGCCGTTGATGGTGTTCACGCGAATCGCCTCGTCGACCGTGATGCGCTGATTCGCGCCCCAGGTCTTTCCATCCCATCCCTTGCGCGTCACCATGCCCTGGATGCCCATCAGCGCGGCGAACGGACCGGGCGAGAAGTCGGATCCTGCGGCCGCGGGAATCCCTGCGTCGAGCAGCGTCCGATACGCCATGCAGCGCTTCATCAGCTCCTCGCCGTAGAAGACGAATTTGTCCGAGTTGTAGTACGCGTAGGTCGTGAACATCGCGGGCACGGCGCCGAGCGCCTTCATGCGGTGCACGAGGTTGTCGTTGATCAGGGTGCCATGCGTAATCTTCGGTCGCGCGTCGGCACGCGGCGCGAGCTTCTGCGCGCGCTCGAACGCGGTGAGATAGCTGTCGATCGCGACGTCCCCGTTCGCATGGCAGTTGATCTGAATACCGGCGCGGTGCACGCGCTCGAGCCACGCGTTGAGCTCGTCCTGCGTCTCCGTTACATTGCCTTTGTATGTGGTCCCTGGATACGGCACGCTGAGCGCCATCGTTCGCTCGGAGAACGATCCGTCGACGGTGTGCTCGGAGGTGGCGCCAAGCTTGATCCAGTCGTCGCCGAAGCCGGTCATGATGGCGGCGGCGATCATCGAATCGAGGACGCGGCCGCTCGCCTCGTAGCTGACGCGATGCAGGAGCTCGCCGCGCGCGCGCACGTCCTGGAGCGCGGCGAGATCGCCGCCCTGATGGTGGACGCTGGTGAGCCCGTAGCGCACGAACTGCTTCGAGATATGGGTGAGGCCTTCGCGCCGGCGCCGCGCGACCTCGGCCTCGGTGAACGTCGGCCGCTTGCCGACGTTGTCGAAGACCGCCCGGGCACGATCCGTGACGCGGCCGCTGAGCCCACCGCTCCCATCCCGATCGAATGTTCCACCGGCCGGATTGGGCGTGCTCGTCGTGACGCCAGCCATCTGGAGCGCCTTGCTGTTGTAGTACGAGGTGTGCCCGCCGCGATGGCGCACGACGACCGGATGGTCGGTCGAGACCTGATCGAGATCGTGGACGTTCACTTCGCGCTTGTCTTTCACTTTCGTGTCGTCGAAGAAGTACCCTTCGACCCACGTTCCCGGCGGCGTCTGCTTCGCTCTCGCGCGGAGCTTGTCGACGATGCTCGCGATGGTGACGAATTCCACTTCGAAGGGATTGCCGACGAGGACTTCGTAGAGCAGGATCTCGCCGGGCGCATGGTTGTGGCAGTCGATGAACCCCGGGACGACCGTCATCTGCCTGGCGTCGAAGATCGTGGTGTCTTTGCCGGTGAGACCCCTGATGTCGTTGCTCCCTCCGACGGCGATGAAGCGGCCGCCTTTGACCGCGAACGCTTCCGCTCGCGGGGCACCGCTTTCCATCGTATAGACCTTCGCGTTGGTGACGATGAGATCGGGGTTGCCGCTTGCGGCGGTGACGGCGGCGCGCGGCGCGGCCGGTGTGCCTGGCCCGCGCTGGCCCTGTGCGCCGAGGCGCGCCACACCGGTGGCGCCCGCGATGCCGGCTCCTGTCAATGCGAAGAATTCTCTGCGGGTGTGCCGATTGCTCATGGCGGTCACGTTGATGCGGATCTGAACCCGAACCGGGAAGCGAGCACTCGGAAGTGTGAACGTCCCGATTCTAAGATCCCTTGTTGTAAACGAGATCGCGCGTCGCCGAATCGGCGCCTCCCGGCGTCTGTGCGGCGCGCTGCAGCTTCAAGACGTTCCCCTCGAGCACCCAGACTTCTCGCACGTTGTTGAGACCGTGAATCGTGCGCAGCACCAGCCGCGCGCCGTCCCACGTTGCAATCCGCTTGTAGTTGTAGGCGGGCCTGGCATCCTCCGGATCGGGGACCTGATTCATCTTTCCATCCAGCGTGAACACGGCGCTCGTCGGCCGTCCGTTGCGCGGTGCACCCTCCGCCTCGTACTTCATCGCAATTGAAATCTGGTTGGCGTTCTGCGTCACCGTCATCGCGATAGGCGGCTCCGCGACGCCGTTACCCATGCCGCCGCTCGCGGCCATCTGACTCTTCGACTTGTCGAAGTTCCATGTGCCGCCGAAATTGGGAATCGGCGTGTTCGGATTCGGCTTTGCCGCCGCCACTGCGTTGGGCGACGCCATGTGCACCGTGCTGATGCGCGGCGGCGGCGTCTTCGGGGCGAGCGGCCGGCCGAAGAACAAATCGTGTGGATTCGCGTTGCGCTTCGGCACGAACTTCTGCGTGCGTCCGCCAAACACTTCGGCAGCGTAGAGATTGCCCTCCGAGTCGGCCGAAATCTGATGCACGCCCCACGTCGCGCCCGGATACACGCCGTAGCGGCCGAACACCGTTTCGATGTGTCCGCGTAGATCGAACTTCACGAACTGCTCGTGGTCGCCGTCGTAACACCACAGGTGCTGATCGCGGCTCATCGACAGCGAATGACAGTAGCCGCTCGGCCACTTGTCGAGGAAGACGCCGTTCTCGTCGAACACCTGGATGCGGCGGTTGAAGCGATCCGAAACATAGACGTGGCGATCGTCGCCGACAGCGATGCCGTGCGGCACGGTGAACTCGCCGTCGCCCTTCCCTGGCTGCATCGAGCCCCACCACAACAGCGGCTTTCCCTCTTTGCTGAACTTCACGACGCGGCTGTTGGCGTATCCGTCGCTGACGAAGAACGTTCCATCCGGCAGCCAGTCGATCATCGTCGGCCTGTTGAAGTGCTGCAGGTCGTCGTTGGGACCAAACACACCCATCTCGCCCAGCGTGAAGATCTTCTGTTTGCCGTCGTTGGTGAACTTGTGAATCACGTGATTCATGTCGTCGACGATCCAGACGTGACGCTCCGGGTCGTACGGCTCGACGTAGATCTGATGCGGGCCGCGGCCACCTTCGAACAGGTAGTCCCACTGCTTCCAGGAGTCGATGAGATTGCCCTGGCGATCGACGGTGAGAATGGTGTTGCGAAAGACCGGCACTTCGCCGGTGGCGCCGCCGCGATTGAGCGCGCCCCAATTGCCAGGGAAGCCTGGCGGGATCTTCAGATCCTTCGGCAGCTCGATTTCGCCGCGACTGACGAGAAACACTTTGTCCGCGGATTCGGGAAAGACACCAGCCTGCGATCCCCAGATGTATCCGGGCGCCGGCCACGTCTTCTTGGGCCAGTTTGGATCGACTTCGTAGGGGCCGCTGATGTCGAAGCCGCCACGTTCCTCGACAAACCCGCCCTGCGGCAGGCCGCCGGCGCCGCGCAGGTTCCGCTCTTGCGGTGAGGCCTGCAGGCGCGGAGCTGGCGACGAGAAGAAGGCGATGCCGATGACTACTGCGAAGACGAGGGACGCGGTCAGACTACGCATTCAAAACCCCCCGCTGAAGATGGCGGCGTATTGTGGGTTGAGAGCGCCGACGGAGTCAATGACAGTCCTTCACGCGGCACCGCCCGAAACGAGCATGATATATAGCGCGGATGGACGCCGCCCCATTCCGCGTGCGCGCCGGCGATCGCAGGGCGCTCACCCGCATCGGCCCTGCCGACACCGGCCGCCTTCACAGCAAAGAGTCCGCGAGCGGGCATCTTCAGAAAGGCATCGAACGTCTCGATGCGCTGCAGAAGCTGCTATGGGCGCAGGATCGATACTCGCTGCTGCTGATCTTTCAAGGGATGGATGGCGCCGGCAAGGATCACGTCATCAAACACGTGATGTCCGGCGTCAACCCGCAGGGGACGGACGTCCACTCGTTCAAGCAGCCCTCGGCCGAGGAGCTGGATCACGATTACCTGTGGCGCGCGACGCAGGCGCTGCCGTCGCGCGGCCGCATCGGCATCTTCAACCGTTCGTACTACGAAGAGGTGCTGGTCGTCCGCGTTCATCCTGAGGTGCTTGCCGCGCAGAAGCTGCCCGCGGAGCGCGTGGGACGCGATATCTGGAAACACCGGTTCGAGGACATCAACGGGTTCGAGCGGCATCTGTGGCGCAACGGGACGATTATTCGCAAGTTCTTCCTGCACGTCTCGCGGCGCGAGCAGCGGAATCGGCTGCTGGCGCGTCTTGATGATCCGGCGAAGAACTGGAAATTCTCGTCAGGCGATCTCGTCGAACGTGAAAAGTGGCGCGCCTATCAAGCCGCGTATGCCGATGCCATCGCCGCAACAAGTCAGCCACATGCCCCGTGGTATGTCGTTCCCGCCGATTACAAATGGTTTTCTGCTGTTGTTGTCGCGGATGCGATCGTCGAGGCACTCGAGGAACTCGATCTCTCATTCCCGAAACCGACGCCGATGCAGCGTCGCGAACTGCGCGCAGCGCGTCGGCGCCTTCTTCGGGAAGACTAACCGCGGATGAACACGACGGTTGCAGTAGTCGGCGCCGGAACGATGGGGCATGGCATCGCGCAGGTGGCCGCCGTCGCCGGCTACACGGTGAAGCTGACCGATGCGCGCAGCGAGGCGCTCGACACGGCGCGCACGCGGATCGCGGACAATCTGGCGGGCGCGGTGCAGCGCGGGAAGCTGTCGCGTGAGGAGGCGGATGCGGCACTCAGCCGCATCACGACAACGCCTGACATGCCGTTCTCGGTTCGGGACGCACACGTCGTTATCGAAGCCGTGATGGAAGACCTTGCTGTGAAGCGAGAGGTGTTCACGGGAATCGACGCGATCGCAGACGCCGACGCCGTGCTCGCAACAAATACGTCGTCGCTGTCAATCGCCGCGATTGCCAATGCGACCACGCGACCCGAACGCGTCGTCGGCATGCACTTCTTCAACCCCGTGCACATCATGAAGCTCGTCGAGATCGTCGTGCACCAGCGTGCGGATCCCGCCTGCGTCGAAGCCGCGACCGCGTTTGCACGGACGCTGGGTAAAACGCCAATCATCGTGCGCGACTCTCCCGGATTCGCCTCGTCAAGATTGGGCGTGCTCCTCGGCCTCGAGGCGATGCGGATGCTGCAGGAGGGGGTCGCATCCGCGCAGGACATCGATACCGCGATGGAGCTCGGTTACGGCCACCCGATGGGGCCGCTCCGTGTCAGCGATCTCGTCGGTCTCGACGTGCGCCTGCAGATCGCCGAATACCTGCACGGAGCCTTGCAGGCTCCTCATTTCGAGCCTCCCGCCATCCTGCGCGAGAAGGTGGCAAAAGGAGAGCTGGGGAAGAAGAGCGGGCGCGGGTTCTATGAATGGTGACGTTGTGGTATACCGTCTCTGCCATGCCACTGCTGATTAGAGGCGCCGCAGTTCTTTTTGGTCTCTCGCTGCTGGTGACGAGCGGCGCGGCTGCGCAGACGCAGACGCCACCCCCCGCCGCTGGTGCCCAGACTCCTGGCAGGGAAATCCTTCAGCGCAAGTGCGCCCAGTGTCATGCCGCCACGATGTGGACGGCGTTGAAGCAGGATCGCCGCGCGTGGGAGAGCACGCTCTACCGGATGGTCGGGCGAGGTGCTCTGTGGACGCCTGAAGAGATCAGCGCGATGGCCGATTACCTGGCGCAGATTCGCCCGCCAGCGAAATAGACGAGGCACATCATGAAAGAGCTCGTCGCACAACTTCTGTCCAACGGGATCTCGCGGCGCGACTTTGTGCGTCGCCTGGTGGCAAGCGGCGTCACCGTCGCCGCCGCGACTTCCATTCTCGAATCGGTTGATGCGCTCGCACAAACGTCTGGCACGCCGGTATCGCCCGAAGCGGTGAAGGTGTTCGAAGGCAACGGCGGCGAGGCGTTCGCCGAGCAGCTCATCGCGTCGGGAGTGAAGTACGTCTTCGGCAACTCGGCGAGCGAGGATGCGGAGTTCTATGAGGCGCTCGTCAATCGACCACAGTTGAACTACATCCTGACCCCGCATGAAGGACCGGGCGCCGCGATGGCCGCCGGCTACGTGAAGGCCTCGGGGCAGCCCGCGATCATGATGACCGCTGGTTCGGTCGGCCTGATGAACGCGCTCGGCCAGATGTTCAACGCATGGAAGGAGCAGACGCCGCTCGTCTTCTATGCGTATCGCACTGAAGATTCAAACGCCGCGGGACGGGACGGTTTCGAGGAGCTGCCCGGTCAGGAGCAGGTCACCGCGACGATGACCAAGCTGACGTGGGGCGCACGACGTCCGGAGATGATTCCGGAGACGGTGCGACGCGCGTTCAAGGTGGCATGGACGCCGCCATACGGGCCCGCGTACGTGACCTGGAACTCAGACTACACGGGCGACAAGATCAACGCCGAAATCATCCAGCACGACCAGGTCGATCCGCGCATGCGCGTCCGTCCAAACCCAACAGAGGTCGACCGCGCCGCGAAGTTGCTTGTCGACGCTCGGAAACCTCTGCTCATCGTCGGCGACGAGGTCTACAAAGCGAAAGCGTTCGACAAGGTCGTACAGCTCGCGGAGCTGCTCGCGCTGCCCGTGACGCAGGCGCGTTCGGTGCACGCAAGTTTTCCGCAGCAGCATCCACTCTGGGTCGGTGCGATTCCCGGCGCACGCGTGGAATCGTTGACGTATCCGACCGACGTCGATCTCGTCATCAACATCGGCGGCAAGCTGCAGCCGAATTCAGCCGCCCTCCTTGTCTCACGCAAGACGAAGTTCATCGACCTGCGGAACGACGGCAGCAGCGTCGGCAGCGTGCTGCGGACCGATGCGCCGCTCGTCGGCGACGTCGCTTATGGAACGGATGATTTGATCGCGGCAGTCAATCAGCTGCTGACGCCCGCGATCAAGCAGCGGATCGCCGATCGCGCCAGCGAGGTGCATGCGTTCAGTGCGAAGGCACGTCAGCTCCGCGCGCTCGTGTCGCGCAATCCGTTGTGGGACGCCGGCCCCATGGAAGCCGATCGCGTCACCTACGAAGTCGCACAGTGGGCGGACAAGGACGCGATTGTGGTGCACGAGGCCGGCTCGGTGGAGATCGCCCACAGCTTCGAGTTCGATCCGCGCGGCGGGCGCGAGCTGTTCTTCTACTACGGTGCCCATCTCGGATCCGGCGTCGGAACCGCCGCGGGCGTTTCGCTCGCTCGTCCGGGAAAACAGGTCATCTGCCTGGTCGGCGATGGTTCGTTCGTCTTCGGGCCGACCGCGCTGTGGAACATGGCGCGGCTGCAGCTTCCGGTCACTGTCGTCGTTTACAACAACCACGCGTACAACGGACCCCATAATCGCGCCATCGCCAACCTCGGCGGCACCGGCAAATCCATCGACGCGAGCAAGTTTGTTCACGACTACCTGGGCAAGCCGAACATGGATATGGCCGCGATCGCGAAGGGTTTTGGGGTGGACGGCGAGCATGCGAACAACCCGACGGAGCTCAAAGCCGCGCTGGCGCGCGCCAAACGAAATGCGGCAAGCGGGAAGCCCTATCTCATTGACGCCCAGGTTGCTCGCCATGGCCCGGGATGGACTGACGATCCCTGGGTGCCGACTCGCCAGACCGCGTAACCACGATTTCTTTCGTCGTTCATGCGTGCGGGCGCACGACTTGCAGTGGGCGTGCGTACGATGACAGACGAATCTACGACCACACCGCGCAGCGACGACGGGGAAATCAGGGGCGAGCACGACTACACGTCACAGCGCAACGACGCGACGGCGCCGACGACTGAGCAGATCCTTCGACAACGGAAGGAGGGCCAGTACGCCGCCGGCGCGGATGGGACGCAGGCCGTTTCGGGGCATCGGGTACCGGCGGAGAAGGCTGACGACTAGAACTGCTCGGCCGATACGGCAGCGTGTCGCTGCTGCTGCTGCCGGACGCGGAGGATTTCATCGCTGGCGTCAAACCGCGAGTCCACGAGCGGCCGCGGTGCAATGCCAAGGGCGACCAGTGCAGCGACCAGAGCCACAAACGTCCACGCTTCGCGCGGCCTCAATCCGAGCTGCAGGCTTGGATGCATTCGCACCTCCGCCCGGCCGCAGAAAAGCGAGAAGTACATGCGAAGGACGGCGAGACCGGTCAACGCGGATGCAGCCACGACCGCGAATCCCATGACCGGGAACACGTCAACAGCTCCATCGACGAGCAGTTCCTGACCGACAAATCCGAGCGTGCCTGGAAAACCAGTACACGCCAGTCCCATGGCGAGGAAGCTGATCGCGAGTACGGGCATGCGCTCGTAACCACCGTGATACGTGGTGAGATCGAGCCGTCCGCGCCGCGCCTCGAGCACGAGAACGCAGCGGGCAAGTCCCGCGAACGCCAGGCCCGCCGACAGCCACACCAGCAGGCCTCCGGCAAGGGCGGTCACGCTGCTGCAGTCGAGCCCGGCCATGACGAGCGCCGACTGACTCATGAACAGATATCCGCATGCCCGCCGCGCGCTGCTCTGGATCAGCGCGAGCGCTGCGCCATACACGGCGGTCCCAAGGGCCAGCAGAGCGATGACCCGCAGCATTTCGGGTGATGCACGCGGCACAATCAACACCACGGTGATGTACGCTCCGACCTGTGGCGCATTGAACAGGATCGCCGGGCCCAGGCGGCCGTGATCGAAGACCTCCGGCATCCACGCATGAAACGGAACGATGCCCTTCCGGATGAGCGCGGCGACGACGAGCAACCACATGCCCGTCGTTTCCCACACGGTGTGCTGTGCGGCTGGACTGACGAGCAACGCCACGCCTGCCGCAAACAGCAGCGTCGATAACCCGAGATAGACCGCCACCACCCGCCGCTGGTAATGGTGAGCGGGATCGGAGAGTGCGGACAGAAACGTCCAGAGCGACGCAGCAGACAATACGAGGAGCACGATCGCGCTCTCGGTCAGGAACGATGCCAGCGTCAGCAGCGTGGCGAGGGCCGTTCGCCGCAGGCCGTCGCGGTCGAGTGCGGCGCGCGGTGTCACTGCCACGGTGAGCAGCCACAGGCCGGCGGCAAAGGGCAGGAGTGCCGACGAGAGCGTGTCGACACGAATGATGTTTTCTCCGTCAGGGATTCCGGTGAGCGCCGACGTGTGGATCGCGTAGTGACGCAATGCCGGCGAGACGAGGGCCGCCAGCGCCGCCACCAACATCAGAAGCGCCGCGGCGACTGAAATCCTGCGCAAGCGCTCTACCTCCAGATGCAGAAAGGAGGCGCCGAGCGCAAGCGCCGGCATGGCAACAAGGCCGGCCAGCCAGAGAGCGGCTTCACTCATCCCGATCCTCTGCATCGATGGCGGCGGCCCGGTTCACGGGGAGAACAGCCTCGCACAGCCATTCATCGACACGCGTCAGTAGGCGCGTAAGCCTCATGAACGGTTCGACTACCCATCGATCGAGCGCGCTGTCAAGAAAACCGCGTTCGAGCGCCGCGAGAAACAGCCGCTGCCGGACACGATCGGACGGCAGCATCGCGACGCCGTCCGGATGGTTGCCGTGGCGACCGATCGTCTCCTCCAGGCCGTGCAGATCGTGGAGCACGTTCGGAGCGCTGAGGAACTGCAGCAGCCTGAAGCAGGCGTGCCCCGCCAGGTGCACGAATGCGATGGTGTACCAGCCGATCGCGATCTCCAGCACGATGAGACCGACCTGCGTCAGAGACGCGTAGGCCAGCGAGGACTTCACGTCGCTCTGCACCAGCGTGGTGACGGCTGCAAACAGTGCCGTCGCGGCGCCAAGTACGCCCACGAGCAAGCGGGCGGCCGGCGCCTGCTCGAGCAGCGGCGCCGCGCGCAGCAGCAGGAAACATCCGGCGTGAATCGACAACGAACCGTAGTAGACGGCGCTCGACGGCGTAGGTCCCTCCATCGCTCGCGGCAGCCAGCTCGAGAACGGCAGCAGTGCGCTCTTGCACGCGACCGCGATAATCAGAAGGATCGCGATGATGGTCGCGTTGCCAACCGTCACACCTGCAGCGGACGCTGAACCGCCGAACAGCAGCGCCACACTGTCGGTGCCGGCCACGTGCCGCAGCAGAACCGCCGCAGAAAGCATGGCCGCGTCGCCGATTCGGTAGACCGAGACGACGCGGAACGCGTTCGCGACGGCCGCAGGCCGCTCGTGGAAGAACGCCACCAGCAGGGCCGAGCTGAGGCCGACCAGTTCCCATCCGACAAAAAGCACCGCCACATTGCCGGCGAGCGCAACCAGCAGGATGCCGCTGACGAACATCGCCAGCAGCACGAAGTAGCGGTTGTAACCGCGCTCGCGGTGCAGATATCGATTCGAAAACGCCGCGACGACGCCGGCGATCGCAGCGGACAACGCCGCGAACGCCAACGAAAGGCGATCGACAAGGAATTCGATCGCGATGCCACCCTCGTGTGACGCCGACCACGCGCCATACGACAAGGGATACGCGGTGTTTCCCGTTCCATATGCCGCCAGCGCGAGCAGCAGTGCGGCGCACGCTATCGTCATCGCACTGGCGGCGAGCGGACCGGTCCATCGCTCGCTGAGCGGCCGATCGAGGAGCGACGCGATGCCGAGCGAGACGAACAGCAGCATCGGCGAGGCGACGCCGACCAGCACCAGCACGGTGAGTGGGACGTTCATCGTCATGCGGGCGCACGCGAGGGCTGCCCGGCCGCAATTTCTGCCGGGGGGACGAAACCCCGTTTGCCCTGATACCACGCCGACGATTCACCCGCGATGAGAGGGAGCGGCTGGTGTGAAGTGTGGGCAACGAATCCGTTAGACCGCAGCTCCCGTAGGACCTCGGATTCCGGGTCCAGGGCTGCCAACCATAACCAGCGATTGCGCACCAGTCGCTCGATGTCCGGGTTCGCCTCCACGACACGAGAGAGGCGATCCGGCGTCGCTTCAACGACGATCGCCAGACGTGCGGGCTCGTGGATCTCGACCATCTGCCACGGGAGTCCGGTGCGCAGATCGCTTTGCGCCCCGTCCATCACGCCCAGCAGCGCGGTGACGTTGTGCGGCAACTTGGTGCCGCAGCCGTAGCCGGTCGGGTCGACGTAGCTGAAGTAGTACTCGAGGTTGATTCCCGCGACGACCGGCACGACCGCCGCCATGATGCGTGCGAGGATGGCGCCGTCCGCGTCGCGCGACGGATCGTAGGAGACGAGAAAGGCTCTGCGGTCGAGGAAGATTCCTCGCGTTCGCCTGCGCCGGCCGATGATGCAGAATGCGTTGGTCGCGTGCCCGTACTCGGGGCGCGGCTGCGCCAGATCGTTGGCGCGCCCTTGTACGTGCGCGAGTGCCGCGGCCGGGGGATACCACAGCGGAACGCCGTCAAACCGACGGCAGCGCTCGTGCGCTTCGCGCCGCCGCGCCGCATCGATCGCGTCTATCGCGCGGTGGAACACGTCGCGCGACGCTTCCGGGATCAGGTCCTCGTCAAAGAACGTGACCTCGTTGTTGCAGGTGTTGCGCTGCGCGCCGACAAACCAGGTCGCGCCGTCGATCGATAGTCCCTCACGGGCAAGCGACTGCCGCACGCGCGGATCGTTGGCCATCTGCGCGAACGAGCGTGCGTTCGGGCCGCCTCGCCCGCCGCCGCACGCCCCGCAATCGTGAGCCGATTCATGCGGATTGTTCAGGCTCACCGAGCCATGCCCGATGACGAGGACAAGTGGCGACATGCGATCGCCAAGGCCGGTGTCCTCGAGGACGCGCCGCACGATGTCGGCCATCTCGCGGACGGTAAAGCCCGAGTACTTGCCAATAGGCGGCGGCTCGTCGGTCCGCTCGACCTGCAGCCGCGTGCGCGATGCGGCCATCGTCGTGGTCTGGAGACGACGCCACCTGGAAGACAGCCACGGGAACACGACGCGAAAGACGAGCGGCACGAGCGCCAGCCACCCGAATGCCATCAGTACGGCACCATGCATCGGCAGCCGGCTTCCGCGATGCACGTTGTAGCCAAGGAACCCTGCCGCCCGCCGGCGCAGATGCCGCGTCCGTTCGATGAGATGGTCGCTGTCCTCCTGGATTTCGGCGACGTAATGCTCGGGACGGATGGCGACTGGACACAGCGGTCGCGGATGCGCGTCGGTGAGGCCCTCGTGGTACATCGCCACGTTGAAAAAACCGGCGGTGCCGAACGTTTCACAGGCCGGGTCGACTTCCTCGAGATGCCGGCGAAACGATTCCTCGCGCTCGTCGAGGCAGAAGAGAGCCTGGAAAGCGGGTGTTTGTGGAAGCGGCTGCGGCCGATGCTGGACGAGTGCGTCGTACAAGCGATAACGGATCGCCCGCTCGAACGCCTGATGCAGAATGCGCCGACGACGGAGCCCATTCAGTTCCTGCAGTTCGGCCTCGAGCGCGGAAACGTCGCCTACCGTCCACTGTTGAACGATCGACGCGTCGAGCCCGCAGAGTTGCGCGACGTGGAACAGCGGCCACGCTCGTTCAACGGGCGAGGGGGTCGAGGGCGCGCGAAGTTCACCGGCCAGCCAGGCCCGAAGGTTGGGCACTCCGCCGCGGAAGGAAAGCTGCCGGGCAGCGCCTTCGAGGGCGGCGCGCTCGAACAGAAGGCGGACCGCCAGATATCCCCGCAGGGTCACCGTGAGATCGCGGGCGGGCACGCGGTCCGGCCGTTCCTCGATCTGACGCACGATGCCGGCCCAGCCCCGAAGGGCGAGCAACTCGGCCCCGAGGTATTGCGCATGCTCGTCCTCGTCTACGCCGAGACAAGCAAGGGAATGCGCGATCGAATCGAGGGCGCCGCGAGCCGCGGCGCGCTCTTCTGCAACGATTTGCGGCAGCGTTTGTGCCCAGCGGCCGCATCGGGCCGCGAGCGACGAGCGATAGATCTCCAGAAAGCAGCCATGGATGCCGCGCTCTCGCTCCGGCATCGGCCACTGCGTGAGCCCCTGATCGAGGTAGCCGGCGAGAAATCTAATGAGCGGCGGATGGATCCACGCGTCGGTGTCGATGCCGCGCACGGCCAGCAGCCAGTCGCGATGGCGAATCGGCGTCGGCACTAACCGGCTCGGTTGGGGTGCTGTGCCTGTCACCGCGTCGAGGCACGCCTGCCACAGCCGCTGCACCGCCAGCCGCGCGCCCTCCCCGCGACCGTTCATGTCTCGCAGCGCAGCGAACGCCGAGCGCGCCCCGGCCGGAACGTCGGTGCGGAATCGCGAGAGCGCGTCGGTTTCCTCGAGAATCCACCGTAGCTCACGGCCGGCGGCGGCGGGGATGCCGTGGAGCACGAGGGCGCGCCACAGGTCGAGGCGCGACACCGCGTTCGCGATCGGTTCCGCGCCGCGCGGGCCGAGCTGCTCCGCGAGGAGCGCATCGACATCGGCCGCACGGATGCGGCCGTCGGCAAGCTTGTCGCGGTAGCGGGGCTCCGCGAGGTAGGGCTCGCGCTCCAGCTCGATGGCGGCCTGTTCGACCGCCTGCTCGAACGGCAGGTGCTCGAAGGCATGCAGCGTGTTGTGGTGAATGAAGATGCTGATCGGGCCCTGCGCCGGCAGCAGGTTGGCGAGACGATCGATCACACCCGTCACGTCGCGGCCCGTCGATCCGGCATCGTGGCGCATCAACTAGTTGATAATATATTAATATTAATATATTGTCTTTCACGCATGCCACAGAAGCGTGACGGCCGGCGCCCCGGGCACGCCGCCGCCGGCGAGCTGCAGGCGTTCAAGGCGCAGTTTTTTCGCGCGCTCGCGCACCCGACGCGCATCCGCATGCTGGAAATCCTCGTCGCTGGAGAACGCACGGTGCAGCAGCTGCAGGAAGATCTGGCGCTCGACCAGCCGCTCGTGTCGCAGCAGCTCGCCGTGCTCCGCCATCAGGGCATCGTGCTGGCGCGCAAGGAAGGCCTGTCCGTCCGCTATGCGCTGCGCGACCCGCTCGTCGGCGCACTGCTCGACGTGGCGCGTCGCATTTTCGACAACCGCCTCGGCACTTCACAAGGACTGCTGCGCGCGCTACGCCGCGAACGGCGCGGATAGGGACAGTCCACCTCACGTCCATGGCGAGATTTATGCGCTACGGCATGCTGCCGTGCCCCAGCTGACGGCACGTTGAGAGCGGTCAGGCTGTGCGAGTCGGATCGCCGCGCCGCGGCGAGTAGAGCCGCTGGAACATCGTTTGACCTTTTTCCCGCGGAGGCATTTCACCATGCGACGACTCATCTCATCACTCATCATCGCCGCCTTCTGCGCATCAGGCAGTGCGGCCTTTGCCCAGTTCGGGGCCGTCAAGGACACCGCGAAGAAGGCGGGCAGTGCGACCAAGGAAGCGGGAAAGGCGACAGCCGATGTCACGAAGGACGCGGCAAAAACGACCGGCAAAGGCGCCAAGAAGATCGGGACTGAAGCAAACGATGTGGTCCAGACCACCTACACCTGCACGGATGGCACGAAGGACAAAGCGACGGTCAAGGAGAACGCCTGCCGAGAACACGGCGGCGTGAAGCCCGAGAAGACCGTCAAACGCTGATGCCGCCTTCGGCGCCGACAGCCGCGCCGGCGCGCGCCTCCCGCGCCAGCAAGGCAATGGCGACCAGCACGACGGCGAGGCTGGAGACGGCAAGCGAATAACGGACGCCGATGACGGTGCCGAGCAGGCCGACCATCAGGCCGCTGCCCGCACGCAGCCCAAGCATCGCCATGGTGAACAGGCCGACGACGCGGCCGCGGATGTGCGGCGGAGCGAGCAGCTGCACCAGCGTTTGCGACATCGACTGGAAGGCGATGTTGAAGACGCCTGCCAGCACCAGCAGCGCCAGAGCAGTCGGATAGCTGTGCGTCAACGGAAACAGCCCCATCGTCACGCCCCACAACCCTGCTGATACGACCGCCGTTTGAACGGTCGGCGTGGAAAAGTTTGCGGTCTCCAGCAACAGCACACCGATGACCGCGCCCACGGCATCTGCGGCGAGCAGCATCGTGTAGCGTGTGCCCGTTTCATCGGCACCGAGAAAATTCGCATATTCGGGCATCTGGGCCTGGAATGCATTGCCGACGAAGAACGAAGTGACCCCGGCGATGACCACCATCGCCATGATGCGCTGCTCTGAACGGACGGTTGCAAAGACGTTCCAAGCGTCGGCCAAGCCGAATGGCTGCGTCTTGCGACCAGCGCCGCGTGCGGCATGTCCGGTGTACGGGAAGCGCGTCAGCAGAATCGTGAACGGCAGATAGATCAGGACGTTGGCGAGCAGGCCCCACGCGGGTCCGAGCATCAGCATCAAGCCACCGCCGACCGCCGGACCCAGCAGAATCGACAAGTAACGGCTGCTGGCGTTCAGCCGGATCGCGCTCGGCAGATCCTCGGGCGGCACCATGTCGTGGATGATCAGCTGCGTGGCGGGCGCGCCAATAACGCCGGCGAAGCCGTGGACGATGAGCAGCACGACTGCATGCCACATCTGCAGCTTCCCGGCGAGGAAGAGCAATCCCCACGACAGCGATGCGAGCATGAAGAGCGCCTGCGAGATTTGAATCAGCCGACGGCAGTCGTGGCGATCCGCGAGCGCGCCGGTGTAGAGCGAGAACAGCAGAAACGGCACCCAGTGACTGATCACCGCAAAGCCGCCAAGCGCCGCCGAGTGAAACGTCTGGAACATCACCCAATAGCTGATGACGTGCTCGATGTTGTCGGCCATCATCGACATCGTGCTGAGGGTGAAATAGCGGCGGTAGGCGGGAATACGAAGGGCGGCGAAGCGAGGAGGCGCGGCGGGATGTGAGGACATGAACGATCTACTATGCCATGCCGCGCCAAACGGGCGACGCAGGCGGTCGTTGAGGACTACGCGTTAGCGAGCGCCGCCGCGGCCCGGCGGTCTGGGAGCGTCGGGCTCGTTGTAGTTCATGAACTGGTAACGGATGCGATTGCCGTTGTCGTCGAGCCATCCGAGCGACTGCTGAAAAATCAGCGGCGCCGGGTAGCCTTTCGGGACGGTCGCTTCCGCGATGACCAGCCGGTTGTCGTGCATGTAAATGGAGGCGTAGGTGCGCGACTGATCGGCGTTGCTGGTGAACTGCAGCTGCATGCCCGCGACGAGGTCGGCGAAGTTCGCGAACATGTTTGTCACCTTGCCGTCCTTCTCCAGATACTTCGAGGCCGCAAAGACCACGCCGCTGCGCACGTCCGTCTTCCAGTAGCCGGGACCGTATTCGTGCACGGCGAGATCGAGCGCGGGCAGGGTTCGAGATCGCTCGCAGAGCAGGCGCTCAACCGGGTTGTAGTCCACGACGGTGACGGCGTAGCGTCCCGAACCCTGTCGACCCGTATAGACATGTGTCGGCAGGATGGCGCCGTACTGCGACGTCCATGTTGTGTCGCTGATCTGCGGGCGGCCCGGGAACGTGATCGTGAAGTGATCCTCGCGGCTCGCAAATTCGCTCCATTGGTCGTCGTTCGACGGCGCAACCATTGTGGCGGCCGGTGGGCGTGCAACCGTTCGCGGAAGCGTCGCCGCGACTTTGAGCGTCTTGCTCTCGATGCCGGTCGCATCCGTAACGCGCACCTGCACGTCGCATTTCTCGGCGCCGAGGTCGGGAACCGGCGCGCGGATGACTCCGCCGTTCACCTTGCTCCTGACGGCACCCGCAATCGGTTCGCCGCCGCAGTCCGCCGTGAACCAGAGGTACGGCGACTCGCCCAGATCGTTGGCCGCATCGGCGACGTTCAACCGGAATTCGGCTGACGGCTGATTCGCTTGCGGCGGCACCACCCGCAGATCAGAAATAGCCGGCGCGTGCGTCGAGATTGCAATCGGCACCGGCGCCGTCCGGTTTGTCGGCAGCAGCAACACCAGCGAGCGGTCTCCGGGCACTGCGTCCTGCGCAACGTCGAGCGTGATTTCCCACCAGCCGATGTTCTGCTCACTGCCGCTGCCCGTCCCTCTGATTTCGGAGACCGTCACGCCAGCCGACGGTGATATCTCGGCCGTCTGAACTCTGGCTGGACTCGGCACCGCGACGTTGATGACTGTCGTCTGGCCGCGCGATGCATGCCGCGGGTAGACACTCTCGACCCGGAGCGGCTGCGGCGCATTTTGCGCAAGCGCTGAAGCAGCGATCAACACGATTCCGGCGGTCGCGCACACCAAGCGGTGCTGCATTTCGTATCCCTTTCGGAATCTGACGAAGGAAGTCTCTACAGACGCTCGGCTGTTGTCAACGCACCGTGACCGCCTGTGGCATTTGGAGCTTGGAACTGGAACTTGGAGCTTGGAACTTGGAGCTTGCTATTGTGTAGGTATGCCGCGGCTTGTCGCCCTTGTGCTCCTCGTGCCCATGCTGGCCGCACCCGCTGCACAGGAACGGCCGCTGCCGGATTACCAGTCCTTCGCGGCCGAGGTCAAGAAGCATCTCGCCACCGACGAAGAGCGGCAGAGCGGATACATGTTCATCGAGCGGCGAACGGATCAACGGCTTGACGGCAATGGCCGGGTGAAGAGCGCGGAGGTCAAGGTCTTCGAGGTGTACCCCGGTCTGCCGGGCGAAGAGCGGTATCAGCGCCTCATCGAAGAAGATGGAAAGCCGGTGCCGCCATCGAAGTTGGCCGAGCGCGACCTGCAGCGGCGCAAACAGGTCGAGGACTATGCCCGGAAAATGGCGAACGCCGGCGATCGCCGCAAGCAGGAACAGCAGGTCGAGAAGGAGCGCAGCCACTACGGCGCCGCTATCGACGATCTGTTCCGCATCTACGACATCCAGATGATCCGACGCGAGGCGATCGACGGACACGACGCGATTCTCGCGACGCTCACACCGAAGCGCTCGGTCAAACCGCAGACGAAGGACGGCGACATCATGCGCCACTTCAAGGCGCGTGCGTGGGTGAGCGAGGCCGACTACGAGCTGGTGCGTGTCGAAATCGAAGCGATTGACGACTTGTCCGTCGGTCTCGGCCTGCTGGCGCGCATCCACAAGGGGACGACCGCCACGTATCAGCGCCGCAAGGTGAACGACGAGGTCTGGCTGCCCGCGCAGGTGACGTGGACGGCTACGGCGCGGGTGTTGTTGCTGAAAAGCCTGCGTGTGCGCGGAATCGCGGAATTTTCCGGTTACCGCAAGTTCACGGTCGACACCTCGACTACCTACGCAACTCCTCCATCCTGAGCGTCAGTCTCGCGCGACGCTCGCGACGGTCTTGTCGACGAGCAGCAGGAACGCGCGAATCGCCTTCTCGAGATGTTCTTCCGGCGTGTCCTCTTCCTTGCAATGTGACAGGCCGCGCGCCGAGTAGGCGAACAGCATCACGACGGGCATGAGCGGCACCATTTCCGCCGCATCGTGCAGCGGCCCCGACGGCAGCTTCGGCGCATCTCCGGTGGCTTCACGGACTGCTTCTTCGCAGAGTTGCAGCAGATGCGGGTCGAAAGGCCGCGGCTCGATGCGGAACAGCGGCCGCCATTCGACCGAGACGTTGTTCTCAGCCGCAAACCGCCGTGACGCCTCCTGCGCCTCCCGCAGCATCTGCGCGAGCACGTTCGCATCGAGCGCGCGCTGATCGATCGACATCTCGCATACGCCTGGGACAGCCGTGACGATTCCAGGCTCGACCTTCACGACACCGCAGGTGCACACCACGCCCGCACCCGGCTTCGAATGCCGACGCGCGATCTCGCGGCATTCGAGCGCGGTGGAGGCAGCGGCCAGAAAGGCATCGCGTCGCATCGCGATCGGCGTCGATCCGGAATGCGCGGCCTGCCCGACGAACCTGAGCATGTGCCGCTCGAGTCCGAATGTGCCAAGCACCACGCCGGCCGACTTATTCATCGACTCGAGCACCGGACCCTGCTCGATGTGCATTTCAAGGTAGGCCTTCGCCTCGATCTGTCCGAGCTCCCGCCGCGCATTCAGCATCGCCTCGAGCGTCACGCCGTTCTGGCGTAACGCGTCTTCCAGTCTGGTGCCTTCCGCGTCCCGCAGCTCGCGCACTTCATCAACATTCAGGCGGCCCGCTGCTGCCGACGAGCCGAGCAGGCTCTTACCGAAGCGCGCGCCTTCTTCGTCGGCCCAATCGACAAGGCGCAGCGTCACCGGCGGCTTCGAACCGCGAGCGTGGCGGCTCAGCGCCTCCAACGCGACCATCACGCCCAGCGTTCCATCCAGCCAGCCGCCATTCGGGACCGAGTCGAGATGGCCGCCGATGATGACCGTTCGCTCCGAGCTTCCGGGCAGCGTAATCCAGTTGTTGCCCGCTGAATCCGCCACCGGCGCGAGCCCCAGCGGTGCGACTTTGCCCGCCAGCCACTCGCGCGCCTGCCGCCATACGGGACCCCAGGCGACACGCTGCGCGCCGGCAGGCGTCGACGTGAGCGCTGCCAGCTCGCGCAGGTTTGCGATCACCGTGCGCGCGCTCTGACGTAATGTGTCCGTGGTCTCCGTTTGCATGACGCGAGAGGATTTCATACTAGTCTTTTCGAGGGAAATGTTTTTCGAAGACATTGAAGTTGGAGCGATGGTGCGCGTCGGCACTTACCGCATGGATGCCGATGAGATGGTGAACTACGCGCGCAAGTGGGATCCGTTGCCGGTGCATACCGACGACGCTGCGGCACGGCAGACGATGTTTGGAGGGTTGACGGCGTCAGGCTCCCATACCACGGCGGTGCGGGTGCTGCTGATGCATCGTGTGCCGATTCAGGAGGGGCTGATCGGCGCCGCCGGATGGGATGAAGTGCGATTCCATCAACCGGTGCGTCCCGGCGACGAACTGTCGCTTGAAGTGACGTGGGCTGACAAGCGGCAGTCCGCCTCGAAACCTGATCGCGGCATCGTCACCGCGCTGATGAAGCTGGTGAATCAGAGGAACGAAGTCGTCTTGACCCAGCGCACAACGATCTTCATGCGCCTTAGAAATCCATGAGCGTCGACGTTACGACGGACGGATCGGTCACGACGGTGACCCTCAATCGCCCCCAGGTGATGAATGCGTTCGATGAGGCGGTCGCCGCACGGATCGCCGACGCTGTGGGCGCCGCCGCAGACGATGCATCGTGCCGCGTCATCGTGATCACCGGAGCCGGCCGCGGTTTCTGTGCGGGTGCGGATCTCGGCTGCCTGCGAGAGATTGTTGCCACGCACGATCACGAACGTGCGCGCGACCTGGTCAGCAGCGGCGCACGCATCGTGCAGACGATCGTGTCCGCACCCAAGCCCGTCATTGCGGCGGTGAACGGGGCAGCGGCGGGAGGCGGAGCAAGCCTTGCACTTGCGTGCGACATTCGCATCGCGTCCTCGGACGCATCCCTCGGCGCGGTTTTCACCCGCATCGGCTTGCAGCCTGACCTCGGCGCAACCTATTTGCTGCCTTTGCTGGCGGGTTTCGGCAGAGCGATGGAGCTCGTGCTTACCGGAGAAATGATTCAGGCACCGGAAGCGCACCGTATCGGTTTGTTCAACCGGGTTGTCGCGGCCGACGCACTTCTCGATGAAGCCTATGCGGTGGCGCGGGCGTTGGCGCGGCAAAGTCCGGCAGCGCTGGCGCGTACGAAGAGTTCCATGCACGCTGCGATCGGCGGCATCCTGAACGACGCGCTCGCGCGCGAACTCAAGCAACAACTGGCGCTCGTCGACACCGAGGAAGTCCGCGAGGCGCTGTTCAGAAAGTCGAAATCAGCTCGATAATCGCATCCGCAGACGCGACGACCCCGTATCCCGAATTTCCCAGCGCCACTATCGTCGACTCTCCGGACTTCACGCCGACGATGTCCTCGGGCACGGGCACGAACTGTGTTGCGATGCCGATGATGCGCAAGCGGTTGGTGCGCGAGAGCTGCACGACTGGCCCGCCGCTGTTGCCGTGGTTGACCGGCGCGTCGATGATGATCGTTTTCAGCGTTGCGTTCAGCCCGGCAACGATGCCGGCGCGCACCAGCGGCCTCGAGGTGTCGATCTGCGAGAACCCTGCGACACCAACGGACGGGTACCCGAACATGAAAATCTGGCTGGAGATGTCGACGTCCGAGTAGCGAGTCAGATACTCGAACGGCGCGACGATGATGCCGCCCTTCGATTTCTCGCTGACGACCACACCAGGCGTGGTGTCGAGGCGCTCGGGCCGCAGGGTGCCGAGTCGGATGACGGCGACGTCGCGGCGATCGTCTGTGCGAATCTGCCGATCGCCTTGCAGCTGCGGGGCATTGACGCGCATCACCGTCACCGCCGTTTCCTTGACGTCTTTGCTGAGGGCGCGAAGCGTGAACTCCGGCGCGTTCAGCTGGCCGGTGGCCTGATCGAAGACGACGTGGCGCGCGGTGACGAGGAACAGCTCGCGCTCGCGCCTGACGAAGAAACCGGTGCCGCCGCCGTTTGCCACGACGATCTGCACCGGATACGCCAGGTTATCCTCTGGCAGGTAAGCCTGGGCGCGTGCGAGCACCGGCACAACGACGAGCGTCGCGATGATCGCGAGGTGTGCGCGGGCCATGCGGCAATCTAACACCGAACCTTCCCCTGCACGC
This sequence comes from Vicinamibacterales bacterium, assembly GCA_035492455.1. Lineage (GTDB taxonomy): Bacteria > Acidobacteriota > Vicinamibacteria > Vicinamibacterales > UBA2999 > Gp6-AA40. The sequence goes on along the minus strand of DATJJE010000026.1, from coordinate 8,146 downwards.
TGCGCTACAGCGATTTCAGATATTCGATGATGGCGGCGCGCTCCGCCGCGGAGAACTCGGGGCCGATCACACCGTTGCCGCGTGGGGCGTTCTTGAAGCGATGCCCTTGATTCGAATTTCCGGGCATGGTCGTGTCAAACAATGTCGCACCTGGAATCTCGCTGCCGTCATAGCCAACCTTCACGGGATCGTATTGCTTGCTGCCCATCCAGAATTTCGCCGGCCGCGCGTTGTCATCGGGAGAGAGCAGCGCTTCAAGAGTCGGCACCGATCCATTGTGAAGGTAAGGAGCGGCTGCCCAGATGCCGTTGAGAGGACGCGCCTTGTAGATCAACTCGTCGCGGACGCGGGGATCGCGCGGGTCGCGGCCACCGGCCCAACGCAGGCGCTCTTCCGCGGCGGTGATGTTCTGCTGACGGAAGAAGCGATCGGCGATGCCGGTGGTGACGAGATCGAGTCCCGTTGCCGCTGACACGACGCCCTTGCCCAGATCACCCGTCTCGGCCTTCCGGTTCCTGAAGTCCTCCGCTTCGTGCCGATCGGTTCCGACGTAGTCGATTTCGACATCCGACACCTTCAGGTACCAATTGCCGGCTCCGTTCTTCCACCAGTACTTCGACTCGTAACCCTCCTCGGAGGAGGCGGTATGAAGGTCGGCAAGCACTTCGTCGCGCGGCGGCAGGTGGCACTGCTGGCAGCGTTGCTTGTAGAGCGCTGCTCCAGCAGCGACCTTTTGCTGATCGAGCGGCGGGAAGACGGCAGGCCACTTCGGCGATGCGAGTCCCTGAAACGGCGCCGGCCCTGCCAGCAGCTCTTCGATCGAGCGCAGGCCGCGCAGGTTGACGGAGTTGTCGAAGTTCGCGGCGTCGCGTCCGTACAGCTTCAACGAGGCGCGAACGCCAAGTGCCTCGCCGATGTTGCGCGCCAGTGGATCCGCGATGGACGAGTTGTACTGCACCCACGTAAACCAGGATGCGTCCCAGATTTGCGGGAAGCGGACTGGCGCGTTCGCCACCGCGTAGTTGGCGTCGATGTTCGTGTCCGCGGCAAACACCTGGTTGCCGATGCGCGTGAGCGCGTCGGTCCGCATGAACCCAGCCGGGTTGTCGTAGATGTGGCCGGCGTTCGTGACGTCGAGCTGGTGGCGCGCGGCGGCTAGGTAGGCATCGAGCTGCCGCTTCAGTTCGGCCTTCTGTTCGGCCGTCGCGTTCGGCCCGAGCACGCGTTGCTCGAAACGTCCGTACCTGCCGACGCTCATCGGGAACGTGTCGGTGAAGGCAAGCGCAAGGCCGAGCGCCTTCTGGAAGGCGGCAATCTCGATCATCGCAGGCGCGCCGTCAATCTGCACGGCGTACTTGTCGTAGTAGAGCTCGCCACTGTGACAGGCGGCGCACGTCAGACCGACGACCGAGTAAGCGCGCTTGTCATCCGGATCGACGTAGTCGCGATCGATGGCGAACCCGACAGGCAGGCCGTCGGGGTTTACGGCGTCTTTGTGGCTTGGCATGAAGCCGAAGCGATTCAAATACGCCGGATCGGCGAACAGTCCGCAACCCGCCGGCGAAAAGCATGGTTGTTCGAGCGCGCGAAACCAATCCGCTGGCAGCAGACGCGTCCCTTGCGAGGTGTGATGGAACTGATGCCGCTGCTGCTCGGTCCAGCGTTGATCGACCGTGATGACTTCGGGCGGCCGTTGGTAATCGGGAACGACGACGCGGTACTGGTCAAGCTTGGAGCCGAAATACGGCGTTCCCGCCATGACGGCGATGACACCAGAGATTAGTGCGATGTGGGTCTTTTTCATGGCGACCTGTTTCACGACGGGAGGGCGGACATCGTATTACGTTCCCTGCACGGTGATGTCACAGAGGTGCACGAAAAAAATGCCGCGGCAGCCGGGCGCTTGCGGACGGCATTCGCGCATGCGAATGTGGATGACTACCGTGGAATCGAAGCTCCGCCACCGGGCGCTCGCCTGGGTACTCCCGCTTTGTCTTGTCGCTGCGTGCGGCTCGAACCCGTCGGCGCCATCGGCGGCGTCCGAGACGCTGCGGCGTGTTGTCGTCCTCGGCGACAGCCTGGCCGTGACGCCATCGATGGGCGAGAGCTTCCCCGCGGTGCTCGCGGCACGAATCTCCACGAACAGCCTTCCGTGGACAGTAACGAACACCGGTGTCAGCGGTGACACGACAGCCGATGGCATGAGCCGCTATCTGTCATTGCTGCAGAGCGACGTCGGCGTGATGGTCCTGGAGCTCGGTGCGAACGACGGTCTGCAGGGAGTCGACGTTGCCACCATGGAGCGCAATCTGAACGCGATGGTGGAAGCGGCGCAGTCGCACGGAGTCCGGGTGCTGTTGTGCGGTATGGAAACGCCGCCGCTGCGCAGCCTCAGCTACTCGGTGGCGTTTCACGACGTGTTCCCGCGCGTCGCTCGCCGCTACAACATTCCGCTCGTGCCGTTCCTGCTCACCGGCGTCGCGCTGATCCCCGAGATGAACGGGCCTGACGGTATACACCCGAACGCCGCGGGCGCGCGCCGCATCGCCGACAACGTCTGGCCGTACCTGGAGCCGCTGTTGCACGCTAGCGCCGCGTCTGCGGCTACGCGGTAGCGGGAACGGCGACGGGCTCGCCGGCGGGAATCGCTGCGGGGAGCAGGCCAAGCTTCACGCTTGGAAACATCCCGAGCCGTACATCCAGCTTCAGTCCTCTGAATCCGAGATCCACGAGTTGGCCGCGAAAGTTCGAAGCCGTCAGCAGCCCTTCCAGCACGATCTTCACGGTCTGATTGTTCTGATGCGACGCAATCAGCTCCTTGATGAGGTCGTGCTCGAGTGCATCGACTGAGCCGGTCAACGCGGCTGAAATCTCGGGCGGCATTCCGAGCTTCACCGATACGTCGCTGATCCCCAGACCGAGCCCGCGAAGCGTCGGCACGAGTTCGTTGAACTCGGCGAGTACACGCTGTCCTTTGTCGACGGCAATCTTCGCCGCCTGCGATTTCAACAGCTGCAACAACATGGTCAGACCTCCCCCTTCTGACAACGATGCGGGGGAGCTTCCCGATCAGGCCATCGCGCGGTGGGGAGGTCAGTTATACCCGAGCAAACTCTGCCGCGCCAACGGTTGTTGACGGCGGAGGTGCATTCACCGTGCAGTTCCGTGAACGGCCGAACGATTCCTGGCGAGACGTTCGTCGACCAGCGTGACGATCTCGTCGAGCGTGGCCGACTGCTGACCCTGCTGCTTCGCGATACGGCGAACGAGGCAATCCACGCGCTCGATGTGCTCGGCGCCGCCAAACAGCGCGCGCGCGGCCGATGACGGCTTGCCAAGACCTTCCGCAGCCTTCGCATACTTCTCGAACGGCACCAGGTCCTCGTCGTCCGCGCCCAGACCATGACACAGCGTCGACACCCAATCGTAGACGCCGCGCGACTGCGCCACGTCGCCGTGCACCGCGTCGCGGATGGGGATCATCTCGTCGCGCTTGATGCAGCGGTAGTTGCCGGCGATGAGCATCGGCCATTTCGCCAGCGGCACAAACACCGAGTCGTGCACCTTCAGTTTGACGGGGATTTCGATTCCCTCGTAGCGCGCGGCCTCGATATCGGTTTCGAGGTTGCGCAGTATCTGCGTTGCGGCCTCGCCGTCGAAGCGCGCGGCTTTGAAGTTCGTCGGCAGTCCGACCTGCAGCACGTTCTTTGGCTGATCGGGCGGACGGAACGCCTGCGGATCGGGACTGGCCAGCGTCACCATCGACGGATCGAAATCCTTCCAGACAACGGGATCCGCGTAGCACCCCTCGAGTCCGTCAGTGGAGAGGCCTGGGATCCGCTTGAGATATGGAAGCGGGGGCATGTTCATGATCGCGAGGCACGGCTTGCGTGACCTGGCGACGCGACCCGTCAGCTCGCGTACGCCGGCCGCGCCGTACTGCGCCTCCTGCATGCCGAGGACGACCAAATCGAATGCAGCCGGATCAACAGCATCCGGCGTCGCCGCCGATAGCGCACCCGGCAGCTTCTTCGATGGAATGTCCAGCAGGCCCTCGCGCCCCTTGATCGGCAGGCGGACAATCGTGCCTTCGCGATTGATGAGATCCGCGGTTCCTTTCGTGCACACAAGCGTCACGGCATGTCCGGCCATCAGGAGCTTCGTGCCGAAGAGCGAGCCGTACGACGCGCCGAGGATCAGGACGTTGTATTTCACTAGATCGCTCCTTGTCGGCGCGCCGTCTCAATGTCGGCGTCGTTGAGACCGACCACCCCGCGAAGTACCTCCTCCGTGTGCTCGCCGAGCAGCGGCGAGCGGCGGACGTCGGCAGGCGAGTCCGACAGCTTGATCGGGTTGCCGACGGTGAGGTACTTGCCGCGCTTGGGATGATCGACTTCGACGACCGTGCCCGTCGCACGCAGCGCCGGCTCCTCGGCCAGCTCCTTCATCGAGAGAATCGGCCCGCACGGCACGTTCAACGGGTTGAGGATGTCCATGATCTCCATCTTCGTCTTGGTCATCGTCCACTTCTCGATTTCGGAGAAGACGTGCATCAGACGCGGGAGACGCGCATCGGGTGTGTTGAAGTTCGGATCTTCGAGCCAGTCTTCGTGTCCGATCACCTTGGCGAGTGTCGGGAACGCCTGTGCCTGCGCGATCATATAGATATAAGCGTCAGGGTCCGTTTCCCACCCTTTGCACTTGACGATCCAGCCCGGGTGCCCGCCGCCTGACGCGTTGCCGGCGCGCGGCACCGCGTCGCCGAACTTGCCGTTCGGATACTGCGGATATTCCTTCAGCGGCCCGTGCTTGAGACGCTGCTGATCGCGCAGCTTGACACGGCACAGATTGAGCACCGCGTCCTGCATCGCGCAGGTGACGCGCTGGCCGCGGCCCGTCTTCTCGCGCTGGAAGAGCGCGGCAAGAATGCCGGCGACGAGGTGAATGCCGGTTCCCGAATCGCCGATCTGCGCGCCGGTGACGAGTGGGACGCTGTCGATTTCACCGGTTGTCGATGCCGCGCCGCCGGTACACTGCGCGACGTTCTCGTAGACTTTGCAGTCCTCGAACGGTCCCGGCCCGAATCCCTTCACGGACGCGTAAATCATCCGCGGATTGATCTTCTGAATCGTTTCCCAGGGGAAGCCCATGCGGTCGATGGCGCCCGGCGCGAAGTTCTCGACCATTACGTCGCACTCCTCGATGAGCTTCGTGAAGATCTTCTTGCCCATTTCGGTCTTCGGGTTCAGCGTAATGCCGCGTTTGTTGGCGTTCAGCATCGTGAAGTAGAGGCTGTCGACGCCCGGAATATCGCGCAGCTGCCCACGCGTCGGATCGCCTTCACCCGGTCGCTCGACCTTGATTACATCCGCGCCGAACCACGCCAGAATCTGCGTGCAGGTCGGGCCCGACTGCACATGCGTCATATCCAGAACACGAACTCCGTCCAGGGCTTTCCCCATGCTCTCTGTTCCTCTTTATTGATTAGGTCCGAACTCTGAATTGTATTCTCAGCCCGAGTATTTTGAGAATCCGCCGGGCTCGGTATTGTGCTTGCACCGCCGTCCGGCGCGATGCCTCGGCTATTTCGCGTCCTCTCTGTGCTCGCCGCCGTCCTCGCTCTTCGTGGGGCGCCGCTGCGTGCACAGGATTCGCGCGCGGCGGGTCTGAAGGCCGCCGTTGAACGCGCGCTGGCGAATACGCCCGCAAACTTCGAGCGTCTGCTCGCACCGAAGCAATCCGGTGTACGCGTGCAGCGGGTCGACGTGCAAGCGACGTCGCCGACGTCTGAGCGAATTGTCATCGATCTCAGCCAGCGGGCGTTGACGTACGAACCGTCCGGCAATATCGAGCCGCTGCTCGAGACAATCGTTCATGCAACGGCCGCGAGTGTGGGCGCCAAACCGCTCGTCAGCTATCGGTTCACGATTGACGGTCTGCCGCTCGAACAATTTCTTCCGCGAGTTGAGATGCGGTCGTCGCGACCGTTCCGCTCGCTCGCAGAAGGCGGAGCGGTCGTCGTCAGCCCGGGCCACGGCCTTTACTGGGACGAAGCGCTCGGGGCGTGGCACCTGCAGCGGCCGCGCATTCAGGGCATCGTCGAGGATCTGGTGAACTGGGACATCGCGCGATACGTGCGTGACGAACTGCTGGCGGCAAACATCAACGCACAGATGGCACGGTATACCGAGCGCGACGCGGTCGCGGGGCCTTCCGGCAGTCCGCGATGGCAGGAGGCCGCGAAGTACTTCATCCAGATGCTTGGCGCACCTGATGACATCTGGAACTACGGCGCGAACGATTACGCGCGCGACATCAACGCGCGGCCGTTTTACTCGAACTGGATCGATGCTGCTGCCGTCGTATCCGTCCACAACAACGGCGGACAGGAGAGCGGCACCGAGACGTGGTTCGACGACACCAATGGGTGGCAGGAGGAAAGCCACCGCCTCGCCGAGATTGTTCAGCGCCATGTCGTATCGGCGATCCGCACCCGTTACAACGGCAACTGGATCGATCGCGGGTTGCGCAGCTGCGATGGCTGCAAGGGCGAAACGCGCCTTGCTCTACGTCCTGCGGTGATCGTCGAGGTTGCCTATATGGATACGCTGAGCCCCGACAACGATGCGCTGCACGACGACGCGTTCAAACGCATCGTCGCACAGGCGATTCGCGACGCGACTGCAGAGTGGGTCTACCGCTGAAGGTGATGGTCGTCGTTGAGCAGGCGCGGAGCGTCGCTCTCGACGCATTTCGGCGACTCTTCCAGCGACTCAGTTGACGGCCGGAGCAGCCGCGCGGGCATGACCCACGGCTTCGCGAGCACGTTCGGGTCCTGTACGGTGGCCTGCCATACGAGGTTGTCGCCGTCCTTCCACAGACGCTCGACGACATGCATCGCGTCGGTGTGGAAGTAGCCGTCCTCACCAAACCACGTGTCGTCGCCGAACCCCGTGACATCGACGACGAATACGTCGCCTTCCCACTTGCCGACTGAATCGCCGTAGGCGGATGGATTCGGGTACTGACGATGCGGCCGGCCGTCGGTCGGAATGACGCGGTACGGATCGCCAGAGATGTCTTCGTAGAGAAAGATCGTCTCCTTCGGCAGCTGCACGATCTTCCGCGGCGGTCCGATGCGCGGCACGCCGGGCCTGCCGCAATAGAACACTGGATCGGTGCGGCTCTCGTGGTCCTCGAGGTCCTTCACCCTGGCAAGATGCTCCTGTTTGTACTCCGGCCGCGGCGTGGATGGTTGCACGCCCTTCACCTTGCTGGCATCGCCGTGGCGCGCGCTCTGATCGATCTGCTGGAGGGTCACCTGTCCGTTGACTTCCTTCTTCAGCGCGGCCGGCGCCCGATCGATCGCATAGCTCCAGACACCGCTCAAGTCAGGATGACGCGCCTGCTGCGCGAGGACGAAGCCCGGGATCAGAAACGCAGATGCGACGATTGCAAACAACCTCTTCTTCATAGACGCCTCATTTCGGCTCGTTGCCGTTCACGAGTTCGTACGAGGTGCCGTCCGGCAGCTTGATCTTCTGCATGTAGCCGTACAGCGATCCGTCGCGCGCCTTCACGCATTCCACGGTGATCTGCTGCCCGATCGCCTTCGCCAGGTCGGCGCGCGCCAGGCCGACGCTCTTGTACCAGGACGGCGGATTGCTCTCCAGTCGCCACTGCGCGACTTTCCCGCCTTCATTCGCTTCCATCGCCAGCACGATGTGAGGGTTGACCCAATCCACGCGTGTCAGCGTGCCGGTCACGGAGACGCGCTTCGACATGTCGAAGATCGCTGACGGCGAGTGATGGGCCTGGAGAGACGCGGCTGAAGACACAGCGAAAAGGATGAAGGCAGCCGCGGCAACCGGGTGTCTCACGGGAGTCCTCCTTGGGGCCGAATTGGCGCGACTATAGCATCCGCCGCCGCGCGGCGCCACAATCGCTTCGGCGCGATAGCTGGCCCCATGGTGTGGTTCAGATTTTACGGCCAACTCAACGACTTCCTGCCGGCGCAGTGGCGCTACGGCCGCTTCGCGCGGCTGCTGCACGCTCCTGCCTCGGTGAAGGACGTCATCGAATCGCTCGGCGTGCCGCATCCGGAAGTAGACGTCATCACCGCAAACGGAGAAGCCATCGACTTCAC
>DATJJE010000025.1:0-25149 GCA_035492455.1 Vicinamibacterales bacterium | reverse complement strand
CGGTGGCGACGATCGACTTCAGCCTCTCCGGGTGGGTCTGGTAGTAGTCGTACTGCGGCCAGCTCGCCTCGGCGCCCGGCATGAAGTGCCGGCAGTCGAAGTAGAAGGTCAGCGTCCGCGCGCGCTCGCTCTTTGGCACGCGGTTCCAGTACGACATGATGCCGAGCATCCCGAGGCCGCCGTTCTCTTCAATGAGCGACATCGCATCGGTGTGCGTCGCCAGCAGCACCTGCTCGTCCTGCGGCGTGCCGTAGTTCTTTCCTGGGAGATACGCGATGATCGCTTTGCCGGTGTCGCGCTGGAAGCGCGCTCGGAGTGTCAACGTCGCCATCCGTCCGGCCTTCGCATCCGACAACACCTTCGCGCCGTTGACGCGATCGAGCGTCAGCGTCGGACAGTTGATATACGCCGCGCCGAGCCCCGCGCGTCCGTTCTCGGTATAGACGCTGCGCTGCACGAGGCCAAACGCCATCCCTGGCGACAAGTCGTAGACGATGACGATGCCCGCGGCCTTTCCTTTGATGCCGGCTTCGGCAAAGCGATTCACCTGACTCCACTCCCAGCGGCCTCGAAACGAAGAGCCGTAAGTGAGAGCCGGCGGCACGAACAGCTCGGGCCATTTGCCGGGCGAGCGCCACTCGTAGTCGGTCGGCGTGTAGTTGTCGAGGAAGTTGTCGTTGTACGGCGGCGCCGGCTGCTTCTGCGTTTCGAAGACGAGAATCTTGCCCGCGATCTGCGACTCTGCCGGCGGATGCGCCGCATCGTAGTAGAGCATCTGCGCGGTGATGCCTTCAGGCGGCGTCGAGCCCGAGGTCATGCCGTATGACGCAACGACCGGCACCGCCGTTCCGTCCGTGACGAGCTTCTCCACCGCGTTCGGCGAGTCGTGCATGTGCGTCCGCCGATCGGGCCAGTCCTCGACAATGTAGTGGTCGTATGGGATCTCGACGTCATCGAGATCGACGACGCCGAACTCCGGCATCTTCGAGATCAGAAAATCGGTGTAGCGCTTCCATCCCGTGCTGCCCGCGTAGGTTGGACCGCACTCCGCTTTGAAGACGTGCCAGTCGAGCGCCTGCTTCGGCGTGAGCATGAACGGCTGGTGAATCTTCACCGCGGCGTTCGTCGTCTTAGCGGAAAGCGCGCTCTGCGCCCACAGGCGATCGCGCATCAGCATCGTGCCGGCAGAGACGCCGGCTGCGGTCTTCAGGAAGGTGCGCCTTTTCATCATGACCTCGCTCGACCGGGCAAGAATATCCGAAAATGGACGCATGAACGAACGCGCGTATGCGGTGGCGCGAACTGTCGCTCCCCGCCTGCATGCGCATTTTTCATCGCATCAGGAGCGCGATCCGAATCGCGGCGCCGTTACCGTCGACGTCGTGCCCGACGTCGCGGCCATTGAAGTGATCCTCGACGCAGCATTCTGGGCGAGCCTCAGGCACGAGGAAGGATACGTGCCGAAGATCTCGCTCGCCTATCTGAGGCCCGCCGAGACGGATCATCCGCTCATCTTTGCGCGTCCGCTGACGCTCGATCCGACGGAACTGGCGCGCGTATCACCGGCCGTCGAGCGTCCGGGGATCCATCTTGGCGTCGCGCACATCAACGGCGAGCTGCAGGTGTGGGGCACTGCCCGCACCATCCCGCCGCACTGCTTTGTCGCCGAGGTCATCGAACCGGGGCTGATCGTCGTCAAGCATCGGCGCCGCCGCGACAGCGGCAAGTACGTCAACGTCGCGGTGCTCGAAGGCGATCGCGTGAAGGTGATTGACGAGCGCGCGTCGGCGATTCCCGATTGCCCGACGCTGCTCAGCACGCTGCTCGACTTTGAGACTGCCGAATCGTGGACCGGGCTTGACGCGCTGAAGCAACGCGAAGGCGGCTCGGTAAACGTGATGGTGCAGCTGGCGGTGTCGATGCGGGCGCATCGACGCGGGGGCCTGCTGATCGTCGTGCCGCCGGGATCGGATGCATGGCGCGAGTCGATCGTGCAGCCGATCAGCTACGACGCCCAACCGCCGTTCACCGAGCTCGCGCAGCTCGTTCGTGCAGGGGCGGGTGTGCCCACCCGTCCTTCCATCGGCGGCCATCCCCAATGGGAAGACTCGATCGCCCGCGCTGTCGATGCCGTTGCCGGTCTCACCGCCGTCGACGGCGCGACGCTGATGACGTCCAACTACGACGTCCTCGCCTTCGGCGCGAAGATCGTCAGGCGCCGTGGCCAACCGCCGATCGAGCAGATGACCGTGACGGAGCCGATCGAACTGAACTCACCGATGGTCATCAACCCGTCGACGTTCGGCGGGACCAGACACCTCTCCGCGGCACAGTTCGTTCACGATCAGCGCGACGCGCTGGCGCTGGTGGCGGGCCAGGACGGGCGCTTCACCCTGTTTGGCTGGTCGCCGTGCATCAACATGGTGCACGCGCACCGCGTGGAAACGCTGCTCCTCTAGCTAACGGCCCGTCACCGGCTTGAACTTGTGAATCCGCTTGCCGCGGTTCTCGGCAATGTAGACGTTCCCTTTCGAATCGACCGCAATGCCGTGCGGCTGGTTGAATTGTCCGGGGAAACTGCCGGGACGACCGAAGCTCGAGACCTTCTGCCCGCTCTGACGATCGATGACTTCGATCTCCGAATTGTTCTGATTGATGACGAACAGCAGCCGCTGTGCGGGATCCGGAGAGAAATCGATGGCGACGACCGCGCCGCCGCTCTGCGTCACCTTGCCGTCGGCCGGCGCTGTCACCGGCGTCCATGGCACATCGATGGTCCGCTTCAAATTTCCCATCTTGTCGTAGATCTGAATCTTCGATCCGGTGCGATTACACACGTAGACGAGCCCGTCCTTCGCCATCGTCATGCAGTGCACGACGTCCATGTCGGCCGGCTGCCACTGGCGCAGAAACTTGCCGCTCTTGTCCATCACGGCGATGCGCCGGTTGCCGCCGGCGCCTTCGCCGTCGGACACATAGACATCCCCATTGCCGCGATCGACGAAGATGCTCGACGGCATGTAGAACACCGCCGCGTTGGAGTTGAGCGGCTTGCCTTTCGCCGTGCCATCGGACGAATCGAACACGCCTTTCTTCCCGAGCTGCAGCAGCAGCTTGCTGCCGTCGTGCGTGTACTTCTGCACCATGCCGGACGGCGAGCTGCCGATCCAGACGTTGCCGTCAGCATCGAAGTGACAGGAGTGCAGGCGTGGATCGAGCACATTGAGATCGCCCCAGGAACGGACGACGTTACCCGCCGGATCGAATTCGATGAGCGGCGGAGCCAGCCGAGCCGCGTTCAAATCGCCTTCGTTCACGTCCTGACGATTGAGAATCAGCACGTGATCCTGCGCGTCCACGCAGACACCGCCGAGCCCGCCGAGCGCCCAGCGGTTTGGCAATGGCTTCGGCCAGGAGAGGTCCGCCTCGTACTGCACCGCACCGGACTGGGCGCTGACGAGGGACGCGAATAGCGCGAGTGCGAAGGCAACAATCAACGGGTGCTTCTTCGTTGTCATTCGAGTGTTCCTTTCAGCTCTCGATAAATCCGGCGCAGCACCACTTCGCGCTGATTGCCGAACGCGAAGAGCTTGGAATACTGATCGAGCTTGACCGCCGCCGCGGCCTGATCCTCGGTCGCGCCCTGCGCAATCTGATTCTGAATGCCGTCGCGTGCGTCGACGAGAATCTGCCGCGCGCGATCGAGCGCCGCGCGCGTCTGCCTGGGATCGTCCGGGATGGGTCCGTGTCCGGGGATGAAGTAGTCGGCGCCGAGCGCCCGCACCTCATCCAGTACGCGAATCCACGACACGCCGTAGCCGCCCGCCATGTTGGGGAACTCTTCGTTGAAGAACACCTCGCTCATGTAGACGATGCGATCCTGCGGCACGAAGAGAATGCTGTCGCCCTTCGTATGCGCAGCGCCGAAGTGGAGGACCTGAATCTCCTTGCCGCCAAGATAGAAGGTCATGCGATCGCGGAACGTCGCATTTGGAAGACGCGCACGCTGCTTGTCTTCCGGCACGCGGCCACGCTGCATCTGATCGAGCAGTCCGGCCCGGTAGTTTTCGTGCCCGATCTTGAAGACATCGGCGTAGACCGCGGTGCCGCCGCTGAACGGATCGTGAAACGGCGACGACACGAGATAGCGGATCGGCTGCGTGGTGACGGCGGCAATGGCCTGCCGCTCGGCGCGTGCCGTCGCCTCGGTTTCGAGCGCGTCGAACACGAGGGCGCCATCGCTCGTCACGACCACGCCGCTGTTGAAGAGTCGACCTTCATTGTTCGCCGCGTAGACGTAGTGGCCCGGGATGATCTGCCGCAGCGTGGCGGGGAACGCCGGCCGGTCGGCGGCCGGCGGTCCCTGCTGCGACGAGACCGCGGCGGAGAGCGCGACAACGATCAGAAGGCACGTCGCAACTTTCGGCATGCGCGATATCCTAACCCTTGAGGAGTCTGCTGATGCGCGTGCTGTCCGTTGCTGCCCTGCTGCTGTCGCTGGCCGTTATGCCCGCATTTACGCAGCAATCCGGCGACATGGTCGCGCGCATCAAGGCTGAAGGGCTGCAGCGGTCGCGCGCGCTGCCGCTCTATCGCACCCTTACCGATGAAATCGGCGCGCGGCTGACCGGCTCGCCGGCGCACAAGCAGGCGGCGAACTGGGCGCGCGACCGCTTCCAGGAATTTGGTCTCGCGAATCCGCATCTCGAGCCGTACGAGTTCGGTCACGGATGGCAGCTCGAGAAGATTTCCGTCGAAATGACCGAGCCGCGCTACATGCCCCTCATCGCGTATCCCGATGGCTGGTCGCCGTCCACCAAAGGAGTCATCAGCGGGCGCGTCGTCTACATCGGCGACAAGAACGCGTCGCAGATTCAGGCAATGGCGAGCCAGCTGCGCGGCGCCATCGTCCTTACGCATCTACCGCAGACCGAGTGGGTCGATCGCGATCGGCCGCAGCCGGGTCTCGACGACAAGCCGGTACAGACGGGCAACCCCACGCTGCCGAACCCGCGCAGCACGACACCGATGCGCGAGCTGGCAACGCTGCTGAAAAACGCAGGCGCGGCGGTGGCGCTGCGGCCGAGCGCGTATCGAGACGGCACCGTCGGCATGGGTCAGGACCGCACCATCCCATCCGATGCGGTGCCGACCATCGTCGTCGCCGGTGAGTGGTACAACGTCGCCGCGCGGCTCGCCGCGGCCGGCAAGCCGGTGTCGATGCGCGTCGAGCTGCGTACACGCTACATCGAGGACGATCGCAACAGCTATAACGTCATCGGCGAAATTGCGGGACGCGATCCCGCGCTGCGCGATCAGATCGTGCTCGTCGGTGGGCATCTCGACTCGCGCGATACCGCCACCGGTGCTACAGACAACGCGGATGGCGCAATTGCGGTGATGGAGGCGGCGCGCATCCTTCGCGCGCTGGGACAGCAGCCGCGACGCACGATTCGCTTTGCGCTCTGGAGCGGCGAGGAACAGGGACTGCTCGGCGCGCGTGCGTATCTGCAGCAGCACTTCGCGACCCCGGCTGCGCGCGATCAGCTCGCGGTCTACCTGAACGACGATCCGGGCAGCGGCAAGACACTCGGCTTCTACATGGAAGGCAACGCCGCGGCGAAGGCCATCTTCGATCGCTGGCTCGAGCCGCTGAAGGAGCTGGGCGCGACGCGCAACGTCATCGAAGGCATCGGCGCCACTGACCACGTGCCGTTCAACGAAGCGGGTTTACCCGGGTTCAACGTGATCAAGGACTTTGATTCGTATGACGTTCGCACGCGTCACACCAGCGCTGATTTCCCCGAGCGCATGAGCGAGGATGAGCTGAAGGAGTCCGCCATCGTCATGGCCACGTTTGCGTGGCAGGCGGCGATGGCGGACGTGAAGATACCGAGGAAATAGAGGCCGAGAATCGATGCGAGCGGCGCTACTGGGTTGATGACTTCGCCTGTCCTTTGAATACCGAATCGATTGCCGCCTGGGCGCACTTCTCGCCATCACCGCTCGACACCCCCATCGCGCCGATGACCTGACCGTTCACCACGATCGGCACAGCGCCCGGCTGCGGAAAATCGTTCATGAAGGTCGGCGCCAGATTCTCACCGCTGCGCACTATCTTGTTGGTCTCTGAGGTCGGTCGCCGCCAACGCAGCGCTGACTTCGCCTTCAGAAGCGCAGTATCGATGGCGTTGCCCGGCGCGCCTTCCATGGCGTGCGACTCGATGACGTTCCCGCCCCAATCCAAAACGGCCATCGCGACGATGGTGTGATTCTTCTCTGCCCAGGCAGTGCATGCATCGGCCAGCGCGCGCGCACCGGCACTCGAAATGACGGTGACCGTCCTTGTCAAACTGGCTTCCTTTGTCGCCTGTGCCGCTGACGGCTGTGCCGCGAAGATTCCTGTGATCAGAACGGAAAGCAATAGCAGACCACACTGATTGCGCATGTGATGTCTCCTCCCGCTTACCTGGCTGTTTCTCGTTGCGGCGCCGATTGTGGCATGAAAATCAGGACCGGAAGAACCTGGCTTGGGAGATATGTACGGGGGCCGGCGTAGGGGCCGGCTTTAGCCGGCCCACGATCACAACAACCTATCCCCGGGGAGTTACGTCGATTTCCGCAAGCTCCGCGCGAGCCAGCGTGCGCTGCTGCGCTGCCGGATAGATGAACTCGAAGCCGTCCTTCGTTCCGGGATAGAACCACCCCTTCATCACCGGCACTGTTCCGCTCTCGTTAAACGCCACCCACATCGCGAGGTTTCGCTTATCGTTGGAACGCTGCCGGCGCGCTACCGGAGCCGATGCGACGGGCGTACCATCCTCGCGCAGGATGTAAACAACATCGCGTGAAGTTTCCGGATTGGCGAGCATGAACGTGTAAGTGCCGGCCGGGAGCGTTGCGCCGGGGACGACGACCGGTTCGTTGATCGTCAGAATGGTCCTGCGGTTCCACTCGTCAGCGGATGCGGTGGTCGCTGCTACACAAGACGCGGCGGCGATCGCGGTGGCGACAAGCGCGCCTCGAAAGTGTTTGGTCATGGCAGAGTCCTCCCTTCTGCTGTGTTTCCCCTCCTTAGGCCGACCTCAAGGTCGGCGCCTACCGAGATAGGTGCATCGGGGCTGCCAGCGCGACGGTAGTGTCCGCTTCAGCCGACCTGAACGGCGCGGCTGTTGCAACGGACCTGGTTATGACTCTGCGATATATCGCGGCCAGCGTGCTCGTGATCGTCGGATTGGTGTCACTGCTGCTCGGCGGTTTCCGCTGGACGGAGAACAAGACGGTCATCGATGTCGGGCCGGTGAAGGCAACGGCCGAGGAGCACAAGACGCTTCCCATTCCGCCTGTGGTCGGCGGACTCGCGCTTGTCGGCGGCATCGTCCTCTTCGTCATGCCGACAAAGCGCCGCGTGTGATTGGCGCGACTTGGCGATAGCGAGCTCGTCAGTGGCGGCGCGAGGCTGTCGCTCGTCGCCACAGAAACACGGCACCTGATCCCGCTGCACCGCCCATCAGGCCATAAAGCAGTGCGCCGAGCGCAATCCCGCCGGCGCCGCGCGCGAAGGTGCCGAACTCCTCGGTTGGGAACAACGTCGCGCCAAACACGCGTTGCGCGATGCCGTAATACGCGTTCTGCACTCCCAGATAGATCAGAAATCCGGGGTCGGGTACCAGCATCAGCGCCAGCGCCCACAGCGGCACGGTCATGAGAATGACCGCGCCGATGATGGCGCCCTTCAGCAGGGATGGTTTCAGCGGCTTGATGACGATGACAGGATGCC
The DNA here is from genome assembly GCA_035492455.1 of Vicinamibacterales bacterium. Lineage (GTDB taxonomy): Bacteria > Acidobacteriota > Vicinamibacteria > Vicinamibacterales > UBA2999 > Gp6-AA40. The sequence goes on along the minus strand of DATJJE010000025.1, from coordinate 17,369 downwards.
GCTGCTCTCGGCTTGTTTGATGAACCGCGCGGCGTCCTCCTCGATCAGGAAGTGCTCGGTAACGAGTTGCCTGGCGGCATCGCGCACGGCTTTCACGTAGCCGTCGTGGGTGCTGTATCGCTCTTCAAGCGACTTGCGAGGATCGCCGCCGGCTGTGCGCTGCTCTTTCGTCGCCACAAATGGAATGAACGATCCGTCGAGCGCGCAGAGGTTCGGTCCGCGCGATTCTTTCGCACGGACGTTCCATCCGGCATGCGTCCCGATCGGCACGCGGATCTCGATCGGCCTCACTCCCCCGACATCCAGGCCATCGTCGTTCGGCTTCGGCACGTAGACGTTGTAGCGCGGACCAATCTTCGGCTGCGGGGCCGGCCGGCCGCCCTCGCCTTTGAATGCGGGCCCGAAGTCGAGCAGCTCGAGATCGTCCATCTGCGGCGGATAGGTGACGCCCGGGATCTTCGGAAACAGCTTGCGCGCTTCGTCGAGCGACGCGAGCGTGCCTCCCTGCAGCGTCGGGTAGTTGCTGTCCGGCGGCTTCACGCCTTTATCCGCCCAGGAGTCCATCGCCATCAACAGCGCGCGCAGCGTCGGCCCGTGATAGAGCGGATTGGTCGCGTTCTCGCACATCCCCTTGTCGCCCGGGAACCGCCGCGGTGGATTATTGCCGCCATGCTGGTTGCTGGACAGAAAGTAGAGGCGCACGTTGTCGGGAGTCGCCACCGCGCGGCCGCGGCCATCGACCACGTTGAGCGAGGCTTTCATCTGCCAGAACTCGGATTCGGTGTCGGTCTGGAAGATGAACGGATCGCTCTTCGGCCGCTTCGACAGACCGTCGTGAACCTTCGACACGGGATCCGTCGTCACCGCGTATGTGAACGGCGGGAGACTGGTGCCGAGAAAGTCGTGGCGATCGTCCTGTAATGAAAAGGTGTTCGGATCGGCGAACTCGACGTTGGTGAACAGACGATGCGTGCCCGACTTGTGCACCCACACGCCGTCGAACGCCTTGCGATGCGATTCGTCCTCATTGAAGCCGAGATACACGAACTCGCGCTGATACTCGCCCGCCTGCGAGCCGCCGAACGAATACGCGCGCGTGATGCCGGTCAGCGGATTCGGATTGCCCGCTGCATCCTTCGTCTCGTAGCGAAGGAACGAGGCGACGTCGCGTGTCACCGCATAGGCGAGCCCCATCACGATCGGATTCTTCGCCCGATATGTCAGCTCGTAGAGACGATCGGCTTTGAAGCCGTCGAACAGGCAGATATTCGTGGCGTTCGCTTTGAGGCTGTCCTTTCCGGTCGCACACGTGCCGAACGCCCATCGATCCGCAGGCACGGGCATCTTCTTGCCGTTGACGCCATCGCGTACGGTGAGCGCCGCGCGATTGGTGCTCGTGTCGGCAGCCGGGTACGCCGCGAAGTTGTCGGCCCCTTCGAGCGGCAGCGTGAACGTTCCTTTGTCCGGAATGGTGCGATCCGAGTACTCAATGCGAATGGTCGCAACGATCGGGCCGCCATCGGCGTTGGTTGCCACGGGGAACTTCGGCACGAGCCGGTTGTTGCCGGGCACGAGATCGCCCTCCCATGCGGTTTCGACCACGGTGTAGCCGAGGCGCATGAGGAACCCATCGCCGAGATCAGCGGCGGTCAGCGGATTGTTGCCGCCCTGCCCGCCAGTGCCAAAGTTGAAATAGCTGATCGCCTGCTTGTTCCCGCGGTTGGTGATGCCGAAGAAAATCTTGCGATTGCCCTTCGCGATATCGCGCGGCTTCAGGATGGAAAATGGCGCGCTGAACTCGACCATGCCGCGCGCGTTCCGCGGCGCCTTGTCGATGTTGACGATGATGGCGTTGAGCGGATCTTTCGGATCGACTTCGAAGTAGGCCGTCCCGTCCAGCCGTTCGTATTCGCCCGTGGCGCCGAACTGCGTTCCTGGCGCCAGCGGGCGCGTCTGCTCGACGATGAAGCGGACCACGCGTGCGTCGCTCGACGAAGCTGCGCTTGAAATCGCACACGCAAGGAAGATGGCTTTTTTCAGCATGAGTGCATCCCGCTAATCGATCGGGATTATATGGGGCAGGTTATCGCAGGCGAAGGTGTTCTGGTGCCGAGCTTGTGATTGCCGGGTAAGGCGCGTATGGTTCCCGCGAGGTGAATCGCACATGGCCGACATGAACAAGTGCGCACATCCCGCCTGCGCGTGCATGGTGCCGAAGAACGGAGCTCATGGCAAGTACTGCAGTGAGCATTGCAAGGAAGCGGGCGAGCAGACCGAGCTGCGCTGCGGCTGCCAGCATCCGGCCTGCCGTGCGGCTGGCTAGCGCCGTTCGGCTTTCGACTTCAGTGGGTGCAGCGATGCCCATCGAATCAGGATGATGCCGGGCGACAGGAATGACCAGTACTGCCTGAACTTCGCGCGCGCGTACGCGTCGGTAGCGACCGCGCGCGTCTCAGTGCGGAAGATCGATGCATGCGCGCCGCGCGGATCGGCACGCAGCGTCCACACGATCTTGACGTAGCCGGGCTCATTGAATGCCGCGAATTCATCGGGCGGCAGCGGGCGAAAGACAACGTTCGCGTGCCACGGCTGCGTCACGGCACCCATCACGATCTCGCGGCCGGGGACCTCCGCCAACACGCCCCAACCGATCGATTTTGTCAACTCCAGCAGCCCGCGTGGACGACGCGCGGTGTCTGGGTCGCTGCCGAGAATCAGCTCACGCGCCTTGAAGATTGACTGCACCACCGGCAGCGACATCAGGTCCTGCTTGCAAGCGGCGCCGAAGGTGATGTCGGCTGACGCCCCGACCGCAACGTGATGGCGTTCGACGATGTCGTATCGCGGCATCACGCGGTCGAGCAGCGGATCGACGTCGTCGCCTGTTGCAGCTGCGGCGTGGCCGTAGCGCAACCAGGCGCTGCCGGCATAGGCAGCATACGCAGCCGACGCCAGGCCGATCACACCTGCCGCTGATTTCAACGTGCGCCGTACGTATACGTTTGCCATGTCATGCCACCTGTCGTTCGCAGTCGGGACGCGCGGCCCGCTGCGCGCGCAGCGCTTCGGCGCGCTGCTTGAGACCCAGCAGCATCCGCCGCGTCATGATGAACGCGGCAGGTTCCATGATGCGCATGAACAACCAGAGGGCGACGCTCTTCGGAACGCGTTCCGTTCCGCGTGTGACGAGGCGCGTCCGGTGCTGGTCGAGCTCGTACAGACTGAACTGCCAGACCCATTGAAAGTCACCGCGCCCGTAGGACAGGACAAGCGCGTGCGGCGGCTCGGCGAGTGCGACGGTCAGCCTGTTGCGTTCGTCCGGACCAAGCTGCACGTGGTCGCCCACCGAGAGCGTCTGAAACTCCGCCACGATCCGATCGGCGCTCGGCCGATCGAGGAAGCCGAAAAGACGATCGAGCCAGTCGTAGCTATACAGCCCACCACGCTGGTATCCCATCTGCGCGAGCCACGGCCAGATGTCTTCTGGAGCAGCGTAGACCGTGACCGCGTGCGTCGCGGAATGGTTTGCGCCGGCGATTAGTGAGTCGCCGGGCATGGCGCGCGCAATTTCGTCAGGGGTCGTGCCCCAGCGCGCGAACCACCGCCGCAACGGAAACCAGTAGAGCAGCGCAAGCGTGAGTATCGCGATTATCATCACCATGACATCCTCCGGCGCTGGGGCCGGCGCTACGCCGCCGCGCGCTCTCCGGTCTTTCCGCTCTTGCCCGTTCGTCCGCTCGTCAGGAATTCGATCACACGCGCGTCCACAAGACGACGCTGCCTGACGACCATGTCATGACTGCAGCGCGGAATCAGCTCGCCGCGGACATCCGGTATGAGGTCAAGCGCCCGCTCGAGCGCTTTCGCCGGGTTGTAGATCACCTCGCGCTCGCCGATGAGTACGAGCGTGGGTGGATATATCGAGGTCAGCTCCCCATGCGAGAACGCACTCGGTGTGACGCGCAGGGTTTCCAGCGCGAAGCCGAAATGTTTCATACCGAGATACATCAAATCGAGAACAGCGCGGGCATCCGTCTCGCCAGGCGCATCCGTCAAACCGATCCAGTGCATGAACGAGTTGACGGTGAACCGCGTCGGCAAGTACGTCATCAGCATGCCGCGCAGAGCGAACTGCCGGGCCAGCGGCAGCAAGCCACCGGGTGAGAGCAACACGAGCTTGTCAACACGGTAGGGTTCAGCGATCGCGTACTCGAGTGCTACCCACCCGCCGAACGACTGGCCGGCGAGTGCAAACCGATTGAGACGCAGACCGTTCAGCGTCGTGTTCAACCACGTCACGTAATCGATCGCGGACCGAATCGGATCGCGGGGAATGGTCTTGCCCGGCTGCCCCACGACGTCGATCGCATACACGCGGAAGTGCCTGGAAAAGTCGGCGACGTTCGGCGCCCACATGACGGATGTCGCCATGTAGCCGTGCAGGAGCACCAGCGGTGGCGCATCCTTTGGCCCGCAGGCGATCACATGCGTCGATCCGAACCGGCTCGGGATGTCGACCTCGTCGTACGGCACCGGCCAATGCTTCATGGCGTCGTCGTAGGCGGCCATGAAGGCCGCTTCACCGGCCGCTGTTTTGAATCCGCGCGATTCACGGCGCGCGGTTGACGCAGCAACAGGCGAGCGCAACAGCACCGTGGACAGCACCGCGATCCAGAGCATTTGCAACCCGATCAGGAGTCGCTCCCATAAACCGACTCCCGGCGTAGGAAGGTTGGCCTCGATCGCCGCCGCGTACGTGCCCGTCACGTAGCCAAGCGCGAGCATCAAGACGATCGAGCCAATCGAGTAGACGCGAAATCGCCTGCCGAAGGCCGCAGCGGCAAAACTCATGGCCAGCACCAGCACACAGCCCTCGACAGCGGTCCAGACGATGTGAAGGATATCGGTCAGGGTGCCGCCGCCGGCCGCAAGGACCGGGCGCAGGTGCATTGGTGGCCAGAAAAAGCCGAAGATGGCGTACGCGATCAACAAGGCTCCGGCGATCCGCAGCGGCCGGTTACCACCCGCCGACCGCCAGACGCCCCAGGTGAAGGCGAGCAGCAGCGTTCCCCAGAGGAAGCCGAGCGGGACCCATATCGAACGTGTTGGCGAATCGATGGCGGAGAGCTCGCTGACCACCTGCGAGAACGAGCTGTAGCCCGGCCACTGCGAGGCGACATAGATGTTCATCGCGACGTAGAGCAGCGACGACAGAATTCCACACGCGAGCAAAGTTTTGCGGAGCATGCTGATCACGTCCTCAATTCGCGTTCCAGGAACAACGTGCTCGCGGGCGGCGAATCTCGGACGTGATCACCATCGATGTGCGTGGTCGTTCGCGCCGCGGTGGGTGATTTTTCGCGGCATCAGAAACGTGTGCCCACGCGAAACGCGTAGCTGACGAGCGCCGCCCGCTTCTTCACCTCGGCCGACAGAAGCAGCGGCCGCTCCACGCACTTCAGCGGATCCGCTGGTTCCTGGCGATGCGCGTGCGCAAGAAAACGGCAGCCAGCGTGTACTTGGCGTACGGCCTGGTGATGACTGCTGGATGCAATGGCGCCGTGAGGCCCACCGTGATCTGCCGCGCACACGCATCGAGCAGCGCTCGACTCGACACGCTGAGGACGGATGCTGCCACGGCCGCAGATATGGACGGTAGCGTTCGGCCGCGCATTCCGTGTTTACTTCACTTCCGCTCCGCCCCGGCGGCTGTCCGGCACGAAGCGGGCCCGCGCGGGCATGCGGACGCGCGGAAGCGTCTCGCGGTTCATCGTGTCGCCTTCAGTGATGATCTCGTTTTTCGCGAGCAGCCACGCGACGAGCGCGTAGGTCTCGTCGGACGTGAGCGAGCCTGGCGCGCTGGCTGGCATGGCGCGCCGGACGTAGTCGAACAACGTGGTCGCGTACGGCCAGTAGTTGCCGATCGTGAACGGGACGTCCGGACGTGTTCCCCGCCAACGCTCGTACTCGGGGCCGAACGGCGCCGTGTCCTTCGGCTCTGCGGAGACGAGCGCCTCAGCGGCGCCTCCTTCGCCATTTGCTCCGTGGCAGGAGGCGCATTTCTGCGCGTATACGCCAGCGCCGTCACGCGCGGTTCCACTGCCGGAGGGAAGACCGGTGCCGTCGGGCCGCACATCGATATCGAGCGCGGCGATCTGTTCAGGCGTGGCCGGTGAACCGATGCCGAGGAGCCGCGATGGCGATTGGGCGGCTGCGACGAGATTGGCAGCAAAGAGGGCCGAGACGAGGATGATCAGGCGATTCATGCGCGCACCCGCTGCAGCGCGAAGCGGACACGTCCGTCGCCGTTAATCGTCCAACCGGTGACGGGATTAAGGTGATACCGCGTCCGTCGTCCGCGCACGCGCTGGAGGGCAGACATCTCCGGCTGGATGTACCCGCTTTCGTCGACCGCTCGGCTCAGGATCTCTGTTGGTTGCCCATCCCATTGCCACGCGTAGCGGAAGCGGACATGCGCCTTCGGCAACACCGGCTGCTGCAGGATGGCCGGCTTCCAGGTACGGCCGCCGTCGGTGCTGATATCGACCCGGCGGATCACGCCGCGGCCGCTCCATGCGATCCCGCGCAGCTCGACAAACCCCTTCTGGATCGTCTGCGGGTACGACGGCGAGGTGATGACGGAGCGCGCGTCCATCACCAGACTGAATTCGCGCGCCGTGCCGTCGGCCAGCGGATCCGTGTACTTCGACGTTTCCTCGCGCGTCATGAACGGCTGATCGGACAGTTCGATGCGCCGCAGCCACTTCACGTTCGCGTTTCCTTCCCAGCCTGGCAGCAGCAGCCGAACCGGGTACCCCTGCTCGGGACGCAGCGCTTCGCCGTTCTGCGCGTAGACGAGCATCGCTTCGGCCAGCGCGTCCTTCAGCGGAATGCTGCGCGTCATCACCGCGGCGTCCTGCCCTTCGGCGAGAAACCACGTCGCCCGCGGCTGTGCGCCGACTTCGTTGAAGACCGTCGACAGCATCACGCCTGTCCACTCGCTCTGACTCGTGAGCCCGCAGATCTCCTGCGGCATGACGTCCTCGCGCGTGCCGCCGAAATTCCCGGAACATTCGAGGAAGCAGGTTCTCGTCGCCGCGGGAAAGCGTTTCAGATCCTGCAGCGTGAACGTCAGCGGACGATCGACCATCCCGTGCACCGTCAGCCGGTAGGCGGTCGGATCGACAACCGGCACGCCGGCATGGTGACGCTCGTAGTGCAGATCGGACGGCGTGATCGTTCCGTGGAGATCCTGCAGCGGCGTGCGCGAGCTGGTCGGGCTCGGGGTGCGCTTCGGATTCTCCGCCGGCGATCGTGCTCCCAGCGCATTCGGCAGCCGGCCCCATCGCTTCGTCGTATCCGCCGGCGGCGTCTCCTGGGCGCGCGCGGTGGCCGGTGTGACCGCCAGCGCCGCGGCGCCGAGCGTCGTCGTCAGAAGTGTGCGGCGCGTGACGCCACGAATCGGTCGATTCCTCATCGCCATTGGCGTAATGTAACGCACGACGGCGCTATCATTTAAACGGTAGCGGAGGGTCTATGCTGGCAATGCTTTTGGCGATTGTTGTGGCAACCGGCTCTCACCAATCACCGACGCCCGCAACGCAATCGACAGCAAACACACCGTGGCCTCCGGCCGGTGTCTACTTGCCAACGAATGGTGTAACCGCGCCGCGCATCATCAAATCCGGCCGCCCGGAGTACACGGCCGAGGCGATGCGCGCGAAGGTTCAGGGACGGGTCAAATTGGAGGTCGTCATCAAGACGGACGGAACCGTCGGCGAGGCTCGCGTCGTGCGATCGCTCGATCGTGTATTCGGCCTCGACGATTCGGCCATCAAGAGCCTGAAGGACTACCGGTTCGTCCCTGGAATGAAAGACGGGTTACCGGTCCCGGTGCTCGTGTCGATGGAAGTGGAGTTCACAACCAAGTAATCGCTCGCAGCGGAACCGTTGCCCTTAACACCCGTCAGCGGATCGCCGGCAACCCGCTCTTGTAACGGAAGCGCTGGACGCGCTGGCCCTGCACCTCCGCAGTGTAGATGTTCCCCTTGCTGTCGATGGCGATGTTGTGCAGGTTCTCGAACTCGCCTGGACCGCGGCCGACGCGTCCGAAGCTGCCGACCACCGCGCCATCCGAACGACGCAGGATGTGGATCTGGCCGTTCGGATCGTCAGACGTGAACCAGTAAGTCTGTCCTTTATCCGGCCAGAACACCGTCGATCCGGTCACGCCCGGCGCGGTTGAGTCGCGCATCACACCCATTTCGCGGACGAACGTCCCGTCCTTGTGAAAGATCTGGATGCGGTTGTTGGCGCGATCCGATACGACGACCTCGCCGTCGTTGGTGATGCGAACGCCGTGCACGGGGTTGTTGAACTGCTGCGGCATCACCTTGGCGTCGTAGGTGATCTTCTCGTCCGTCGGCGGCTTGCCGTACGCGCCCCACGTCCGCTTGAACGCGCCCGTATCCGCGTCGAAGACGACGATGCGGTGGTTGAAGTAGCCGTCGGCGACGTAGAGCTCGTTGGTCGCCTGGTCGACGACCATGTCCGCGGCGCGACCGACGCGTATCTGGTCCAGGCTGTTCGTCTGCGGCGCCGACTTGCCGATGGCCATCAGGAACTTGCCGTCGTTGGTGAACTTCAGGACCATCCCGTCGTTCTCGCCGTTGCCCGCCAGCCAGACGTTGCCCTTGTAGTCCACGAACATGCCGTGCTCGTTCTGCGGCCAGTCGAAGCCCTTGGCGTCCTTCGGTCCGCCCCACGACTTGATGACATCGCCTGCCTGGTTGAACGCGATCACCGACGGCGCGGTGTAGCAGCAGATCGACTTGTCGCCGCGTTCGGCGCGCTTGTCGCGATCGTTGACGGAGCGAGGGCGCTGGCTGATCCAGACGTTATCGTCCTTGTCGACGAAGATGCCGCCGATCTGACCGAGGATCCAGTTGTTGGGCAGCGGCTTCGGCCAGCTCGCATCGATGTCGAACTTCGGCGCGGCATCCGCCGCGATCACGAGCCCGGCCCAGGCGATCATCGCGAACGCGGCGCCGGCGAGCGCAACCTTCGACATCATTCGTTTCATGACGCGCTCCCAAGCTGTCGTGCGATGAACGATTTGACCATCGCTCGCGCGCGATCCGTCTGCGGACCTTCCTTCGCCACCCACTCGTGCTCGCAGCCCTCGAATAGTTCGTACTGGATGTCGCCGCCCGCCGCTTTATAGGCCTCCGCAAACTTCTTCTGCGCAGCCGGCAGCATGTTGTCGTCGAGCGCGCCCTGCATGACCAGCATCGGCACCATCGTCACGCGCTCGTGGCGCTGCAGGATTTCGACTGGGTTGCTTTCGTGGATCGCGTCCCACGGTCTGAAGAACGTCGTGTTGTTCTTCACCATGTCCGCGCGTTTCAGGTGCTCGGCGTTCTCGTAGCGCGCCCACGTGTCGCTGATCGGCGAGCGCATCGCCACGTAGGCAACGGTAGCGTCCGCCTTCAGCGCGCCCTGCGGCAGCGCGATCGAGTTATAGCGCGAATCGTGAGGACGCATGGCGAGCAGCTCCGCCACGTGGCCACCGCTGGAGCTGCCGTAGATGCCGATCCTCGACGCGTCGCCCTTCCACGTCGGCGCCTTCCATTTCAGCCAGCGCACCGCGTAGTTCGCATCCTGGATAGCGGCTGGGTACGGCGCTTCCGGCGCACGCGTCAGGTCCACCGCGACCACCAGCACGCCGCTGCTGGCGATGGAACGGTCCATCGGCTCTTCGGCCAAGCGATCCTTCGCGTTCCACGCGCCGCCGTGCAAATCCAGAACGGTCGGAAACGGTCCGGCGCCAGCGGGCTGATAGAGGCGCGCCATCAGCATGCGTCCGGCAGTGTTGCGCCGCAGCTCGACTTCGGTCACGGTGACATCGAGCTTGGCGGCGGGGTTGTAATTGATTTTCGATGCCGCCGCGGCAGCAGCGAAACTTGGCAGGCCAGCGGCGAAGGCCGTCACCATTCCGAGAAACTCCCGACGCCCGGACACAGTGTTCTTCATGCGGTCCTCCGTGGAGGAGAACTATGGTTCAAAAGGTTCATAGGGTTCAATAGGTTCAAGGGGTTCTGGTTCGAAGGGTTCGAAGGGTCGGAAATGTGGTGGATAGGCCTGTTCACGAGTCCCGGCGGATTGCGCATCGTCGGCGTGGCGATTCTGATCATCGCGCTATTTGTCGCGGCGTTCATCATCAGCAGGCCTCGGCGTTGAACGAGACGGTTGCGGCTACTCCACTCTCTTTGCTTTCACGTCGATCGCCGGCGCTGCGTCGTCTGAGACGAGTCCCTGCTGTCGTCGCGCTCGAACGACGAGCGCTACGCATCCCGTCCACGTTGGCAGCATGTCGGTGAACGGAACGAATTCCAGCACAAACGTCGGCAGGAACAACGGGTGAAAGCCGATCCGGCGCGAGATGACGACCATCGCGGCCGCATCGAGGATTTCATCGAAGCCCACCCAGCCGAATGGTCCGAGCAGGAATTGTGCGGCGTCGACAGTGACTGCGACAACGTACGCGAGACGAACGTCACCACGCGTTACACGCGACGGGTACTGCCACCGTGTGATCCGTTCTCTCAACGTCGCCCATAGCTCAGATAGCATGCGAGCCCAGCCTGTGGTCATGATGCCAGATAGACTGCCGAGCGAGGCGATCGGCTGCGAGGCGAGGTCAACATGAGCACTCACATAGGGCACGAAGCGCGTATCCCGAATCGAGCGCTGGAACCACTGAATTTCCTGATCGGAGAGTGGTCGACGGTCGGGTCTCATCCAATGCTTCCTGGCAAAACGCTGCATGGCCGCACGTCATTCACGTGGGCGGAAGGCGGCGCGTTCCTCGTCATGCAATCCGAAATCGACGAGCCCGAGATCCCAAGCGGCATCGCTGTCATCGGCACCGATGTCGATGCGAACGAATGCTCGATGCTGTACTTCGATGAACGCGGGGTGTCACGCCGGTACTTGGTGAGTCTGCGCAACGATCAGTGGCACTGGTGGCGGGACGCGGCAGGCTTCTCGCAGCGGTTTATCGGAATGCTGGTCGATGACGGCAACCGAATCGTCGGGAAGGGTGAGCTGTCCCGCGACGGCGTGACCTGGGAAGGCGACCTGCAGCTCACGTACACGCGCGTTCGCTCACGCTGATGCTTCAAGGTCGCCGGCGGGCAGTTCGAGCTGCCGGATGGAGGGCAGCGCCGGCAGGATGCCCTGCAGATCGCCGTACATCCCCGAGACGTTGAGAGTGACGGCGTCGATCTGGCGCGCACGGCGTGCCCACTGCCGCTCGGCGGCACGGCGCTCCTGGTCCAGGTCGTGGCGCATGGCCGTGAATGCTTCGACGACGGCCTCGACGCGCTGCCGGAATTCGACGCCGGAGAGATAGCGGTGAAGGAGCTCGAGCTTCTCCTCCTTGTGCATCGCGGCAGTGCGCGTCCGTGCGAGCTCCGAGAGGTTCGCGCGGAGTACACCGGCGAGGCATGGAGCGCAGGCGAAATCAGTCACCAACACGTCGTCGATCAACGCGAACCGCGTGCAGCCTTTCGGCATCACGGCCGACACGAGCACGGCGACATCTGCATGCAGCGCGCGCTGATCCTGTTTCAGCTTCGCGAGCCACCCGTCGTTCCAATGCTTGGTGTTCTTGCATTCCCAGAGGATGGAGCCGCACTTGCGGCTGCGCGAGTCGACAACGATCTGATGCAGGTCGGCCCCGCGCACGCCCTGGCCGATGGGCTGGATATCGTCTGACGGAAAGCTGCTGCGCAGCAGCGACTCGAGTTCCTCCTCACCGACTTCGCCCTGCAGCTGTTGCGAGCCCTGCTCCGCCTTGCGCTTGAGATCTTCGATCTGGCGCCGCATGTCGGCGAGCTGCCGCTCCTTTTCCGCGTCCTTGAGGCGATGCTCCTCCGCGAAACGCTCCTGCGTGTCGGCGACGAGCCGCGCGCGCTCCTGTCCCAGCTTCCGTTCCATCTCCAGCTCGAGGTCCTGCTGTTTGCGTTCGAGTTCACGTTCGCGCCTGCGCATCGCCAGCTCGTTGCGCCGCGCTTCGTCCAGATCCTTTGCCTGTTCGTTTATCTGATCGCGCAGCGCCACCAGTTCCTGCGCCAGCTTCTTCTCTGCTTTGCTGGCGGCGTCTTTTTCGGCGCGCTGCACATCCGCCTCGAGGCGCTGCTCGTACTTCGCGCGCAACTCGCGCTCGACCGACTGCTCGATTTCCGCGCGCAGCGCACGTGTGAGCGGGATTTTCTTGCCACACGACGGACACGCAATCGACTGTTCGGGCATGGGATCACTGTGCCGGAGGGGTGTGACAGGGGAGGTCCTGGGACCTCGGTAGAACCTCCACAGTCGCGATCAGAACTGGTACTTGAGCCCGAACTGCATGATGCGCGGATCGGCCGCGGTCAGGATTTGTCCGAACGTCGCGCTGCTCAGCGTGGTGTTCGGATTGCCCGGCCGCAGCCAGTTGAGGGCATTGAACGCCTCGACGCGCGCCTCGATCCGATGAGAACCGGCCACCCGGAACAACCGCACGAGCGCGAGGTCGATGGTCCGGCTGCCAGGGCCGAGGTAGGCGTTGTTGCCCGAATTCCCGTAGGCGCCGATGGCCGGCTGGGCGAACGCCTTCGGATTGAACCAATTGTTCAAAGTCTTGTCGCCGTAGACGTTGTCCAGTACCTGGTCCACCCGCTGCGTCGCGGTCGTCAGACCGTCGAGCGTCCGGTCGATCCCGGTGACGATGCGCAAGGCGTTGCCGGAGGAGGCGCGGAAGATACCAGAGAGCCGCCATCCCGACGCGAGAATCCTCGCAGCAGTGCTGTTGAATTGCGGCGTCTCCGCGCTGGCGGTCAGGTTGAAGATGTGCGTCGGCGACAACGTGCACGGCCCCTTGTCGAGATCGAACAACTCCTTCGAGTTTGCCGGCGGATTGAGCAGCGACTGCGGCCGTGTATAGCCGGTGCCCACGTTGAGCGGGTTGCCGCCGCTGTTGCTCTGCGCGGTGCCCTCGCACGTCGACCACGTGTAGTTGGCGTTCGCGCTCAGGCCGTTGGCCGCGCGCTTCTGCGCGGAGAGCAGCACGCCGTGGTAGCGCTGCCACCCCTGATCGGTGGCCCAGTCAAGGTAGCCGATGTACTGACCATCGATGGGATTGGCCTGCGCGATCTCCCGCCGAAGGTTGATGGGCGCCGCGGAGCAATTTGCGAATGTCTGCGTCCCCGTGGGCGTGCGCAACGTGCACGGACCGGTCGGATTGGCGGGCAGGAGGGCGGGGTTGCCGTTGACGTCGCCCCAGATGTTCACCATGCGGTTGCCGAGATAGGTCACCGACACCGCCGTGGTGTCGGTCAGCTGCCGCTGCACGCCAACGTTCCAGGTGTGCACGCGCGTCCCCTTCAGATCGTGCGGGATCTCGATAAAGGGGGTGCCCGGTGCCTTCGGCAAGCCGGTGCCGAGCGTCACCGGGAATGGACTCACGCGGCCGACGCCGCCAAACGGATCGTCGAGCGGACCGACCGCGGCGCCGGTAAGCCGTTCCTCGTACCCGAAGGGCCACGCCTGCTGGGCGTCGGTGAAGAACTGTCCGGCGACGAAGTCGCCGCTCAGGCCATAGCCCGCGCGTACCGACGTCTTGCCATCGCCGCTGGGATCCCAGGACACGCCCACACGCGGCTGGAAGTTCATCCAATTGGTGTCGAGTCCCGCCTTGCTCGGAAAGCCTGCATCGCCCGGATAGGTGAAGCCGGGTAGCGCATCGGGATACACCTTGCTGCGCGCGTTGGCGAGGAAAGCCGCGGTGGAAAAGTTGTAGACAGCCCCCTTCCGGAACTGCTGCGGGAACCAGGGTTCGTACCGCATCCCGTAGTTCATCGTGATCTTGTCGGAGACGCGCCAGGTGTCCTGGCCGTAGATGCCGAAGCTCTTCTGCGTGGCGTCGTTGACGAATGGATTGGCCTGCCGGAACTCAAAGACGATCCCGGCCATGAAGTCGGCGAGCGACAATCCCGTCGCGCCGCCGTTGATGGTGAAGGCGCCGCCCGAGCGCGAATTGGTGCGCGTAATCCAGTCGTTGAGGGCGAGCGTGCCGCCAAATCCAAACTGGTGGCTGCCGCGGATCAACGTCAGGTCGTCCGAGAACGCGTAGGTGTGCGGGCGGTAATACGAGTCGAGCTCCGTGCCCTGGCCGAGATTGAAGGCGTTGCTCACGGAGATCAACGTGACCTTTGGAGCGTAGCTGTAGCTCTTAATCCCGACATCCTCTGGACCAAAGTAGGGAGTGTGGGTGCGGTGCACGTTGGTGTAGTGATAGGTGAAGCGCACGTTGTTCACCATCGTGTTGCTCAGCACCATCGTGTCGCCAATCGCCAGCGACTTCGCGTCGCTATCACGGCCGCCGAGCGAGGTCGCCAGGATCTCGTGGTTGTTCGCGTACGGCGGATCCCAGAAGGTCGTGGTCAGCATGTAGCGGCCGAACAGCGAATGGTTCTGGTTGATCTGCCAGTCGATTCTGCCGATCGACTGCGTCTCCACCGGCTTGGTCTGGCTCGAATAGGTGACGCGGCCGCAGGGGTCCGTCGTCTCGGGGAGACGCTTCGCCACCGCCAGCGCCGCCGGACTGATCTGCGACGCGGCGAGACGGTTGTTGACGAAGGGCGCTCGCAGGTTGACCTGCGTCCCCCGGTTGCATGCGGGCGAGGTGACGCCGGTAAAGTCGCCGGCCATCATCGCTGCCGTCGGTACGAACGCGACGAGGTCAGCCGGAGTCTGCGTCGAGCGTGAGGTCTGATAGGCACCGAAGAAGAACAGCTTGTCCTGAATAAGCTTGCCGCCCAGCACCCCGCCGAACTGGTTGCGCACCAGGCCGTCATCGAGGCGCTTGCCGGTCGCCGGGTCGACGCCCGCAAACGGCGAGGCGGCGTTGAACCGATGGTGGCGCGCAAACTCGAACGCGTCGCCATGCAGCAGGTTGGTGCCCGACTTGGTCACCAGGCTCACCGTGCCGCCGGCGTGCACGCCGTTTTGCGCGTTCTGCGTACTGGTCTCCACCTTGAATTCCTGCAGCGCATCCGGAAACGGCAGCGGCATGTTGAAGCCGTCGTAGGCGTTGTTGTGCAGGGCGCCGTCAAGTAGGTAGGCGACGCCAAACGGCTGGCCGCCGGTAATCGCGATGCCGCGGCTCGACGTCATGCTGCGGCTGCTGCTGGGGCCGGCGTCGGCCGAGGCGCCGGTCAGCGTAATCAACGACACCGCGCTGCGGCCTTCAAGCGGCAGCGCGTCGATCTGTTCACTGGTGATGGTCGCGCCAACCGCGGGGTTGCGCGTCTCGACCAGCGGCGCCGCCCCTTCGACCGAAACGGTCTGCTCGAGGCCACCCAGCTCCATCTTCACGGGGATGACAGGATTGCTGCCGACCTGGAGGACGAGGCCGGTCTGCGAGAAGGTGCGGAACCCCGAGAGCGTCGCTTCGAGGCGATACGGCCCGATGGGAAGATTCAGCAGCGCGTACGAACCGCTGCCATCCGTGACCGCCTCGCGACGGAAGCCGGTTTCAGTCTGGACGGCAATGACGGTGACGCCCGGGAGCACCGCGCCGCTTGCATCCGCGACCGTACCGTTGATTTGCGCGGTCGCCTGCGCCCACAAGTGTGCGGCGGAGAGCAGGACGACCATTAAAACGAGCAACGCACGCGTAATGCGACTCATCACGGAGCACTCCTGTTGTCCAAATTAACGGTTGGCGGCGCGAAACTCACGTGGCTTGGCGAACCGCGACGCATCGACAGGTACGTTCACCGAGACCTCGCGCAGCGTGATCGTCATCTGCATGTAGGTCTGCGTAGCCGTCCAGGTGAACGGCATCTGGATACCTGCAACGGCGCGGTAGTCGCCGTAGTTGATCTCGGTCGGCACCGGCCCGACCAGCGTCTGGTTCCACCGGACGACGCGCGCGAGCAGGCCTGACTTGTCGTCGAAGTACAAGTTCACCGGCAGCAGCCCTGGCGCGGTGCCCTGCACGATGATGACGTCGCGGTCGTCGATCAGCGTCCGGCCAACGCGCCACCGCGGATACAGCTGCTTGATGGCCGCCGGGAATGCCAGAATGGCCTCGATGCGTGCGCGATCCAGGTTGCCGGTCGCCAGCGTGAACAGCGGTGCCGGGCTGTCGGGACCCGCGATCCAGCCGTTCATGCCGTCGAATACGCGGTAGCTGTCGCCCTGCGGCAGTTTGACGATCCACGTGCGCTGGTTCGGTGCCTTGGCGAAGATCTGCACCGGTACTTCCTCCTGCCCGGTGTCGAATCCAGCGTAGGTGCCCGTCGCCGTGAAGCTCGTGATTTTGGCGAGCGCCGCCGTGCCGCCGATCGCGGTCAGGTACCGGTCGAACACCTGGTCGGCCGACACCCCCGCCTCGGTCGGAAAATTGATGATGTCTGGGTCTTCGACAGGGACGCCGTACTGGATGAGAAAGCTCGGAGCATCGACCGGCGAATACTGGCCGCGGTGACACGTGAAGCAGGTGACGCGCGGGCGCCCGCCGAAATACTGCGCATTGAGCGCCTGCACCATCCCGATCATCTGGCGGGCTCGCTGAATCCGCGGCGTGGTTTCGGCAAACGCTTCGCGCCGGAACCCCGCCTCCTTGGAATGACAGAAGGTGCAATCGTTCCCCATCGACGCGGCGAACATCCCCATCGCATCGAAGAACGTGTCGACCGGCATCCCCTTCAGCACCTGGATGTTCTTGAAGTACTGCTCGCTGAGGAGCGACGCCTCGGGGGTGCTCTGGCCTGCCCGCAGGGTCGCGCCGGCGAGCAGGCACAACATCGCCGCGGCCATCGACCAGGAGGCGGCCGCGTTGAATCGACGCCTCATCTGTCCACCGGCACGTTACGGCGCGGGGGTATCAGCGCGAACGCCATCACCCAGGGTTTTGCCGTCGGCCAGCGTCACCGAGACAACCCGGGCGTAAGGCCGGCCGTTGGAGACTGCGTGCACGGCGACCGTCACCGGGTCGCCCGGCTTGAAGGTATTGATGCGGTAACCGGCGGGGTAAATGGTGTTCGGCGCCTGCAGTTCTATCAGCCAGGACACCAACTGGCCATCGTCGCCTTTCACGTCGACCGTCAACAGGCAGTGCGGGTTGGACCACACCCACTTGGCGACGGAGCCTTTCAGGGTCGACGTCTTTTCAGAAAAGAGTGTCGAGCCGCTGTGGTGGCCGTGGACAGGTACTGCGGTCAGGACCGCGACGGCGACCGCCACGCCAACGACGATCATCGCTCGCTGCTTCATGTGCGTTTCTTTCATACGGGTCCCTCGTCGAATCAGTTGGCTCCGGC
>DATJJE010000024.1:0-41934 GCA_035492455.1 Vicinamibacterales bacterium | reverse complement strand
CTTAGACGTACTGCCTTCCGCCGCGTGCGTGAAGGAATGTTTGTCCGTCCGTGCGCAGAACGCCGACATCGACGAGCGCGTTGAGCGCCTCGGCGCAGCGTCTGGGTTCGAGGTTGAACAGGCGGGAGGCCTGAGCCAGCGTCAGCTTCAGGCCGGGCATCTCCTGATACTCCGCGTGGATGCGCACGTGCAGGTCACGATCGTCGGTCGTCATCGTTATCTCTTTTTGATTGTGCAGGCGATATGAGCAAGGCCTGTACCCGTTGCAACGGTCGCGAATCTGCCGACAAATCGCCCGACATCGAGCAGGGCGTCTAACGGCGACTCGATGACGGCTCGAAAATTCGGGGCGTCACCCGGAAAATCCCGCATCACCTGACCGCGCACCGCCATCGCTTCACGAATATTTGCGACCGCGATGCGGCATGGGCGTTGCCGCGCATGATGCCGTCGCCGTGAGACCGATCGCGCGTTGCACCGCTGCGCTCCTGCTGTTGTTGTCTGGAGTGGCCATGGGTACCAGCCTGGATGCGTTCTCCTGGCTTCGTCCCGCTATCAGCGTTGACGCCGCCGCTCAGAGCCGGCTCGATCGCGGCGAGGTGATCGTTCGCGTCCTGCCATCGGCCGATGGTGAGCTGGGCGTCTTCGCGGCGTCGCGCGTCAACGCCGACCCCGAGATGTTCGTCACGTGGGTCAACGCCATCGCCCAATTGAAGAAGAGCCGCTTCGTGATTGGCGTCCGCCGCCTGTCGGATCCGCCGGCGTTCGAGGACCTGCAGGATATATCGCTAGACGACGTGGATCTCGAGGACTTGCGGCGCTGCCGGCCCGGCGACTGCAGCGTGAAGTTGACGATCGAGGACATCGAGGCGCTCCGCCACGCCGCTGATGTGAGCGGCGCGGAGTGGAAGGACGCAGTTCAGGAGCAGTTCAGACGTGTCGTCTGGAATCGGATCACGTCCTACCAGACGTCGGGGTTCAGCGGACTCCAACCGTACGCAGATCGGCACCGGACGGTCGCGCCGAACAGCGTCTTCAGCGTTCTCGTGGACCACTCCCCATATTTGCAGTCGAACGCGTTTGCCCCCGCCGACGTCGAGTCCTTTTTCTATTGGTCGAAGGAGCAGTACGGCGCCGGGAAGGCCGTGATTGGCCTCACTCATGTTGACATCGTACGTCCCCGCCTTGCCGGCTCGATGCTCGTCGCCGCCGTCAGCCGCGAGGTCTTTGCCACTCACTACCGGAACGCCTCGTTAGGACTGACGGCACTTACCGAAGACGCGTCAGGACACAGGTACCTGGTCTACGTGAATCGCTCGCAGCTCGACCTGCTCGGCGGCATCTTCGGGCCGTGGAAGCGGTCGCTGTTGGAAGGTCGACTGAAGAGTGAAAGCGCCGGCGTGTTCAGCGAGATCAGGCGGCGGATTGAGAGCGGTCCGCCTCCTGAGTAGGCCTCAGGCAACGTATCGGACGGGCGGCCGACAGATGCCACCGTTTGGCCCGTGAACGTCGGGCATCCGCACGCCGTTGTAGACTACACACCCTCGAAAATCCCCATGCGCGACAAAGATTTTGCGGCCGCCCACGATGCTGCGCGCTGGCGCTCGATTGTCGAGTCCGCCGTCGACGGCATCATCGTCATCGACGATCGCGGCTGCATCGAAGCGTTCAATCCGGCCGCGGAGCGCCTGTTCGGGTACTCCGCGCCGGAAGTCATCGGGCGCAACGTGAATATGCTGATGCCCTCGCCATATCACGAGGAGCACGACGGGTATCTGCACCGCTATCTGGACACCGGGGCGAAGAAGATCATCGGCATCGGCCGCGAGGTGACGGGGAAGCGGAAGGATGGCTCACGGTTTCCGCTGCATCTTGCGGTGGGCGAGACGTCGGTTGACGGCACGCGGAAATTCACCGGCATCCTTCACGATCTGAGCGCGCGCGTCGCCATGGAACAGCAGCTGCGCGAACAGGCGGCGCTGGCACGCCTCGGCGAGATGGCCGCCGTACTCGCGCACGAAATCAAGAACCCGTTGGCGGCGGTGCGCGGCGCAATAGAGGTCATCGGCACGCGATTGCCTGCGGGGAGCCGCGATGCGGCGATCGTGAAAGAGATTGTGAGCCGCGTCGATTCGCTGAACGCCTTGATGAAAGATCTGCTCCTGTTCGCACGGCCGCCTCGGCCCAATCCGATATCGGTCGCGATTCCGATGCTCGTGTCGTCGACGGCGGAGTTGCTGCGCGAAGACCCGGCGCTCAACGCCGTGCAGATCGAAGTGGAAGGCATCGCTCCGCCGGTGCAGGCGGATCCAGGTCTGCTGCAGATCGTGTTTCTCAATCTGATGGTGAACAGCGCGCAGGCAATGCGAGGGCAGGGAAGGATCAAGGTGTCGGTCGAAGCGAGCAACGGCATGTGCCGTATCGCGGTTTCCGACAACGGCCCTGGCATTCCATCCGACGTGCGTGAGAAGATCTTCACGCCGTTCTTCACGACGAAATCACGCGGCACGGGCCTCGGCCTTCCCACGGCAAAGCGACTGATCGAGGCGCACCGCGGTACCATCGATGTGCGCTGTCCTGCCGAGGGTGGCACAACCGTAATCGTTCAGTTGCCGACCCATTGAGATCGGATCGAATCTTGTAGC
This sequence comes from Vicinamibacterales bacterium, assembly GCA_035492455.1. Taxonomy (GTDB): domain Bacteria; phylum Acidobacteriota; class Vicinamibacteria; order Vicinamibacterales; family UBA2999; genus Gp6-AA40. The sequence goes on along the minus strand of DATJJE010000024.1, from coordinate 39,289 downwards.
AGTTGGCCCGACATGGCTACCGCGGCACGTTGCCTTCGCGTTCTCGTCGTCGATGATGAACCCCTGATCCGGTGGTCCATTGCGGAGACTCTTGGCGCGGCCGGGCATCAGGTGGCCGAAGCAGAGGATGCGGCCTCGGCGCTGCGTACGATCGCGGAGCAGCCTGGTCCCGACCTCGTGCTTCTTGATTTCCGCCTGCCGGATTCGAACGACCTCGGATTGCTGGCGAAGATTCGCGAAAGGGCGCCCGGCGCCGCGGTCGTCATGATGACCGCGTTCGGTACGCCGGACGTCACCGCCGGCGCGCTGCAGCTGGGCGCGTCCCGCGTCCTCAACAAGCCGTTCAACATGCACGATCTCGAAAACGTCGTGCGGTCGCTCTAAAACACGCCTCTGCCGCCGCGGCTCGGTTGTTGCTCAACTACCTCTCAGTTACCGGATAGCCTGGTTTCTACGCGAAAAGTTCCCCACGTGCGCGGAATTTTTCGGATTCGAGGTTTGTATGAGCGCGCCAACCCTGCTGATCGTCGATGACGAAGACCTCGTGCGGTGGTCATTACGCGAAGCCCTCGTCCGGGAGGGGTACACCGTCCTCGAGGCGCGAACTGCGGCCGAAGCGCTGGAGCGGATGCACGGCTCGATCGATCTGGTCCTGCTCGATTACAAGCTGCCCGACGGCGACGGGCTGACGCTGCTGCGCCGCATCAAGGAGCTGTCTCCAGAAACGCTCGTCATTCTGATGACGGCGTTCTCGACGGTCGAGAACGCAGTTGAAGCAATGAAGCTGGGTGCATGGCACTACATCGACAAGCCGTTCAACCTGCAGGAAGTCTCTATTTCGGTCGCGAAGGCGCTCGAAACAAGCCGTCTGCGCCGCGAGGTGCGGACGCTGCGTTCCAGCGCCGGTCTCGAATACGGTTTCGATTCGATTGTCGGCACGTCGGCGGCGATGCTCGAGATCAAATCAATGCTCGCGCGCGTCGCCTCGAGCCCAGCGTCGACGGTGCTGCTGACGGGTGAAACGGGGACGGGCAAGGATCTCGCGGCCAAGGCGATTCACTACAACAGCAACAGGGCCGCGCGGCCGTTTGTGAACATCACCTGCTCGGCCTTGCCCGAGCAGCTGCTGGAAAGCGAGCTGTTCGGCCATGAGCGCGGTGCCTTCACCGACGCCCGTCAGCAGAAGCGCGGCCTGTTTGAAACCGCAGACGGCGGCACCGTGTTTCTCGATGAAATCGGTGAAATCACGGCTGGCCTGCAGTCCAAGCTGCTGCGCTTTCTGGAAGAGAAGACGTTCAAGCGGGTTGGGGGTCTCGCTGACGTGCACGTCGATGTTCGTGTCATCGCGGCGACCAATCGCGATCTCGAACAGGAAGTGAAAGCGGGGAAGTTCCGCGAGGATCTCTTCTATCGTCTGCACGTGATGCCGCTCACGCTGCCGCCGCTGCGGGAACGAAACGGCGACATACGGCTGCTCATCGACTACTACGTCGATCGGTTCAACCGCGAGTTCCGCAAGAAAGTCCGCGGTCTCAACGACGAGGCGATGGCCGTGCTGGAGCATTACCGCTGGCCTGGGAACATCCGCGAGCTGCGCAACGCCATCGAGCGCGCGATGCTGCTGGTCGATCGGGAGTGGCTGACGCCCCACGACTTCCCGTCGCTGACGCGCCAGTCTGGGTCGACATCGATGTTCCGGCTACCACCTGAGGGCGTGAATCTCGAGGATGTCGAGCGTCAACTCCTCGTGCAGGCCCTTGATCGCTGCCGTTGGAATCAGACGCACGCGGGCCAACTTCTGCGCATCAATCGCGATCAGGTGCGCTATCGGATCGAGAAGTTTGGTTTACGCGCGCGTCATCACGATCACGACGACGCGTTGTCCGTATCCGCCTGAGCCGGACTGAGGCGGAAGGGCGCGGCGATCGTTACGGTCGTGCCGCCGGTCTCCGGAAAGCGAAGTGTCAGCGTACCGCCATGCAGCTCCGCGACACGCTTCGCGATTGGCAGTCCGAGCCCGCCGCCCCGCGCTTTCGTCGTGAAGAACGGCTCGAGCACCTGTTCGCGGAGATCGATTGGTATGCCCGGACCGTTGTCCGAGACCTCAATCATCCAGTTCCGATCCTGCCGCGACATGGCGAGCTGAATGCGGCCTTGGCCGTTCATCGCCTGGGCCGCGTTCAATAACAGATTGACGATCGTGGCGCGCATCATGTCCGCGTCGGCCGTGATATCGCCGACGTCCATAACGTCGATAACGTTGATCTCGACGGCCGCGGCCACAGGATCACGTCGTAGGGTGGTTATCGCCTCGTCAATCACGCGGCGAAGGTTGACGGGCGCGAGCCGCGCCGGCCGCGGCCGCGCGAACATCATCAGGTCCTGAATCAGTTCGTTGAGCGCATCGATGCGGGCGACGATATCGTGCATGACGACGGATTCCGTATCGTCCCGCCTACCCCGCGAGAGCATCACCTGAATGGCCCCCTTGATGCCGGCAAGGGGGTTTTTCACTTCGTGCGCGACAACGGCGGCCATCTGGCCGAGCCGCGCCAGCGCCGCCTGTTCTGCCAGGCGCTGTTCGGCCGCTTTGCGCGCGGTGATATCCGCGCGAATGGCGATGTACTGGTAGGGCTTCCCGCGGTCGTCCAGGAACGGAACAATCGTCGTGTCGACCCAGTAGAAGTGGCCGTCCTTTGCCTTGTTGCGAATCTCGCCGTGCCAGACCCGCCCGTTCGCGATGGTCACCCACAGATCGCGCATGAATTGCTTCGAATGCAGGCCGGAGTTGACGACGCGGTGATCCTCACCAAGCAATTCGTCACGCCTGTAGCCGGAAATCTCGCAGAACTTGTCGTTGACGTACGTGATCTTGCCCGTGACATCGGTCGTCGCGACGATAGCCGCGTGATCGAGCGCTCGTTTCAGATCGGCGAGCTGGGTTGCCGTCTCGACGTTTCTCATCGGTATACTTGGGCGTGGCTTCTGCGCGCATCCTGATTGTCGACGATGAACAACTTGTCCGGTGGTCGCTCAACGAGCGACTGACCGCGGCTGGATATGACGTTTTCGAAGCCGGCCTGGCCGCGGACGCGCTCGAGCGCATCGGCAGCGCTGACATCGACCTCGTACTGCTCGACTTCAAGCTGCCGGATGGCGATGGACTCTCCGTCCTGAAGAAGATCAAGGAAGTCTCGCCTGAAATACAGGTCATCCTGATGACCGGCTATTCGTCTATCGAGACCGCGGTCGAGGCGATGAAGCTCGGGGCGTACCACTACGTCAATAAGCCCTTCAACCTCGACGAAGTTGAGATGCTGGTCCAGAAGGCGCTGGAAACCAGCCAGCTCCGTCGCGAGGTTCGCGCGCTCCGTTCCAGCCAGGGGCGCGAGTACTCCTTCGACGCCATCATCGGCCAATCGCCGGCGATGCAGGCGATCAAGGCGCTGCTCGCGCGGGTGGCGAAGAGTCCCGCGTCGACGGTCCTGCTCACAGGTGACACGGGGACCGGCAAGGATCTCGCGGCCAAGAGCATCCACTACAACAGCGATCGCGCGCGTCGCTCGTTCGTCAACATCACGATGTCTGCGTTGCCGGAGCAATTGCTCGAGAGTGAGCTCTTCGGCCATGAGCGCGGCGCGTTCACCGACGCGCGGCAGCAGAAGCGTGGGCTCCTGGAAACGGCCGACGGCGGAACGGTGTTCCTGGACGAAATCGGCGAGATGACACCTGGGTTGCAAGCCAAGCTGCTGCGATTCCTCGAGGAGAAGACCTTCAAGCGTGTTGGCGGCCTTCAGGACCTCCGCGTTGACGTGCGCGTCATCGCCGCCACCAACCGCAACCTCGAGCAGGAAGTGTCCAACGGAAAGTTCCGGGAGGACCTGTTCTATCGCCTCCAGGTGATGCCGATCGCGCTGCCGCCGCTCAGGGAGCGGCACGGCGACATCCCGCTGCTCGCGTCGTTCTACGTCGATCTCTTCAACCGTGAATTCAAGCGGCATGTGCGCGGTGTCTCACCGGAAGGGATGCAGATGCTCGAGTCGTATCAGTGGCCGGGCAACATCCGTGAGATGCGCAACGCCATCGAGCGCGCGATGCTGCTGGTGGAGCACGAGTGGCTGCAGCCGAGCGACTTCACGACGCTGACGCGATCGGTGACACCGGCAGAATTCAAGCTGCCCGTGGAAGGGATCAGTCTCGACGAAGTCGAGCGGCAGCTGCTGGTGCAGGCGCTCGAACGGGCTGGCGGCAATCAGACGCAGGCGGGTCAGCTCCTCGGGATCAATCGCGACCAGGTTCGCTACCGTATCGAGAAGTTCGGGCTGGCTGCGAAATAGCCGCTTAGCACTGCTTGTCAACGGTGCTCGACGCGCGCATCGCCGCCGGCACTTCCTCAACCACGTCCGCCTTCGTCTGACTCGCCTCTGCCGGTTTCGGCGCGCTCCTTACCGTCAGCACCGGACACGGTGCAGTTCTCACCACGCGTTCGGCGACGCTCCCCAACAGCAGGTGGGACATGCCGCCGCGTCCATGCGTGCCCATCACGATCAGATCGACGCCGCGTCCTCCTGCGTACTCGATGATTGCAGACGCCGGAGTGCCGATCACAGCCTCAGCCATCGCGTGCAGATCGCTGAGATCGGAGGTGCGGAGCAGCCCTTTCAGCCGCGCGAGTGAGTCGCTAAGGATCTCCTCACGGAGCCCCTCTACTTCTGGCACGTAGACTTCAGCAGAATAGAACGCGCGATATGGATCGTCAGTGACATGCAGCAGGTGCAGCGTGGCGCCGAACTGTCTGGCTACGGTTCGCGCGTAGTCCAACGCCGCGTCCGACGGCGCGCTGAAGTCGATTGGAACCAGGATGTGCTTGAACATGACCATGCCCTCTCGCGAATCAGAGTCAGTGACCTGACTCCAACCTCCTAGTGGAGCAGAAGACGTACCACGACCATTGAAGACCTCGTCATGGAGTACAGGTGCTTCAGGCGCGCGAGCCGCGCGAAATTTCACGTGCGCCAGAAAAATTCCCCGGCCGTTCGTCAGCCGATGTTGCTGATACGCGGGGAAATCTTCGCGGCATGCTTGTTGAACACCGTGTGAGGCAGGAGTTCAAGCCAATGATTCGCATCGCTCTCGTTTCGATCGGTCTCTGCTTGTGGGCCGGCGGCGCGTTCGCGCAGGGCAACGCCGACCATGGCAAGCAGCTGTTCACGGACAACAAATGCGGTGTCTGCCATTCCATTGCGGGAACCGGCAACAAGAAGGGCCCGCTCGACGACGTTGGTTCGAAGCTGTCGGCGGGGGATATCCGTCAGTGGATTACCTCTGCGCCCGAGATGGCCGCAAAGGCGAAGGCGGATCGCAAGCCGCCGATGAAAGCCTACGCCACCCTCACGAAAGAAGAAGTCGACGACCTCGTCGCATATCTCGCGACGCTGAAGAAGAAGTAGCCGGAAGCGGGACATGAGAAGTAAGTTCGCAACTCGAACTTACTTCCAACTTCAACCTTCCCGCTTCTAACTTATCGCGTGGCACGTCTCGCAGTCCTGGCCAATCGTTTTCCCGTCCTTCGCTTTGTGCTCGTCGTCGTGGCAGCGAAAGCAACCAGGTGAATCGACGTGGCCGATATTGTTGAGATACGTGCCGAACTGCACGTTCATCGTCGGAAAGACGTTGCGCTTGTAAACCGCGACGGTCGCGTTCACGGCGCGCTCGACTTCCGGACGCTGTGACGTGTAGACGGCGGGCTGCTGCATCCGATAGAACTCGCGCAGCTGCTTGCTGATCGCTTCATCGGCGGCCTGTGCCGATTCGAACTTTCCCTTCAGCGCCTTGACCGCTTCGCGGTGGATAAACGGCAATTCTTTCGGGATGTCGCCGCGCGCCATGGCGTCATTCACCGCGCGTTCTGGAGTCGGCGCGATCGGATGGCTCGGACGGTTGTGGCAATCGATGCAGTCCATCAGGCGTCGCTCGCCGCCGGCGATCTGCTGCGGCGTGACGCCTTGCGCGAAGTACTCGCGAACGTTGCCATTCCGATCCTTCAGCCGGACGTAGGGAATCACCTGACGCTTATCGTCGGTCGTGACGTATTCGATTTCGACGCCCTGCGCGACATGCCAGTGAATGCTCGACGGATTCACCTGCCTTGGAACGCCGCCGCCCACATGCATGTTCAGCGTCGTCACCGATTCGGTATTCATTGCGTCATTGCCGTACTCGACAATCGTGCGGACGATGTCGCCGTGGAATTTCTCGGGCCAGTGGCAGACCTCGCATGTCTCGCGTGCGGGACGCAGGTTCTGTACAGGAGAGGGAATGGGCCGATCGTAGGTATGGAACGAGACGGCGAGGACCTGACGTGTACCGGAGATCTTGGAGCGTGCAAACCACGACGCGCCGGGGCCGATGTGACACTGCACGCACGCGACGCGTGAGTGTGCGGCATCCTGATGCGCGGTGAACTCCGGCTCCATCACCGTGTGGCACACCTGGCCGCAGAACGTCACTGAGTCCATGTATTCGACGCCGCGATACGCGGCGAGCGAGACGATTACGATGTTGGCCATCGTGAGCGCGAACACGAAGACGGCGCGCCGCCTCTGAATCGGATCATTCAGATCGAGGCGCGGCCAACGGCGCTCACGCGGCTGTTTGCCGGCGGCAACGCGCCGGCGCTCCAGCCAGGCACCGATTGGAACCAATGCAAGGCCGACCAGGAAGATGCCCGGCAGGATCAGGAAGAAAACAATCCCGAGGTAGGGATTGGTGTGCCAGCCGAACAGATCGGCGAGAAAAACGATCAGAAACGTGACGGCGCTGAAGGTGGTGAGTACAGCACCGGTAAACGACAGCGGACTGCGAAACACGTCGAAGCTCCTTCACGCGATCGTAGGGCCGCAGGAGCGGACCGAAGGCTCGCTCCTACGTGGGTCCGCCGCTACAGGACCGCGTAGACGATGAGGAGAACCAGCGCGACGCCAATCGACAAGCCGAGGGAGCCGATGATGCGGCTGCGCCGCAGTTGCTCGGCGGTCGGCGCGGGCACGAACATGGTATCGAGTTCGCCGCTTTTTGCTAAGCGATCGTACATCTCGGCGCGCTCCTGCCGCAGTTCCTGGTCGCTGACCTTACCTGTGAAGATGACCAGATCCATCGGGAACTTGCCTGGGCGCAGGTGGCCGTTGAAGAAGTGGATGACGAAGATGAAGCCGATGGCCAGTGTCGCTTCTGCTCCGTGAACGAACAAGGCGACATTGAACATCCAGCCGGGCACAATCCGTGACGCCGTTTCCGGAAACCACATCAGCAGGCCGGCGGCGCCCATGATCAGCGTGCCCCAGAGCACCGCCCAGTAGTCGAACTTCTCCCAATAGGTGAAGTATTCGAAGCGCGGGCGTTCGGCCGCTCCGAAGAACCAGCGCATCTGCTTGAAGAAATCCTTCAGGTCGCGCGGCTGCGGCATCATCGAGGTGGGTCCCCATAACAGGCCGCGCTCACCGCGCACGAACGCTCGCCAGAGGACATCCGCCAGGTGATACGCGACCGCGGCGAGAAGCGCCGCGCCGAAGAAGCGATGCACGATGCCGGCGGTGTGGAACCCCCCGAGTATCGCCGCCAGCCCTCGAGCCCATGTCGCATCGCTGAAGAGCAGCGGCACGCCGGTCGCCGACAACCCGAGGAACGAGGTCATCGTCACGACGTGCAGAATGCGGCTCTTCGTATCGAAACGCGATACGTACCGCGTCGCTGGAGCGGTTATTTCCGCCGTTCTCGCCATGATCGGTTGAACCAGAGCGCGCTATGCAGCGCGAAGAAACCAAAACAGCCAGGGATCAGCACCCAGTAGAAGACATTGGCATACCAGAGCACCGGATTCCGCTGGTAGTTAGTCGGATCGGGATGCGGGTCGTACTTCACAAATTGAGCGTTCGCGCCCTTATGGCACTTGCTGCAGGTTTCGATGCGATGACCGGCTGCCACGCTGGAATTCGGATCGCCCGGCGGCAGAATGTCGTGGCCACGATGGCAGTCCGCACACGCCGCCACCTGTCCATAGCCGAGCTGCGTGACCTTCCCGTGGAACGTGCGCGTGTACGTGTCAACGAGCCGCACGTGGCAGCCGCCGCACTCCTGCGCAGCGTTCAAACGCCACGCGTTATTGTCGGTGCGTGAGATGCCGTGCGCGGTGTGACAGTTGGTGCAGGTTGGCGCCATCGCATTGTGATTGCGGAGGGCGGCGGCGTGGATGCCGACGTCGAATCGCTCCTTAATCCCCGTGTGGCACGTGCCGCAGTTGGCCGCGACGTTTGCCTTCGCAGTCCGACTGTTCGGATCATCTCCCGGCTTGATGTCGTGCGTGCCGTGGCACGTCGCGCAGGTCGGCGCCACGATCAGGCCCGCGCCTTCGCGCGCGCGGCCGTGAGCGCTCGGATGGTAGGCGACCGCTTCGTCCGTATGGCAGGTGCCGCAGTCAACCGGCTTCAGGCGGTCCGCATGCGGGTATTCCTGCAGCGTCTGCAGATCGGCATGACAGTCAACGCAGTTGAGTTGTCCGTGAATGGAGGCGGCGAAGGTCTTCGCATCGACGGCAACAGAGGAACCGCTGGCCCGCTTGGCGTCGGCCTCGCCGTGGCAGGCCTGGCAGTCGTCATTACTCGGCGGCTTCGGTGCATCTTGTGCTGCGGCTGGTCGCATGGGCGCGACGGTGGCACAGGCGAACAGCAGCACGACGAGCAGACGACGCATTGGACGCTCCAGCGTCTACTTCTTCAGCGACGCCATGTAGGCGACGAGCGCATCCACGTCGTCCTTCGGCAGCGCGTAGTTCTTCATCGGCGGTTTGCGATCTGCCTTGGCCTTCTCGGTCATGCCCTTCGCGTCGATGATCCACGCGTGAAGGTCGGCGCTTGAGTACTTCGAACCGACCCCATCGAGCGGTCCTTTCTTGTTACCGACTCCGCCGATGGAGTGGCACATGGCGCACTTCTGATCCGCATAGACCTTTGCGCCTTTGACGACGTCCTGGCCACGCGCGGGTCCTGCCGCCATAACCAAGCCGACAACGCCCAGAACAAGTGCTAACCGCATGACGACCCTCTCAATCAGAAGAGGTAAATCAATCGGACGAACACGGTGTTTCCCGTATACGGCCGGCTTCCGTACCCAGTGGAGATCTCGCCGAGATAGTCGGTGCGCGGAGTCTCCGTACCCGGCAGATTCAGCGTGTTGAAATCGCGGACGTTCATGCGCTCGAACCAGTAATCCGCACCCACTCCGACGCGCGGCACGAAGAAGTACTGCACGTCTGTGCCGAGCCTGTGCCAGCTGTTCGTGTAGTTCGGCAGCGGCAGAAACTGGCCAGCCGCTGCAAGCGACAGGATGCGCGGTCCGCTGAAGTTGAAGGCGTTATCCGAATCGCTGTAGTCGTAGGTCACACGCGCCGTTGTCTTGCGCGCCAGCTTCGGGAAGTCCGCGAACACATTCACGTTGTTGACGTTTTCGACGTTGTCGAGCAGCCAGTCGCGGCTCGGATCCGTGAACTGCGGATCGGGCGGCGGGTTCGCGTTGCGCGACTTTTGATTCGACTTGAAGTGCTCGCGGCCGTAGTTGAATCCGAGGTTCACGGTGTCGGACGGGTAGACGTTGACGCCCGCGTTGTAGGCCTGGTTGTCGTTGTCGAGCAGGCCGAACTCGTGGCCAGGACCGCCGTAGCTGTCGCTGCCGGTCGCGAGCGAGAACGTCACATCCATTACGTCCAGTGGGTTGACGATGAACATCAGGGTGCCGCGATGACGATCGCGGTTCGCTTCGTCATAGAACCGCAGCCCGGGCTGCGAGCCGCCTTCCTCGATGGCATCTTCGGAGAACCCGGAGCCTACGCGCCTCGTGAACTCATACAGTGCACGAATGGTCACGTGCTGATTGCCCACCGTATCGAGCGACACACGTGCCGTGTTGTCGGTCATGTTGCTGAACGAACGGCCGGTGCGATCGAACGAGTCGAAGCCGTAGCCGACGCGCAGCGTGCTGTACGGCAGCACGTTGAAGTGCACGTTGACGTCCGCGAGGTTCTCGACGATGTCGAACTGTTCCGATATGCCGCCGGTCTCCTCGGGGACCGCATCGAAGCGGACGTACTCCACGCCATTGAAGGGCAGCGTCTTGTTGTCGTGATTGTTGTAACGGTAGCGCGCGGTGATCCCCCAGAACTGCGTCGGCCGCGTCGAGAAGTTCAGCACTGCGTTGAGGCCATCAACCTTCGCCTCCGCCGTAGCGCGCGGCAGGTTCGCCAACCCGGGAAACGCTGCGTAGATTGCCGACGTTTGCAGAACCGGATTGATCGTCCACGGAATGAGCGGATCGTTCTGGCTCATGCGCGTGAACGCCACGCTGCCGTTGAGGACCGTGCGCGGCTGAAGCTTGTACATCGCCATCGCGTTGAACGAGTTCAGCAGGTTGTCCGGTGGTACGGACATACGTCCGATCGACGAGCCGTTGCCGTTGCTGTATCCGCTCGGATCGAACGGATTGGCGCTGGTGGCGCGGAACGCGTTGTCCCACGTCAGCTCGTTGATGTGGTTGTTGTACCAAGAGCCATTCCACCCGACGCGGAACATGCCACGCGTCTTCGTCCACTCGAGCGCGGCATTGGCGTCGTTGGTGCGGCTGTCGATGGCAAGCGGGACTTCGTTGGCGACATTGAACGCAAAGGAGGCGCCCCACGGCTGATGTCCCTCGCGCTTCGTCGAAGAAAAGCCGCCTGCGAACGATGTGTCGCGGTTGAATTCGTAGACGCCTGATGCCGCGCCCGTTTGCCGCAGGTGCTGCAGCGTGAAGGGCGCTGCCAGGCCGCGGTAGATCGATGGCGTGTTCAACTGCGCGGCATTCTGCGGAATGCCGACGACGGTGCCCGCCTGCACGAGCTGCCGGGCAGCCAGATCAAGAGTGAGATGTCCGGATGATTGTTCAATCCACGGCGTCGTCGAGATGTAGCTGTAGTTGAGTGGCGTCGAGACGAACGAGCCAGTCAGCCACCCTTTGCCCCCCTCGTAGTCGGCCGAGAACATCTGATCGCGATAGCCGATGTTCTGTGCCTTCGCCCCGAACAGATACGATTCATTCTTCTTGTCGAAGGTCAGTCGTGACCAGGAGCCGCTGCGAAGATCGCGGAAACGCTCATAACGTGCGGCGTCACCATCGACATTGGTGAACCGTCCTCCTAGATCGATGGAGCCAGTCGTTTCTGGTGTTGTCGCGGCTGCGCCCTCGCCGGCAGCGGGACGTGCTTCAGGCACTTGCTCCGGCGCCGGCTGCAGCGACGGACGCTGCTGCGCCCCGGCAGCAAGCGGCCACGTGAGGAGGAGCAGTGCGATGGACGTGAGTCGAATCGTGTGTCGCATGACATCCTCCTCGTCAACGCAGGAAGAACTGGCCCGAGGGGGCGTTCGACCCGTGAACCTGCTGATGGCAGACCGTGCATGAGCGCCCGAAAATCTTGTTGGCGTTCGTCGAGTTGTTCAACAGGAACCCCTCGTAAACGGTCGGAGGATGTCGCGAGGTGACGTGACACCGCTGGCAGAGGAACGGCTGCTTGGCAACCAGCATCCGGTCGTTGTTGCTGCCATGTGGGTCGTGACACGTCGTGCAGGCGTTGGCGACGGGCGCATGCTCCCAGAGATACGGGCCGCGCTTCTCCGCGTGACAGCTGGCGCACGCCTCGTCAATCGTCGTTCCGACCTTCAGAAGCCGCAGATTCTGCGAGCCATGCACGTTGTGGCAGGACGAGCAGGTCAGTTGCCCCTCGCGCACAGGCATGTGCTGGAAGCGGTGCTGCTTGTTGACGATGTTCTGGTGGCAGGTCGCGCACATCTGCATTTCGGACGCGGCCTTCAGCTGATGGTCGCCCTTTGGGGCATGCACGCTGTGGCAGGTGATACAGCCGACGTTCCGCTGGTCGTGCTGACTGCCGGTCCAGAGCGCGTGGGTGCCGCGATCGTGGCAGCTCACGCAGTACTGGCTCGCCTCCTGCGGCTTCATCGTGAGGAAGTTGCGGATCTTCGTGACGTCGCCTTCGCCGTCCACGTGCGCTTTGCCGGGTCCGTGACAGCTTTCGCATCCCATCTGCGCGGCCGGCGTACGCGGATTCGACTTCAAGCCGTGTGCGGTACCGGCGTAATGGTTGTCATGGCACGTCAGGCACGTGGCCTCTCCGACGTAGCCATTGGCGTTACCGGCCGGCGGTGTTTGCTGGGCACTTTGAGCCTGCGCCTGTAACGCGGCATGTCCGGCGAGCGGTCTGAGCTTTTGGGCCTCGGCGGAACTTCCTGCCGCGAGAACCATCACAGCCACCGCGCTCGCAAGTCCCACTCTGACGGTGAATCGATTCGCCACGACGAAACGCTCCTTCGTATAAGCCGTCTGCACACTGCGTTTGCTGCAGGAGTTTGCGGGCTTCGGTGCAAGAACCGTAGCACGTGCGGGCATTGCAAACCTTGTGATTCTGGAGAACAAGCTGCCGAATGGCTGGAATCTCCAGCAGGCGTGGGGAATTTTTTGTGAACGAAGAACGATCACGGCGGGCGGTGATCGCTCGAGCCGAGTCTAGACGCTTACTGGAAGAGCAAGCTGCCGGACACCTTCAAGGTGCGCGGTGTCGAGGAGCAAGTCGTCCGCGACCGCAACCTGGCGGACTGTGAGGACAGGACATGGCGCGCTGCGCACCACCTGCTCCGCCACACTCCCCATCAGTAAGTGCGCGAGTCCCGTGCGCCCGTGCGTGCCCATAACGATCAACGCCGAGGCGCTGGCCGTCGCGTAATCGACGATCGTTCGTGCCGGCGATCCGAACACGGCCTCCGCGTGCGCGTGATACCTGGCGCGGTCGACGAAGGTCACGAGTGTTTCCAGCCGCTTGCGCGCGTGCTCGGCCAGCTCGGTGCGAATGTCCACGGTGGAGGCGGCGAATCCATCGGGGACGAACTGCGAATCGGACGTCGGGTCGTCTATCACGTGAAGCAGCTCCAGCGCGGAGCCGAACTTGGTTGCCAGAATGCGCGCGTAGTCGAGTGCCGCATCCGATGGCGCACTGAAATCGGTAGGGACGAGGATTCGGCCGAACATAACGCCTCCTGCGGCAGGTTGATTTGATGCCTTGCACGCACTGTCCGTGCCAGCGGCGATTGCATGGCGTTGTTCGGACGCACGTTCGAAACGGTTCGCGCCGTCGGCTCGCCGCGCGGATTTTCCCGCCGCGCAGCGCGTGATCTTTCGCGCCGTCATGGCCCGCGATGCGTTTCTCCAAGAAATCAACGCGGTACGAAAGTTGATGCAGGCGCCGGCGGTCGTCCCAACAGGAGATCCAGCTATGTTCCGACGCCTCGCGCTTATCGGTTTCGTGCTCCTCATGGCCGTGACCGTGCGGCCAGCTTCCGGCGATGCCCGCATGCAGGCCATCATGCGCACCAAGCTCTCGAACACGCAGGCGCTGTTGAAGGGGATCGTCACGACGGACTATAAGGAGATCGACCGCGCGGCGGCGGGGCTGGCGCGCATCAGCGAGATGGAGATCGTCTCGTGGCAGAACCCGCCGAAGCGCGAGTACGCGCAGCAGGCGATGTTGTTCATGACCTCTGTCGACGATCTGAAGGAGGCGTCCGCGCACCGCGACATCGAGGGTGTCGGCGCCGCGTACTCGACGCTCATTACCACCTGCGTGCACTGCCACGCGTATGTGCGCGACGCGAGATCCGCGTCGCTGAGTCTGGCAGCGCCCTCAACAAACTAACGAGAAGTCGATGGATGGCGTGCGGGCCATCAGTGGATCTTTCTCCTGCGGCCGCAGGCTGCCGTTTCTCGGTGCGGCGTATTAGCCGGTCGTGTAGCATTCCATCGATGAGCCTTGCCGTTGAAGCGCCTCCCTCCAGACGCATCAAGGAGCTCGAGGTCATGGTCGCCGACGTCATTGTCGAGACGCCCGACACGAGCACACTCGTGTTTTTTACGGGCAATGACCGCCTCGAATATCGCGCCGGCCACTTCCTGACGATCGATCCCCATCAGTTCGAAGCGCTGTCGCGGTTCACCGAGTTCTTGGAAGACCTCAAAGGCAGAAAGGAACCGCCGCGCGCCTACTCGATGTGCTCGGCGCCGCACGAGAGATATCTGGCCGTCACCGTGAAAGAGGAGCAGTACGTCTCGGGCATGACGAAGTATCCGCCGCTCCTCTCACCGATGCTCGTCAAGCGAACGGTACGTGGCATGCGGCTGAGGGTGACCGGATTTACCGGGCCGTACACACTGCCACCAGACATCGAGACGCAAACCGATCACATTGTGCACATCTGTGCCGGCTCGGGCAGCGTTCCGAACTTCTCGATGCTCAAGTACGCGCTGGTGAGCCACCCGCGGTTGCGCCACACGTTTATCTATTCCAACAAGACGTGGCACGATGTCATCTTTCGCGATGCACTGGACGAGCTTGAACGCAATCACTCGGATCGCCTGCGCGTGATCCACACGTTGACGAGGGAGCCGGACGTCAGCGTCTGTGGCCCGCTCGTCCGGAAGGGGCGCGTCAGCGCCGCGTTGCTCCGGGAGCTCGTCCCGGACCTCGATGCCTGCATCGTCTACGTCTGCGGCCCGGGCATCTCGCAGTGGGATCGCATCGCGGCTCGCGAGAAAGGCGAGGAGCCGGCGCCGCGGTTTCTTGAATCGGTGCTTGCGGATTTGAAGTCGCTGGGAGTGCCCAATGCCCGCATCAAGCGCGAGTCGTACGGCTAAAGCCTGCCTGGCTGTCGTTGCTCTCTCATTCCTTTCTGCGGCATCCGCGGATGCGGCTGGCTTGCGCGTGTTTGCTTCCAACGGTGTGAAGGCGGCCATTCAGGCGTTGACGCCGCAGTTGGAGAAGGCGAGCGGCGGCCCACTGGCAATCGAGTTCAGCACGACGGCGGATCTGCGCCAGAGAATCGAGAAGGGTGAGCCGTTCGACGTCGCGATCCTCACAGACGACGCGATGAGCGCGCTGGCGAAAGCGGGCAAGCTCTCACCAATGCAGACAAGAGTGGCGCGAGTCGGCATTGGCGTCGGCTACCGCAAAGGCGCACAGAAACCAGATGTGACGGCCGCCGTTGCCCTGAAACAGTCGCTGCTGAATGCGAAAGCGATTGCGTACACGCCGAATGGTGCAAGCTTCCCGACGATTGACAAGTTGGTGCAGCGCCTCGGCATCGCGAAGCAGTTCCAGCAGAAGTCGCGGCTTACGGGCCCCGGTGCGGCGCCAGCAGCGGTCGCGAACGGTGAAGCGGACCTGGTGATCACGTTGATCAGCGAGATCCTGCCCGAGCCTGGAGTCGTGCTGGCCGGTCCGCTGCCGTCGGAGTTTCAGAGCTATCTCGGGTTCTCGGCTGCGCCGTCGCCGAAGGCCGCCGCCGACCCGCACGTCGCAGCGCTCATCGCGTTTCTGCAGACCGCACCCGCCGGCGCCGTCTACGTGGCCAAAGGAATGCAGGTTCCGCAGTAAGACTCCAGCGACAATGTGAAGCGGCGGGCAGCATCGACGGAATTTGGAATCGACGAACAATTCTGCAAGAGCCCGCCTTCCGTTTTCGTGTAAGACCCGCGATTTTTCGCGTATTTCAGATCTGGCACGCCGCTTGGTGCTCGCGCGCGGCATATGGAAACAGCGGGCACGCGTGTTCACGATCCGCGGCAGGCGATCTTCAAGGACGGACTCGGTACACGATTTCGTCATGAGGCCGCTGACGGACCGGTCGACATTCTCCTCCTGCGTGATGCCTTCGCGCCGATTCGCTCGTTCGAGTTCCTCGTTCGCGAACGCGTTAACCGTCTCGCTCACGTGCGCAGCACGCATTTCGCGCGAGTCTACGACGTCGAACACGTCGGCGACGGCCCGAAGATCGCGCTGATCTCGCAGACTGCGGCTGGCGTCAGGCTCTCGCGCCTGTTGTCCACTGCCGAACAGAACCTGCTGCCGCTGGATATCCAGTCGGCGCTCTATCTCATCGATCAGATCCTGGTTGCCATGGCGGAGCTGCACGACGATGCACCCGATGCGTGTCACGGCACGCTTGCCTCCGAGCGCATCGTCGTGTCTTCGACGGGTGACATCATCATCGTCGAGCACGTGCTCGGCGCCGCACTCGCGCAGCTGCGGCATTCGCCCGACCGTTATTGGAAGGAGCTGCGCATCACGCTTCCAATTGCGGTGACCGCTCCAGTGCTCGATCGCCGAGCCGACGTCGCGGCCATCGGCATGATCGCCCTGGCCCTGCTGCTCGGACGTCCAATTGCGGATGACGAATATCCCGGTGACGTGGCGTCGCTCGCTAGCGGCAGCTTCGGCCTTGGCGGCGGCTTCGAACCGATTCCTGAATGGCTGCGCGAGTGGTTGTCGCAGGCGCTCTCGCTCGAGCCGACTCGCTGGTTTGCTTCCGCTGTCGAAGCGCGACAGGCGTTCGAGGCTGGACTGAAATCCGGCGAGCTGAAGGCCTCGAAAGAGAAGCTCGAGGCGTTCCTGCGCGAGTATTCGCGTTTCGATCCCATCGAGCCGGCGCGCTCTCTGTCAGAGCCCGTGCGCCATACCGCGGAACCTGCGCGATCGGTTGCGACGGCTGCGCCGTCGGCGCCGCCACTACCGATCGCCGTCGTCACGCCACCAAAGCCGGAATCGCAGACAGAACGACAGCCTGAACCCGTGAAGGCCGCCGTGCCATCGCCGGTGCCTGTGCCGAAGCCGGAACCCATTGCAGCCGCAGCGTCCATCACGCGTGTGGTGCCAGCTCCACCGCGCCGCGAGGAGGTCGAGGAGGACGAGGACATGGCGCACATGCCCACCCCCCAGGGGTATTCGAGTGGATCATTCAATCGGCCGCGCCTGATCGCCGCCGCCGTTGTCGTCATCGCCGTTACTTCCGGAGGGGTAATGGCGGCGCGGCGCTATTTCGCGGCGCCGCCGACGGTCGCGCCGGTGACCGGGACCGTCGCGGTCAACAGTGAACCCGCAGGCGCGAACGTCGTCATCGACGGTCAAGCACACGGAACGACGCCTACAACCGCGACGCTCAGTGTTGGTGCGCACACGATCGAGCTGGCAAGCGACGGTGTGCGCCGGACGCTGAACATCAACGTTACTGCCAACACACAGATCTCCCAGTTCGTGGAGATGCCGAAGGCGACGGCAGGCACCGGCGACCTGCAAGTCAGGACGGATCCGTCGGGCGCGAGAGTGTCTGTCGACGGCCAGGTGCGTGGCACGTCACCGCTGACAATTCCGGGACTCGCGCCGGGCAGCCATTCGGTAACACTCGAAAACGATCTCGGATCCGTTCGCGAGGACGTCACGATTCAGCCGGGCGCGACGGCATCACTTGTGGTGCCGCTGAAGACGCCGCAGGGCGCCCCGGTTTCGGGCTGGATTTCGATCAACGCGCCCGCGGAGCTGCAGATCTTCGAGAACCAGCGTCTGCTCGGCAGCAGCCGCACCGATCGCATCATGGTTGCGGCCGGACGGCATGACATCGAATTCTCAAACGAGGCGCTCGGTTATCGCGCATCGCAAACCATTCAGGTCGCGCCAGGCCAGGTGGCGCGAATCAAGCCTGACTGGCCGTCGGGAACGATTGCCATCAATGCGACGCCGTGGGCGAATGTGACGCTGGACGGGCAGGACCTGGGCGAAACGCCGGTCGGCAATACGTCAGTACCAGTCGGCACGCATGAAGTCGTGTTCCGCCATCCACAGTTTGGTGAGCAGCGTATTACCGCAACGGTGACAGCCACGACGCCGACCCGCTTGAGTATTGACATGAGGAAGAAATGAAACACACCACATGCGCCGTTGTCCTGCTGTTATCGCTTGCCTTCTCGGCGAAACTTGCCGCCGCGGAGGGCGCGGTCGCATCCCTTGCCGCCGCGCGCGATCTCTACGTCTCCGCCTCGTACGACGATGCGCTGACGATGCTCGGTTCACTGGCCGGCGGCACGCGCACCCCGGATGAACAGCAGTCGATTGACTTGTATCGCACGCTCTGCCTCTATGGGCTCGGAAAGACAAATGAAGCCGAGCGGGTCATCGAGGCGATGCTGATACGGCAACCGCTCTACCGCGCGTCGAACGAGGAGTTGTCGCCGCGCGTGCAAACCGCCTTTCAGAATGCGCGCAAGCGGCTCCTGCCCGGGCTCATTCAGAAGGAATACGCGGAGGCGAAGACGGCATTCGACAATAAGGATTGGCCGGCCGCCTCAGCCGGATTTGACGACGTGCTGAAGAGCATCGTCGATCCGGACATCACGCAGGCAGCCGGCGCGCCGCCCCTGTCGGACATCAAGACGCTCGCATCGGGCTTCCGCGATCTGGCCGTGAAGATGATTCCGCCGCCCGCACCGAAGGTGGAGGCGAAGCCGGTGCGCCCCGTCAAGCCGGTGTACTCGGTTGAGGATCGCGACGTCATCGCCCCCGTGGCAATTCAGCAGCGCGTGCCGAAATATCCCGCGGCGGTGTCGAAACCGTTGGTGGGAGTCGTGGAGTTCGTGGTCGACGAGAGCGGCGCAGTGCAGGGCCCGCGCATGCAGATGACGATCGATCCGAGCTTCGACTCGATGGTGGTGGCGGCAGCGAAGAAGTGGACCTACCAGCCGGCGACGCTGGAGGGCAAGCCGGTGAAGTACATCAAGCGGCTGACGATCAGCGTAGCGGTCAGCCCGCAGCAGCAGTAAGACCGAGAAGGCGTGAAGGGTCTTCCTGCCCCTCACGCCCTTCCAGCCTCTCCAGTCCTCTTTCAGTTCGTGGCATTCGTCCAGACCGGCTTGACTGGTTTTGCGACCAGGTAAGCCGGATTCGCGCCCGGACGAGGCTTGAACTTCTGCACCCGGCCGCTGTCGACTTCGGCGAGGTAGAGATTGCCGTCGGAGTCGACGCTCATGCCGTGCACGCCCCAGAGGCCCCCCGGGAACGCACCCATCGTGCCCCACGCATACTTCAGATGTCCCTGCTGGTCGTACTGGACCATCTTGTTCGTGCTGCGATCGAAGGTCCACACCATGTGATCCTGCCCGATGTAGAGCAGGTGCAGGCTCGACGGATCGGCGTTGATGTGCCATTCGTTCAGATACTTGCCGTTCTCGTCGAATACCTGGATACGATGGTTGTTGCGGTCGTTGACAAACACGTGGCGGTTGCTCGGATCGACCGCCACGCCGTGCACATTGTTCATGTAGCCCGGACGCTTCTCATTCGGCGGCATCCCCTTGATGCCCCACTGCGCGACGAACTTGCCGTTCTTGTCGAACTTCGCCACGCGGGTGCCGGTGTAGCCGTCGGAGACGAAGAAGGTCCCGTCGGGCAGCCAGTCGAGATATGTGGGCCTGTTGAAGTGCGTCGCATCGGCGCCTTCATGCTCGGGCGTACCGATCGTCTGCAGCAGCTGCTTCCCATCGTGCGTGAAGACGTAGATCGCCTGCATGTTGTCGTCGACCACCCACACACGCTTCTGCATGTCGTAGGGGCTGATGTAGACCGAGTGCGGGCGACGGAACAGCTTGTCCCATTGCTTCCAGGTTTCGATGATGTTGCCCTGACCGTCGTAGACGACGAGGCAGTTTTCCCATTTCGCGTCCACGCCGAGCTTCCAGTAGGGCGGTCCCTTGATACCGATCTCGTCGTCCATTCCTTCCCATGACGTGAGCCACTTCCTCACATCCTGATCGGTGCCGCCGGTGCCGGGCAGTGATGCAACCGTGGCATCACGCCAGAATCCCGCTACCGGGAAGCTGATGCTCGGTCCGACCTGGGGCAGACGGACGGCCTTCGGCGGTTTGATGTTCGGCAGCTCGCCGCGATACAGGCCGTAAATACGGTTTGGACTCTCGGCGAAGACACTCTCACCGGCGCCGTAGGTCCACTTGTCGTTGCCCGGCAGCGTCGAGATGTCCTTCGGCCAGCCCTTGACGACCTCATAGGGTCCCGTGACATCCTGCGTGCCGACCGCGTTGGCCACGGCGGAAAAGCCGCCTGCTGCCGCGGCTGGTTGCGCCTGTCCCTCAACGCCGTCCCGCCCGTTCATGAACACGACGGCGAAAGCGGCGCCGAGAGCAAAGGTCAGAAGGGTCATGACGACTTTGCGCATGCGTTACTCCCGTTGGATTGGTGGGGCGCACCTCATGAGGTGCGCCATGTTAGCGGCCGCAATTATAGCTATCCCGTCGATCGCCGCTGCGCAAACACCGCTGCCGGAGACGATTCCGATTTTTCCGCTCGAAGATGTGATGCTCTTCCCGGACATGTCGGTTCCTCTCCACATCTACGAACCGCGCTACAAGGCGATGATCGCCGACGCGCTTAAGGGCAACCGCATCATCGGCATGGTGCTGCTGCGTCCGGGATACGAGAAGGACTACGAGCGGTCGCCCTCGGTCTTTCCCGTCGGATGTGCGGGCGTCATCAACGAGGTGGAGGAGCTGCCGAACGGTGAGTACAACATTGTGCTCGGCTCGCTGACGAAGTACCGCATCACGCGCGAAGAGGCGAGCCGGCCGTATCGCATCGCGCACGTAACCGCAATTACCGATCCGCTCAGCGATGCCGACCGGCCTGCGTTGCATACGCGAAGAGTCAGGCTGGAGCAGTTGATTAAGGAATCCGGCGGCCGCACCGGACTGGTCGGCATCCCCGCGAACATTTCCGACGAGCGGCTGGTCAACGGCATGTCCCAGCTGTCACACATCGACGAGCTCGATCGCGAGAAGCTGCTCGAAACACCGAACCCGCTGGCGCGCGCCGAGCTGCTTATCGAAATTCTCGAAAAATCGATCGCTGAAAGGCAGCCGTAGGGCAGGACCTTTCCACCTCCGCCAAAGCTGCGTGGACCCGCCGTAGCCTTGGCGAAGGCAGGAGGGGCCGCCCCTACGATTGGACCGGTGTCGCGTTCAACGGGGCGCGAATCGCACGATTCGCTGCCGCTGACGAGTGGTGCGCAAAACGTGCGCCCTTGATCTTTCCCTTCCCGACAATCCGCCCCAGCGTCGACGCCAGCGTCGCCGGGTCATCATCGAAGCCGCCATGTGATTTCGACGTGGATGCCTCGAGCGCCCCCGAGGCGTTGTCGTTCGGCGACTGCACCCAGTCGAAATTGCGCTGCGCGGCTGGCAGCCGCGAGATGAACTTCGCCATACCGAGCAGCGGCTCGCCCTCGCGCTCGTGCAGGAACGGCGCCTTGCCGAGCCCCGCCTCGAACGCGTTCGACACGAGGTAGAGCAGCGACTTGTGGTAGATGTTCGCGCACGTGTCATCACGTTCGGCCTTGTCCGTCAGCGTGAACAGCGCAAAGTTCCGAATGTGGCCGCTCTTGATCGACGGCAGGTACTGATTGCGATAAAGGTCCATCGTGCACGCCGGCGCCCATAGCGTGCAGGTTTCGATATCAACGATTTCAGGTTTCAAGACCGCAAGGCGTTCAACGAACGCGCCGTGCAGAATCGAGCCCGCGCTGTGGCCAACGAGGTGGATGCGCAGCGCCGGAAATTGTTTTTTCAAATCCGCCAGCAGGTCGGCCACGAGCGCGAGACCGCCGCCAGGCTGGCTCGCGGCGATGGCGTTTTCCTTCATCTCGTCCCACTGCGACTTGCCGCCAATGGTCCGCGCCAGCGGTTCCAGCGCATCGTCAAGACGATCGAGCATGAAGTCCTTCGACGAATCGATGAAGCCTTCGGGTCGCCGCCTCGCAATCGCATCCTCCAGGATGTTCTTCAGGGTTGTCCAGAAGTCCGTCTTCCAGATGAGTGAGATTGGATAGACGCCCGCGTCAAGAAGCGGCCCGCGCAGATCGGCAACCTTCTGAATGGCCGAATCCTCCGCGACGAGACCGCCGTGCGCGTAGAGCAGCAGGTGCTGTCGATCGTCCGCCTGCTGGGCGACATGCTGAAAGATCTCCTTCACATCACCAACCGAGGTGCCATAGGTTCCGTCAGTTCTCAGCAGACCGTTGTTGCCAAGGCTGATGATGTGCGGTCGCAGATCGCAGAACATATAGCTCCGCGATCCACCGGCGGCGACGCCAACACCGCGCGAAACGGACGTGTGCGCTCGGAATTCGATTGGCGCGCCGAGACGCGCGACCCAGACGTCGGTTCCGTGCGCCAGCCAATCGTCGTAACTGAGGTGGCCGAATCCGCTGCGGCCCCAGTCGCGTCCCCATGAATTCTGAATCCAGAACCCACCCCTGTCGTAGGCAACGATGGCGAATGCATGGCCGCCGGTCACACTTGACTTCGGCGTGAAGTCAATGGCGCCGTTGCGGCCAACATCATTCCATCCGTCGTGCACCGAGGCGGTTGCGTACAGGATCCCGACCTCGCTGATCGCCGAATGCATGGCGATGACGTCCTTGTGGTTGACGCGCAGGTAAGCGCCGAGCGGACGGCGAAGCGCTTCCGCGAAACGGACGCGGTAGCGATCGGAATCGCGGTCTTCTTTCGGCCAGTTTGCTTTCGCGCAGACGCCGTGTTTGTGCCAGCCCTTCATTGCGCCGCGGGCGCTGGCGCCCTCGTAATTCTCGCCCGGCCATTCGTCGTAACGGCGAGCCATGTCGTAAAGCATCCACGGGCTTACTTCGCCGCGATCGGGAACAACCCGCCGGCTGCGAAGCAGGTAATGGATGACGGTCGCGAGCCCGAACCCCGTGCACGCCCCTTCCCGTCCCTGATCGAGGATCGGCACCCGCGTCTTCTGGTAATCGCTGAGCGGGCGCTCCGTCGGAACCTCGATGAGCGTCGGTTCGTACATGTGGTCGCGGAAGTCGAGTGTGTCGGGTCTGGCATCGAGTCTGCGTGGGCTTTTCCTGGATTTGCGTTTCGCCATGGCGTCGTATTATCAGCGAGTCACCGTTCTCTTAAACCCGGCCGCGGGGAAACAGAGTGCAGCGGCGGAGGAACAGGTGCGCGCCGCGCTGCACAACGCCGGGTGCGACGCGGACGTTCACCGCGCCGACGGAGCGTCGTTTGCGAGCGAAGCGAAGGCGGCGGTGGAGCGCGGATCGACGCTGATCGTCGCCGCCGGCGGCGATGGATCCGTGAGCGCCGCCGCGTCCGCGCTGGTCGGCACTGACGCGGCACTTGGCGTATTACCGCTGGGCACGCTCAACCATTTTGCGAAAGATCTCGACATTCCAACCGACCTGGCAAAAGCGGTCGCCGTGATCGGGACGGGTCGCACCATTGCCGTTGACGTCGCGGAAGTCAACGGTCGTCCGTTCATCAACAACGCCAGCATCGGGATGTACGCGAGTCTTATTTCCGAGCGCGCCTCCATGCAGCGGATCGGGCGCGGGAAGTGGATGGCGCATGGTGTCGCCGCAATACGCGTGTGGCGCCGCTATCGACATCATCCGATCGTCCTCGGCGTGGACGGTACCCGCCGCGCTGCGCGAACGCCTTTCGTATTCGTCGGCAACAACGAGTACCACTTGAGTGGATTGGAGCTTGGCGGAAGGAAGACGCTGGAGGGTGGGTGCCTGCACGTGTGCATGGCGCCAGGCATGAGC
This sequence comes from Vicinamibacterales bacterium, assembly GCA_035492455.1. Taxonomy (GTDB): domain Bacteria; phylum Acidobacteriota; class Vicinamibacteria; order Vicinamibacterales; family UBA2999; genus Gp6-AA40. Next base: position 15,734 of record DATJJE010000024.1, on the reverse strand, counting down.
CGCCGCGGAGTCGCTGGGATGATCCTGGCGGCAATCTTCGCGGACGTCTGCCGGCTTCAGGGTTTCGAATCGTTCACGACGCAGGCGGTGACCGTTGACGCTGCGGCACCGCGTGTACGGACGTCGATTGATGGCGAAGTGGTGATGCTGGACAACCCATTGACATTCCGGATCTGTCCGCGCGCCCTGCGTGTAAGGGTGCCGTCGTGCGAACGGTAATCCACCTCTCGGATCTCCATTTCGGCCGTGTCGATCGCGCTGTCGTTGACGCTGTGCGTCACACCGTGCACGACCTGGCGCCGGATCTCGTTGCCGTCTCGGGTGACTTCACACAGCGTGCGCGTGCACGGCAGTTTGCCGAGGCACGCGAATTTCTCGCCTCATTGCCCTCACCGCAACTGATCGTGCCGGGGAATCACGACGTGCCATTGCACAATGTGTTCGCTCGGTTCTTCAATCCGCTCGGCGGCTACCGTCGCCACATGACCGACAATCTCATGCCGCATTTCATCGATCGGGAGCTGGTCGTGATCGGCACGGATACGACGCGGTCGTTCACGATTGGCGGCGGCGGGATCCGACGTCGCGAGCTGCGCCGGATTCGTGAAGTGTTGCAGAAGGCAGATCGGTCCGCGGTCACAGTCCTTGTCGCGCATCATCCCTTCGACGAGCCGCATGCCGGCAAGGCGTTCGGCCGGGCGCGGCCGGGGCCGGAGGCTGTCGAGCAGCTCGCCCGCGAAGGCATCGATGTGTTCCTGACCGGCCACCTGCACGTGACGTTCGCTGGCCCCACCGCCAAGCGCTACAACGTCGGCGGCCGATCCGCCATCGTCGTCGAAGCAGGCACCGCGACATCCACACGCGTTCGCGGCGAGCCGAATGCGTTCAACGTCCTGCGGATTGAACGAAACCGAATCGTCGTCGAGCATCTCGTGTGGGATGCGGCGAATCGGCGGTTCGGTGCGGGCGAGATTCAACGCTTCGACTACAGCAGCGATGGGTGGGTCGTGAGATGATGTCGGCATGATCCGAACTCCGCTGCTCGCCCTCGTTTCGTCGTTCTTTGCGCTCGCCGCCGCAAGCGCAGCCGGTCCTGCTTCGTTCTACGACCTGAAGACGCAGACGCTGTTGGGCAAGCCCGCAGATCTCGGAGACTTTCGCGGCAAGGTGACCCTCGTCGTCAACGTGGCGAGTTATTGCGGCTACACGCCGCAGTACAAAGGTCTCGAGGCGCTGCATCGCGAGCTGAAGGACAAGGGCTTTGCCGTGCTCGGCTTCCCGAGCAACGACTTCGGCGAACAGGAGCCCGGGACCAGCGAGGAGATCGCCACCTTCTGCAAACGTACCTACGACGTGACGTTCCCGATGTTCTCAAAGGTGGTTACACACCCCGGCCGCGATCAGTCGCCTGTCTATGCATACCTCGGCGCCAGCGGCCATCTGCCTGTCTGGAACTTTGCCAAGTACGTCGTCGGCAAGGACGGACGTGTGCGCGCGTTCTTCCCGAGCGAGGTCACGCCTGAAGACCCGAAGCTGCGCCACGCGATCGCTGACGCGATGGCGGCCCGCTGACGCCTATCCCTTGACGACGAAGCCTTTCTGAGCCAGCGCATCGCGCAGGCGATCGCGCAGGTCGCCGTGCAGCTCGATGCCGCCTTCGGTCACCGTCCCGCCGGTGCCGCACAGCCGTTTGAGTTCCTGCGCCAGCTCTTCTAGGAATGCGTCGTTGTGCGGAAGACCATCGACGACAGTGACCGTCTTGCCGCCCCGTCCTTTCTTCTCCATGCGCAGCTTCGCCACGATACGGGATGGGATGGCTTGGTTCGCTCTGCGCTTGCTGCTGCATGCGCAGTTTGTCTCCGGCCACCCGCAGCCGGGGCACATCCGCCCCGTGCCGGTCGAATAGACGACACGCGAACTCACGTGTCTATTGTGCCTGCGCTCGCTGCGAAATAATTCGCGGCGCCTGCGCCGGGAATTGTGAATTCATGCACCGGTTCGCAAGCTCGGCCGCGCAATCGCGTGCGACACAGAGGCCAACCAGCGGTTATAGTGAACGGCCTGCCTCGGGGTCTCGCCTGCGGCTGATCCGGAATGAATCAGATACTCATCGTTGACGACTCGCCGACGATTCGTCGCATGGTCCGTGTGTCGCTGGCGAAGATGTCGGGGTCGTGCGAGTTCATCGAGGCGGCGTCGGGATTGGAAGCAATTGAACGGCTCGCCGTCGGTCCCGTCGAACTCGTCGTCCTCGACCTCAATATGCCCGATATGCATGGCCTCGAAGTGCTCGGATTCGTGCGCTCGCACTCGCGTTATCGGGAAGTGCCGGTCATCATTCTCACGACGCGCGGCGACGATGCGAGCCGCGTGGCGGCGCTCGAGGCGGGGGCCACCGCATATATGACGAAGCCATTCGCGCCCAACAGCCTCGCCGACCAGGCGCGTCAACTTCTCGAGCGGGCGGAGCGGTGACAGACTTCCTCGACAGTTTTCTCGACGATTACTTCGCGGAGTGCGACGAGCACCTCGCCATCGTCCGCCGAGACGTCCTCGCGCTCGAATTGTCGATCGGTCAGCCGCGCCCCGACGCAGCCGTGACGGATGAATTGTTCCGCGCCTTTCATTCGCTGAAAGGGATCGCCGGCATGGTCGAGCACCGCGAGACGGAATTGCTCGCCCACGAGATGGAGAGTTACCTGCGCGCGCTGCGTGAAGGTGAGATTCGCCTGACGACCGCCGACCTCGAGGTCCTCATCGACGCGGCGCGTGTGCTCGACCAGTCGATCGCCGCGCGGCGGACAGGCGTGCCAGCAATCGACATTCAGCGGACCGTCGACAAGCTGCACGCCGTCATGGCCGGTGGCGCCCCGGGTGAGGGACCCTCTCACGCCCACCGCGTGGCCGCCGCGCCGTGGGAATGCGTGTTCACGCCGTCGGCGGAGCTCATCGCGCGCGGCGTCAACGTCGATTCCGTACGGGCGCGGCTGCGCGAGACGGTGGACATCGTCACGGCAACGCCAGTCGTCACGGCCGACGGGGCGATCGCGTTCCGCTTTCTCCTTGGCGGCGAACCGGACGCCGAGAACCGCGCGGCCTGGGCAGCCGATGGCATGGTCTGCTCGGTGCTCGAGCAGCCGCTCGCGGCGACCGCCACGGATGCGGAGCAGCCGCCGCACGGCGTCGACCAAGACGGCCGCCACGCCGCGGTCCATTACGTTCGCGTCGACCTCGGCCGGTTGGACGAATTGATGCGCATGATCGGCGACCTCGTCATTCTCCGCGCGCGCCTCGGCGACAGTATTGCGCGCGTGGCGCCGCATGTGCCACCGACCGAATGGCGCGCCATCCAGGAGAACACCGCCGCCATTGAGCGTCAGCTGCGCGAGCTGCGCGAAGGAGTGATGCGCGTGCGGCTCGTCCCTGTCGGCGAAATGTTCCGCCGCGTGCCGTTCGTCGTGCGCGACCTCGCACGTGAAACCGGCAAGCGCGTGAAAGTGGGCATGTCGGGGCAGGCGACAGAAATCGACAAGTTTCTCGTCGAGCGGATGCTGGATCCTGTGCTGCACGTCGTGCGCAACGCCGTCAGCCATGGCATCGAGCCCGCCAACGATCGCATCGCGGCTGGCAAGACGCCGGAAGGGACCATTGTGCTTCAAGCCGTCGCCGCCGGCGAAATGGTGACGATCCATATCGGCGACGACGGGCGTGGCATCGATGCCGACCGTGTCGTAGCCCGAGCTCGGGTGGCCGCCTTGCCCGTGCCGTCGCACGTCGACGATGCGGCGCTGCTCGACCTGATTTGTTCGCCTGGGTTTTCGACGCGCGACGCGTCGGATCGTGTCAGCGGTCGCGGCTTCGGCATGGCGGTGGTTCGCAACACCGTGCAGGAGCTCGGCGGGACGATGCGGCTTACGTCGCAGCCTGGTGCGGGGACGCGCTTCTCATTCGAGCTGCCCCTGACGCTGGCGATCACGGACGCCCTCATCGCGCGCATCGGCGGGCACGTCTTCGCCGTACCGCAGGTGGCGGTTCGCGAAGTGATCGAAGTCGACGCGGGCGCCATCCGCGTGCTCGAAGGGCGCGACATTATCCACTACCGCGGTGGCGCGCTGCCCGTTGTGCGCCTGTCGTCCGTGTTGAACATCGCGTCACGCAACGCGGCGCGCTACCACGCGTTCGTGACCGGGACCGCCGCGGCCGCCGTCGGCTTGCTCGTCGACCGCATTGTCGGTCAGCGGGAAATCGTCGTCCGATCGACAACGGATCCGCTGATTCGCGTCGACGGCATCGCCGGGGCAACCGATTTGGGCGACGGGCGCGCGGTGCTGATCCTCGACGTGGCGGCACTGGCGCGGCGGCAGCGCGACCGCGCGGCACCGCCGCGCGAGCACATCGAGGAGATTGCATGAGCGGCGGAGCAGGCGATCACCACATTCTTTTTACCGTGGCGGGCACGACCTACGCGCTGCCCAGCCGACAGGTCGCGCACGTCGACATGGTCGACCAGGTGACGCGCGTCCCCAACGCCGCGCCCTACGTCGACGGCGTCGTGTTTTCGCGCGGCGAGATCGTGCCGGCGATCAACATGCGCGCGCGGTTCGGCTTCGAACGCGCGACCGCCGATCTGCGAACGCGGTTCCTCGTTGCCAGTCTCCGCGGGCGGAGCGTCGGCCTGCTCGTCGACGCCTGCCGCGAATTTCTCAGCATCGACGCGGCGGCGATTCATCCGCCGGGCGACGCGCTCGCAGGCGGCGCGACGCCATATATCGCCGGCATCGCCACGATCGGCGATCGCATGATCGTCATTCTCGACCTCGAACAACTGCTGGCGACCGAACCAATTCTGGCGGCCTGACCGCCTCGGAGAACACATGGCAACGCGAAGACGCAACGGCACGGCACCCGGAAATGGCAATGGACACGCCGCCTTCGATCCGCGGCTCGTGCTCGGGCAGGCCGCGCAGTTGAGGAAAGCGGCGACCGGCATCGCGCGCGTCGCCGACGACGTCTGGGACGGCGCCGAAGCGCAGGTGAAGTCGCTCGACGCAGCCGTCGTCGACGTGGAGGGGATGGCGGGGTCACTCACCGAAGCGGCCACGCAGGCGGAGAGCGTGGCGACCGCGGCGGAGGAACTCGTCTCCGGCGTCAACGAGATGGCTGCCTCGATCGAGCAGGTGGCGGCGAACACGACTAGCCTCGCCACGCTGGTGGCGCAGAACGCCGCCTCCGTCGACGAGTCCGCCGCATCCATCACTAAGGTCGCGCACACCGCCAACGAGATGGCCACGTCGGCGGAGGAAGTCACAACGGCCATGACGCAGATGTCGGCCGGCATCAGAAGCGTCAAGGATGACGGGGTGGCGCTGACGACCTCGGTCGAGCAGACGTCGGCGTCGCTCGTGGAGATGGCATCGTCGGTGCGCAGCGTCGCCGGCAACGCCGACGACCTCGCCGCCGCCGCCGAGGAGACGGCCTCGTCGATCAACGAGATGGCGTCGTCGGTCGAGCAGGTCGGCGCCATGACGGAAAACCTCAACTCGATGGTCGAGCAGAACGCGTCCGCCATCGAGCAGACGTCGCGCTCGGTGCAGAGCGTGGCGCAGAGCGGACGGCAGATTACCGAGACCGCCGTCGGCGCTGCGAGCAGCGCCGCGCAGATGGAGCGCTCGATCGAGGCGGTGAGCAGCCTCGCCGCGCGCGCCAACGATCTCACGCGCCGCACGGCGGCCGAAGCGGAAGAGGGCGGCACGGCAGTGCAGCGGTCGATTCAGGGGATTGGGCGACTGCGCGACACGATGTCGCAGTCCTCGACTGTGATGCGCGAAATGGGGAAGCGCGCGAACGAAATCAGTTCGATCGTCGACACGATCAACGTCATCGCGGAGCGCACCAACCTGCTTTCGCTCAACGCTTCCATCGAGGCGGCGCGCGCCGGCGACGCCGGCCGTGGCTTCGCCGTGGTCGCCGAAGAGATTCGGAATCTGGCGGATCGCTCTGCCAAGGCGACGTCGGACATCGCGGCGATCGTCAAAGGATTGCAGGACGTCGCGCAGGAAGCGATCGCCGCCTCCAACGAGAGTCTGCGCATCGCCGACGACAGCAGCGCGGTCGCCGAGACCGGTGCGACGGGTCTGCGGAAGATCCTGACCGGCATCGGCGAGACGGCCGAGCTGGTCGGCCAGATTGCGCGCGCGACCGATGAACAGCGCGTCGCCGGACGATCGGTCGCGGCGGCGATCACCGCGACCGCGGAACAGGCCAAGCTGGTGGCGGCCTCCACCGCCGAGCAGGCGACCGCCGTCGGCTCCATCGTGCACAGCACCGGTCAGATGCGGAAGATCGCGCAGGAAGTGAGCAAGGCCGTCGCCGAACAGGGGCGCGCCTCGCGCGACATCATGAAAGCCGCGCAGAGCACGTCGAAGCTCGCCGTCGAAGTGCGCAGGGCCACGGCCGAGCAGACCGCGACGACGACCCAACTCACCGAGGCGACCGAATCGATCCGCCGCGGCACGGCGACCTCCTCGCGCGCCGTGGCGGAGCAGGCGAGCGCCGCCGGGCAGATCTCAACGGCCATCGCCGATCTCTCCCGGCAGATCGCGTTCGTCACCAAGGCGATGAGCGAGCAGGCGGCCGCCGTCTCGCAGATCGCCTCGGCCACCGATCACATGCGCACACAGTCCGACCAGGCGGCGCGCGCCACCGCCGAACAGGTGCGCACGATGAAGGAAATGTCACGCGCGGCCGCTGCCACCGCGCGCGACATCAAGAGCATGACGCACGCCAATAAGGCGCAGTCGACCGCAGCGGCGCGTCTCGTCTCGCAGCTCGCGGAAGTGCGTCGCATCACCGAGCGCAACGCGGAAGGCGTCCGCCAGACGCGCGGCAGCACGGTGGACCTGCTGAAGCAGGCGGAAACGCTGAGCGGTCTCATGGATCGAACGATCGTGGATAAATCTGCCAATGGCCGTGGCCGGGCGCGCTAAACGCGCCGCATGATTTCGTCCCCCGGGCTCGGCGTCGTCACCATTGGCTGCGATCTGTCCGTTCAGAGCTGGAACCAGTGGTTGGCCGAGGTCACCGGCCGCACCGAGGCCGAGGTCATCGGCCAGCCGCTGCTGTCGCTCGTGCCGCCGCAACGCGCCGCGCTCGTGCGGTCGGTGCTCGAGGATGTCATGGCCACCGGCAGGTCGCGTGTGCTCGCGCCTGTGTTTCATCAGGCGCTCATCGCCTGTCCCGTCCGCGAGCAGTCGCCGTACTTCTCGGAAATGCAGCAGTTCGTCACGTTCGCACCGCTCAACGCGGAGGGCCGGATTGTCGGCGCGATGATCACGATCGAGGACGTCACCGCGCAGCGCGACCGCGACCGGGCGCTTACGTCAAAGTTCGAATCCGGCGAGTTACAGCCGAACGACGCGCTTGCGGCGGTCGGCGCGGCCGACTGGCGCGTGCGCGGCGCGGCCGTCCGCACCCTGCGACAACAGGTGTCAACCGCGGAAATCGCGCATCTGCTCGGTGCGCTGCGACGCGGCTACACGGATTTCAACGTCGTCAGCAGCGCATTGCAGGTACTGACCGCCGCCAACCGCGACGTGACGGCGCCGCTGGTCGAGCTGTTGTCGGACCCCGAGACCGATCTCCGCATGCACGCGGCGCTCGCGCTCGGCCGCGCCGGTGACCGCGCCGCTATCCCCGCGCTCGTGCGCGCGCTCGACGATGTGGATGCCAACGTGCGGTTTCACGCGATCGAAGCGCTTGGCCTTCTCGGTGCCGGCGACGCGGTCGAACCGCTGGCGCGCATCGCGCAATCCGCGGACTTCTACCTCGCGTTCCCCGCGATCGACGCGCTCGCGAAAGCCGACGACGCGAGAGTTGCGCCCGCGCTGGCGGCGCTGCTGGACAACCCGCTGCTGCGGCCCGCGCTCATCCAGACGCTGGCGATGTCTGGTGATGAAGATGCCGTCGCGCCGCTCGTCGCCATTGTCAACACCGACGCGGAATCCGTAACCGACGCCGCATCCGCCCTCGTGCGGATCCGCGATCGCTATGAAGACGCCTTCGCCGCGGGCGCGCAGATCGTCGAGCTCACGCGTGCTGCGCTGACGGCGCAGGGCCGCGTCCATCTGGCAGAGGCCGTGTCCGCGCGGCGGGCGCCGCTTGCGCCGGCCGTCACCGTGCTCGGCTGGGAAGGAACGGCCGCACTCGACTCGATGCTCGCCGTGCTGGGTGAGCCGGCCGTTGAGGCGATCGCCGCCGAGGCGATTGTTGCGATGGGACACGCGGCCGTCGAGCCGCTGGTTGCGCGGCTGACCGCCGACGATCGCGGCGCGCGGCTCGCCGCGGCAACGTTGCTGGGGGCCATTGGCGATTCGCGTGCTGTCGGTCCATTGATAGCGGCGCTTGAGACGGCGGACGCGGAACTGGCGGCGGCCGCCGCCGCCGCGCTCGCGCGGCTCGGTGACCCGTCAGCGCTCGATGCGCTGCTGCCGCTCTTCGCACACACGCACCCGATGGTTCGACAGGCGGCGCTCGCGGCGGTCAACGCCATCGGGGCGGATGCGACCGCCTCGCGCGTCGCTCCGCGGCTGAGCGCCGCGGACCCGCGTGTGCGCGCCTGCGCGATTCGCGTCGCCGGCTATTTCGGCTTCGAAGAGCTCGTGTCCGGCATCCTCCACGCCGTCGACGACAGTGACGAGGACGTCCGGCGCGCCGCGCTCGAACAGCTGCCGATGCTGGACGATCCGCGCGCCGTCGCCCGGCTCATTCGCGCCGTCGCTGACGAGACGCCGCGTAATCGAGCGGCGGCGGCGCATGCGCTTCGCTCCGTCGAACGCGCCGTCGCCGTGTCGCCGCTCATCGACGCGCTCGAGGACCGCGACATGTGGGTCCGGTATTTCGCCGCAGGCGCCATCGGATGGCGGCGCGATCGCGCTGCCGCGGCTCGTCTCGCCCGGCTGGTGACCGACGATCCCGCTCCGCACGTGCGCATCGCGGCGCTGCAGGCACTCGCCGCCATCGACGCAGCGATGGCCGCCACCGTGGCGCGGTCGCTCGTCGCGGATGCCGAACGGGATGTCGCGGCCGCTGCCCTGGCGGCGATCGCCGCCGATTCGACGATTGAAGCGGGCGACCTGATCGAGGACGCCGTGCGCTGCACGGACCTGATACGGCGCAACGGCGCGGTGCGTGCGCTGGCGCGCGCCCGCGGCGCGCGTGCGGTGGAACTGCTCGCATGGACGGCGCGTGCCGGCGAGGTCGCCGACGTCCCGCGCCTAGCGATCGAGTCGCTCGGGCAGCTGTGCGGCTCGCCGGACCAGCCCACCCGCCGCGCGGCCATCGCTGCCCTGGTCGATCTGGCCGCGGCGCCCGCAACCCGCGAATCGGCGATTGCCGCGCTGGCGACGCACGTCGACGCCGTCGATCACCTCTCGTCATGCCTCTCGTCGCCGCGCGAGTTGGCGCGGGTCGCTGTCACTGAAATCCTGGCGCGCATGCGCACGCCCCGCGCGTCCGACGCGCTCGTGGCGGCCCTCGGCGATCAGTCGGCCACCGTGCGCGGCGCCGCCATCGCCGCGTTCGGACGGCTCGGCACCTCTGTGGCGGCCGATGCCATCGCCGCATTGAGTCGCACCGATGCTGACGCCGGCGTGCGTCGCCTCGCGGCGACCGTCTGTCGCCGTCACCGGTGGGCGGTGACGCCGGAGCCGCCCGCCGTATGAGCGGCATCTCGTTGCGTCCGCCCGTGCTCGCCGGTCCTGACGTCAAAGGACTGCGCATCCCGGAGCGCAGCCTCGAGTTGCTGCGGGACCTCGTCGCCGCGCAGACGGGAATGTTCTACGACGACGGGCGGCTCGACTTTCTGCGCGATCGTCTGGCGCCCCTTGCCATCGAACACGGGTTCGACTCATTTCTCGACTACTACTACCTGCTCAAGTACGACGGCGGCGCGGCCGATGCGTGGGTGCGCGCCATCGACGCGCTCTCGGTGCAGGAAACCTATTTCTGGCGCGAGGCTGATCAGATCACCGCGCTCGCGGACGTAATCGTGCCGCAGCTGGTGGCGAACCACAGCTGGCCGGTGCGCATCTGGAGTGTGCCATGCGCCAGCGGCGAAGAACCGCTGTCGATGGCCATCGCGCTCGAGGAGCGGGGCTGGTTCGGCCGCGTGCCGATCGAAATCCACGGCAGCGACGCGAGCGAGGCGGCGCTGCAGCGGGCGCGTGCCGGCCGCTACGGCGGCCGCGCGTTCCGCCAGCTGCCGGAGCCGCTGCGCGAGAAGTACTTCGCTGAGGAGGCTGGCGGCCGCGAATGGACGGTCAAGCCCGACCTTCACCGCCGCGTCAAGTCGTGGACCCGCCTGAACGTCGTGCAGCGGGATCAGCTGGCGGTGCTCGGCGGCAGCAACGTGATCTTCTGCCGCAATCTATTTATCTATTTCACCGCACCAACGGTCGCGCAGGTCGTCGAAGCGTTTGCCGATCTCATGGCCTCGCCGGCATACCTGTGCGTAGGCGCGGCGGAATCGCTCCTGCGGCTGACCACGCGCTTCGAGTTGCGCGAGATCGGTGGCGCTTACGTGTACTGCAAATCATGACGACTGGTACCAATCCGCTCCCGAAGGCGGCACTCAACCGCGTGGTCAAGGTTCTCGTCGTCGACGATTCGGCGTACGTACGGAAGATGGTGGCGCAGATGCTGTCGCGCAGTCCGTTCATTGAAGTCGTCGGCAGCGCGCGCGACGGGCGCGAAGCGCTGGCGCTCACGGCGGAAATGGAGCCGGATGTCATTACCTGCGACTTGAACATGCCGGAAATGGATGGCGTGTCCTTCGTGCGCGAACAGATGGCGCGCCGTCCGACGCCGATTGTAATCATCAGCGTCGCCAACCAGTCCGGCGAGCACGTGCTGGCGGCGCTCGACGCGGGCGCCGTCGATTTCATCCAGAAGCCGACCGCGCTTGCCAGCGACCGGCTGCTCGAACTGAGCGACGAATTGCTCGAAAAGGTAAAGGCGGCGGCGCTGGCGCCGATGCGGCGCACCCAGGCCACGCTGGCGCCCGTGGCCGCGCGCGTGTCCCGGGAACCGCGCCCCGATGGCGGTCGCGCGGACATCGTGGTGATGGGGATTTCGACGGGCGGTCCGCAAGCGTTGAAGATCGTGGTGCCTGCGCTGCCCGCCGACATGCCGGTTCCGGTCGCCATCGTGCTGCACATGCCGATCGGGTATACACAGATGTACGCGCGCAAACTCGATGAGATGACCGCCCTCACCGTGAAGGAAGCGGCGGAGGGCGATGAGGTGGTACCGGGGGTGGTCCTGCTCGCGCCGGCAGGCCGGCACCTGACATTCCGGCGCGTCGGCGGTCGCGTGGTCGCGCACCTCGACTTGCGGCCCCTCGATACGCCGCACCGCCCGTCGGTCGACGTGCTGTTCGAATCCGCGGCGGAAACCTACGGCGGCCGCACGCTCGGCGTGGTGATGACGGGAATGGGTGCCGACGGTCGCCAGGGCGCCGCATGGATCAAGGCGCAGGGCGGACATGTGCTTACGGAGGCGGAGCAGTCGTGCGTCGTCTACGGCATGCCGCGGTCGGTAGTCGAAGCGGGGCTCAGTGACAGTTCGGTGACACTTGAACGTATGGCGCAGGCCATCATGGAGCGCATATGAGCGGGCGAATTCTCGTCGTCGATGATTCCGGTCTGGCGCGGCGCCGCGCGCGCGCGATGCTCGAGAGTGCGGGCTACGAAGTGCTGGAGGCCGAGGATGGCATGGCTGCGCTCGAACGGTATTTCGTCGCGCGTCCCGATCTGGTCGTGCTGGACCTCGTCATGAAAGGGATGTACGGTCTTGATGTGCTCGCGAAGCTACGGGAGATGGACAGCGGTGCGCGCGTGATCGTCGTGTCTGCCGATGTGCAGACGTCTTCGCAGGAGCTCGTCACCGCGGCCGGCGGCGTCGGGTTTCTCATCAAACCGCTCGAGGCGGAGCAGTTCCTGCCGCTCGTCCGTTCGACGCTTAACGCCGAGGGCAATTCGACGCTTGACGCCGAGGGCAAATGGAGCTGACCAGCGTTCAGCACGATGCGCTCGTCGAGCTGCTGAACATCGGATTCGGCCGCGCCGGCGCGTCGCTTTCGAGTCTCACCGGGCACCGCGTGATTCTCGAGGTGCCGCACGTTGCCATCCATCCCGTCGATCAGCTCAACGCGAAGCTGAGTGCGTTCATGACGGGTGACGTCGCGAGTGTCCATCAGATGTTCGCGGGCCCCGTCGGCGGCGACGCGATGCTGCTCCTCGATCCGGTTGCGGCCGCGACGCTGAAAGAGCTGCTTACCAACGAACCCGCGCTGCCGCTGGCGCTCGATGCTTCGGCGCGCGAAGTGCTCACGGAAGTCGGCAACATTCTGCTCAACGCCTGCCTGGGCACGTTCGGCAACCTCCTGAAAGTGCCGATCTCGTTTTCCGTTCCGGACATCGACGTCGCCAGCCTTCGTGCCATCGTCGACCGGATGATCGGCACCGGCGACTCCTTCCGCTACGCGCTCGTCGTCACGGCAGGCTTCCGCCTGCGCGACGCGGAAGTCACAGGCTACGTGGTCATCGTGCTGACCGTGCAATCGCTGTCGCGCCTGCTCGTCGCCGTCGAACAGTGGGAGCGCGAGCAGGCATGAGGGTTGGCGATACGAGCGCCGATCCGCTGGACCTGGCGGCCGCCACGCTGCAATGGCTGAACGATCACGCCGCCGAAGGGATCCTCACCACCGACGCCGACCTGCGCGTTCGTGCCTGGAACCACTGGCTGTCGACGGCGACGGGGATCAGACCGGAGGCGGCGCTCGGCCGACCGCTGTTCGATATCGTCCCGTCGCTGCGTGAGCGGGGCTTCGATCGCTATTACGCCGAGGCGCTGCAGGGCGAAATCAAGGTGCTGTCGCATGCCCTGCACAGGCACGTGGTGCCGAGCACGCGTGCCGACGGCGAGCAGATGCCGCAGAGCGGACGCATTGCGCCGCTGGTCCAGGGGGGTGAAATCGTCGGTACGATCACCGTAATTGTCGACGTCACCGAACGCGTGGCCGCCGAGCGCGAGCTGCGCGCGCAGATCGCCACCGCCGAAGCGGCGCGCCATACCGCGGAAGAAGCCTCGCGCGTGAAAGACGAATTTCTCGCGACGCTGTCGCACGAAATCCGCACGCCGCTCAACGCCGTGCTCGGGTGGACACGCATTCTGCGCTCGCGGCAACCGGACGCGGCGATGCTGGCGCGCGCAATCGACGTGATCGATCGAAACGCGACCGCCCAGCTGACGCTCGTCACCGACATGCTCGACATGGCGCGCATCAGCGCCGGAAAAGTGCGGCTCGAGATGACGGACCTCGACCTGACCGCCACGTTGACGTCCGCGGTCGATGTCGTTCGTCCGGCAGCCGAGGCGAAAGGCATCGAGCTGTCCCTTGACCTGGCCGACGGCGTTCCCATGGTGCGCGGCGACGCAGATCGGCTGCTGCAGGTGTTCTGGAACCTTCTCTCCAACGCCGTGAAGTTCACCAACAGTGGTGGACGCGTCAGCGCCCGGCTCGCCGCGGCGGAGGACGGCGTTCGCGTGTCGGTGATCGACACCGGTGTCGGCATCTCGCGTGATTTCATGCCGCACGTGTTCCAGCGCTTCAAGCAGGCCGATCCGTCGGCGGCGCGGCGCCACGGCGGTCTTGGTCTGGGGCTCGCGCTGGTTCGCGAGATCGTACACCTGCACGGCGGGTCGGTTACGGTTGACAGCGGCGGCCCCGACGCGGGCACAACGTTCATCGTCTCGCTGCCGGCGCGCCGGGTGACGCGGCGGCACTCCGTCGAGTCCAGTGCGACGACACCGGAGCTGCGAGGTGTTCACATCCTCGTCGTCGAGGACGATCCTGATGCACGCGAAATCGTCTCGACGACGATCACCGACGCGGGCGCGTCGGTGACCGCGGTCGCATCGGTCGCCGAGGCGCTCGGCGCGTTGCGCGACCAGCGTTCGGAGCGTCCGCAGGCGGTTGTGGCGGATATCGGCATGCCGGGTGCCGACGGCTTCGCCCTGCTGAATGAACTGCGCCGCATGCCCCCCGAACAGGGCGGCTCGCTGCCCGTCATCGCGGTGACCGCTTACGCGACGAGCGAAGATCGACGGTCCGCGCTGCACGCGGGCTTCTACGCCCACGTCGCGAAGCCGTTTGCGGCGGAAAACCTCATCTCGACGATTGCGCGCGCCGTCCATCTTTCCGTGTGATCGCCTTTTCCCGCATCAACAAGCAATACGGGCGGCAGGTTCTCTTCGTCGACGCCTCTTTCCAGCTGAATCCCGGTGAGAAGGTCGGGCTCGTCGGACCGAACGGCGCGGGCAAGACGACGCTCTTCCGCATGATCGTGGGCGAGGAATCGCCAGACGAAGGGGAACTCTCCGTTCCGAAGAAGCTGACGATCGGCTACTTCCGTCAGGATGTCGAAGAGATGTCGGGCCGTTCGGTACTCGACGAAGCGATTGCCGGCAGCGGCCGCGTCGGCGATCTGCATCACGAGCTCGAAGCGCTTCAGCATGCGATGAGCGACCCGAATCGCGCGGCCGAGATGGACGCGATCCTCGCTCGATTCGGAGAGGTGCAGGAGGAGTACGAGCACAGCGGCGGGTACGCGCTCGAGCGCCAGGCGCGCGAAGTCCTGCATGGACTCGGATTCGACGACGAACGGATCGAGGGAGACGTCGGCGAGCTCTCCGGCGGCTGGAAGATGCGTGTCGCCATGGCCCGCGTGCTGCTCGGCCGTCCGGACGTTCTGCTGATGGACGAGCCGACCAATCACCTCGATATCGAATCAATCGTCTGGCTCGAAGACTTCCTGAAGACATTCGCCGGTGCGCTGCTGATGACGTCGCACGACCGCGACTTCATGAACCGCATCGTCAGCAGGATTGCGGAGATCGATGGCGGCGAGATCACCGCCTACAGCGGCAACTACGACTTTTACGAGCGCGAGCGCGCCATCCGCGAAGCCAACCGCGAGGCCGCCTACGCGCGCCAGCAGGCGATGCTCGCGAAGGAGCAGCGGTTCATCGAGCGTTTTCAGACGCATGCGGCGAAGGCCGCGCAGGTGCAGAGCCGCATCAAGGCGCTCGACAAGATCGAGAAGATCGAGCTGCCCAAGCGGCGCCGCATCGTGCAGTTCGATTTCCGCCAGCCGCCGCGATCGGGCGAACAGGTCGTCAGCATCGAGCACGTCGCCAAGGCCTACGGACGCCGGGTGCTCTACGACGATCTGAATCTGAACGTCCGCCGCGGCGAACGCTGGTGCGTAATGGGCAAGAACGGCGCAGGCAAGTCCACGCTGCTGAAGATGGTGGCGGGAGCGGTGACGCCCGATGCGGGTAGCGTGCAGCTTGGCGCGAGCCTGAAGATGGGCTACTTCGCGCAGCAGGCGCTCGAATTGCTGAACCCGCACCTTACCATCGAAGAACAGCTGCAGCACGATTTTCCGAACGAATCGATTGGCGTGCTGCGCAATCTCGCCGGCGCATTCCAGTTTTCCGGCGACGACGTGGACAAGAAGATTCGCGCCTTGTCCGGCGGCGAGAAGACGCGCCTCGTCATGGCACGCATGCTCCTCGAACCGCCGAACTTCCTGGTGCTGGACGAACCGACGAACCACCTGGATCTCGCCACAAAGCAGATGCTCGTCGAAGCGCTCGCCAACTACGAGGGGACG
>DATJJE010000023.1:0-3654 GCA_035492455.1 Vicinamibacterales bacterium | reverse complement strand
GCCGGAAAATGTGTCATGTTGTAGTCCCATGACCATCCCTTTCGATCGTGGATACGGGCGCCGAGTCCACGCCCCGGTCCCGCCCGCGCTGCGTCGGGTCGTCCTCGCCCTCGTGGCACTGTTCTTCGTGGTCTTCGTCCTCTTCCCGTGGCTGGTGAGCTTCGCCACCGACTGGCTCTGGTTCCATCAATTGGGTTTCACGACGGTCTACACGACGTCGCTCACCTGGCGCGTCGTCCTGTTCCTTGTTGGTGGCGTGATTTCGTACGCCGTGCTGTCGGGGAACCTTCGCCTTGCCGCGCGCCGAGCCGGTAAGGCGCCCACGTTGTACAGGGAAGGCGCAACACGCCAACTGGTGGACGTGTCGGGCGCGGTGCGGCGGCTGTCGTGGATCGGCCCGTTAGTCATCGCGTTTTTTGTCGGCATCTACATGGCGGCGAATTGGATGACCTACGTGCAGGCCGTCCATGGCGCGCGCGTCGGCACCACCGATCCGCTGTTCGGGCGGGACATCGGCTTCTACATGTTCCAACTGCCGGCCCTGTCCGACGCGTTGGGCATCGCCGTCCTGCTGATCGTGCTGTCGCTGGCGGCAGCGGGCGCCGTCTACGTGCTGCGCGGGCTGCTGCCGATCAACGCGCATCATGGGCCCGCCGACCGCGGCGCAGAGATCCACCTGGCCGCGCTCGCCGCCGTCCTCTTTCTGCTCGTGGCCGTCCAGCTCTGGATCGTTCGCTCGGCGGACCTGCTCTATTCGACCACCGGTCCGTTAGTCGGAGCGAGCTACACCGACGTGCACGTCGTGCTGCCGGGCATCCGCGCGTCGGCGATCGCCGCGCTCGTCGCGATAGGACTCGTGATCTACGGCGCGGTGCGCGGCCGGATGCTCCGGCGCCTCGCGATCGCGGTGGTCCTGTACGCTGTGGTCGGCGTCGTGGGTCGAGCGATTTTGCCGCTGACGGTGCAGAAGCTCTCGGTACTGCCTAACGAGCTGGTGAAGGAGACGCCGTACCTCCAGCGCCACATCGCGGCGACGCGGGCGGCCTGGGGGTTGGACAAGGTGCAGACGCGTTCCTTGAGCGGCGAGGCGACGCTCACGATGGCGGACATCAAGGCGAATGCGCCGACGATCAACAACGTGAGGCTGTGGGAGCGCGACCTGCTCCAGCAGACGTTCAAGCAACTGCAGGAGATCCGGACGTACTACGACTTCCTGACGGTGAACGACGATCGCTACACGATCGACGGCGACTATCGGCAGGTGCACTTGTCGGTGCGCGAGCTGACCTCATCGTCGCTTCCCACGCAGACCTTCATCAACAACCGCTTGACGTTCACGCACGGGATGGGCATCACGATGGCGCCGGTGAACCAGGTGACGACGGAAGGGTTGCCCGAGCTGTTCATCAAGGATCTGCCGCCGGTGTCGACCGTGAACGTCAAGCTCACGCAGCCCGAGATCTACTTCGGCCAGGCGCCGGAGCAGTATGTGTTCGTGGACACGAAGCAGAAGGAATTCGACTACCCGTTAGGCGACCAGAACATCTACACATCGTACGCCGGGAAGGGCGGCGTGCCGGTGGGGTCGTTCTTCAGGCGCGCGCTCTATGCGATGCAGTTCGGGTCGCTGCAGATCCTGTTCTCGGACGACATCGCCGGCAATGCCCGCATCATGTACCACCGCAACATCGCGGACCGCGCGTCGACGGCGCTGCCGTTTCTCACCTTCGATGCCGAGCCGTACATCGTCGTTACCGACGACGGCAAGTTGAAGTGGGTGCTCGACGGGTATACCGCGAGCAGCGGCTATCCGTACTCGAAATCGGTGGACGGTGTCGACTATATGCGCAACAGCGTCAAGGTGACGATCGACGCGTACACGGGCGCAATCACCGCATACGTGATCGATCCTAACGATCCCGTGATCCGCACGTACGAAAACATCTTCGCCGGGATCTTCCAGCCGATGTCGGCAATGCCGGCGGACATCAAGCGCCACATGCGCTATCCCGGCCAGCTGTTCCGCATTCAGGCCGGGCTGCAGGCCACGTATCACATGGACGATCCGGATGCATTCTATCATCGTGAGGACCAGTGGGAAGTCCCGGAGCCTAACGATCAGCGAAGCGATGTGACGCCGTACATGCGGCACATGATCATGCGGCTGCCCGGCGAGCAGAAGGAGGAATTCATTTACATGACGCCGTTCACGCCTCGCGGGAAGGACAATCTCGCGGCGTGGATGGTGGCGCGGATGGACGGAGCGCACTACGGGCAGCTGATGGTGTACCGGTTCCCGAAGCAGAGTCTGGTGTACGGACCGAAGCAGATCGTGAATCGCATCAATCAGGACACGGACATCTCGCGCCAGGTCACGCTGTGGGATCAGCGCGGGTCGGAGGTGATTCGCGGCGAGCTGTTGGTGATACCGATCGAGGAGTCGTTGATCTACGTGCAGCCGCTGTTCCTGCGCGCGTCGGGCGGATCGATTCCGGAAATGAAGCGCGTGGTGGTGGCGAGCGGCGATCGCGTGGTGATGGGCGAGACGTTGGACCAGGCGCTCGACGCGATGTTCGGCAACGGTGCGACGGTAGCGGTGTCGAGCGAGCAGCCGGCGGAGACCACTGCCCCGGCCGCGCCAGCGTTAGGCGCGGCGGCGCCGACGCCGGTGCCGCCGGCCGGGGTGCAGGCGCTGGCCGCGCAGGCGCAGTCGCACTACGATCGGGCGATCGCGGCGCAGCGGGCTGGGGATTGGGCGACGTACGGCAAGGAAATCGACTCGCTCGGCGCCGTGCTCACGCGGCTTCGCGCGCGGCGTCCCTGAGCTGGAGGTCGGACGAAAAGGGAAGGGCGAGGCCCGGGTTCTCGGACTGACGTGCACAATGCTTGCGGCAACTGCTTCGTGACCCGTACGGCGATGACGCGAACACAAGGCGGTGTCCCATGATGAAGGTTGCCGAAATCATGACCAAGTCCGTGCTCACCGTGGAACCCGAGACCACGCTGCGCGATGCGGCCGAGCTCTTCTCGGCGAAGCACATCAGCGGCGCGCCTGTCTGCCGGGGCGAGAAGGTCGTCGGTGTCATCTCGATGGGTGACATCATCGATTTCACGACAACGGCACCCGAAGAGTCGGTGGGGGATGCCGGCCGCGAGCCAGACGATCAGCGCCTCGAGGAGGAGGAGGAAGAGGATGCCGATGCCGCATCCTACTACATGAATCTTGCCGACGACAGCGCGGATGTCGACGACCGCATGCAGGAGCCGGCGTTCGCCGAACGGCGCTTGTACGACGAGCATGTCGTGGAGGAAGCGATGTCCACGAACCCGATCGGGGTTTCGCCTAACGACAGCGTCGTCGACGCGGCGAAGGTCATGCAGCGGCGGGGAATCCATCGAGTGCTGGTGCTCGAAGGCGGAACGCTGAAAGGGATTGTCACCACGATGGATGTCGCGCGCGCCCTTGCCGACGGTTCATTGAGGTGAAGGCGCCGTTGCCGCCGTGGGAGATGCGGTAGCAGGCGCGTTCGCGTCTGCCGGTGACTTCGAAAACAGCATTTTGTCTGCCGTTAGGACATACGTTACGACGCATCCCCAAAGTGCGCTCGTTACACACTCGAGCACCAGCACTGGCAAACGCTCGATGTCTGGAAA
>DATJJE010000022.1:0-14846 GCA_035492455.1 Vicinamibacterales bacterium | reverse complement strand
ATGCGCCGGGTCCGCTGACGCGGAACCCGGCCTACGACCGTACGGCGGGTCCGGCCGAAGGCCGTCCCGCCGGCGTTTATTTCGAATACAACTCGACGATCAGCTGTTCCTGCACGGGCAGGTTGATCTGCTCGCGCGTCGGCACCGAGCCGACCTTGGCCGACATCGCCGTGGCGTCGAACTGCAGCCACTCGGGCACGCCGCGCCCCTTCACCTCCTCCAGCGCGTGGAGGATAGACGCGTTCTTGCGGCTGCTCTGGCGGACGGCCACGATGTCGCCCGGCTTCACCGAGAACGAGGGGATGTTCACCTTCTTGCCGTTCACCGTGAAGTGACCGTGGCGCACGAGCTGGCGCGCCGCGGGACGCGAGGTCGCGAAGCCAAGCCGGTAGGTCACGTTGTCGAGCCGGCGCTCGAGCAGCTGGAGCAGCGTCTCGCCGGTGATACCGCGCGTCCGCTCCGCCTCCTCGAAGTAGCGGCGGAACTGATCCTCGAGCACCCCGTAAATGCGCTTGACCTTCTGCTTCTCGCGCAGCTGCACGCCGTAGCCGGCCAGCTTCTGCTTGCGCGATTTTCCGTGCTGCCCCGGCGCGAAGTTGCGCTTCTCGATGGCGCACTTCTCGGTATAGCAGCGCTCGCCCTTGAGGAACAGCTTCATCCCCTCGCGGCGGCACAGGCGGCAGACAGGTCCAATGTATCGAGCCATCAATTCTCCATTTGCGATTCGCGATTTGTGATTCGTGATTTCAAATCACAGGTCATCGCCAATCGTCGAACAATCACTAATCGCTAATCACCTAATCACAAATCATCAGACGCGCCGCCGCTTCGTCGGGCGGCAGCCATTGTGCGGAATCGGCGTGACGTCCCGGATCGACTTCACTTCGATCCCGACCGTCTGCAGCGCGCGAATGGCCGATTCTCGGCCCGATCCGGGGCCCTTCACCTTCACGTCCACGGAGCGCAGGCCGTAGGTCTTCGCGGTGTTGCCGGCGTTGATGGCCGCCTGCGTCGCAGCAAACGGCGTCCCTTTGCGCGAGCCCTTGAAGCCGATGCCGCCGGCGCTCGACCAGGCAATCACGTTCCCCTCGGTGTCGGTGATCGTGATGTGCGTGTTGTTGAACGAGGCGTTGATGTGCACGTAGCCGTGATGGACGACGCGCTTTTCACCGCGCTTCTTGAACGTCTTGCGCGCAGGCTTTTTTCCGCCCTCTTTCTTCTCAGCGCCGGGTACTGCCGCTTCTGTCTTCGCCATGTTTTAGACCGTCTTCTTCTTTGCGATGGCGCCCTTGCGCGGGCCCTTTCGCGTGCGCGCGTTCGTGCGCGTCCGCTGACCACGCACCGGCAGGTTGCGCCGATGCCGCAGGCCGCGGTAACAGCCGATCTCCATCAGCCGCTTGATGTTCATGGAAATCTCCTTGCGGAGATCGCCTTCAACGCCGCCCTGTTCCTCGAGCACGCGGCTGATCTTGCGAACGTCGTCTTCCGACAGGTCCTTGACGCGGATGTCCGGGCTGACACCCGCCGCGCCGAGCACATCGTTCGAACGCTTCCGCCCGATGCCGTAGATGTAAGTAAGGCCGACCTCGATCCGCTTGGTGCGCGGGAGATCCACGCCTGCAATGCGTGCCATCGAATTACCCCTGCCTCTGCTTGTGCTTCGCGTTCGTGCAGATCACGCGCACCACGCCGCGGCGCCGCACGATCTTGCACTTGTCGCAAATCCGTTTGACCGATGCTCTGACTTTCACTGGCTTCGCTCCTGCCTGGGGCTACCGGCTACTGGCGACAGGCTTCAGCAGTATCTGAAACCTACAGCCCTAGCCTTCAGCCTTCTTCACGATCCGTCCGCGTCCGAGATCCCGCGCCGTCAATTCAACAATCACCCGATCGCCGACAAGCACGCGAATGAAATTCCGCTCGAGTCCCCCGCCGATGTGCGCCGTAATACGGTGCGCATCGACTTCCACTTCGTACAACCCGCTTGGCAACTGCGCCCGAACGATCCCCTCGATGTGCGGTTTCTGATTTGTGACTTGTGATTCATCCATGCTTTCAAAATCACCAATCATTAATCGCAAATCACCTGACTGCGGCCGCTAGCAGCGTCTTGGCCCTCGCCACGTCGCTTGGAAGCAGCGTCAAAATCTCGCAGCCTTCGGGACTGACCACGACCGTGTGCTCGAAGTGCGCCGACAGGCTGCCGTCGCGCGTGACCGCCGTCCACCCGTCCGCGAGCACTTTTACCGCCGGCTTGCCTGCGTTCACCATCGGCTCGATCGCGAGCACCATTCCTTCCGCGAGCCTTGGTCCGCGGCCTGCGGGCCCGTAGTTGGCGATCTGCGGCTCCTCGTGCAGCGCCGTGCCGATGCCGTGGCCGACGAACTCGCGTACGACCGAAAACCCGTGCGCCTCGACGTGCTGCTGGACCGCCGCGCCGATGTCCGATACACGCGCTCCAGGCTTTACCGCCTCGATCCCGTGGAACAGCGCTTCTTCAGTTACCCGAAGCAGTTCGGAGGCCTGCGGCGACACAGTTCCAATCGGCACGGTCACGGCGCAATCGCCGAAGAAACCGTCGAGCTTGGCGCCCATGTCAATGGAGAGGATGTCTCCTTGGACGAGTGGACGCTTCGACGGGATCCCGTGCACCACTTGCTCGTTCGCCGATACGCAAACGGTCGCGGGATACCCGTGATACCCCTTGAATGCGGGCTCCGCACCAGCCGCTCGCACGCGCTCTTCCGCCACCTGATCGATATCTGCCGTCGTCACACCGGGAACCGCCATCCGGCGCAGCTCGCCCAGAACCTCGCCCACCAGTTGATTCACGCGGCGCAGCTTGTCGATTTCGGCTCTCGATCGGCAAACGATCATGCGCTCGCTTTCTCCGATACGGCTTTCTTTGCCGCCGAGGGCGCCGCCTCCCGCGCGCCGACGAGCGCGGCGTCGTCGATAACCGTGTCGAGCTCGTTCGCAACCTTCGCCTGCAACTGCGCTCCGTTCACAACCCGGAACGTCGCCCGATGGCGGTAGAAGTCGACGAGCGGCTTGGTTGCCCGCTCGTATACCTTCAGGCGCTCGAGCACGACCTGTTCGTTGTCGTCCGCGCGCTGCACCAGCTCTCCACCGCACTTCGCGCACACGGCCGGAGCGGCTGCAGCCGCCTTTGCCGACTCCGCGTTCGTGCCGCACGTACCGCAAATCAGGCGGCTGGCGAGCCGCCGCACCAGTTCGCCCGCCGGGACCCGCACGTCGACGACGATGAGCGGTCCGTTTCTGCGCTCCGCCACAATCTTGTCGAGCGCTTCGGCCTGCACGACGGTCCGCGGAAAGCCATCGAGCACGAACCCACGCTGCGCATCGGGCCTGGTCAGCCGCTCGCGCACGATGTCGATCATCGTCGCGTCGTCGACGAGCTCGCCGCGATCCATCAGCTCCTTCGCGCGAAGCCCAACGGGCGTTCCTTCCTTGATTGCCTCGCGAAGGATATCGCCCGTCGAAATTTTCACCAGCCCACGTTCACGTGCGAACCGCCCCGCCTGCGTCCCCTTGCCTGCGCCTGGCGGTCCCATCATGATGACGTTCAGCGCCAATGTCCCCCCTGGCTCTGGGACGCGTGCCCCGTCCCGCAGCCGTGCCTCCTATCCTCTCCGCCCCCGGATGCGCGTCTTCTTCATGAAGCCGTCGTAGTGGCGCATGATGAGCTGTGACTCCACCTGCTGCACCGTGTCCATGGCGACGCCGACGACAATCAGCAGCGTCGTGCCGCCGAAATAAAACGTCACGCCGAGGCCCTGCGTGAACCACTGCGGCAGCACGGCATCGAGCTGGTCGCCGATCAATGGGATCGGCGCCACCTTGAAGCCGGTGATCAGGAACTCGGGCAGGATGGCGACCGCAGCGAGGTAGAACGCACCCACGAGCGTGATGCGCGCCAGGATCGTGTCGATGTACTCCGCGGTCCGCTTGCCCGGCCTGATGCCCGGGATGAACCCGCCATACTTGCGCATGTTCTCCGCCACGTCGTCGGGGTTGAAGATGATCGCGGTGTAGAAGTACGCGAAGAAGATGATGCCGACGATGTAGAGCAGGTTGTAGAGCGGCATGCCGTAGGCAAGCTGATCGACAATCGCGCGCCCCCATCCGCCCGACTGGAACATCGATGCGAGCGTTGCCGGGAAGGCCAGGATCGATGACGCGAAGATCACCGGGATGACGCCGCCGGTGTTCACCTTCAACGGGATATGCGTGCTCGAGCCGCCGTACTGCCGTCTGCCGACGACGCGTTTGGCGTACTGCACGACGATGCGCCGGTGCCCTCGCTCGACAAAGATGATCGCGGCGATGACGACAACCATCATCACCATCAGGAACAGAATCCGGAAGATGCTGATGGTCCCGGTGTTCATCTGATCGAAGGTCTGCAGGATCCCTCTCGGGAAGCCGACGATGATGCCGGCGAAGATCAGCAGCGACATCCCGTTTCCAATGCCGCGCTCGGTGATCTGCTCACCGAGCCACATGATGAAGATGGTTCCCGTCGTCAACGTCAGCACACACAGCAGACGGAAGCCCCAGCCCGGGTTGTAGACGAGGGGGAGACCGCCGGCAATCTGCGTCTGCCGTTCAAGGAAGATGGCGATGCTCATCGCCTGCACGATCGCAAGCACGCCGGTGAGATATCGCGTGTACTGCGTGATCTTGCGGCGCCCGAGCTCGCCTTCACGCGAGAGCCGCTCGAGGTACGGCCACACGACCGTCAGCAGCTGCAGGATGATCGACGAGCTGATGTAGGGCATGATGCCCAGCGCGAAGATCGTCACCTTCGACAGATTGCCGCCGGAGAACATGTCGTACAGACCGAACATCGTGTTCTTCTGCTGGTCGGCGAGCAGCGCCAGCGCCGTCTGGTTGACACCGGGCGTCGGGATGTGGTTCCCGATGCGATACACGCCCAGCATCCCCAGCGTGAAAAGCACGCGGTTCCGCAGGTCGGTGACCTGCCACAGATTCTTGAGTGGGTTGTTATCCATACTTAACCCAATTGTGATTTGCGATTAGCGATTTGTGATCGCCAATCACTAATCACTAATTACCAATCACTTAATCGACTCTGCTGCTCCACCCGCAGCGGCGATTTTCTCCGCTGCCTTCCCACTGAACTTGTGCGCACGGACGGTCAGCTTCTTGGAGACCTCGCCGCGCGCCAGCACCTTGATCTTGCCGCCGCTCCGCACCAGACCCCGCTCACGCAGCAATTCCGGCGTCACGACGGTGTCAGCGTCGAACCGCTCGGCAATCGCATCGAGATTGACCACGACGTACTCGGTGCGGAACGGATTGTGAAACCCGCGTTTCGGAATACGGCGATGCAGCGGCATCTGGCCGCCTTCGAAGCCGCGCTTGAACTTGTAGCCGGAGCGCGACTGCGCGCCCTTGTGGCCGCGACCCGCCTGTGCGCCCTGCCCGCTGCCGTGCCCGCGGCCGATGCGCTTCTTCGAGTGCTTCGACCCCTGAGCTGGTTTAAGAGTGCTCTGGTCCATGTCTGTTATTCGTGATTAGTGATTGGCAATTAGCGATTTGAAATCACAAATCACTAATCACAAATCGCAACTACTCACTAACCTCCACCAAGTGCCGTACTTTGTGGATCATCCCGCGCGTTTCCGGCGTGTCCGGCAGTTCAACCGTGTGTCGGATGCGGCGGAGTCCCATGCCCTGCACAGTCAAACCTTGGGTCCTGTTGAACCCGATCGGGCTGCGCAGCAGCGTCACCTTCAGTTTCTTCGCGGCCGGTTTGGCCGCAGCTCTTTTGGCTTGCGCAGCCTTCGCTACAGATCGCTTCGCCATGATGCCTATGCTCCGACCAGCTCGGCCTCTTCTTTGCCGCGATATCGCGCCACCAGCGCCGGATCCTTCAGATCCATCAGCCCTTTGAACGTCGCCCGCACCACGTTGTGCGGGTTGGCCGATCCCAGCGACTTGGTCAGCACGTTCTGAATACCCGCGGACTCCACGACCGCGCGCACCGCGCCACCGGCAATGAGTCCCGTGCCTTCCGGCGCCGGTTTGAGCAGCACGCTGCCGGATCCGAACTTGCCCACGACCTGATGCGGAATCGTCGTTCCCTTCAGCGGCACGCGAATGAGGCTTTTTTTCGCCGCCTCGATTCCCTTCTTGATCGCCGAAGGCACTTCCTTCGCCTTGCCGACGCCGAAGCCCACCACGCCGTGACCGTCGCCCACGACGACCAGTGCGCTGAAGCTCAGGTTCTTGCCTCCCTTGACGACCTTCGTCACGCGATTGATGGAGACGACGGTGTCCTTGATCTCCAGCTGCGAGGCGTCAACCTTCTCGCGGTTGCGATTCATCTGTGCCATCGGCTTAGAACTCCAGACCTGCTTCGCGCGCGGCGTCCGCAACAGCCTTCACGCGTCCGTGATAGAGGAATCCGTTGCGGTCGAACACGACGCGCTTGACGCCCTTGTCGATGAGGCGCTGGGCGATGGCGCGGCCGATCGCCTTGGCGCCCGCGATGTTGCCGCCGCGCTCTTCCTTCTTCAGGGCTCCCTTCACGTCCGGTTCCACCGTCGACGCCGACGCGATGGTGCGGCCGGTCATGTCGTCGACGACCTGCACGTACATGTGCGCGACGCTGCGGAACACGGTCAGGCGCGGCCGCGCCTCGCTGCCCTGCACCCGTTTGCGGATGCGGTGCTTGATGCGATCGCGGCGATCTTCCTTCGTCTTAATCCGCATTATTTCGCTCCGGTCTTTCCGACCTTCTTCTTCAGCACTTCACCGGTGTAGCGCACGCCTTTCTGCTTGTACGGATCCGGCTTGCGCATACGGCGGATGTTCGCCGCCACCTGGCCCACCAGCTGGCGATCGACGCCTGTCACGGTGATGTGCGTCTGCTTGTCGATCGCGATGTCGATCCCCTGCGGAATGTCGAACACAATCGGATGCGAATAGCCGAGCGCGAAGTGCACCTGCTTACCCTTCAGCTCCGCGCGATAGCCGATGCCGACGATGTCGAGCTCCTTTTTGAAGCCCTCGGTCACGCCGGTCACCGCGTTGGCGACGAGGCTGCGCGCCAGGCCATGAAATTTGCCGAGCGATGGGTCCTCACGTTCGAGCTTCGCGATGAGCGCGTCGTTGTCCTGCGCGAACGCGATGCCCGGCGGCACGTACTGATTCACCGTGCCCTTCGGCCCTTTCACTTCAACCGCGCCCCGGGCGATCTTGACGCTGACGCCCTTCGGCAGCTGGATGGGTTTCTTACCAATTCGTGACATTGTTTTCTGTCGTTTTCTGTTTTCTGTCGTTTTCTGTCCGGCCTTCGGCCGGACCCTCACTTACCAAACGTTGCAGAGGACTTCGCCGCCAACGCCCGCCTTGCGCGCCGCGCGCCCGGTCATCACACCGCGCGACGTCGTCAGGATGTTGGTGCCGAGGCCGCCCAGCACCGACGGCACGTCGTCCACGCCCAGATACACGCGCCGTCCCGGACGGCTGATGCGCTCGATGCCGGAGATCACGCGCTCGCCGTGCGGGCCGTACTTCAGGAACACGCGGATCATCTGTCGCGGCATCCTCGCCTTGCCCTCGGCGGCTTCTTCGACGAGGCGGTAACCCTGGATGTAGCCCTCGTCCTGCAGGATCCGCGCAATCTCGGCCTTGAGCTTGCTCGCCGGCATATCCACACGCGCGTGCTTCGCGGCAACGGCGTTGCGAATGCGGGAGAGCATGTCGGAAATCGGATCGGTCATCTTCGCTTTCCTCTTATCTACCAGGAGCTCTTCGTCACGCCCGTGACGTCGCCTTCAAGCGCCAGCTTGCGGAAACAGAGGCGGCACATCGCGAACTTCCGCATGTAGGCACGCGGACGTCCACACAGCCGGCAGCGGTTGCGCAGGCGGATCTTGTACTTGGGCGGCTTGGCTTCCTTGGCGATCTTTGCGGTCGTGGCCATCGTTCGTCCTTTAGCTGGTGCGGAACGGCATGCCCATGAACTGCAGCAGCTTCCGCGCTTCTTCGTCGGTCCTCGCCGTCGTTACCACCGAGACGTTCATGCCGCGCGCCTTGTCGACCTTCATGTAGTCGATCTCCGGGAAGATCAACTGGTCGCGCAGACCGAGCGTGTAATTGCCGCGGCCATCGAATCCCTTCGGCGAGACGCCGCGGAAGTCGCGGACGCGCGGCAGGGCAATGGAGATGAGGCGGTCGAGGAACTCGTACATCCGTTCGCCGCGCAGCGTGACCATCGCGCCGACCGGCATGCCCTGGCGCAGTTTGAACTGCGCAATCGACTTGGTCGCGCGGCGCACGACAGCCTTCTGGCCGGTGATGCGGCTCAATTCGTCGGCGCCGGTGTCGGCAAGCTTCGCGTTGCTCGTCGCCTCGCCAAGGCCCATGTTGATGACGACCTTTTCGATCTTCGGGATCGCCATCACATTCTTGTAGCCGAACTCCTTCTTGAGGGCCGGCACGACTTCTTTCTGGTAGCGCGCCTTCAAGCGGTTCATTTGTCGACGACCCCCTCGCACTTGCGGCAGATGCGGACCTTGCGGCCGTCGCCGAGAATCTTGTGGCCGATGCGCGTCACAGCGCCGCACTCCGGGCACACGAGCTGAACGTTGCTGGCGTGCAGCGACGCTTCACGCTCGACGATCCCGCCTTTGATGTTGCGCTGCGGGTTCGGGCGCGTGTGGCGCTTGATCATGTTCACGCCTTCGACAATGAGGCGGTTCGTCCCGGGAACCACCTTCAGCACGCGGCCACGCTTGCCGGCGTCCTTCCCCGTGTTGACCGACACCGTGTCGTTGCGGCGAATGGGTGTTTGCAGTCGTGACATTGCTAGAGAACCTCTGGCGCGAGCGAAATGATCTTCATGAAGCGTCGCTCGCGCAGCTCGCGCGCCACCGGACCGAACACGCGTGTCCCGATCGGCTCGCCCTGATCGTTGATGAGCACCGCCGCGTTGCGATCGAAGCGGATGTAGCTGCCGTCGCGCCGCCGCTGCTCCTTCACGGTGCGCACGATGACCGCCTTCACCACCTGCCCCTTCTTGACCGTTCCATCCGGCGTCGCTTCCTTCACCGACGCGGTGACGATGTCGCCGAGCCGGGCATAGCGGCCGGTGGACCCGCCGATCGGGTTGATGATCGAAATCTTGCGCGCGCCGGAATTGTCGGCGACGTCGAGAATCGATCGCATCTGAATCATGGCTGTGCTCCGTCCCTGGATCGATGCGCGTTAGATCTGCTGTGCCTTCGCGACGACCCGCGTCACGATCCATCGTTTGCGCCGCGACAGCGGCCGCGACTCGGCGATGGCGACCGTATCGCCCATCTTTGCTTCGTTGCCCTCGTTGTGGGCGACGAACGTCGACGTCTTCTTCTGGCTCTTGCCGTAGACCTCGTGCCGCACCGATCGCTCGACGGCGACCACGACGGTCTTCTCCATCTTGTCGCTCACGACCTTGCCGGTCAGCTGCTGCTTGACGCTCATGCGTGTGCCTGTTCTTTTTCGCGCAGAATCGTTTTGACCCGCGCGAGATCACGACGGACCTCGCGCACCTTCGCCGGCGCCTCGAGCTGCCCCATCGACTTCTGGATGCGCAAGCGGAACAACTGGTCGTCGAGCTCTCTCTCGCGATCGCGCAGCGTGTCGATCGGCAGCTCGCGGATTTCCTCGAGGTTCATGCGGTCTTCTCCTGGCCGAAGCGCGTCGCGAACTTCGTCTTGATCGGCAGCTTCGCCGCCGCCAGATCCATCGCCTTCCGGGCTTCCACCTCGCTCACGCCTTCCATCTCGAACATGATGCGTCCGGGACGGACGACGCACACCCACTGCTCGGGCGCGCCCTTGCCCTTACCCATGCGGGTTTCCTGCGGCTTCTTGGTGATCGGCTTGTCAGGGAACACGCGCACCCAGATCTTGCCGCCGCGCTTGATGAAGCGGGTCATCGCCACGCGCGCCGCTTCGATCTGGCGGTCGGTGATCCACGCCGGCTCCATCGCCTTCAAGCCGTAGTCGCCGAACGACACATCCGAGCCGCGCCAGGCCTTGCCGGCCATGCGCCCGCGCTGCTGCTTGCGGTATTTGACTTTCTTCGGCATCAACATCGCTGTGTTCCCTCTCGCCTTTTCCCGCCCATCCGGCCCTATGCTCTTGCGGCCGGCCTCCGTGGGCCACGGTCGCGATACTCTTCGTCTCGCCCGAGGCGGGGCACCAGCCGCTCACCCTTGTAAAGCCACACCTTCACCCCGATCTGGCCGTAGGTCGTGTTCGCTTCGGCAAAGCCGTAGTCGATGTCCGCGCGCAGGGTCTGCAGCGGCAGTTGCCCGTGCAGGTACCACTCGGAGCGCGCGATTTCGGCGCCGTTCAACCGGCCGGAGACGCGCACTTTGATGCCGCGCGCACCGAAGCGGAGCGCCGATTCCACCGCCTTGCGCATCGCCCGGCGGAACGCCACGCGCTTTTCGAGCTGTACCGCGACAGACTCGCCAATGAGCTGCGCCTCGAGCTCGGGCTTCTGGATCTCCTGGATGTTGATGAAGACCTCGCGGTTGGTGCGCTTCTGGATTTCCTGCTTCAGCTTGTCGACTTCCGTCCCCTTGCGACCGATGATGATGCCCGGGCGCGAGGTGTAGATGTCGATCTTCAGCTTGTTCGCGGCGCGTTCGGTCTCGATGCGCGAGACGCCCGCGTGCGAAAAGCGTTTCTTCAGGTCCTGCCGCAGCGCGAGATCCTCGTGCAGCAACTTCGCGTAGTCGCGGTCCGAGTACCAGCGCGAGCGCCAGGTCTTGTTGAAGCCGAGCCGGAATCCGTAGGGGTGAACCTTCTGGCCCACAGTGGTCCTTTCTTCTGGCGCGCTCACAAGGCGCGCCGTGCATTACGCCTTTGCTGTTGCCTTCTTCGTGCGGGCGGGCTTCGCAGCCTTTGCCTCGCTCTTCGCTGCCGCCGCACGTTTGCTGCCTGATGCATCCGCATCGGTGGCGACGCGCGCGATCTTCAACGGCCGTTCCGCCACCTGCACCGTCAGGTGCGCGGTGCGCTTCACGACCCGGTAGGCTCGGCCCATCGGCGCCGGCCGCACCCGTTTCATCGACGGCCCCTGATTCGCGTAGGCCGCCGCCACATACAGGCGATCGATGTCGCCGCTGAACGCGTCGTCCTGCTGGACGTTGGCCACCGCCGAGCGCAGCACCTTCGCCAGCTCGCGCGCGATCGTCTTGCGCGTGAACTGCAGCGTCGCCAGCGCCTGGTTGACGTTCTTGCCGCGAATCAGCTCGCACACCAGCCCCGCCTTCTGCGCGGAGGTGCGGATGCCTCGTGCCGTCGCGATTGCTTCAACCGCCATGACTTATGCCTTTGCTCCAGCGGCCGGCGCGCCCGCTGCCGCTGGTGCGGCGGTGGCGGCCTTCTCCGATTTCGTCGTGTGGCCCTTGAACGTGCGTGTCGGCGCGAACTCGCCCAGCTTGTGACCGACCATGTTCTCGGTGACGTACACGGGGATGAACTTCTTGCCGTTGTGCACCGCCATCGTGTGACCCACCATCTCGGGAATCACCGTCGAACGGCGCGACCACGTCTTGATGACCTTTTTCTCGTTCGCACGGTTCATCTCTTCCAGCTTCTCGAGAAGCGGCGTGTCGACGAACGGGCCCTTTTTCAGTGACCGGCTCATTGTTTCCTCTGGCGGACCTGACGGTCCGCGTTTACTTCGTTCTCCGTTGCACGATGAAGCGATCGGTGTCCTTGCGACGGCGCGTCTTGTAGCCCTTGGTGGGCTGGCCCCACGGCGTCACCGGGTGGCGTCCACCCGACGTCTTGCCCTCACCGCCGCCCAGTGGGTGATCCACCGGGTTCATCGCCACGCCGCGCACGTGCGGACGCTTGCCAAGCCAGCGGCTGCGCCCCGCCTTGCCGATGGCGACGTTCTCGTGATCGAGGTTGCCGACCTGACCGATGGTCGCGACGCACTCGACATTGATCTTGCGAATCTCGCCCGACGGCATGCGCACGCTGGCGTACTCGCCCTCGCGCGCGACCAGCTGTACCGACGACCCGGCGCTGCGCGCAATCTGGCCGCCCTTGCCCGGCTTCAGCTCCACGTTGTGGATGGTGGTGCCGAGCGGAATGTTCTTCAGCGGCAGGCAGTTGCCCGGGAGAATGTCGACGTTGTCGCCGGACACAACCGTGTCGCCCACCTTGATGCCGAGCGGCTGCAGAATGTAGCGCTTCTCGCCATCCGCATACGTCAACAGCGCGATGCGCGACGAACGGTTCGGGTCGTACTCGACCGTCGAGACCTTCGCCGGAATGTCCTTCTTGTCACGCTTGAAGTCGATGACGCGATACAGACGCTTGTGTCCGCCGCCACGCCACCACGACGTGAGCTCGCCCTGACTGTTGCGGCCGCCGGAGCGGTGCAACGGCTCGGTGAGCGGACGATACGGATCGCTCGTCGTGATCTCGTCGAACGTGAGCGACGTCTTGCCGCGCACGCCGGGCGACGTCGGGTTGTATTTGCGAATCGGCATGATTTGTTATGCCCCCTGGAGGAAGTCCGGAAGCTTCTCGCCTTCGCGCAGCTTCACGTACGCCTTTTTCCAGTCCGAGCGGCGGCCGACGTACTTGCCCTGACGCTTGAACTTGCCGTGCGCCAGCGACGTGCGGACGCTCTCCACCTTCGAGCCGAGCAGCGACTCGACGGCCTTCTTGATGTCGATCTTGTTGGCGTCCACCGCCACCTGAAACACCAGCGTCCGGCCATCGTCGCGGATGACCGTGGTCTTCTCGGTGATGAGGGGGCGCCGCAGCACGTTCGTCAGTTTCATGGCTGCCTCGTTATCCCAGCGCTTCCTGCAACTTCTGAATCGCCGCCTCAGTCAGAACGACGCGCCGCGCGTTGACGACGTCGCGCGCGCTCACGCGGTTGCTCGCCAGGATGCGCACGCCGTCAATATTGCGCACCGACAGCGCCAGCTTGTCTTCCGGCTTGACGTCGACGAGAAGTACTTTGCTGG
Source organism: Vicinamibacterales bacterium (assembly GCA_035492455.1). Classification (GTDB taxonomy): domain Bacteria; phylum Acidobacteriota; class Vicinamibacteria; order Vicinamibacterales; family UBA2999; genus Gp6-AA40. Next base: position 1,807 of record DATJJE010000022.1, on the reverse strand, counting down.
CCTGCTTCGCTCCGCTCGCGCGCCCTTCGACGCCGAGACGCTTCAGCATCTCCGCCGCCGCCTTCGTCTTGATCTCGCCGACGCTCAGCGCATCGACGACCGTCACTTCGCCGTCGCGCAGCTTCTGCGTGAGGGCGGCGCGGAGCGCGCCTTTCTCGACCTTCTTCGGCAGCTGAAATTCGTAGCTCCGCGGCTGCGGGCCGAACACCGTGCCGCCCTTCCGCCACAGCGGGTTGCGGATTTCACCGACGCGCGCGCGGCCGGTGCCCTTCTGCCGCCACGGCTTCTTGCCGCTGCCGCTGACGAGCGCGCGGTTCTTTGTGGCGTGCGTGCCGCGGCGCTCGGCCGCATTGGCGCGCACGACCGACTCGTGAATCAGGTCGCTCTTCACGCGTCCGCCGAACACCTCGTCGCTCAGATCGACGCTGCCGACTTTCTGGTTCTCTGCGTTCACCACGTCCAGAGTCATGGCTACTTCTTACCCTTCTTCTTCGTCGGTTCGACCTGCGGCGTCTTGACGATCTTCGCGGCCACCGCCTTGCGAATCACGACAACACTGTTCGGGCCGCCGGGTACCGGACCCTCGACGAGCAGCAGGTTGTTGTCCGCATCGACCTTCAGCACCTTCAAGTTGCGGATGGTCACACGCGCATCGCCCATGTGGCCGCCCATGCGCATCCCTCTGACGACTCGCGACGGATACGAAGACGCGCCGATCGAGCCGGGCGCCTTGTGGAACATCGAGCCGTGTGACGCGCGTCCGCCCTTGAAGTGGTGCCGCTTGACGACGCCCTGAAAGCCCTTCCCGCGGCTCGTGCCGATGACGTCCACGCGCTCGCCGTCAGCGAAGATCGAGACGTTCACCTGGTCGCCGGCCTTCGGCGTCTCGCCGCCGGCCTTGACGCGGACCTCGCGGCGCACGCGCGTCGGCGGCACACCTGCCTTCTTGAAGTGCCCTTCGGTCGGCTTGTTTTCCTTGTGCTTGCGGGCCTCGACCAGGCCGAGCTGTACGGCTTCGTAGCCGTCCTTGTCGGCGCTCTTCACCTGCGACACGACGCACGGGCCCGCCTTGAGCACCGTTGCCGGATGCACGACGCCGTCGGGCCCGAACAGCTGCGTCATCCCGACCTTCTTGCCGATCAGTCCTGTGACCATGGCTTTTCCAGTTGTGATTCCTGATTTGTGATTCGTGATTTCAAATCACACATCGCGAATCACCAATCGCAATTACTTACCGTGTTCCTTGCCGAACGCTTTGATCTCCACGTCCACACCGGCGGGGAGATCGAGCTTCATCAGCGCGTCAACCGTCTGCGGCGTCGGCTCGAAGATGTCGATCAGCCGCTTGTGCGTGCGGATCTCGAACTGCTCGCGCGACTTCTTGTCGACATGCGGCGATCGCAGCACAGTCCACTTGTTCTTCGCGGTCGGCAGCGGAATCGGTCCCGCCAGCCGCGCCCCGGTCCGCTTGGCCGTCTCGACGATCTCACCCGTCGACTGGTCGAGAATGCGCGAGTCGTAGGCCTTCAGGCGGATGCGGATTTTGTCGCTGAACATGCTCATGTGTGTCTCGATTCGTGATTCGTGATTGATGATTCGTGATTTTCAAAATCACAAATCGCTCATCACCAATCGCAACTACTCCAGGATCTCCGTGACGGTGCCGGCGCCCACCGTGCGGCCGCCTTCGCGGATGGCGAAGCGCGCGCCCTTCTCCAGCGCCACCGGCGTGATCAGCTCGCCCGTGATCTGCGTGTTGTCGCCCGGCATCACCATCTCCACCCCCTCGGGCAGCTTCAGCACCCCG
>DATJJE010000021.1:0-206183 GCA_035492455.1 Vicinamibacterales bacterium | reverse complement strand
TCCAGACCAAGGAACGGCGGCCGGAGTTGCCAACCCGTGATCGACCATGGAACGAGCCCCGCCAGCGTAAATGGGGCGACCACGAAGAAAACCGCCGAGCCCAGGACGGCAATGGTTCGTTGCACGGCGGTTCCCGACACTACTCAGCGAGCAGACGACGAAGCTCGGTTTCCATCGTTTCGAGCTGGATGCCGGCAGCGCGCACTTGATCCTTCGTCCATGCCGTAGGGTTGATCCAGTAGAGGCTCTTGGAGCGACAGAGCCCGGCAAGAGTTGTTTCGCCCGCGCCCTCGGGGGCTATTGAAGCTTGCCGCCAGGCGTTAACGAGATCTGCATTGGATGAACTTCTCTTCCGTTTGGCGGTGACTACCTTCATCGTTGCCGCCACGGCATCACTCAGTTCGCTCAGGGCTTGAAGTTTCCGTTCCTTCTTACCGCGCGCGCCTGCCCTCCAAGTCTGAAGAATTCCAGCAAGGGTGGCGAGAGTACCAATCGTTTCTAGAACCATGCGCGCTCCAGCTCGAACAAACTCCGTCAAGTGCGTTTCGGCGTAGAGAGTTTTCGCGCGCCGGAGCATACCACTCGTCGGAAACCGTTGTTTTGTCACGGTTCTCGACAATTGCGCGTGCGTGCGCTCTGCGCACAGGCCAGTTTCACCGCTCGCTGGCTCCTATCCCGCGCGTTGATTGACGGGATAGGAGCTAGCAAGCGCTGAGACTGCCCTGTCGTGCCTTCATTGTCGCGCGTGCGATTTCATTTCCCGCCGGGCCGGGCGATCATCGCAACGTTCGCGAGTTTTCGCTGGGCTCTGACGGCATCACGTTTCGTGGCGCGTCGTCGCCGAAGGTGAGTGTCGGCGGCGTGATCCTTCGCGCGAGAGGGCTGACGATCATTTTGATCACCATAACCGTAGGAATCATCAGCAACAAGAATGGCAGGCTCTTCGGTCGGATTCCAAACAAATACAGAAGCATTGCAGCCCAGAGAGCGCTGGTAATTCCGAGACAGCGCTGATAGGTCGGCGACAGTCGCACGCTGGTGCCACAACTGGGGCACCAGTGATACGGCAGTGAACTGACTTCAGCCCAGGGAACGTGAGCTGAGCAGCCAGGACAGATCGGTCCATTTACGTGGATAGACCGATCCGATGTCTGTTTCTGTTTCATCTATCAGTTTTTTCGGCGCTGTTGGTTCCTGTAAGTAGAGGCGTAGGTTCAACTTGAAGCGGCGCGGCTCCCAGCTATGCGACCCACAAGTTTGCATTTTCGTCCCCGCATGAATATTGCCGCGAAATCCGCGATGAATGTGTGCGCGCTTCGCCGAATCCAGCGAACAGGGCAGTTTAAGCGCTCGCTAGCTCCTATCCCGCGCGTTGATTGACAACGCGAAAGACGGGGCTCTAGACTCGCGAAATCATGAAGAATCGCGTGCGCCTTGCGACGGTAGTCGCGGCAGTCCTTCTCGTGACGTCCGCCGTCGTCGCGGGGCAGGCCGTCGGTCAGGTGAACGGCATCTCGGGTCCCGCAAAGCTCAATCCGAAGGCGGACATCACCGCCGCAGGATTCCCGCCGCCGTACTGGGCGTACCCGGTCAACCTGCCGGACTACGTGGCGCCCCCCGACAAGGGCGAGAAGATGCGCGTGCCGAACAGCAACGTTCAGCTGACGCTGACGCAGATCCGCGACTTCTTCTCACCACCCGACTGGCATCCGGAAGATCACCCGATGATGCCGCCGATCGTCGGCCAGGGGCGCAAGCCGCAGGTGTGGGCATGCGGCTACTGCCATCTGCCTGTCGGCTGGGGCAAGCCTGAGAACGCGAACGTCTCGAACCTGCCCGAGGCGTACTTCCTGCAGCAGGTCGCCGATTTCAAGAACGGGTCACGCCGAAGCACGGTGCCCGACATCCTCCCGCATTCGGGGATGGTCGCGGCCATCATGCCGACCACTGACGCGGAGGTGAAGCAGGCGTACGATTACTTCGCGAAGAACAAGCTGACGATGCAGCGCTACAAGGTGACCGAGGCGACGATGGTCCCGAAGACGAAGGTGCAGGGCAGCTGGGTGCTGGCGCCGATCGCAGGGTCCGGCGAAGGGATGGAGTCAATCGGCCAGCGCATCATCGAGGTGCCGAACGACCCTGTGCTGACGACTCTGCGCGACTGGCGGATCGGATTCACGACCTACGTGCCGCCAGGCAGCATCAAGAAGGGTGAAGCGCTCGTGACGACGGGCGGCAACGGCAAAACGGTGCAGTGCACCATCTGCCACGGACAGGATCTGCGCGGCATCGGCCCCGTGCCGCCGATCGCGGGGCGCTCTGGTATCTACACCTTCCGTCAGCTGTACGACTTCAAGGATGGCGCGCGCCACGGCGCGTGGTCACAGATGATGCAGCCGGTCGTGAAGAACCTGACGCTCGACGACATGATCGCGATCGTGGCGTACACGTCGTCGAGAATGCCCTAATCGATCTGGCGGGTCCGAAAGTACCCGCCCTACCGCAATAAATCGTCGATCAGTTTCTTATATTCCGGATACTGCTGCGCGCCGCCCATGACGCGGCCGTTGATGAAGAACGTCGGCGTTCCCTGAACGCCGGCGGCCTCGCCTTCCATCTTGTCTTTCACCACCTCGTTCTTGTACTTCTCTGAATCGAGGCACTGATCGAACGCGCTGGAATCGAGTTTGATGTCCTTCGCCCACTTCTTCAGGTCCGCTGGCTTCAGCCGGATCACATCATCGCCCTTGTTGTACTGCTCGCGGAACACCTTGTCGTGGAACTCCCAGTACTTGTTCTGGTCGCGCGCACAGTTGACGGCCAGCGCGGCCAGCACGGCTTCGGGATGCTGGTTCAGCGGGAAATCACGGAACACCAGCTTCACCTTGCCCGTGTCGATATAGTCCTTCTTCAGCCGCGGCTCGATCTCTTTCCAAAACTGGCGGCACGACGGGCATTGGTAATCCCCGAACTCGATCATCAGCACCTTGGCGTCAGCACTGCCGAGGACAGGGTCGTCGTCAACGCCGATGAACGCGCCGCGCTGCTGCGCCGAGGCAGGCAACGCGAACAAGGCCGTGAACAACGCCGCGAGAAGCACTCTCATGCACGTACCTCGTCGACGTTATAACACGGCCTGGACGACCACGCTTAATAGGTGACGCGCACGCGATAGGTCAGTGTCGATGTCCCGTCCGGCTGCACGGGCACCTTGAACTGTGCCGCGAACGCCGCGGTCTTTTCCCATGGGTGTGACGAGCTCAGCATGCGCCAGGTGCCGCCGATCGGTTCGTTGACTTCAACCGTTACGGGCGTCGTCTTATGGTTCCGCAGCGTGATCTCGTACTCGAATTCGTAGACGTCGCTGGCAATCTTCTGAAACTCCTTCTGCGTGCGCTCGCAGACGATGTCAAAGGCGTTGCCGATCTTCAGGTTCAGCATCTCGTCCTTCGGCGTGTGATCGATACGGTCTTCGCCGACGAACTGCAGCCCACCTTTCGAGTCGGCCTGATAGACGCGAACGATGCCTGCCGGCATCGGCATTCCGAGACCCGCCTTGTCTTCGTTCTTGAACTGATAGAAGACCTCGACGTCATCCTTGATGGGCGCGCCCGTTCTCGAACCGCGGTAGTACGCGTAATTGCCATCGACGACGTAGCGCTTGGTCACCGGGAACGAGGTGGCGCCGAGCATGTTCACCTGTTTCGTCTCGGCGTTGTTGATCGTGGTCTTCCGTGCAAGCGAGTAGAGGTGGTACTCGGAAAACGATTCCTGCGACATCTGCGCGGCGGGTGCGGCCGCACGTTCCATGACATCACCAGCGATGGCTCCGAGCTGGCGCTTCACGCGATTCAGATCGCCGGCGACGAGCTGCAGCTGCGCGTTGCGGAATGTCGTGCCGCTGCCGTTGGTGACGGTGACCCAGCCGTCGATGTCCGCCGTCCTGTCGTCGCGCGCAACGGTCAGCACGTAGTCGGCGATCCACGACAGACTGCGCGCGAGATACGACGCTTCGACGCGGTGGCGCGTCCCGCCCATGTTGTCCAGCGTCCAGATCAACGTCGGATGCGAGAAAAGATTTCCGGGGAGCTCGGGAAAGCGAAGGTGACTCGCCGGCATGCCGGTGACGATCTCGCCGTTGATTTCCCAGACGGGTGCGTTGTTATAGCTGAGAAGGCGCGCCTTCACGTCCTCGTCTCGGGTCGAGTTGCCCTCCATGCGCGTGCGCACGAGCGTGACCTCGCGCCCTACGTACTTACGCAGCAGTTTGTCGGGTTCGAGCAGGTCGTATTCGTAGTTCTGTTCGAGCACGCCGACGCGCGACGGTTCGGTCAAGGATCGGAAGTGAACGGTCGCCGGGTTGACGGTTGCGGCGATGTCCATGAAGTGCAGATCAGAGGTGCCGCGCGGAATCTGGATGTTGCGCACGTCGCGTACGAGCGCCAGGTCCGAGTTATAGACCGTGACCGCCAGTTCCGCCTGATCGTCGAGGGTTGTTGTCGCTGTTGATGGCGCGCCCGGCTGCTGTGCCGAGATGGGGATGGTTACGGCCGCCAGCAGCGTCGCGAACAAGAGTCGTGAGGACATGGTGTGGCTCCTTTTCCTTTGAACGGAGCCACCGGAATTTCTTGCAAATCAACACAGGCACCCCCAGCCGCTCGTCCGCCTGTCGATTTCGCAGGGACACGTTCGACCATCCATCAGAGAGTGCAGTGAGCGGTAGAAGTGATTTGGGCGGTTTGCCTCAGGAGACGCGGAGGCTCGCAATGAGAAAGCTCAAGATTTTCGAACATATCTCGCTCGATGGCGTAATTCAGGTTCGAGGCTCCGGCGAAGATGGCGATTACCCGTACGGCGACTGGACAGCGCCCTATCGCACCTCCGCTGGCAGAGATGCACTCCTCGCTGCGCACGGCGAGACCTTCGATTTGCTGCTTGGCCGGCGCACATACGATCTCTGGTCGGGGTTCTGGCCGAAGGCACCGAGCGGTCCTATGTCTGATGGCCTCAACGCTGCGACGAAGTACGTCGCGACGCACAGGCCTGAGACTCTGGAATGGGGTCCGTTCGAGGGCCTCGGGCCGGACATCGTCGAGGACATCCGCCGCATCAAGTCGCACAACGGTCGTGACCTGATCCTCTGGGGCAGTTCAACGCTGACATCGATACTGCTCGAACACGGCCTTGCGGATGAGGTCGTGCTGCTCGTCTATCCGGTACTGTTAGGCAAAGGAAAGCGCTTCTTTGCAGAAGGAACTCCGCCACGCGCATTCGAACTCGCCAGCACGAAACCTTTGTCGTCAGGCATCGTGATCAATGCCTACAACGCCGCCGGGCCGTTGAAGAACCAACCTCAAGAAGCGAATTGAGGATTTACCGCCGCATCCAGGTCACGCCGCCGTCGGTGGTCCTGAAGCTACGGCCCTCAGAGTCGATCACAGTGGCGTTGCTGGAGTCCGTCGCGGTCACGGATCTCAGGTCTGTCGTCTCGGGAAAGTTGATGCGCTGCCACGTCCGTCCATCGAGCGAGCGCATGACGACACCGCGGTTGCCCACGATCCAGCAGATGTCTGGCGACGGCGCGGAACTGGCGGTCAACTGTCCCGCCGCTGCGGACGGTGGCTCGGGACCGCAGAAGGCGATTGCGTCGCGCGCGGCCGCCGCGGCGCGCTGCTGGACCTGGCCCGCCAGCACTCCCCGTTGTTCGGCGGGCGGGGGCGGTGCGAGCGGCGCAGGGACAGATTCGACGATGGTTGCATCGGGGGTGAGGGGTGCGATGTCGTCCGAGCGCTCGGCTTTCGGCGACGGTGCCGCGGTGACAGGTGGTTTCGCGGCTTCGGTTACGGTTGCGGGAGCCGCTGGCGACACCGAAGCCGACGGCGTTGGAGCCGGCGCCTGCGGCACCGATACGTCCCGCTGTTGGGGAATCGCGACCCAGATCACAATCGCTGCGGCGGCTGCTGTCAGCGGAACGGCCCACGCGAGCCATCGTTTGGAGACACGTTGAGGTTCGGTCGCCGGAACCGCGGCGCGTGTCCGTCCCATCGCGCCGAGCAGCATCTGGCACCGTTCGCAGCCGGCAACATGCGTTTGCACGTCTTCGAGTGCGGCGCCCTTGAGGCCGCCGTCGAGCCACGCCGCGAGCGTTTCCGCGTCGAGACAGTTCACGTGGTTCCTCTTACCGTTGAACGATCAAGCGGCAATTCCTTGCACAGGAGTTTTGCGAGGTCGAGCTCGCCGGGATCATCGCTGACGGATGCGACACACTCCGCGATCGCAGCCCCGGATAGGCCGTGCTGGTTGCGGAGCAGGCGCTCGATTTCGGTGCGCAGCGCCTTGCGCGTCTTCGCCAGGTGACGCGAACAGGTTGCCTCATGTTCGCCGATCAGCTTTCCCGTCTCGGCAAGCGTCAACTGCTGCGCATAGTAGCAGGCGAGGCGCAGCCGATCGCGCGGTGGAAGGTTTGCGAGCGCGCGTGCCAGCGCCGCCTGTACGAGCTTGCTGGATTGGCGGCCGTCGATATCGTGCTCATCCGACATCGATTGCGCCGGCTGAAGACGGTCCCTGGGATCGGATTCCTCGTCAGGCAACGTCTCCATCCGCCGTTGCACGCGAACGCGATCGACATGCCGCTGCGCCAGCACCGCGCGCAGCCATGTCGCCAGGCTGCTCCGTCCGTGAAAGTAGCGGAAGAGCGAACGCTCAAACAGCTCGCCGTAGATGCTGTCGGCCAGCTCCCGTGCGCCGCCCGACGCATCGAGCGCGTCTGCGGCGCGGTAGAGCACCGCTCGGTGTTCGCCGACGAAATATTCCCACGCCTCCTCGTCACCTGCGGCGCATGCACACGCCAGCGCCAGGTCGTCGAGGTGCAGGGCCGACAGGTCAGCGTCGCGCTCGGCGGCCCTCTCCAGCGCTTCAGCAAACCGCTCGCGCGACACGCGCCAACGATCGGCGTTGGCGCGGCGATACAGGCGGTCGACGAGCTTCGCGTCGATCGGCAATGGTCACACAGTACACCGGGTGCGTTGACGCGCGACGAGCAGCGCAAGCGCACCAACCGTGAACGGCAGCAGCGCGCCGGCAACCTGCCCAGTCAGTACTGTCACGACCGTCGCACCGATCATGATGATCACCAGCCCGCCGGCGGCGAGCGGCGTCAATTCCGGATGAATCCGCAGCGCCCACGGCAGCACGAGGCCGAAGGCACCGGACACTTCCGCCACGCCGATGAACCTGAGGAATGGCCCGGGCAGCGCCAGGCCGCCTTGCTGCATCGCCTCGACGGGAAGGACGAGCTTCATACCGCCGGCAAACAGGAACAGCGCAGCCAGCAAGCCCTGCAGAATCCACAGCAACGTGTTCGTTCTCATCGTGATATCTCCTTCTATTCCCTGGTCGAACGGGCGATGTCGATTTCGACACGCGCCGTTCGACTAGCGAGTGAAGGGGGGCTACGGACGTGAGATTTATGGTGATTGTGAAAGCGGACAGGAAAACTGAGGCGGGCGTGATGCCGACCGAGCAGGAGCTCGCCACGATGGGCAAGTACAACCAGCAGCTGATCGATGCCGGTGTGATGGTCGACGGCGCCGGCCTCCAGCCGTCCTCGAAGGGCGCCCGCGTCGGCTTCAAGAACGGCAAGGTCGTGGTGACCGACGGTCCGTTCGCGGAAACGAAGGAACTGATTGCGGGCTACTGGATCATCAACGTCAAGTCGAAGGCGGAAGCCATCGAGTGGGCGAAGAAGATCCCGTTCCAGACGCTGCCGAACGACGGACGCGAACCGGAGGTCGAGATTCGACAGTTCTTCGAGATCGAAGACTTCCCGAACGCGCCGCCGGATGTCGTCGAGCAGGAGAAGAAGCACTTCGGGAGGAAATGATGTTCAACACGTATCTGAACTTCAACGGCACCTGTGCCGAGGCGTTCCGGTTCTACGAACGCTGCTTCGGCGGCAAGATCAAATTCGTGCAGACGTTCGGCGAGTCGCCGATGAAGGACAGCGTCAAGCCCGAACAGTACGGTCTCGTCATGCACGTCACGCTCGACGTCAACGGAGACACGCTGATGGGCTCGGATGCGACGCCCGATCGGTACGAGGCGCCACAGGGCATCTATGTATCGATCTCGCCGAAGACGTACGCAGACGGGGAGCGAATCTTCAAGGAGCTCTCCGCCGGTGGGGAAGTCGAGATGCCGTTCCAGAAGACATTCTGGGCCGCCGGCTTCGGCATGACCCGCGACCGCTTCGGCATTCCGTGGATGGTGAACTGCGAGGCAGCGCCCTCCGCCTAGTTGTGATGTGATCGGCGGTAGTGGCCGCCGACTCCATCCACCAGACGATCGAGGGCATTTACGAAACCGAATCACGCCGTGTGCTTGCGACGCTGATTCGCGTGCTCGGCGATTTCGACAAAGCCGAAGAGGCGCTGCACGATGCGTTTCGCGCTGCGCTCGAGCAGTGGCCGCGCGACGGCGTGCCCCGCAGCCCGCGCGCGTGGCTCGTCTCGGCCGGACGGTTCAAGGCAATCGATGCGGCCCGTCGTCAGAAGCGGTTCGATCCCTTGGACGAGGTCGGTGAGAAGGCGGATGTGGCGTTCATCGACACGACGGCATGGGCGGATGAGGCGAGCGTCGAAGACGATCAGCTCCGACTGATCTTCACTTGCTGCCATCCGGCGCTCGCGCCCGAGGCGCAGATCGCATTGACGCTGCGCGAAGTCTGCGGACTGACCACGGAGGAGATCGCGCATGCGTTCCTGACGCCGGCGCCGACGCTGGCGCAACGGATTGTCAGGGCGAAGGCGAAAATTCGCGACGCTAAGATCCCCTACGAAGTACCGGCACGCGCGGATTTGCCGGACCGACTCGATGCGGTGCTGCGGGTCATCTATCTCGTGTTCAACGAGGGATACGCCGCTTCATCGGGTCGCCAGGTGACGCGGCACGATCTCTCGGCGGAGGCCATCCGACTGGGACGGCTGCTCGTCGATCTGCTGCCGGAGCCGGAAGCGCAGGGGTTGCTCGCGTTGATGCTGCTGCACGATTCGCGTCGCGCCGCACGGACGTCGCATGACGGCGATGTGATCCTGCTCGAGGATCAGGATCGCGGGCTGTGGAACCGCCAGCAGATCGGCGAGGGCACGCGGCTGATCGAACAGTCGCTCTCGACTGGACGCGCTGGTCCGTATGCGATTCAGGCCGCAATCGCCGCCGTCCACGCCGAAGCGCCGAACGCAGCGGCGACCGACTGGGATGAGATCGTCGGGCTCTACGACGTGTTGATGGAAATGTCGCCGTCGCCAGTCGTCGAGCTGAATCGTGCGGTGGCTATCGCCATGCGGGACGGTCCCGCGGCCGGACTCGCGATCATCGATGCGCTGCTCGCGCGCGGCGAATTGAAGGACTACCGCCTCGCGCACGCGGCGCACGCGGAGTTGTGTCGCCGGCTGGGTCGAACCGCCGACGCGCGCGCCTCGTTCGAGCGCGCGCTGAAGTTGACCAAACAGGAGCCGGAGCGCAGATTTCTTGAACGACGTCTCGAGGAGTTGTCACAGACATGAAGTACCTGTGCCTGGTGTATCTGGAGAAGGACAAGTGGAGCGCCGTCCCCGATCGCGAGTGCAAGGCCTGCGGCGAGGGCTTCCGCGATCGAGGAGTGTTGCTCGCCGCCGAACCGCTGGAGTGGATCGATACGGCCACGACGGTCCGCGTGCGCAACGGCAAGACCTACATCACCGATGGTCCGTTCGCGGAGACAAAGGAAGCGCTTGCCGGTTTCTATCTGCTGGATGCGCGGGATCTAAACGAAGCGATTACGATGGCGTCGAAGATACCGCCCGCTCGCGAAGGCAGCATCGAGGTACGTCCGGTACGCGAGCTGGTGCCGTAGGCGGACCCTCAAGGTCCGCCTACTGTTTCAAAAGCGGGATTTTGTCGACGTCGGCTGCAGGCGGTTGCGCGCGCAGGAACGCGTAGATATCCGCCAGCTCTGCATCCTTGACGACCTTCTCCGTAAACGGCGGCATCTCACCCGTGGGGTGCCGCACATACTTCAGGAGCTGCGCGTACGGAATCGGCCGCGGCGCGAGCCGCGCCCCCGCGCTCCCTCCCTGTGCTTCATACCCGTGGCACTGATAGCAGCCGAAGCTCACGAACAGCTTGCGCCCGTTCGCCGGATTGCCCTGCGGCGCGTTTTGTTGCTGAGTGGGTGCCGCTTGCTGGCCAGCTTGCTGCTGGAGGGCCGGTCCCGCTGGCTGTTCGCGTCCGGCAGCCAGCGGCCCCGCCGCAACGAGCATGAACAACGCGGAGGCGACAATCAAATACTTCTTCATCATCCACCTACCGCGGCTGCGTGACGACGTCGACGAGCGCCGGTTCGCCCTTCTTGACGACGTCGAGCGCGCGTTTGAGCGCGGGTCCGAGCTCGTTCGGATTGCTGATCGGCCCTTCGGAGTAGACGCCGAACCCTTTCACGACCTGCGCGTAGTTGATGAACGGATCCTCGAGCGTCGTGCCGATGTGGGCGCGCGTGATGCCGCGATTGTGGCGGTTGCCCATCCGCTGCACGTGCATCACTTCCTGGTGATATGCGCGGTTGTTGTGCATGACCGCGAGCAGCGGGATCTTGTGATGCGCCGCCGTCCACCAGACGCCCGGCGCATACATGAAGTCGCCGTCGCCCTGAATCGCGACGGAGATGCGTCCGTGCTTCTTGTTGGCGAGCGCACCGCCGACCGCCGCCGGAGCGCCGTAGCCGACACCCGCGCCGCCAGAGCCGCCAAGCCACTGGTAGTACTTGTCGAACTTCCACAGGCGCTTGTCCCAGTTGCTCGTGTTCCCGCTCGCGGACACCAGCGACCAGTCCTCGTTGCGGATCACGTTGTAGAGCTCTGCGGACAACCGCGCAGTGCTGACCGGGCTGGCGTCCCACGCAACCGCGGCATCGGAGCGCGAACGATCGAGCGCGGTGGCGTGCTGCTCCGCCAGTTTCTTGCCGCGCGCTTCGAACGCGCTCTTGCGATCGGCCGTCATCGCGCGCTTCACCGCTTCGATGAGCGACGGCAGCGTCGCCTCGGCATCCGCAGCCATGGCGATGTCGACTTCCGGATAGCGCTGGAAGTCCTGATAGTTGCTCTTCATGAACAGGTCGCCGGCCGTGATGCTGATCAACTTCGTTCCCGGCTTCGTCAGCGGGCGCGAGCTGCGAATCAGCGAATCGCGGAACGAATCGACCGTGCCCCAGAAGTCCGTCAGCTCGAGGCCGAGAATCACGTCGGCGTTGCCGAGCAGTCCGCGTCCACCGTTCGACAGGTTCAGCGGATGCTGCGACGGGAAATTCATGCGGCCGCCCTGATCGATGACCGGCGCCTGCAGCAGCTCCGCAAGCTCGATGAGATGCGTCATGCCCGCCGACGTGCGCGCGAGGCGGTCGGCGATGATGACGGGATTCTGCGCGCCGACGAGCAGCCGCGCGGCCTCCGCGACCGCACCCGCGTCTCCCTGCGGCGGCGCGGTGAGCGTCAACTTCGGGATGCGCAGCCGCCCCTTCATTTCTTCAGAAACCGGATCCTCCTGCAGTCCGCCGTCGAGCACGAGCAGCACCGGCATCATCGGCGGCGTCATCGCCACTTTGTAGGCGCGCACCGCGGACTCTGCGAAATGCGGCAGCGACCACGGCAGGTCATCCCACTTGGTGAAGTCGCGCACCATGGCCCCCGCGTCCTGCACGCTATGCGCCCACTCGACGCCCGGACGCCTCATCGTCGCGTCGAGCGTGTTGCCCGCCATGACGATGATCGGCACGCGATCGCAGTAGGCGTTGTACATCGCCATCGACGCGTGCTGCAGGCCGACCGTGCCGTGCACCAGCACCGCCATCGGCTTGCCCTCCACCTTCGAGTAGGCGTGCGCCATGGCGACGGACGACTCTTCGTGGCAGCAGGTGATGAACTCGGGCGCGGTGTTGTTGCCGTAGTTGATGATCGATTCGTGAATGCCGCGGAAGCTCGAGCCGGGATTGGCCGCGACGTACTCCAGGTTGAGCGACTTCAGCACATCAACCATGAAGTCGCCGCCCGGCCGGTCCGTAGTGACGATATCTGCTTCAAGTGAAGGATCGGTTTCGCGCGGCGCAATCGGCGCGGTCGCGGGGCTAGCCGGAGCGGCTGCAGGCGCAGGTGGTGCGGTCTGCGCGTCGGCGCCCGCGGCGCTGCCAACAAGGGCGGCGCCAGTAACTGCTGCACTTTTCAGGAAGTCGCGACGGTCGACGGATCCGTTCTGCTTCATAGTGGCGGTAGCTTATAATTCGCAACGATTTATGGCAATCAGGCATGTGGCGTTGTTCGGGTTGCTCACGCTGGCGGGGGCGTCGAGCGTTTTCGCCCAGGCGAACCGCCAGAGTCCGGAGGAATTCCGCCGGATGCTGGCGATGGGGACGAAGTACAGGACGGCAACCGAGTTCTATGCCGCGCTCAAAGCCGCGGCGCCCGGGCAGGGCCGCCAGATGCCCGCGTTCAATCAATTGCCAGACTGGTCTGGCCTGTGGACGGCAGGCGGTGGCGGCAACTTCTTTTCACCGGGCCCCGGCGGCTCCGCGCCGAAATTGACGCCGCAGGCGGCCGCGGCGCTGAAGGACGGCCAATCCAACGAGAAGAACGGCATCGAGTACGACGAAAACCTCAGTCAGTGCGGCCCGCCCGGATATCCGCGCTGGCTGGTCATCCCGTTTCTGCGCGAGTTCATCGTCCGGCCGGAAGAAACCTGGTTGACGTCGGAGACCGTCAACAACGTGCGCCGGGTCTATACCGATGGCCGCGATCATCCGCCGGTCGAAGAGCGGTATCCGCTCTACTATGGCGACTCGATCGGGTTCTGGGACGGACAGAAGCTGGTGATTCACACCAACCAGTTGATGGAGCGCTCGATGGGGCGCAATCAGCCGACGCAGAGCGAGAAGATGGAGACGGTGGAGATCTGGCAGAACGTCAATCCCACCACCGTCAAGGCGGACGTCTGGTTGTTCGATCCCGAGCTCTACACGGAACCGTGGTACGTGCAGCGCCTGTATACAAAGGTCCCCAACGAGGACAAGAGCCTGCGCATCCGCTACTGGAGCTGCAACGAGAATCCGAACAACGACGTCGTCAAGACACCGGATGGCAGCACGAATTACAAAGACTTCCAGTTCGACGATAAACCGAAGGAGCCTGCGAAATGATGCGCCGCATTGCTGCGTCTGCCGCGTTGACCATGCTTGTTGCCGCGCCGCTGCGGCTCGAGGCGCATCACTCCGCGGTGATGTTCGACGACCAGAAGGAAATTACCGTCGAGGGCACCGTGAAGGAGTTCCAGTACACGAACCCGCACTCATGGCTGCTGGTCGATGTCACCGACAAGGACGGGAAGGTGACGACCTGGGGATTCGAGGCGGAAGGTCCCAACACGCTGCTGCGCAACGGCGTGCGGCCGGCGGATCTGAAGTTCGGCACGAAGGTGACCATCACCGGCCATCCGATGAAGGACGGCCGTCCCGGCGCGTTGTGGATGAAAGCCGTCAGAGATGACGGAAAGGAATTCTGGCCCGGCGGCCGCCCGCGCGCAGCCGCCGCGCAGTGAAGCGCACAAGCTACTTCAAGGCACCAAGCAGGCTATCCAGGTCGTAGGCGAGCCCCACCTGTCCTCGCCACGTCGGTTTGTCGACCAATTCCGTGCGGTTTGAATACGTGAGCGACAGCGGAACTTTGATGCTGCTGCCCGGAGGTGTCAACGACAGCTTCGCCTGGCCAAGCCAGATGTCTCCCTTCTCGGTAAAGACCGTCCGCGCATTGGCCGGCAGACCGGCGAACTCGATGCCGGGAATGGGATTCAGCGGATCGATTTCAAGCAGCGGCGGAGTGTGCTGGTACTGGTAGTAGAGAGCGAAGCTAATCATCGCCGGGCCGACGATCGATTGCTCGCCGAGGCCGTGGTCCAGCTCGAGACCGAACTGCGCATCACGATAGTGCGTCACACTTGCAGGACTGTTGGCGGGCAGCGAGTCATAGAACGTCGCCGCTCCGTTCAGCACCATCTTCGTTCGCGTCGTCAATGGAAGATCCATGATCAAACGCACGTTCGAGGTGCCGACCTGTCCGACCGGTTGGCTTCCCGAGTACTCGAGAGCGAGCACGTTCTTTTTTGAGAGCGATGCAATGAGATCGTCTTCGGCCAGGAAGTACCGGCTGTAACTCTGCACGGCGGCGGCGGCCCGCACTGCCAGTTCAGGATGCTTCGCGCGCACCTCGATGACGAGCTCCTCGAGCGCAGCACGCAGCGTGTCGACGACGCGGGTTCGATCAGGTCGCGCAGCAAGAATGCTCCCGTTGCTCTTCAGCCGCCACGCGTTATAGGTGTCCGCCAGATCTGCGGCCCTGACCGCTGCCACAAGTGCCGCGCCTGTTTGCCGCAGTTCGGTCGACGAAGCCGCCATTGCGGGGCCGACCTTCTCAACCCAGAGATCTTGAAAATCCTTCGACGTGACGTCGCGGCGGTTCCACAGCTCGACGCGTGCAGACGCCGCCGAAATCTGGTCACGTTGTGCCGTAAACGTGACTGGCTGTGCGCCAGTTCCCGACGATGGGGCGGCTGGGGTCCCGGTCGTCTGCGTGCCGCGTGCCGTGTCGAACGACACGGAAAACGAGATCCGGCGAAGAACGCTCAGAATGGAACTGCCGACGCAGAACTCACTGCTGGCGTTGCCTTCTGCGCAATATGGAAAGATGCTCTTGCGCACGAGTGCCGAAGGAAGACCGGCCGCGTTTCCGCGCAACGTGATGACCTGACCGTCGACCGACCGCGTGATCGCGCCGTACTCGACGGCTGCAGATAACACCTTTGCGGCCGGGCCCTGGGACACGACGGATGTTGCGCTTGTCGCACCCGCCGCCGCTGACGCTTCTTTATCAGAACGGGAACCCTCGAACCGCTTCACGAAATTGACAAAGACAGAGTCCATCGAGGGTGCGTCGCCGGCGACGAATTGCGCGAAGCATAAGGTCGTCGAGCCAACGTCGGTCAGCTCGTTGACCGCATCTTCGGCGTCCGCCTGCGTACCGTGTGCGATCCTGTCGATCTGTTCGCGATAGCCCGGACAGTCGGCAAACTGCTGTGCGTAGCAGGGCGCCGCGATCAGGATCGCAGCGAGAAAGATTACGCGTCGCATGGCTAGCCTTTACCGACGATGAAGAACGACTTGAACGGATTGTCGTGCGACACTCGGCGAATCAGGTGCGAGTCCGTGCCGCAATCCTCGTGCAGCTCGCCGGCGTTGGTGCCGGGCTTGAACACGAAGACGATGTCCACCTGATTCGACCCAGCCGCCACGGTGAATTCCATGCTGTTTACTGGATGTCCAGCAGGTATCACCTCCTGCCCCGCATAGTCCGCAGTTTCAATCAGCATGTTGGCAGGATCCTTCGTCACCAACCGGATCGGCACCCCCGCAGGTGCTTCAAAATCCCGGGTGTTCGCAACTGGAATCAGTTTGCACGCCATGAACGCCTCCGTTACACATGCATCGAGCACGGGCGCGACACCGCCATGTCCGTGTCCGTCTGACGCGATCCCTTCCGCGTCGTGTCTCTTAACGTTGGGGTAGCGTGATTCTAACGGCGAATCGCGCGCGCGACCGCGTCCGCCATCGCACGCGCCGCACGCGCGTCGGGATGGCGGTCCCACGGGATGCGCCATGCAGGATCCAGTTCGACGAATACGTAAGTCACGCCGCTGCCATCGAAGATGGCGTGCCGCAGCTCCTGATCGCGTTGATCGTCGTGGCCGAACTGGGGCACGAGGATGACCGGCAGCGCACCGCGCCTTGTGGCCAGCGCTGCCGTCGCAGCCAGCACGTCGCGGGTGTTCCGCACGCCGTTCTCAACGGCCGCGTCGCTGCGGTAAGGAATAAAGATCTGCGCGAGCGCGAGCAGTCGAGAACGTGGTCTTGCCGGCCGCCACGTCAGATCACTGTCCAGATACGGCCGATCGCGATCGAGGTTCCGACCGAAGAGCGCCGTCATGAAGAGCATCACCACGGCGACCGGCCTGCGAAATTGCGGGAGTTCGCGTTCGAGGCGGAGGTACGCCTGATCGCTGCTGTAGCCATCGACGGCGAGGTTGACGCTCTGCGTCTGCAGAATGTGCGCGACCTGGCCGGGAACGCTTTCGTCCCACGTCAACCCCTCTCCCGCCATGACCGACTCGCCGGCAAACAGAACGCTTGGGTGGGCGGGATCGACAGGTTCTTCGATGGTGCGGACGCGGTAGCCGTGCGCGTCGATGGCATAGGTGATGACACGTCCACCGATTGTCTTGTGCCCGATGCGTGACGGCGCGTACGTCCATCCCAGATGCGCGTCGATCTGTCGCCGCGGCTCTTCATCAGGAAACAGCCATTCAGCGGGCTGCACCTTCACACGCGTAAGCGCGATCTCTGCGGCCCCGAACGCGAGCAGGATCGCGAGCCCGATGCTCAACGCAAGCGCGGGATCGCGCCCTGCCATGCGGCCGACACGTTTTCGCGCCCGCGTCATCAGCCACGCGCCCAGCAGTGCGAGGCCGACACGAACGGACGTTTCGATCAGCGTGAACCAATCGCGCGGCAATAGAAATGACGGAAGGAAATGCCGATCGAGCCAGCGTTGGTTCGCACCGATGGCGACGATGACGCATGCGCCGCCGAACACGAGGAAGACAAGCTCAGCGACAGTACGCGTAACCGCACTTTCGGATTGCGAGAGCGAATGAGAGGTGGCAGTGACGTGCGTCAATTGGCTGCGACGCTATGCTAACCTTCCGCGTCTTTGCGATGGCGACGTCGTTCAGCGCATACCTCGATCGGGCACTCCAGCCGGTTCATCACTGGGTGTGGAGCGACTTCGATCGCCGCGTGCGCAAGCTGATTGCCTTCGGTGAGGTCGAAGGCGATGGCGGACGCGACATCCTCCGTGCCGCGGAACTCACTGCCGATCCCCTGCTCCGTCGCCTCTACCTCGCGCACGCGATCGACGAACTGCACCATGCGGATCTGTTCCGAAAGCGCAGCGCGGCGCTTCTGCGCAGCCGTCGCGCGCATTCAAGCGGGCTGTTCAACGCGACCCCGCTTCCCGGCGGCCACGGTCTTGACGATCTGAAGATTGACGGTGAGCCCGATCATCGGCTGCTCGCGTTTCTCCATGTCGCGGAGAAAGCCGCGGCCGGACGTTTTGCGATCTATCGCGATGTCGTCAACGACGATCCGCTCACGCAGGCAATCTTCGACAAGATCCTGCGCGACGAGGTCTTCCATATGAACTACACGTACACGCAGTTGGCGCGCATCTCGCCGGCATCGTACCGGCGCTACGTGTGGCGCGCGCGGGCGAGCCGCTTGTGGAAGCGTTATCTGCGCATCGCCGCGGCGTTGGCGGCGATCGTTGGCGCCGTCATGCTGACGCTTCAATACTTCATTCTCGTGCCGCCATTCGCGTGGCTGGCCAAACGCGCGGAACGGCGCGAGAAGTCGGGGTGGGTGCCGATTCCACACGATCGCGTCGAATCGGCGACGAGCCAATACTGACGTGAGGATTCTCGGCATCTCGGCGCATTACCACGACGCCGCCGCCGCGCTGGTGGTCGACGGCGTCCCCATACGCGCCGTGCAGGAAGAACGCCTCTCGCGCCACAAGAACGACCCGAGCTTCCCCCTGGCGGCGATCGAATGGTGCCTGGATGATGCGGGTATCGATCCGGAGGAGCTCGACGCGGTCGTCTTCTACGAACGCAGCATGTTGAAGTTCGAGCGCATCCTCACCTGCGCGCTGCGCGCGTTTCCGCGCTCCTGGCGAGCCTTTCCACACGCCATCAAGAATTCGCTCGGCGAAAAAGTGTGGGTGCGCGGCATCATCGCGTCGCACCTCGGCGTGCCCCGATCGAAGACGTTGTTTACCTCACACCATGCGGCGCATGCCGCCGCCGCGTTCTTCACCGCGCCGACGCGCCGGGCGGCGATTCTCACGGCCGACGGTGTCGGCGAATGGGCCACGCTGACGGTTGGATACGGTGAGCGGCGCGACAAGGGGGATTCGGCGATCAACCTCCTGCGAGAGATCCGGTATCCGCATTCGCTCGGGATGCTGTACTCGACGTTCACCGCGTACCTCGGCTTCGCTGTGAATGAGGATGAATACAAGGTGATGGGGCTGGCCGCGTACGGCCGGCCGACGATGGTCGAGCAGGTGCGGAAGTTGATCCGGCGAACGGCCGACGGTGCGTTCGCCCTGTCGACGGACTATTTCGAATTCCACACAACCGCGGCGCGCTCCTACTCCGGGAAGTTCATCGACCTGTTTGGCGCACCGCGGAATCCTTTTGATCCGATCGATCTCGAAACGACCGAGGGGAGACGCTTCGCCGACTGCGCGGCGAGCGTGCAGCGCGTTCTCGAAGAAACCCTCGTCGACATTGCACGCGCCCTGCAACGTGAGACGGGGTTGCGCGACCTGTGTCTTGGCGGAGGCGTTGCGCTGAATGGGGTCGCCAACGCGCGGATCCTTGCCGAGTCGGGATTCGAGCGGGTGTTCGTACCGCCGGCGCCGGGCGACGCCGGCTGCGCGCTTGGCGCTGCGCTCTACGCCGATCGACTCTACTTTGGGAACCCGGACCGTGACGTGCCGGATCATCCCTTCTGGGGGCCGCTCGTCGACGCGAGTGAGCTGACACGCGCGGCGCGCGAGGACGGCCAGCTCGTGGAGGAGCTTGAGGAAGGCGCGTTGCTGAATCGCATTGCCGGCGAGCTCGCCGCGGGACGCATCGTCGGATGGATGGACGGCGCCTCGGAGTTCGGCCCGCGTGCGCTCGGCCATCGCAGTCTGCTCACAGCGCCGCATTCGAGCGAGATGCGCGATCGCCTCAATCGCGAGATCAAATTCCGCGAAGAATTCCGGCCCTTCGCGCCGGTGACGACGGTCGAAGTAGCGGATCGGTTCTTCGAAGTACCACCGGGAGGCCTGCGTCTCGCGCGCTTCATGTCCGGCGTGTTCCCGGTTCGTCCGGAATGGCGATCCGCGCTCGCGGCCGTGACGCACGTCGATGGCTCGGCCCGCCTGCAGGCACTCGACCGTGACATGGCGCCGCGGCTCTACGCCCTGCTCGAAGCGTACGGGCGGCGTACCGGAATTCCAGTGCTGCTCAACACCTCGTTCAACGTTGCGGGCGAGCCGATTGTGAACCGCGCGCTCGAGGGGTACTCGACCTTCCGGCGGTGCGGCATCGACCTGCTGGTGGCGGGACAAGCGGTTATCACCAGGCGTGCGTCGGCACGGCCGCGGCCGCTCGAGGAGGAGATGGCGTGCTCAGAAAGCGCAGTGGCATCCGGCGTCGAGTGACCATGCTGGCCACGGCGGCCGGATCGATTGCCGATCTCGCGCGCGGCTTGTGGCGCAGCGAATCGGGCAAACGGTGGCTCGTGCCGCTTGCCGTGTTCATGTGCGTGTTCGGCCTGATCCTCATCCTCGCCACGACGGTCGAGGCGCTGGCGCCGTTTATCTACGCGATCTTCTGATGGATTCGTGCACGGAGGCGGTGCGGCGTTTTTACGAGCGCGCGCCGTTTCCCGGCTACCCGCCCCGCGACAGTCTGCATGCGTTACGCCTGCGCGCGGAGCGCAATCGGTTCGTGCGTCTGCTCGATCGCGCCATTCCGGCCGATGCCCGCATCCTCGACATCGGCTGCGGCACTGGACAGATGGCGTTGTACCTGGCGCGCGCCGATCGCGTGGTGGTTGCCGTCGATCTCGCACATCCGTCGCTGCAGCTCGGCGCCGAAGCGGCGCAGCGGTTTCGCATCGACGCCGTACGGTTCGTGCAGAGCGATCTGCGGCAGCCCGGCCTTTGCGCGGCATCGTTCGACGTTGTCTATTCGTCCGGCGTGTTGCACCACACCCCGAATCCGCGTGAATCGTTTGCACGGATCGCCACGCTCGCGCGACCGGGCGGCATTATCGTGCTCGGCGTCTACAACGCGTTGGCGCGCCTCCCCTCGCGGATGCGTCGCGTTGCCGCGCGACTGACTGGATACCGGTTCGTTCCGTTCGATCCCGTGTTACGTGACCGCAGCGCCGAACCCGCGCGCCGGCGCGCCTGGCTCCGCGATCAATATCAGCATCCGGAAGAGCACCGGCACACGCTGAGCGAAATCCAACACTGGTTCGCGGAAAACGACGTCGAATTCCTGAGGAGCTATCCGAGCGCAGTGCTCGGCGATGAACCGGAGGATCTGTTCACGGCCGCTGTCGACAACTGGAACATCGAACGGTGGCTCTCGCAGCTTGGCTGGATGTGGACGCTCGGACATGAAGGCGGTCTGTTCTTCACCATAGGGCGCCGCGCTCCAGAGCGAGCAGCTGCTGTTTGATCGGCAGCCCGCCGGCGTAGCCGGTCAGCTTGCCATTGGCGCCAATCACGCGGTGACACGGAATGACGATCGGCAGCGGATTGCTGCCGTTGGCAAGTCCCACGGCGCGCGACGCAGAGCGCTGCCCGATGCGCGATGCAAGCTCGCCGTAGGAAATCGTCTCGCCGTACGGAATGTCGAGCAGGGCGCGCCAGACCCGCTGCTGAAACGCCGTGCCTTCGGGGGCGAGCGGCAAATCGAATCGACGACGACGGCCGTCGAAGTAATCAGTTAGCTGTTTGACCACCTCGTCGAACTCGGCGTCGCGCTGATCCCAGTCGGTCGCGGGCTGCCGCGGCGGCCGGCGGCCGTTCTGAAACTCGATGAAGCGGAGGCCTGCCTCGTCTCGCGCGAGCAGCAGGCCTCCAATTGGTGTATCGAGGAACCGGTAGATCACACGTTTGCGGCTTTGAGGGCGGCGAGCACCCGCTCCTTCCTGAACGGCACGCGCCGGAACCGTACGCCCGTGGCGTCAAATATCGCGTTTGCCACCGCGGCGATGACGGGCTTCATCGCTGCTTCACCCGCGCCGTAGTGCGGCAGGTCCGGCCGGTTTGGATTTGGATCGCCATTGACCAGCACGACGTCGATCTGCGCCGGCGCGTCGAGGTGGGTAAGTGTCGGATGCGTTACCCAGTCCTTGCTCAACACTTTCTCCGTATCGAATGCGACCTCTTCGTAGAGCGAACGGCTGATGCCGTGCTGTGTCGCGCCTTCGATGGTGCGCCGCAGCGCTTCGGGGTTGATCACCAGGCCGCAATCGTGGCCCACAACGGCACGCTTGACCCACACGCGTCCCGTCTTGCGATTGACTTCCACCTCCGCGATCTGCGCGATGACGGTCTGGTTACGGTAGGTATAGGAGACGCCGCGCCCCGTGAGGATGTCACCGGATCCGCGGTTCGCATTCGGCCAGGGGCGGGGCTGCCAGCCGAACTTCTCGGCGGCGGCTTTCAGCACGGCGATCGAGCGTGCACGCTTGAACCCGCCGTCCTCGTCCTTTCCCGCCATCAACATGCGCATGCGGAATTCGATCGGGTCGGCCTTCGCGGCGAACGCCATCTCGTCGATGAACGATTCAGCAGCAAACGTCGACTGCGGGCCATTCGGATCGCGCAGGTTGCCCGTGCGCAGCGGTGTTTCCCAGAGAAGCGGCAGACCGACGACCTCGAGCAGCGTGCGCCGGTTCGGGATGGCGTACATATCGTTCGGGAAGGCGGAGCTGCCTGCTGCCGGCCTGTCGCGACGCTGTCCCATCAGCTGCGCGATGAGCACGGTGTCCGGCTCGTTGTAGCCAAGATGGTTGTAGTCGGCCGATCGCGCGGTGTAGTCGAGCGCTGTCATGTTGCCCTGCGCGTCGAGCGCGCCGCGGATCTTGAAAGTGAACGCCGGCCCTTTCGTGTCCCACGCCTGTTCTTCGTCGCGCATCCACTGCATGCGCACCGGGCGTCCGAGCTCCTTCGCGATGTACGCCGCCTCGAACCCGGCATCGTCCGCAGCGGTGCGACCGTAGCCCTGCGGGCCTTCCATCCAGATGACGCGCACTTGCTCACGCGGCATGCCGAGGAAGGTGGCGACGCCGTTGCGCATGCCGTACGACTTCATGTCGTTGGAATAGATCGTCATCTGTCCGTTGGAGGGATCCGCCAACGCGTGCGCGGGCGCGAGCGCGTTATGGCCCTGGAACGGCACGTCGTACTCCGCCTCCACGACCTTCGCTGCGTTCGCAAACGCCGCATCCGTGTTGCCGATGTTGATCGGCGTCTGGCTCGATTTCGGCATCGTCTCGCGCATGTACTTGAAGAGACCGTCCGAGCCGTTGGGCAGCTGCGGCGTCGCCGGCTTCTGCCAGTTGCATTTCAGCGCCTTCGCCGCGGCAATCGCCTGCTCTTCGCGCTCACAGACGACGGCGACGTAGTTGCCTTTGCTGACCACCTTTACGAAGCCTGGCATATTGCGGACGGACGATTCGTCGACGCCGATCAATGTCGCGCCCGCCACCGGTGGTTTCACGTTGCGCGCGTGCACCATCCCCGGCAGCTTCACGTCGACAGCCCATTGCAGCGATCCGTTCACCTTCGCCGGGATGTCGTAGCGCTGCGGTGACTGACCGACCATCTTCAGTTCCTGCACCGGCTTCACTTTCGCAACGCCGGTCGTCGCGTCGATGTTCGCCCCCGTCAGCGTCACATTGAACTTCTTCCCGCCGACGAGCTCGCCATAGCTGACGTGCTTCGACGGATCGTTCTTCGCGGTGATGACCGCGTTGCTGACGGTGAGACCGGCAATGGGCACTCCCAGACGCTGCGAACCCATATCCAGCAGCACTCGACGTGCTTCGGCGGCGACGCGCCGCATCGGCCACCCGTCGGTCTGGATTGCGTCGGATCCTCCCGAGCCACCCTGATCGACGGTGATGTCCGTCGTGCCCATCACGCAGGTGGTCTTGTCGAATGCGATGTCGAGCTCGTCTGACATCATCTGGCGGAACGAGGTGCCGGTGCCCTGGCCACAGTCCGTCTTGCCGACGAAGAACGTGGCAGTGTTGTCGTCGTGGATGACGATCCAGGAGTCGAGTTGGTGATAGTCAGGGTCCGGATACAGACCGCGCGCCGCGCCCTGTGCGTCGACGTCGATTGCAAATGGCCCGACAATGGCGCCGGCACTCACGCCGACGATGAGCATGCCGGACGTCTTGAGAAACTCTCGGCGGATCATGAGTTCCTCCCCGCCGCGCGCTTGATGGCGGCCTGAACACGGTAATAGGTCATGCAGCGGCACAACGTGCCGGCCATGCCCTGGCGAATCTGTTCGTCGGTCGGATGCGGATTTTTGTCGAGCAGCGCCTTGGCGGTCATGATCTGCCCGTTCTGGCAGAAGCCGCACTGCGGCGCCTGCTCATCGATCCACGCCTGTTGCAGCGGATGGAGCTTGCCGTCCTGCGACAATCCTTCAAGCGTCGTCACTTCGCCGCGGACGCTCGCGGTGGGAGTAATGCACGATCGTACGGCGGCGCCGTTGATGATGACCGTGCAGGCGCCGCATTGACCCAGCCCGCAGCCGAACCGCGGACCCTGCAGCCCGAGGTCGTTGCGAAGGATGTAAAGCAGCGGCGTCGAGGGTTCGACGTCCACGGTGTGTGCGCGTCCGTTCACCCGCAGGGTAATGTTGGCCATTCTGAAATCTCCGCGTGCATACGTATAATCCGACCTACTCGCCGCGTCAAACCTGAATGAGACCCCCTCTCTCCTTGTTTTTCCCCATGTATAACGAGGAGGGAAACATCGAACAGGCCGTCACCTCAGCACTTGCCGTCCTCTCCGAGGTCACCGATCAGCATGAAGTGATTGTCGTGGACGACGGCAGCCGCGACCAGACGGCTGCGATCGCGGATCGCCTGGCGGCCAACAACGGCAACGTGCGCGTCGTCCACCACCCCGTCAATCGCGGTTATGGTGCGGCGGTGCGGAGTGGTCTGTCGGCGGCGCGTCATCCCCTGCTGGTGCTCGCCGACGGCGACAACCAGTTCGATCTCACCGAGCTTTCGGTGCTGCTGCGCAACCTTGGTGAGAACGACATCATCAGCGGCTATCGTATCGCGCGCCACGATCCCGCCCTCCGGCGGTTGTATGCGTTCATGTACAACCGCACCGCGCGGCTGCTCTTCGGGATTTCCATTCGCGACGTGAACTGCGGCTTCAAGGTTTATCGAAAGTCGGTGGTCGAACGGCTGCTGCCGCAGCTTCGCAGCACAGGCGCGCTCATCAACGTCGAGATGTTCGCCCGTGCGCGCAAGCTTGGAGCGCGTGTGACGGAGGTGGGCGTCCACCATTACCCACGCGAGGTCGGACAACAGACAGGTGGCAACCCTGCGGTGATCGTTCGCGCGTGCAAAGAGATGCTGGAGCTCTGGCGTGAGCTTCGGTAGCAGGACCGCCGGCTGGATCGCCAGCGCGATCATGGCAGCGACCGTCTGCTACAGCGTGTTCCGCATTCCGATTCAGATGACCGACAGCCTCATTCCGCTGCTTGATGCGCAGCGCACGCCGTCTGTCGCTGCCGCCTTTGCCAGCGGTGCGACCAACGCCGGATATTTCCGCCCGTTGCGTGCGGCGCAGATTCAGGCGGTCTACGAGGTGGCGAACGGGCACTACTTCGCGGCGTTCAAAGGGTACCAAGCGGTATTTGTCGTGATCGTGTTTGCACTGTTCGTGACGGCGTTGGAGATCGATTCCCGCGAACGGCTCGCCGCGCTGCTGTTTGCGCTGACTGTGCTGGTGGGACTCCACACCTTTCGCGGAACGGTTTGGGAAGCCTACCCGGTGAATCACTCACTGGAAGTGGTTGCGTTCTGCCTGCTTGCTCTGGTGCTGGCGCGATCGAAAGGAGGGATGTGGACGGACGGCGCGGCCGCGCTGACGTTTGTGGCGGCTGCATTCACCGTTGAATCCGGGCTTCTGGTGTGGGTCGTGATGGTTGCTGCCTGGCTCGCGGGCGCGCGTGGAATCTCGCGGCGCGGCGTTCTCATCGTCAGCGGCCTGCTTGTCGGCTACCTCGCGATTCGGTTTGCCTACCTGCGTACCGGCGTGCCGGCGCTTTCGGAACGGAGCTCTGGCTTTGGATTACGGCAACTCGGCCCTGACGAGCTGCAGCAGCGTTTCGGCGCGCATCCCTATGTGTTCTACGCCTACAACGTCATGTCGTCGATCTTGACGGTGCTCTTCTCGGAGCCGCGTGCCGGCGTATGGACGATTCCGGCGGAATATCTGCGAGGCCGCGTCGCGGCTGGCACGGTGATC
The DNA here is from genome assembly GCA_035492455.1 of Vicinamibacterales bacterium. Taxonomy (GTDB): domain Bacteria; phylum Acidobacteriota; class Vicinamibacteria; order Vicinamibacterales; family UBA2999; genus Gp6-AA40. The sequence goes on along the minus strand of DATJJE010000021.1, from coordinate 180,918 downwards.
AACGTGCTGTCGTCCGCGATTACAACGACAGCGATCGCCTGGTTCGTCGTTCGTCGCATACCTGTCTGGCTGCGGCTTCGATTCGACCGTGACGACCAATTGATGCTCGTCGCACTCGCCATGCTCGCAGCGAATGCGGTGATTAGCTACAGCTACACGAAAGACGAAATCATGGGTCCCGCTGGGGTGTTCTACGCGATCGCTGCGTTTGTCGCGGTGGCACATGTCCTCCGCGGCGCGGACCGTTCGGGTCCGCGAAACGCGGCGGTTGCGCTCACGATGGCGCTCTTCGTTGCAGCTTCCGGATGGGTCGTGCGGACCGCAGGCCTGCACTATCAGATGCACCTGATGACGTTCTACGACCGCAACGAATGGGTGTACGTCGACGACTGGCTCGTCAGGCAAAAATCCACGCCGACGACCACGGAAGGGAAAGCGCTCGTGCAGCAGCTGCGCAACGACGCGATCGAGCGACGCACGATCGACCCATACCTGCTCTCACCGCGCCTCGATCAATGGTTCCGATAAAGGCAGTCGCGCTTCCGGCCACCGCCTGGCTCGTGTTCTGCATCGTATGGCTGTTGTTCGCGGGGCTTGGTGTTCCCGACGGCCTTGACGGTCGATCGATGACGTTGACGGAAGCGACGGCTGTCGCCAGCCATGCTGATGCCGCACGTTTGCTCGGGAAGGGCGCGGATGCAAACGCGCGCCAACGTCTTCGCGCCGGACTCGTCAAGAACAACGAATCGACGATGACGCCGCTCGAAGCGGCGACAGGTGCCATTCGCACCGGGCCGCTGCAGATGCTCGTCGATCATGGCGCGACGATTGACGATGCCAATTACTCCCTACTGTGGTGCGCAGCGACGGCTCGCAACAACCAGGACATGCTTCGCTTCCTGGAGATGCATCGGCCGGCGAGCACACCGGTCGATTGCGCGCGCGTCCGGTCGTTGTGGTAGGCCGCCTACAGCGTCTTCAGATATTCGATCAACGCGCGCTTCTTATCGGGCGGGAGCGTCGTCCCGTATGTGTGGCCGGCGTTACTGTTGCCTGCACGCGTCACGTCGTACGGCGTGCCTATGCGCTGCGCTTCGGCGCTGCTCGAGTCGAAGCCTACCCGCGCGGAATCGAGTACGTCGTAGCCGCGCCAGAAGAACCGCGGCCGCTTGTCCACCGGCTCGAGCAGATCCGCCAGTGTCGGGACTGATCCGTTGTGCAGATACGGCCCGCGCAGCCAGATGCCGTCCAGTGGCACCGACGTATAGCCCTTGTTGCTGCGGAAGTGCGAGAACTTCCAGTCGTGACCGTTTCCGTACGCGTTGTAGGCATCGGCGGACGCAGGCGTCCACATGGCGATGCGATGCGGATCGGTGCCGACCTCTGATGCATCGATCAGCGTACCGGTACGAGCGCCGCCGAAGGCATGGCACGACGCGCACTCGCCCTGAAATACAGTTGCGCCTGCAGCTGCGAGCGTCGCGTCAACGGACAACGGATAGGCCGGCGGCTTCACCGTGCTGATGTAGTTCTGAATTCTGCGCAGGCTCGACATTGTGTGCGGGTCCGTATCGCTCCAGTGGCTGTAATCGCGATCGACCCACTTCATGTTCGCGCCATCGCCGATCGCGGATGACATCACCACCTCGCGCAGATCCGTGTTCAGCCCATCCCAGTGGTAGACGTAGCCCGCGTGGGCGTTGAGGTTCCAGAGCGGCACCATATCGGAGTTGCCGATCGTCGCGTCGATCGGCTGCTTCAACGTGGTGAACTTCACCGGGTTGAACGGATCGATACGTCCCTTGCCCCAGTCGGGACGGCTGTTCATCCAGGTGTCCCGATCCCTCAGCCGCAGGATCGCGCGCCGTGTGAATGGGATGATCATCCGGTAGACCATGCGATCGGACGCCGGCAGGTGAACGTTCTTGGAAATCTCCGCCATGATCGTGTCGGCGGTGAACCGCGGATCCGATGCACAGGCGATGAGGAAGCGCACGTACATCTGCGGCGCCATCTGGTGCGCCGGGCCGGTCGCCACGATGGTTGGCGGGTCGGCTGCGTGCAGGCGATAGCTCGCGGTATGACAGATGGCGCAGTTGATGCCGACCCGCTCGAATCCGATCGTCACCTTCGACAGGCCGACCGGCATTTCGTGCCCATCCTTCGACAGCATGCCGAGCGAGGCGTAGCCACCGGGCGCGGGCAGATACTCGGGGAAGATGCGCGGCAGCACGAGCCATATCCAGTACGGAATGCCGTCGGTTTCTTCGGTGCCGATCGAGCCAAACAGGAAATGGTCTGCATCGGACGCGAAGTAGGGCGGCGGTGGCGTGCGGAAGAAATGCACGTACGTGAAGATGCCGCCGACGAGCGCGAGTACGGCGCAAACCGCCGCGATGATCGCGAACCGCCTAAACCGGCTGGACCGTGCGGGTGCGTCCTGCTGAACCAGTTCGGTCATGCGTTTTGATATCCCGGAATGCGAGCGTCAACAGGATCGCCTCGGGGATGAAAAAGGCGAAGTCGAAATAACCGAGCATGTGGTACTCGGTCGGTTGAAAGCCGACGAAGAAGATGACGCCGGCGAGCCGCGAGCCGACGGTGCACCAGGCGGTGATGCGGTAGCGCTCGAAGTCGAGCGCAGCGGGAATGTAGAAGATGCTCAGGAGGATCAACAGCAGCGCAGAGAACTGCGGCCAGAGCAGCGGCGTTGCGGCCGGAACGCCCGCGCGCGCCATCGACGCCGCAGGCGAGAGCAGCGTCGGGATGGAGAGCGCCAGATTTGCCGCGATGCCAATCCAGACCACGCGTTGAAACCAGCGTCCAGCCATCTCACAGCCCTTTCATGTATTCGACGATCGCGAGTTTGTCGGCGAGCGGCAGCGATATGCCGTACTCGTGGCCGCCGTTGCCGTTGCCCGGCAGCGCGGTGTCGTATTCCGTAAACGTCCGCCCCCGTTCGGTCTTGACGTTGGAGACGAAGCCGACGCGCTGGCGATCAAACACGTCGTTGCCCCGATAGAACACCTTCGGCCGTTCCGCGGGAGCACTCAGCAGATCGAGGAGCGTCGGCACCGATCCGTTGTGCAGGTACGGCGCGCGCGCCCAGATGCCGTCGAGCGGGTGGTTGGCGTAGCCGCGTGTCTTGCGAAAGTGCGTGAAGCGATATTCCGATTCGGGATAGAGCGCGTACTGATTGGCCGCGAACACGTCGGTGTACGAATCGAGCCGATGGCGATCGGTGCGGATGCGATCGATGTCCTCGATCAGGCCGACGCGCGTCGCCTCCGGCGCACGAACGCCTTCGCGGAACCGTTGATCGGCGTGGCACATCACGCAGTGCTGCTGATAGAGAGCGGCTCCTCGAGACGCAAGCGACGCATCGATCGAATACGGATACTTCGGCGGCGGCAGCGTCCAGATCCAGTCGCGGACGCGCCTGATGCCGGCATGGTCGACAGTGACCGGCGTCACGCCCGCGCCGAGCGCGGCGCTGAGGTTCCGCTCGTCGACCGAATCGTTGTCGCCATCCCAGTGAAGGTGCATCCCTTCCCGCGGCTTCTGGTTCCAGAGCGACGGAAAATCCGACGCGCCAATCAGCTCGTCATGCGGAAGCCGGTCGAGCTGCCAGTTGAACTGAATCGCCTTGTACGGATTGAACGTGTCCACACGGCCGCGGCCCCAGCGCGGCACCGCGTTGCCGAGAATCGGCGCGATCCGGTTGCGCAGTTCCAGCGTCTGCAGCTTCAGCCGATCGATGAGGCCGAAACGCAGCAGCGCCCGCTCGAACAGGCCGATCGACACATGGTTTTGTGCGAGACGTCCCCTGACAGCTTCGGCGGTTACACGGTTGTCCAGCGAGCACTCGAGCACGAACTCGACGAAGCGCTGCAGATCGAGCTGGTGCGCCGGCATGCCGAGCACGATCCGCGGCTCGGCGTCGGGTGCATCGCGCACGGTTCCCGTGTGGCATACCGCGCAATTCAACCCGACGTGATCGATCCCGATTCGCCGCCTCTGCGAGACGCCAACGGGCAGCGTGTGCCCTTTTTCAAATATGAACCCAAGGGATGCGTAACCGCCCGGCAGCTTCTCTGGACAAATCGACGGGAGCGCGGTGAAGACCGACAACGGTGGCAGCACACCGCCGACCGGACGCATCAGCGATACGCCTGGCTCGCTTCCGATCGATCCGTACTTGAAGTGATCGGTGATGTCGTCGTAGGCGACCGGTCGATCCCTGCTGACTGCAATCACCACCCAGAGAATCAGCATCAGTGCGAATGCGCCAAGGGCGACGGCGATCGTTCGGCGCGAAACCGACCTCATGCGAATGGCGGTGGTGAGAAGACCGACATCACCTGCGCCAGCATCTCCTCGTGGCTGGCAAACCGGCTCTCTTCATAGCATCCGAGCGGATGCTCGACGACGTGCACGAGGCATTTGTTGCAGTAAGTACACGGCTTGTCCGGGCGGTCCTTGCCCGCCTCGAACTGTTTGACGAGATCGTTGTTGGCCACCAGCGGTCGCGCCGCGCTGACGCCATCGCAGTCGCCGCGTGTGATGGCATTGCGGATCACTGACGCAGTCTGGAATCCACCGGTGCACAGCACCGGGACGGACACAGCTTGTTTGATCTTCCGCGCGTCGGGCAGATTGGCGCCCTCGATGTGATCGGCGGGAACGCCAGCCTTCAGCCATAAATCCTTGAAGACCGGGCCGGTGACGGAGCCACGGAAAAACAGCAGGTTGCGCAGGCCGTGTTTGCCGCTGGAGGCGAGCTGCTCGTACACGTTCCCGAGTACATCGAGGGGCAGATCGCTGCCGGCCGGGTTCTTCGGATGCGGGAAGGCGCTGCCGGTGGAGACGTGAATGGCGTCCGCCCCTGCCTCCACGAGCCATTTACAGACCTGAATCGAGTCGTCGACCGTATTCCCCACCCCCTCGAACTTCAGGAACGCCAGATCGTTGTTGTGGTCCGTCGCGCTGATCTTCATCTGCAGGTGGAAGTCGTTGCCGACCTTCTTCCGGATCGCCTTGACTATCTCGATAACGAATCGGGCGCGGTTTTGTAACGATCCGCCGTATTCGTCGTTACGGTCATTGATCGCGGAACTGAGGAACTGAGTGATCAGGTAGCCGTTGGCGCCATGCAGCTCGACGCCGTCGAGGCCCGCCTCGCGCGCCCGCCGCGCGCCCTCGGCGAAGTTGTTCACCGTCTCCGCGATCTCCTGCTTCGTCATCGCTTTGCACTCGAAGCCGTGCAGCGGATCGGCCTTGCTCGTGGAGCTCTGTCCCTTTTCGTACTCGATGCCCGGAATGTCGCGCTGGCGCCCGCCGTGACTGAGCTGCAGGATGAATTTGCAGTCGTACTGGTGGACCGCCTCGCCCACCTTGCGCCAGAACGGGATGCGCTCGTCGCGGTCGATCGTCGCGTAGTTCGGCATGATGCGGCCGTGAATGTGCACCGGCACGAACGACGAGATGATCGCGCCGACGCCGCCGCGCGCGAACTTGGTTTCCCAGTTGATGCGCGCCTGGTTCCCCGAACCGTCGTAGTTGTCGAAGCGGCCCGAGATGTTGGATCGGAAGATACGGTTTTTGACCGTGAGATTACGGAAGCGCAATGGCTCGAAAAGAATATCCGCCATGCCGCGCATGCTACCGAGAGCGGAGGGCTGCGACAATGTATTTTCGATCGGCACGTCGAAATGTGTGCACACATCGCGCCGTGTCTGCAGTAAGTTTGTCATCATCCCAATCTCCCAGCGTGGAAGGAGTGTGTCGATGATCCGGTGTGCCGCCGCGATCTGCGCGGTCGTCATCGCCATCAATGTCCTCAGCTGCGGTCCAGGCGAACCGCGTCCCGGAACAGTCAAGGATGAAGCGATGCGTGCCGGAATCGACGTCGAGCAGCTGGTGCGTCCAGGGCCAATGCCCGATTACTTCTCGGCGATGGACTACAACGTGCCGCAGCCGACGCTGACGTCGGATGACATTCAGGGCCGTAACATGTGGCTGGTATGGACCGGCGGCAACGACAAGCTCTGGGATCGACTGACCGTCGACAGCCTCGGCACGTTCGATCTGCTGAAAACGATCTCCTCACACCCCGCAACCGGCGCCTACAAGACGGGCTACGGCCGTCACAACCGGTGGCAGTACCTGGGTCTGGTCAACGAGCCGTGCTTCAAGGAAGCAGACGGCCCGGACCCGAACCGTTTCGGCCTGTGGCTCGACGTACGCGACCCGTCGTGCCCTCCAGATCCATTTGCCGATGCAACGAAGTACCCGGGTATAAAGATCGGCGCTCGCGGGACCACCGTTCCGATCGGCTCCTACTACGGCGAACCTACCGGCATTGTCGGCCTGCGGCTGTTCCCGAATCCGGACTTCGACGAGAAGGCGCGTCAGCGCTGGGATTCCGAGCGGTTCTATAACGATCCGACCTATTACTTCGATCGCACTCTCGTTCGGCCGTATCGCGTCGGCATGTCGTGCGCGTTCTGCCACGTCGGCCCCAATCCCATCCGTCCGCCGATGGATCCGGAGAATCCGAAGTGGGAGAACCTGAGCTCGAACGTCGGCGCGCAGTACTTCTGGTGGGACCGCGTCTTCAACTGGCGTGGCGACGGCAACGAGGCCAGCTTCTTCTATCAGGCGCTGCACGTATCGCGTCCCGGCACGCTGGACACGTCGCTCGTGTCGACGGACAGCATCAACAACCCGCGGACGATGAACGCCGTCTATCTGCTGGCGCCGCGCATGGCGCTCGCTCGCAAGTTTGGCAAGGAATCGATCGCCGGCGGCGAGCGCTTCAACAAGCAGTTCAACGACTTCGTCAAGCCGGACGATCCGCTGGCGCGCTTTTTCGTCTGGCCGGGCACAGTGTGGACGCCGCGCGTCTTGAAGGACGGTTCAGATTCCGTCGGCGGCCTCGGCGCGCTCAATCGCGTCTATCTGAACATCGGTCTCTTCAGCGAAGAATGGCTGCTGCATTTCCGCGCGGTGATCGGCGGCAAGCCGATTACCCCCATTCCTATCGAAACAGCGGAGAAGAATTCCGTCTACTGGCAGGCGACCGAGCGGCAGACGCCTAACATGGCGCGGTTCTTCCTGCACAGCACCGAGCCGCATTACCTGAAGGATGCGCCGGGAGGCGCGCAATACCTGACCGAGAACGCCGCCACTGTGACGCACGGCAAGGAGGTGTTTGCGGATCGTTGTGCGCGCTGTCATTCGAGCAAGATTCCCGACTTACCGTCGGGACTCGATCTCGAGAACGCCAACGGCCCCGACTACCTGACGAAGTGGAACGCCTACTGGAACTGGACGAAGACCGACGGGTTCAAGGCCGACATGCGGCGTCTGGTGATGACGGATGACTTCCTGAAGGAAAACTACCTGTCGAGCGAATTGCGCGTCCCGATTACGCTCCTCGGCATCAACGCGTGCAGTCCGCTGGCGACCAACGCCATCGCGGGGAACATCTGGGACAACTTCTCCTCGCAGTCCTACAAGCAGCTGCCGTCGGTCGGATCGATCAAGGTTCGCCACCCGGTGACCGGCGCCGAGTACGACTATCCGCTGCCCGCGGGAGGACGCGGCTACATCCGGCCGGCGTCGCTCGTCAGCCTCTGGTCAACCGCGCCCTTTCTGCAGAACAACACGGTGGGCCACTTCGAGTGGAGTCCGGCGGTGGATGCGCGGATGCGCTCGTTTGACGACTCGATCGAGCAGATGCTGTGGCCGGAAAAACGGCAGAAGGACACGCTCTTCGCCAACGAGAACGGACCCGGCGTCGGCATCATCGATCGCATCACGACCGACAGCTACCTCGACGTCGCCGAGGGATACGTACCGGACTACCTCTTTCCGTTCGTCAACTTGGGCCGCCGGCTGTTCCCGTTTGTGACGGGGACCGGTTATTCCATCCGCGTCGGTCCGTTCCCGAAGGGAATGCCCGTCGGCCTGATCACGAACATCGACATGCTCGGCTCCGAACTGTCGGACGCGGACCGCCGCGAACATCAAAAGAAGATCCTGTCGCTGGTGCGGCGCGCCAAAGAAGAAGTGAAGACGCACGACGATCTGGGCGGCATCCTCGGCAACCTGGTTGACGACATGCTCGCCGTGAGCAAGTGCAAGGACTTCGTCGTCAACAAAGGCCATTACTTCGGAACGTCATATTTTTCAGAAGAGCCGGGTCTCAGCGATGCGGATAAACGCGCGCTGATTGCGTACCTGAAGACGTTCTAGTGAAACGCCGCGACCTCCTCAAAGCGGCGCTTGCCTTGCCGGCGCTGAGATTACCGCGCGCCGCGGCGTCTGCTGCAACGCCGGCGCGCAGTGCAGTGCGAGCGCAGTCGACAGCAACGAATGTCCCGGCGTCCGCTGATTTCGTCGTTGTCGGTTCCGGCGCGGGCGGCGGAACGGTCGCCGCGAGACTGGTGGAGGCCGGCTACTCGGTTGTGGTGCTCGAGGCCGGTGGCGATCCGCAGAACGTTGAGTACAAGGTGCCCGCGTTCCACCCGTTTGCCACGGAACACGAGGCCATGCGGTGGGATTTCTTCGTTCATCACTATTCCGATCCGGCGAAGGAGCGGCTCGATCCGAAGTACTGCTCGGACGAGCAAGGCGTGTGGTATCCACGGGCGGGCACGCTCGGCGGCTGCACGTCGCACAACGCCATGATCCTGGTGTACCCGTCGAATCGCGACTGGGATCAGCTCGCCGATCTCACCGGCGATCCGTCATGGCGCGCAGAGAAGATGCGGCCGTACTTCGAGCGCCTCGAGAATTGTCGTCATCGCCGTGTCGCGCGCGTGCGGCACAAGCTCGGCGTCAACCCGAGCCGCCACGGGTATGACGGCTGGCTGTCCACGGAGAAGGCCGCGCCGGGCGACGCCATCCGCGACGGCAAAATTCGCAAGCTGTTCGCGACGTCAATCCACAACGCGCTGCAGGAAGTCGGCATCCCGTCCATGTCGCGGCTGGAGAGCCTCGGTGACCCGAACGATTGGCGCGTGGTCTCCGAAAACGAGTTCGGAACGTGCTACACGCCGATGACGACGAAGAACTATCAACGCGTCGGCGCGCGCGAGCGGCTGATGGACGTGAAGGCGCGCAACCCGCAGCTGCTGACGATCGAGCTGAATGCGCTGGCGACGCGCGTGCTGTTCGACGAAAACAGGCGCGCGATTGGCGTCGAGTACCGAAAAGGGGAGCGCCTCTATCAGGCGCACGCGACGCCGAGCGACGCGCCGGGTGAGGTCCGTCAGGTACGCGCGCGGCGCGAGGTAATCCTCGCGGGCGGCGCCTTCAATTCGCCGCAGCTGCTGATGCTGTCCGGCATCGGCCCGGAGGCGCAGCTGCGCGCGCACGACATCCGGCCTGTGCACATCCTGGACCGCGTCGGCAAGAACCTGCAGGACCGTTACGAGGTGGCGGTTGTCAACCGGATGCCCGAGCCGTGGGACATGCTGAAGGGAGCAACGTTCAGCGAACGAGATGCGCAGTACGCGCAGTGGAGCTCGCAGCGCCGCGGCATTTACACGACCAACGGCGTTCCGCTCTGCGTGATCGCCCGCTCGACCGGCTCGCAACCGTCGCCCGATCTGTTTTGCTACGCGCTGCTCGCCGACTTCCGCGGATACAAGCCCGGATATTCGGCAGTTGTGCGTGAGCATCCGAATTACCTGACGTGGGTCGTGCTGAAAGGGCATACCAACAACACGGCCGGCGAGGTGACACTCACTTCACGCGACCCCCGCGTCCGTCCAGCAATTAACTTCAAGTACTTCGAAGAGGGGAGCGACGCCGCGGGCGACGACCTGACCGCCGTCGTCAAGGGGATCTCGCTGGTGCGACGCATGACCGCGGGCCTGCAGGACAAACTCGGAATGGTCGAGGAGATGCCTGGCTCAGACTACCCGACGGAGGAATCGCTGCGCGATTTCGTGCGCAGGCATGCGTGGGGTCACCATGCGTCGTGCAGCTGTCCGATCGGTCCCGAAGAACGCGGCGGTGTGCTGAGCGGCGACTTCAAAGTGTACGGTGTGCACGCTCTCCGCGTTGTCGATGCATCGGTGTTTCCGCGCGTCCCAGGCCTGTTCATCGTCAGCGCCGTTTACATGGTCGGCGAGAAGGCGGCCGACGTCATCATCGCGGACGCAAGGAAGGAGCAGTGAGATGAGGACACGAGCACTATTGATCGTCATCGCGGCGCTGGCGCTGGCCGGCTGCTCTGTTGCGACGACCGTGCGCCAGAACACGATGGCCATCAACGGCAGCTCGGATACGATCCGCAACAACACAGTTGCCATTCATGACTCGACGGCAGCCACGACGTCGCTCGTCCCCGCGCTGCAGGGAGTGAACAACCTGCGCGGCCCGCTCGATTCGGTCGCGGCGTTGAAGCCGACGCTGGACGGTGTTGCCAACCTGCGCGATCCGATGACCCGTGTGGCTGCGCTCGATGCACCGATGCAGTCGGTGGCGGCCTTGAACGCGCCCATGATGCGCGTGGCGGCGCTCGACCCGACGATGAGCGCGGTGGCGAGGCTGGACGGGCCAATGCGCAGCGTGGCGGCGATGCGATCGAGCCTCGAGAACGTCGCCTCGCTGCAGCCCTCTCTCAATCGCGTCGCGTCACTCGACGTGCGACTGGCGGCCGTGGCAAGCCTTGGCCCGCAGCTGCAGCAGGTCGGCAGCCTCGGTCAGCCGCTGGAGCGTGTGGCAGCGCTCGAAGCGCCCATGGCGCAGCTGGCCGCGGTCGGGTCGATCCTCAACCGCCCACTGCTGCTGCTCGGCATCGGCGCGGTGGCGCTAATCGCATGGGGCATGGTGACGTTTCTTGCCGTAAGATTCGCAATCCTCAGCGCATCGCGCGCCTATGCAAAACCCGAGCGGCCGTTGACGGTGTGATTCACCGGGGAGACAAACCATGGCTCTGTACGCATTTGATGGCACGTGGAAGAGCGAGAAGGACAACGACGTCGAGTACGACAACACCAACGTCTGCCGCTTCTACGAAGCATACAAAGCAACGAGCGGTACGCACGACGTGTATGAAAAGGGAATCGGAACGCGATTCGAGGGGATTCCGGTGGTGGGTGCCGTCACGAGGGCAATTGGCGGCGCGTTCGGCGCAGGCGAGCTCGATCGTCTGCTCGATGCCTATCGTCAGCTCTGCATCAACGTCGTCGAGAACGCTGATACCGTCATCGACCTCGTCGGCTTCAGCCGCGGCGCTGCCACCTGTCTGGACTTCTGCAATCTAATCGAGGACTGGCAGATCAAGGATCCGAAGAAACTCGGTCCGAAGTGGCGGCTTGATACGTTTCTGAGCGCCCCCAAGGTGGTGGCACCGCCTCCGTTCCGTTTCATCGGTCTGTTCGACGTCGTTGGTGCGTTCAACGCCGGCGCAATCGCCAGCGATCTGAATGTGTTCAACTTCGGGCACAAGCTGCGTCTGCCGAAGACGCGCGTCGATTTCTGCTTTCATGCGATGGCGCTCGACGAGACGCGCACGTCGTTCAATGTGATCCGCGTCAAAGGGGCGCACGAAGTGTGGTTCCGCGGCGTGCACAGCGACATCGGCGGCGGCGACAAGATCCGCGGTCTGAATGACATCACGCTGCGGTGGATGTTCAAGAAGGCGCTGGCGGCCGGGCTGCCGATCGATGCGAAGGTGCTGGACAACATCAAGACGGATCACAACATCCAGCCCGAGCTGCACGACGTGCCGCCGATCTGGCGCCCCCTGGCGAAGACCGATCTGCTGCACTACACGGTGAGGACGTTCGCAAACTCGCGGCCGCTCTTCACCGAATGTCCGACCGAATTTCCGCCGGACGAAGCGACTGCGCAGCCGGTTGCGGCGTCGGGCGTTGCCGCCGACGCGGATCCAGCCGCGGTGTAGCGCGCACTAACGTCTATGCCACGCGCCGCTCTCGCCGCCCTGCTGCTTGCCTCCGCGATGGCCACGGGGTCCACGCTCGAAGCACAAACCGTCTCCGGTGCGGCCGTTTACGACAAGTACTGTGCGCAGTGTCACAACCAGGTCACCGCTCGCATTCCCACACGCGATGCGCTGCAGAAGATGTCGCCCGCCCGCATTATGCGGACGCTCGATTTCGGCCTGATGATGAGCATCGCATATCCGCTGAAGCGCGATGAGCGACAGGCGGTTGCGGCGTTTCTGGGTAAAGCGGATGCAGATGTACGTGCTCCCGCGAGCGCCTTCTGCTCCGCGGACAAGAAGCCGCTGTCGGGAACAGCAGCCGGCAACTGGCCCGGCTGGAGTCCCACATCTGACAATGCGCGCTTTCAGACGACGAGCGCTGGCGGCCTCAGGGCCGACGACGTGCCGTCGTTGCGATTGAAATGGGCATTCGGTTTTCCAGATGACGTGACGGCGTTCGGCGCTCCCGCGGTGCTGAACGGAACGGTGTTTGTCGGCAGCGCCGCCGGTATCGTGAACGCCCTCGATCTGCAAACCGGCTGCATCTACTGGATGTTTCAGGCGGACGGGCCAGTGCGATCGACAACCGTCGCCGTGCGGCGGGGAGCCACGTACTCGCTCGTCTTCGGCGATCAAATCGGGTGGGTCTATTCGCTCGACGCGAAGAGTGGCCGCGTGAACTGGAAGAAGCGTATCGAAGCGCACGAGGCCACTCGACTGACCGGTTCGCCCGCCGTGCACGAGGGGGTGGTGTTCGTGCCTGCCGCGTCGTGGGAAGAGACGCGCGCCATCGATCCTCAGTATCGATGCTGCACGTTCCGCGGCAGCGTGACCGCACTGCGTGTAACCGACGGTACGGTTGTGTGGAAGACGTATCTCGTCGATCCGCCGGTAAAGACCGGCATCACGAAAGCCGGCGTCGATCAGCTCGGGCCTTCTGGCGCAGGCGTCTGGTCGGCACCCACGGTCGACGCGAAGCGTGGCGTCCTCTACATCACCAGCGGCGACAACTATTCGTATCCCGCCACGAAGACGAGCGATGCCGTGCTTGCGCTCGACCTGAAGAGCGGCCGCATCGTCTGGTCGCAGCAGACGACCGCAAATGATGTGTACAACTCAGCGTGCGGCGGTGGCGGCGTGAATTGCCCGCCGTCAAACGGACCGGATCACGATTTCGGATCGTCGGCGCTGCTCCTCACGCTGCCGTCGGGTCGCGACATGCTCTTCGCCGGTCAGAAATCCGGTATGGTCTACGCGCTCGATCCAGATCAGCAGGGAATGATCGTCTGGCAGACGCGCGTGGGTCGCGGCAGCACCAACGGCGGCGTGCAGTGGGGAATGGCGAGCGACGGCACACGCGTGTACGCCTCCGTGTCCGACGTCGTGAGGCCGCCCGGCGGTGTCGGCGGTCCGGCACCGATCGGCAACGCGACACTTGACCCGGTTCAGGGCGGCGGCCTGACCGCTCTGAGATTGGTCGACGGCGCAAAGGTGTGGAACGTGCCGGGAACTCCATGCGATCCACCGCGCGCCGGTTGCAGTCCCGCGCAGCCCGCCGCAGTCACGGCGATTTCCGGTGTCGTCTTCTCTGGCTCGATGGATGGCCACCTGCGCGCGTTTGCGGCGGCCGACGGGAAGCTGTTGTGGGATGTTGATACGGCAAAGGCGTTCGACACGGTGAACGGCGTCAAGGCCACAGGCGGTTCGCTCGATGGCGCGGGTGCCGTTGTGTCGAACGGCGTCGTGCTGGTCAACTCCGGATATCCGCGGTTCGGCGGTATGCCCGGCAACGTGCTGCTCGCGTTCGGACGGTAAGTCAGCGGGCCGGCTGAAGCCGTCCTACTTGGCTCCCAGCTCTTCGTAGATGGCCTGAACAGCGAGCTTTACTCCCTCCGACGTGTAGCCCTTGTACTTATCCGTCAGGTTGATCGATGCCGCCGCGGCGTCCGCGTTCTTGCCGGCGCGGCGTGCGGTCTGGACTTCGTTCAGCAGATCTGACGTGAAGCGCTGGTATTCCTGCAGGTCGCTCCACTTCATCAACGGAGCGTGGCCGGGGACGAGAACGTCGACGGCGACGCCTTTGAGCGTGCCGACCGCTTTCGACAGCGTCTGCGGGTAGGCGACGCCGCTGCCGCCATTGGCGCGGTCGATGCGCGGCGCGTCTTTCCGCGCGAACAGGTCGCCGGTCTGCAGCACACGCAGCGCGGGGAAGTAGATCATCGCGTCACCGTTCGTGTGACCGGCGCCGAAGTAATAGAGGTTGATCTGCTCCTTGCCGCTGCCGAGCGTCATGGTGTCCTTGAACGTGCGCTTCGGCAGGAACACGGCCTTGTCGCCCTTGAAGGCGTCCATCTTCGCCATGTTCGCCTTCGTGTTTTCCTGCGCCACGATTTCGACGTTCGTGCCGAACTTATCGTCGTTGCCGGTGTGGTCGGCATGCGTGTGGGTGTTGATGATCATCGTCACCGGTTTGTTGGTGACCGATTTCACGCGATCGAGAAACGTCTGACCCCACGTCGCAAGCTTGGTGTCTATCAGCACCACGCCGTTGTTCGTGATGAACACGCCGACGTTGCCGCCGCTGAACGTCGCATCGTTGCCAGGCGTCGAGCTGAGCAGCACGTAGTAGTTGTCCGCAACCTTTTGCACGTCGATCGTCTGCTTCGTCTGCGCCTGCTGCGCGGCCGCTATCGACAGCGCCCCGATGACGAGCAGGGTCCCAAGCAGGAATGTTCTTTTCATGCCGGGATCATACTCTCGGGTCGCTGTTGAGAACGTCGGGCGCGGCCGGCGGCGCGATCGACGACCGCAAGCGCCTCTTGGGACGACTGTTATAGATGGTACTGGGGTTTATTGCATTGAAACTCGCTGCTCACGAAATGTTGTGATTGATCAAGGTCAAGCGTCGGAACACAATTCGACCCCCGCGAGGGTTGAAAGATGTCGTCGCGATGGGACGGAACCTTCAGTGCGCCGCGATTGTGTTTCTATCGCCGCGTTCTGACGACGCTTGTTCTTCCGCTGGGTACCGCCGCTGTCGTCAGCGCGCAAACCCTGGCAGCCCTTCAAGGCCGTGTGGTGGATGCTTCCGGAGCGGCGCTGCAAAGTGCATCGATCACCGTCGAGAATCCCGAGGCGGGTTTCGTCACGACGGTCTCCACCGATGCGGAAGGCCGCTACCACGTTCACGCCATCCCCGCGGGCTCGTATCAAGTGACGGCATCAGCCGATGGTTTCCGACGCGAGATCATCGAAGATCTGACGTTCGAGGTCGGTCGCACGCTCGTGCGCGATTTCCATCTGAACCTCGGGGGGCGCGGTGAAGCGGTCATTGTCACCGCGGAGCTCCCTCTCCTCGATCAGGCGACAAGCACCGTCGGGCACATCGTGTCGCCCCAGACAATCCGTGGCGCACCGCTGAATGGCCGCCACTTTGTCGATCTCGGACCGCTCCTGCCTGGGTCGCTCGCGCCCTCACAGACCGGTTTTTCGACGACGCCGGTTCGTGGAACTGGAGCGCTGGCGTTCAATACCGCCGGTAATCGCGAGGAAGCTGTTGCCTATATCGTGAACGGCGTCACCACCAACAATCTTACCTTCGGCTCGATAGGTTTTCCGCCGCCCATCGCCAGCATCGAGGAGTTCAAGGTCGACAACTCGACGTTCCGTGCGGAATACGGACATGTGTCCGGGGCGGTGCTCAATCTGATTAGCCGATCGGGCACCGATCAGTTTCGCGGCGAGGCGTACGAGTTCTTTCGCGACGACGCACTCGATGCACGAAACTTCTTCGAATTCACGTCGTCGCATCCGCATCCGTTCAAGCGCCATCAGCTTGGAGGATCCGTTGGTGGTCCCATCATCCGCGGCCGCACGTTCTTCTTTGCGACATACGAAGGTCTGCGGCAGCGGCAGCAACTCGATCTGCAGGCCGTGGTTCCCGGTGATGTGCAACGAGCGGCGGTCACCGACCCTGCGATTGCACGGCTGCTGCCGCTGATTCCCCGCGCGAATTACTTCGACGCCGACGGCGTACCGCGGTTTGTCGGCGCCGGTCTGGCAATCGTGCATGAGAACACCTGGACCGCGGACGTACGGCACAACGTCGGAGCGGCAGATCGCCTGCAGGTATTCATGGGTCGTCAACAGATCAGGGGTCGCGAACCCGCGTCGGCGGGGACGAATGTGCCAGGATTCGGCCAGACGCGCGGCATCTGGAAGAGCACCTTCACCGTGAACGAGACTCACACGTTCGGTGCCGCGCTGCTGAACGAAGCACGGTTCGGTCAAACGGCGCAGGACGGGCACACGCTTCCGTCGGCCGCACTCAACCCGCAGGATTTCGGCATCGCGAACGGCGTCAACCGCCCGATTGGGTTGCCGCAGATGATCGTCGCCGGCGCGCTCACCTTCGGCGGGCCGGCGACACTGCCGCAGGGACGGAAAGACACGCTCTACGTTTTCAACGATACGGTCACGCACATCGTCGACCGGCACTCGCTGCGATTCGGCGGAGAGTATCGACGCTTCCTCAACAACAATTTCGCGGAGGGTACCGGGCAGTTCAACTTCCCGAGCATGGCGGCATTCCTCAGTGGCACGGCAAACGCGTTCAACATCACGCTCAACCGGCGCTGGAGCCACATCACCGAGGACGCTGTTTCGTTCTTCGCGCAGGACGCCGTCCGCATCGGTGCGAACCTGACGCTCGATATCGGGCTTCGATACGAATGGCACGTCACGCCGACAGAGCGCGACAACCAGTTCGTCGTGTTCGACGCACCGACGGCGTCACTGGTCCGTGTCGGCGTGGACGTGGCGAGAATTTATCGGCAGAACAATCGGAACTTCGAACCGCGGCTCGGCCTCGCCTGGGCGCCATGGGGAGACAGTCTTACCGTCATCCGAGGTGCGTATGGACTGGCCGTCGATCAGCCGAGCACGACGGCCGTGCGCGACACGGCGGGCAACCCGCCGTTCGCGACACCGCTGACTGCCACCGGTTCGATTGCACTGCGCGACGGCGTCAATGCGGCGCAGCCGATTCGTCTGGCGCCGGTGACGATTGATCCGCGCTTTCGCAACGCGTCGCTGCGAGCGTGGAACGTGAACATCCAGCGACAACTCGCCCGCGATCTCTCGGCGACAGTCGGCTACTTCGGTTCGCGCGGCGCGCATCTGCGAATCTCCCGCAACATCAATCAACCGATCGACGGCGGCGTTCCGTTCCCGTCCGTCGACGCGTCGAGTCCGATTCGACCGGGCGAGCCGCTTGGCGCGATCACGCAGGTCGAAAGCAGCGGATTTTCGAGCTACAACGGATTATGGGTGTCGGCGACCAAACGATTGTCCCGCGGGCTGGTCTTCGACGCGTCGTATACGCTGTCCAAATCGCTCGACACCAATTCCCTGAATTCATCGGGCTTCGCCGTGCAGAACGGCTACGACATCGCCGGCGAGTACGGGTTATCCGACTTCGACGCGCGCCATCGATTCGTGATCAGCGCCATGTACGATCTGCCCTTTGCCGGCCATGCACTCACGCGCGGATGGCAGCTCGCCACCATCGTTCAGGCGCAGAGCGGGAACCCTGTCAACATCGTCACGAGCAACAGCACGCTCAACGGCGTTCCGAACACCGTGCGTCCGAATGTGATCGCTCCTGTGCGAACCATCGGATCGGTGGATCGCTGGTTCGATCCGTCGTCGTTTGCGGCCGGCAACGGGTTCGGCAATCTTCGCCGCAACACGGTGATCGGCCCATCATTCATCAACACCGACTTGTCGGTGGTGAAGAAAGTCTCTGTGGGAGCGGATCATTCTCTGCAGCTGCGCGTCGACGCCTTTGATCTGTTCAACCACGCGAACTTCGGTTCACCCGGAAACGTGGTGGGCACGCCGATGTTCGGCAAGATCTCGCGGACCCGTCTTCCCACCGGCGAAGCTGGCTCGTCGCGGCAGGTTCAGCTGGCGGCAAAGCTGTCGTTCTGAATGCATGGACACACCGGCGCGCGACGCCTGGCGATGGTCGCCATCGTCTTCGGCTCCGTGTGTCCTGCAGCTTCGGCTCAGGTGCGTCACCCTGGTCGAACCGTTCTGACTATTCATTGGGGCTCCGAAAGCGATCCGTCGTCTGAACGTCTCGACGCGGCGATCCGACGTGTGCTGTTGGGGCCGACCGACGCGCCTGTGAACTATTTTGCGGAGTACCTGGAGACGGAGGAGTTCCCGGCAGAAAAAGCATCGAAGGCGCTGCGGGACTACATCCTGCGCAAATACGAAGGCCGCCACGTTGACGTCGTGATCGCGGTGGCGTCCGCGGCGCTGCAGTTTGCAGTTCGCTACCGGGATGAATTGTTCCCCGATGTCCCAATCGTGTTTCTTGCCGTCGCACTACCGCAGGCCGTCGTCGATCGTACGGCGCGCGGTATCACGGGTGTGTTGAACGACACGCCCTTCAGCGAAACGCTGGAACTCGCGTTGAAGCTACACCCCAGCACGACACGTGTATTCGTCGTCGCTCAAGCGCCAACGGTGGTGGGATATGACGAAAAGCTGCAGTCGGCACTAAGTCCATTCGCCAACCGTGTCGAGCTCACATATGTCAAGAAACGAACCGTCCCAGAGCTCCTCTCCGCTGTCAAGGCGATTCCGCCGCAGAGCGTAATCCTCTACACGCGTTATGCGCCGGACGAGCCGGTTCCTAACGTGTATCCGGGCGACATCGCCCATATGATGGCCGACGTCGCACGAGCGCCGATCTATGGCGTGTCCGATCTCTACATTGGCAGCGGCGTCGTCGGAGGCGTGATCCGCAGCGGGGACGCGGCCGGAGCACGGCTTGGAGAAATCGCGCGTCAGATACTCGATGGCACACCACCGGAGGACATACCGATTACCCCCGTGATGACGGCGCCCATGTTCGACTGGCGCCAGGTGAAACGCTGGGGAATTGACCCTTCGAGACTTCCGCCCGAATCGCGAATTCTGTTCAGGACGCCGACGGCGTGGGAATCTTACAGGCGATACATCGTCAGCGCGATTGCTGTGGTCGGCGTGCAGCTGCTGCTCATCGTCGGACTTCTGACCCAGCGGACCGGGCGGCGCGTCGCGGAGGGAACCGTACGCGCGCGCGAGGCGACGTTGCAAACGAGTTACGACCGCATCCGACAGTTGGCCGGACGGCTCATCGACGCGCAGGAGACCGCACGGGCGAGCCTTGCCCACGACCTGCACGACGACATCTGTCAGCGGCTGGCGATGGTGTCGACGATGATCGATCGTCTGCGGGCCTCGTCAGGGAGCATTCAAAACAGAGCCGTGCAACGCGATTTCGCACAGCTCGCCGGTGATACGCGGATACTCTTCGACGCCGTCCGCCGACTCTCACATGAATTGCATCCGGACTCGCTGCGGTTGCTGGGGCTCGCGCCCGCCCTCAAGACACTCTGCGCCGAAGTCGCAGTCCACCACGGCGTGCGCGTGACATTCACCGCGGTGGGCGATTCGCGGCACGTGCGTCCGGACGTCGCCGTCTGTTTCTTTCGAATCGTTCAGGAGTCGCTCCGCAACGCCGTGGTACATGGCAAAGCGCACCAAATGGCGGTCACACTCACGACTTCAGCCGGTGAGCTGGAGATGACGATCACCGACGACGGGCACGGTTTCAACGTGGACGAAGTCAATCAAGACGGAAGCGGTCTCGGGCTCGTCACGATGCAAGAGCGGGTACATGTCGTCGGCGGCAGCCTCGACATTGTGACCGGTCTGCAGCAGGGAACCACGGTCCGCGTCAAAGCTCCGCTGAAGAACTCCTAGGCGCGGTCATACTCTCAGCTCGCCGCGAAACACCGTTACGGCGCGGCCGGCGAGCTTGACGCGATCTCCGGCGACGGTCACGCGCAGAACACCGCCGCGCGGTGACGCCTGGTAAGCCATAAGGTTGGTCTTGCCGATGCGCGGCGCCCAATAGGGGCCGAGCGCGCAGTGTGCGGAACCGGTGACCGGGTCCTCATCGACGCCCGAGCCTGGCGCGAAAAACCGCGATACGAAGTCGAAGCCTGGCGTCGAGGCACGGCTCGTGACGATGACGCCGCGTACCGGCAGACGTCGCAGGAACGCGTGGTCGGGTGTCAACGAGCGGACGTCCTCTTCGCTCGCCATCTCGACGAGGTAATCGAACTCGTTGCGCGAGACGCGCACCGGCTGCGTGCCCAGACCTTCGATCAATCCTTCCGGCGGCGCCGAGGGCTGCGCCACCTTCGCGGGGAAATCCATCTCGATCAAGTCCCCTGCCTGCGTCGTGGTCAGCAGACCGCTCTTTGTGTGGAACCGTGCGGTGTCGCCGGCCGACAGCAGCCGCTCTTCGAGCAGGGCATGCGCGGTCGCCAGCGTGGCGTGTCCGCACAGCGCGACTTCGACCGTCGGCGTGAACCAGCGCAGCGACCAGCCGTCGGCGGTACGGCCGACGAACGCGGTTTCGGAGAGATTCATCTCCGCGGCGACGTTCTGCATCCACGTTTCGTCGACATCGCGCTCGAGCAGACACACGCCCGCGGGATTGCCTTTGAACGCCGCCTCGGTGAACGCGTCAATCTGGAAAATGCGCATTGGACTTTGTTATCTGAAACACGACGGCGTCATGTCCGCGCGCAAACTGGAGACCAGGTAGCCGGACGCCGCCAATCTTTTCCATCGCCCGCTGCGAGCGATGGTTGTCCGGCCCGACGCGGAACATGACACAGTCGACGAATTGAAACGCGTGACGCAGCATCAGCCGCTTCACTTCGCGGTTGTAGACGCCGCCCCAGTAGGCGCGCGCCAGAAACGTCCAGCCGATCTCGATCTGACTGCGTTGCTCGTCGTAACCGAAGTAACGCGACGAGCCGATGATGCGCCCGGTCGCGCGATCCATCACCACGAAGGCGCCGCGTGATTCCATCGCCTCGCGAAAGAACTGCTGGAATACTGCCGGCTTGTACCGGTCGCTGTTCGGATGCTGTTCCCAGATGAGCGGATCTGCGGCTACTGCGTACAAATCGTCATAGTCATCGACGTGCAGCGGCCGCAGTTCGACCAGCGTACCGGTCAAGGTTGGTTGTAGCTCGAACGGCATGAGGGTGTTCTTCCCCGGTATAATCCTGCAATTCTCGAAAGGTTTGTCCGTGAGACAAATTGTTGTCATCGCAATCGCAGCGGCGCTTCTGCCAACGGCCACGATGCAGGCGCAGCGCCCCGGCGGCGATGCGCAGGGCGGCGACGTAACGCAAGGACAACCCTCGCCCAGCGGCAGGACGAACGAGGGCGGCGTCGTGTTCATCAACCCTGGCACGCCGGTCATTTCCGATGCTGATGCCAACAGCAAACCGGTGCCGCGGCTGCCTGATGGTCACGTCGATTTCACCGGCCCGTGGGTGGGCGGAGGTGCCATCGCCGACATCGAGCGTGACGGCGGCCTCAAAACCGGCGAGCTGCCGCTGCTGCCGTGGGCGAAGGAGCTGCGCGACAAGCGGAAGTCACAGGACGATCCCTACACGGCCTGCCTGCCGATGAGCGTGCTACGGACGAATCCGTACCCGTGGAAATTCGCGATGTCGTACACGGAGAAAGGGCTCACGCACATCTTCATCCTGCACGAGCTGATGGACGACGGCGCGCATCGGGTGGTGTTCATGGACGGCCGCAAGCATCCTGAAGGACTCATTCCCTCGTGGCTGGGACATTCGATCGGCCGCTGGGACGGCGACGCGCTCGTCGTCGACACCGTCGGCTTCAATGACAAATTCTGGTTCGATCGCCGCGGCACCCCGCACACCGAGCAGCTCCACATCGTCGAGCGCTACACGCGTCCGAACTACGGTACGTTGATCAACGATGTGACGCTCGAGGATGCGGGCGCGCTGGCGCATCCGGTGAAGCTGCAGTTCAAGTCGCGCCTGATGCGTCCGGATCGCACCACCGGAACGGGCGACTTGATGGAGTTCATCTGCAACGAGGACAACCAGTACGGATCTGCAGGCGGTTTCCGACCCGGTACTGGCGCCGGGAATGGACCCGGGAAATAGTTAACAGCCCATCGGGCGATTCGGACCGCCGGGCTCGCGCTCCGGTGCGGGATACACATTCGAGTACGGCGTCTTGTAGCGAACACGGACGCCGTCCTTGTCCAGAAATCCCATCGACTGGTAAAACAGCGCCGGCGGCGCCGCATTGCCGGCTACCGTTGCCTCGGTGATGTAGAGCCGATTCTCGTGCATGTAGATCGCCGCGAACGTCTTTGATTTGTCGGGATTGGCCAGTTGCACGCGGCGCCCTTCGATGCGATCGCTGTTCGCGTAACCGTAATAGGTCACCTTTGCATCGCGCTTGATGAAGTTCCAGGCCGCATAATCGAGTGCGCCGTGCAGCTCGTTCTGCCCCTGATTGGTGCACTGGTCCGGATAGAGCGTGCATCCCTTCACGCGCTCGCCGTGCATCTTCACGACGTCGTTGTAGTCGACGACGGTCACGGAATAGTGCGCCGATCCTTCGTCGTAGGCGTGCACATGCGCCGGCAGGTCGAGCCCGTACTCAGTGCGATAGGTGATGGTCTTTACCTGCGGCTGCTTTGGAAAGTTCACCAGGAAGCGATCCTCACGGCTGTAATATTCGACCCACTCCTGAGCGAACGACGGCGCCGCGAACAGTACAATCAATGCTGCCGTAACCAATCGCATACGTTCTCCTTGCCCGGCCCGCCTTCGCTGAAGCTACGGCTGGCCAGCAGATATTACGCCTAACCGCGATAGGATCGCCCGTGTGAATCGGCAGGTCAGGGCGGTGATTCGCGTCTCCAGCGGCAATTTCCTGGAGATGTACGACTTCATGGTCTTCGGCTACTACGCCTCGGCGATCGGCCGGGCGTTTTTCCCGAGCGGCAACGAGTTCGCGTCGCTGATGCTCTCGTTGATGACGTTCGGCGCGGGTTTCTTGATGCGCCCGCTCGGCGCGCTCGTGCTCGGCGCCTACACCGACAAGCATGGCCGCCGCGCCGGCCTGGTGCTGACCCTCGCCCTGATGTCTGTGGGCATCGTCACCATCGCGTTCACCCCCGGCTACGCAACGATCGGTCTGCTGGCGCCGCTGCTCGTGCTCGCCGGACGGTTGCTGCAGGGATTCTCCGCAGGGATGGAGCTCGGCGGCGTCTCCGTTTACCTCTCGGAGATCGCGACGCCGGGACACAAAGGGTTTTACGTCAGCTGGCAGTCGGCAAGCCAGCAGATGGCTGTCATGTTCGCGGCGCTGCTCGGCGTGATTCTGAACCAGACGCTCGCACCGGCATCGATGGCCGCGTGGGGTTGGCGCGTGCCCCTGCTCGTCGGCTGCGCCATCATTCCGTTTCTCGTACGCCTCCGCCGATCGCTCGAGGAGACCGATGAGTTCCTCGCTCGGGCACGGCGTCCTGCTGCATCAGAGGTGCTGCGCTCGCTCGCGTCGAACTGGGCGCTGGTGATCGTCGGAACCCTCATGGTGACGATGACCACGGTGTCGTTCTACATGATTACCGCCTACACGCCGACATTCGGCAGCGCGGTGTTGAAGCTGACAAGCGGCGACAGCTTGATCGTGACGCTCTGCGTGGGCGCGTCGAATCTGTTCTGGCTGCCCGTGTCTGGCGCCTTGTCTGATCGAGCAGGCCGAAAGCCGCTGCTCATCGCCTGCACGCTGCTGATGCTCACCACGGCATATCCGGCGATGCGGTGGCTCGTCGATGGGCCCACATTCTGGAAGCTGCTCGCAGTCGAACTCTGGCTGTCGTTTCTCTACGGCTGCTACAACGGCGCGATGGTGGTGTTCCTGACGGAGATCATGCCGGTGGAAGTTCGCACCGCTGGATTCTCGCTGGCGTACAGCCTTGCGACTGCAATCTTCGGCGGCTTCACGCCCGCAATCAGCACCTATCTGATTCAGATGACGGGCAATCGCGCAGTGCCCGGGCTATGGCTGTCGTTCGCGGCGGTGTGCGGACTCGTTGCGGCACTAGTTGGCCGCCCACAGCCGGCCACGCACCGCCCAGGCGCGGGCACTGAGTTCGAATGGCCTGTCAGCGCCGTCGGCGAGAGCGCGTCGGCGCAGGCGCAGCCGTAGCCGCTCGCGCGCAGCTTCATCCAGCTGAGAGACGTACACGCCGGCCGGCCCCTGGTTTTCGAGAAATGGCGACCAGTAGTCGTCGAAGGAAGAGAACCGCATCTGGATCGTCAATGCGGCCTCATCGATCTCCGCGAAGTCGTGCCGACGAAAGAGCGACGTCAGCTCGCCTCTGCGGCAGAGCGGCATCCGCCGTTCGTCGCGCGGCACCGCTGCCGGATCGAGCGCCACCGCGTCTTCCCAGAACCTGCACAGCATCTGCATGCCCTCGCTGTAGTCCCACACCGCGCACGTGACGGTGCCTCCCGGCCGCGTCACCCGCATCATTTCGCGTATCGCCGTGTCGGGGTCGGCGACGAAGTTGAGGATAAACAGGGAGAGCGTGCGATCGAAGCTCGCCTCTTCGAATGGCAGTTGCTGTGCGTCGCCGATCTCGAAACGCAGACGTGGATCGAAGTGCGTCGCCCGGGCCGCTGCGATGAAGGGCTCCGACCGGTCGATGGCTGCGATGCGGCTGGTCGGGGCGGACGCCGCGATCGCGTCGGTAAGCGCGCCGGTGCCGCAGCCGACGTCGAGCACGGCCTCGCCATCGCGAAGGCCTGCAAATGGAACGAGCAGCTGCGCAACCGCGCGGCTCCATCGGCCCATGAACCGTTCGTAGGATTCGCCGGCGGAAAACATCGGCGTCACCACTCGAGGCGCAACTACTCGCGATGCGAGTCGTATCGCTCGGCGGCGGAGTCGATCAGTTTGCCGAGCACGTAGACGACGATGATGATGCCGAAATTGACGAGGACAACAGTCCACCCTAACGACATTTACCGGTGCATCCTTCCCAAAACAATGCTGGCCGTTCCCATGTCGCGGCCAGACGATCCGCGGTCGAAGGGCTGTCGTGAAAACCAGTACATCTGTTGAGACGCTCCAGTAAGACTCAGAATGAGTTGCCGAGGAACGGCAACATCCGACCGCAGTACATCACGGCGACGAAGGTGGCCAGCGCGGCCGCGCCGATGACGCGCTCGCGCACATGTACCGGCGTCCCCGCCTCCGTTCTCCATGCCTGCGGCCACACGGTCAGGTAGAGGAGATCGGCTGCGGCGATCAGCAGGAAGATCAACTTCCAGTAGAAGACGACGTTGGTGGTGTAGCCCTTCGGCGTGGCGATGTAGAACATCATGCCGCTGACCTCGTTGACGCCGAAGCCAAGCAACGCCCACGGCAGCAGGCGATGCAGAGAGGGATAGGGGATAGCGGTGAACCATCCCATCAGGCGCAAGTTGGCGATCAGCAGGATGCCGAACCAGAGCGTCATGCCGACGAAGTGCGCGCTCTCGAGCGTCGGCCACACCCACTGATGACCACGGCCGTTGACGAAAAACGCGACACCAGCCGCTGACATAGAGAACGCCGACTGCGCGCCGGCGGTGCTCGGGTCCGCGAGGATCTCCGGATGACGGATGCCGCCGCCGATGCTTGCGGCGATGGTCATCAGTCCGAGCGACACCGCCGAGAGCACGAACGTCAGGATGGTGATGCCCGGCGGGATGCGACGTGTCCGCCGCCACCGCCACAGCCCGAACCACGCCGACGCTCCGGCCAGCTCGAGCACCACGAACGCGAGCAACGCCGAGTTCTCGTGCGCGTCCATCGCCGCCTTCGAAACGCCGGGAAGCTTCTCGATCGCGCCTTCTGCGGCGAGGCCGGTGGTGAACACCGGCAGTGTCATCACCGCGATGGCGAACAAGACTCCAAGCGCGGTCGGACGCATCGTGTCGTGCTTCATCGCCTCGCTGTCGCTGAGAATCGAGACGATCAGGAGCGCGAACGCGACGGTGAGGCCGACGGTCGGGAAATGGTTGAGCAATAAGTGCAGGTGCGAGAGGTTTCCCGGAGTGATGAGTTCTGACATAGGGCTACATGTACCCCAGCAGACGCCCGGCGAAGATGGTCCCCGCCCAGAGGGCGGCCGACACCGCCGCAAGCTGCCGTGCACCACCAGAGACGACGGTCGGCGCCGACGTGTTCCCGAACACGGCGCGCTCGAGTCGTTTGATCAGCGGCAGGTTGATCAGGATCAGCAGCATCTTCGACCAGAACAGCATCGACGTCGCCTTGCGTTCCGGGTCGGCGATGAACAGCAGAACGCCAGTCGCCAGGTTGATCCAGAACGCGAACCACATGATGCGGAACAGCGGCCGCAGCGGCCCGATGGGAATGGTGCGCCCAACACCGAGCAGGCGCAGATCCATGACCCATGCGCAGCCGACGAGAAGCATCATGCCGAAGGTGTGAACGGTCAGTACGGTGGGGAACGCCCAGACAGTTTCCGCTTCGCGGATCCAGGTCGAGAAAGCGCTGTCATGCAGCGCGGTCAGATATTCCATGATGGCGATTGAAACCTGAACTATAGCAAACGAGGCAGCGACGTGCGCGGCGCATGTAGGCTAGAGGCGTGCGAGGGCACGAGTGCTATCACTGCAAGCAGTGGATCGCCGAGGGCGAGAAGCATGACTGCTGGACGACGACGGAAGCTGCGCTGACGCGTGAACTCTCCGAGGACCTGCGCGAAGCCTGGAAGCGGCTGCGCGACACCGCCGCCGATTTCGGCGAGCAGCGCATCTACGCCTCGCACAATTCCATCATGTTCTCGCGCAAGGCGTGCTACTTCTTTGTGCGCCCGAAGCGCAATTACCTCGAGGTGGTGTTCTTCATCGGCCGTGTGGTGAAGGCGCCTCAGATCCGCACGGTCGTCGAATCGTCGAAGGTGAAGCGCGCCCACGTCATCCGCATCACGCATCGTGACGAGGTGGAGTCACCTGTTACCGACTGGCTGCGTGAAGCGTATGACGTGTCGGAAGCGCTCAGCGCGAAGTCGGCGACGCAGCGGAAGCCGCCTTCACATTCGGTGGCACGGGGAAAACGACGTAAGGGTTATTCGTCTCCCAGGATTTCACGGTGAGATCGAACACGGTGCGGCCGTCACGTTTGCCGACGATGTGACCAGGGGTCTTGATGTCGGTCAGCACTTCCGCGTGGTCCGCGTAGTCGGAGTATTCCATCTGTGTCGCTTCTGACGCCAGATTCGCGAGCGCCGGGTTATCGGCGCGTGCCTCAACCTTCGTAATCAAGCTCTTGGCGTCGAGGGTGGCCCTCACGCTCATCCCCGCAAGTGGACCGCCGAGCGGCGCCGTGATCACCGTCGCGCCTCCTTCGGTTGACACGACCGTCTTGTCACCGCCGGCATATGCCGCCTTGACCACGCCGAAGGGAAGGGTCCACAGGCGGAGCAGCCGTTCACGAACCGCCGCCATCGCTGGCGTGGCGGTCCCCTTTCCTGGAACGAGACCGCCTCCGATCTGCGATTCGTTCCACGCCCATGTTTCGCGCACCGTCTCAATAGTGTGCTGCGCGGCACCGCCTTCAGGCGTGAGCTCGACACGCATCGCCGCCGGGTTGTAGCCCAGGGCGACGTGCACGTCTGTCTTCACCATGCGGCCGCCGACGTCCGTCATGCCACTCGCAATCAGTTCCTGTGTATTGACGATGTCGATGCCAGGCAGACGGGTGTTTGCCGCCGAACCGATGTCCGACCAGCGGTCCATCCCGAGCGCCTCAGCAGCGGCGCGAAGCGTTTTCGCGCGATCGGGCGTCTGGGCATCAACCGAGTGAACGGCCAGCGCGCCGACGAGCGCGACACCCAGCGCGACGCGGATCGTGAAAGTCATGATCAGTGATGCTCTTTGGTAACGGTGTGAGCGAGGTCGCGTTCGCTGCAGGGCTGCGATTCCGGCAGCATCGCCTTCGGATCGGGGTTGAGCAGCGCCACGCGCGGCGTCGATGTCCACGGCTCGAGCAGGTAGTCCGGGTCTTCCACCGTCACCGTCCACGTGAGCGTATTGCCATCGCGCTTGTAGCGCTCGACGACATGCATGTTCTCACCGTGCATGTAGCCGCCGATCTGATCGAACCAGGTGTTCGAGTTGAACCCGTACGAATCGACGACGAGCGTGTCGCCTTCCCAGCGGCCGATGCTCTCGCCGGTATAGCTGCCGTCGAGCTCCTGCAGCGGCGTGTGCTTGCGGCCGTCGGTCGGAATCATGCGGTACATCGTCTGTGTGGCGATGAGGCCACCCTGTCCCGGATAGATGAACACGACGTAGTTCGGGAACTGGGCGATGTAGGACGGGATGCCGCCGCGCGGGATCCCGGCCGGCATGCAGTTGTTCGACGGGTCCTCTTCGTTGGCGTTGTGGTCGTTGTACTTGACCATGTCCCAGTATTCCGGCTTGTAGATGGGCCTGTTCGATCCGCTTCTGCGCAGCAGCGCGGCCGCCCGTTCGGCCTGCTCGTTGTTCTTGGGCCGGTTGTCCAGGCGCGGGAACACGGTGACGAGTTGACCGCTGTGCAGATCGCGCGCAACCGTCGCACTCTCGATAGAGATCCCGTTGTTGGCGATCTGGTTTGGTACGCCGTTCAGATTGTCGCCGAGCGCGTTCCACACGCCGGTGAGGTCTGGATGACCGTCAGGTGCGCGCGGCGTCGTGCCTGTTGCCTTCGGCGGGGCGTTGGTGGTGCGCAGCGCCTGGCGCGCGCCGCCACCGTCCTGGGCGAACAGCGCTGCGCCGGCAAAACAGATCGCGGCTGCGGTCGCGACAATTCGGCTGCTCACAGGCATAGGGGCCTCCGCTGATCAGCGGCTGGTTGACGAGGGCGCGTCCGGTGCATCCGCGAGCAGCTTGAAATCGCGGCCGTCGGCCATCTTCAGCTCCTGCGCGAGACCGCTGTTCGATCCATCGCGCGCGGCAAGCGCAATCACCGTCAGCTCGTCGCCCGGCTTCAACCCTCCGCGATCGGCGCGGCTCAAACCGGCGCGGCGCAGACCGGCGAGACCGGTCATTTCAAACGCCCACTTCGTGATCTTGCCGTCGGCATCCTTGACGTTGACGGTGAGGTACGAATGGGGGTTGATGAACTCCATGCGCGCAACGGTGCCCGAGACGGTGATGGTCTTGTAAATGTCGAACTGTGCCTGGATCGAGTGATGGGCCATCGCGAGGCCCGGCAGCGCGACCAGTGCTGCGGCCGCGAGCGCCCTGATGCTGAATCGCGTCATATTTGCCCCTGAAAAAAGAACGATCGGCCGGAATCCTACACCCGCCGTGGGCGGGATACAAATCCACGTTGTGCTCACGGCATGTGGTGATCGCACCGTGCCCCACCGCCAATTCACGCACGAAACCGGCGTGTGTTGCGCTCGAGCTCACCGGGATATCGCCTTGCACCCTTTGTTTGCCAGAGAAAGCGAGGTTCCCATGAGCAGTCGTTTCACACGCAGCGTGCTGGCCGCAACCATCGTGGCATCTGCCTTCGCCGGATGGGGAAGCCGTGCCGCGCTCGCCGGCGACGACAAGATGGCAGTGACCGCCGTCGGATGTTTGCAGGGCGAGCGGGAGTACCGACGCGAGCATGAGCACAGCAAGTTCGCAGGAACAGGCACCGGCCTCAGCAACGAATACATTTTGATTGACGCCGTGATCGGCGGGCCGGAGATGGCCGTCACACCGAGCACCGAGCAGGAGAGCACGCACTGCATTGCCGCGCGCGGCAACGGTCAGGCGTTCGAATTAACCGGGGCGGGCGAGGACGCGCTGGCGCCGCTTCTCGGTCGTCGCGTCGTCATTCACGGCATGCTGAAACATGCCGAGCACGACACGCCTGTCGGCACTTCTGGAACGTTCACGCCTGTACCAACCAACGGCGGCTCGCCGCTCGGATCGGACCTGAAGATTCGCGAAATCAACGTCGAGTCTGCGAGCCTCGCGCCTGTGGCAGAGGCCGCCAGGAACGAGCCGGCGATTTTCGGAGCGCCCGAGCCGCAGCCGGAACCGCCGCCCGCAGCCGCGGAGCCTCAGGCCCCAGCTCCAGCAGCCGAACCGGAAAAGCCTGCGCCTGCGTTGCCGAAGACCGCCAGCCCGCTTCCGCTGATTGGGTTGATCGGTCTGCTGTCGCTGGCGTGTGGTCTCGGACTGCGACTGTTCAACCGCACCAGCGCGCGGTATTCGTAACGGCTCCGCAGGGAGCGGTGAAGGGTCACCGCTCCTGCGTTGCCAACATGCGCGCCTGAGTGTTATTGCGGTTTGACGAACAGGCCGACCAGACCTGCCGATCCTTTGGCGTGCGACATCCCGCCCTGCGGAACCAGCTTGGCCAGGAACTCCTCGCGCGTCAGGCCCGGTGGCAGCTCTTTCGGATCGAAATCGGTGGCGACGACGACAAACGTGTAGTGGTGCGGCGATCCGGGCGGCGTGCAAGGGCCGGAGTAGAAGCCGACGCCCTGCGTGCTCTTGCCGCCGACATATTTATCCGACTCCTTGCTCACCTCGCCTTCGGCGAAGCTGGTGACGTTCGGCGGAATGCCGTAGGCCACCCAGTGATGCACACCGGCGCCGCCGCGCCCTTCCGGATCCTCCATCAACAGCGCGAAGCTCCTGGTCCCCTCCGGTGCGCCGCTCCACGAAAGCTGCGGTGACACATTCTCACCGACGCAGTTGGGGTTCTGCGCGTTCTTGTTGGCGACCTTCCGCGGCATCATCTGGCCGTCCTTGAAGGTGGTCGACGTCAGCGTGAACGCGGTCTGCGCCGCGGCGCTGGCGGCAAAGGCCACGGTCAGCGCACCGGCCGTGATCAGGTGACGTGAAAACATATGCCCTCCAGAAACGAGAATTGTATGTCATGAGCCGTCAGCTGAAGACGCTCGAGCGCGTCCTGTCCAAGGCGGGCGTCGGATCGCGCACCGAAGCGCGCGCCTGGATTGCCGCCGGACGCGTGAAGGTGAATGGCAAGGTCGTACGGGATCCCGACCAATGGATTGATATGGGCCGCGACCAGCTGCGTTTCGACAACAAGCCGCTCGCATCGCGCGAGCGCGTCTACGTGCTCCTCTACAAACCGACCGGTTACATCACGACCTACAAGGATCCGCAGGGCCGGCCGACGGTGTACGACCTCATCAAAGACGTCGGCACGTTCGTCTCGCCGGTGGGGCGGCTCGATCTCGACACGTCCGGCTTGCTGCTGCTGACCAACGACAACCAGTTCGCCGAGCGCGTTACCAACCCCGCGTCGCATGTGTCGAAGACGTATCTGGTGAAAGCTTCGATGGTGTTATCGCACGAACAGCTGCAGCAGCTGCGCGAGGGCATCGAGCTCTCCGACGGCGTGACGCGTCCCGCCCGCGTCTCGCGGCTGCGCGACTCCGCGAAGTACACGCACTTCGAGATCACGCTGACGGAGGGACGCAACCGTCAGGTGCGCCGGATGGTCGAAGCGCTTGGCGCGAAGGTGTTGAAGCTGGTGCGCGTCAAAATCGGCCCGATTGCCATCGGCACGCTGCCCATCGGCAAATGGAGACCACTGACCCGCACCGAGGTCGCCGCGCTGAAGTAAGATGGCGCCGCTTCGTCATGAGCACGCACCGACTGGTCCTGATGGCCGGCGTGGTGGCGACGATTGCAGTTGCGTCGTTCGCAATAATGTCCTTGACTGGGCTGCCGGTTGGGACGAAGCCGTCGTTGAGAACGTCGTGGGGCGAGCCGGATCTGCAAGGCATCTGGACGAGGGACGTCGACATCCCTCTCGAGCGACCCGCCAAGTACGCCAACCAGGAATTTTTTTCCGACGCCGAACGCCGCGATCTCGATCGGCAGATTTCCGACATCATCAAACGCGACAGCACTGAGGAGCGACGCGCTCGCGGGACCGAACGCGACGTCAATACTGAATTCGCTCAGGAACCGTTCACGATCCATCTGCCCGTCGGCCGACGCACCTCACTCGTTGTCGATCCGCCCGACGGAAGGATCCCTGGTCTGACGCCGGAGGCTCAGAAGAAGCGCGATGCCTTCCGACAGTTCCAGCTGGCGCTCCTGCAGCCCACTGAGGCCTGCAAGGAGCATCACCCGGGCTGCGCAGGAGGAAAGTACGGCCCGGTCTCACCGAGACGAAACGAAACGCCTCCCAGCTACATCGGTGCGGGCGCGAACGCGGGCATCAACCGTGCGAATGGACCCGAAGACCGGACGCTGACCGAACGCTGCCTGAACGGCACGCTTCCCGACTTCGGAAATTTCATCGGTGGTTTCAGTCGCATCGTCCAGTCTCCGGGCGTGATCTCGATCGTGTATGACGTCGGCCCCGGCGTGGGACGGCCCCGCATCATTCCAATCACCACGGCGCCGCACCTGCCGGAGACGATGCGGCAGTACTGGGGAGACTCGCGCGGGCACTGGGAGGGCGATACGCTGATCGTGGATGTCACGAACTTCTCGCCGAAGTCGGACTTTCAGGGATCTCACGAACACCTGCATCTGCTCGAACGATGGACGCGCATCGACGCCGACACGATCGACTATGTCGTGACGATCGACGATCCGACGACGTGGGTCCGACCGTGGACGGCCAGGCAGGAGCTGAAGAAGCAAAGCGACAGAGAGAACCGCATTTTCTACGAGCCGCGCTGTCACGAAGGCAACTACGGCTTGATCGCGCTGCTGAGCGGAGCACGCGAGTCGGAACGGGCGTTCGCCGAGGGACGTGGCGCCGATCCCGCCACACTGTGCGTCGTCATCGGTGGATGCGGCGGATTCGTGCGTGGCGGATTTGCGGATTCGGGGCCGGACGCCGACCCTTTCCAAAGCTCGCCACCCCGCGCGCCTTGAACCTGAGATTGAGCTGCAGCGTGAAGATCGAGCCGATCGGCATTGCTACGCTGCCGATCGGCTCCTGGCGTTTGCTACGCGCGCGGAAGTCGTCGCGTTTATGCAGGCTCGGTCGGCAGCCCCGCTTCGGTCAGTTCCTTGATCCCGCCGGCGTTGTACACCGACGTATATCCCATGTCGCGCAGCGTCTTTCCGGCGAGCGCCGACCGTCCGCCGGATGCGCAATAGAGCACGATCGTTCGATCCTTCTGCAGCGCGGGGTTGTGATACGTGGTCGCCTGATCGGCGCGGAACTCGATCATGCCTCTCGGAATATGAATTGCGCCGCGAATCTTGCCTGTCTGTTGGATTTCCGGCGTGTCGCGGACGTCGATGAACACCACGTCGGACCGCGAGGTCATTTCGCGCACTTCCTCCGGCTTCAATTTCGGGACGGCCGCGTTTGCCGCCGCCAGCAGTTCCTGAACGCTTGCAGCCATAGCACCTCCTCGGGAGATAACAAGAGACTGATCTACCATGTGGCGCATGAAACTGCTCACGCTCGTCCTGATTGCCGCGGCCCTCACTCCCGTTGCGGCTCAGCCGCAACGACAGCAGCCGGCGCCGGCCGCGGCTGCCGCCGCTGACCCGTCGAAGAAGCCGACGCCGAAGCTGGCGGATGGACATCCCGACCTGAACGGCTACTGGGCGATCAGTCGCGGGCCGGACACGCCCGTCAACAGCGAGTTCGGGCAGCGCAACCCATTCATCAAGCGCGGCGACTGGCGAAATGCGAAAGAAGCGTACGCGGATCCCAATCAGCCGCCCTACAAGCCGGAGCTGAAGGCCAAGGTCGAGGAGCTCGCCAGGACCGAGAGCAAGACCGACACGGCATTCTTCTGCAAGCCGGGCGGCGTGCCGCGCATCGGCCCGCCGCACGCGATCCTGCAGGCGCCTGGGATGCCCATCGTCTTCCTGTATCAGCTCGGCGCGGGCAACAGCTTCCGTCAGGTGCCGACCGATACCCGCGAGCACGACGACATCGCGCTGTCGATCGGCAACATGTACAACGGCGACTCCATCGGACGGTGGGAAGGCAACACCCTCGTCGTGGAAACCGTCGGTTTCATCGATGAAACGTGGATCGGTATCTACGGCTGGTTCCACAGCGACAAGATGAAGGTCGTAGAGCGGATCTCGCGAGTCGGCGACACGCTGCACTATCAGGCGACGGTCGAGGATCCGGAGATCTTTACCCGCCCGTGGACGATGAATCCGTGGGTATCGGTGAAGACCAACGAGCGCATCATCGAAAATCCGCCGTGCGTCGAGACGGATTTCGACAACCTGACGAGCCTCGACGAAAAAACCAAGCACTAGCTCCCCGTTTGGGAGGACAATAGCCGGCCACATCCAGGAGGTGGTCACATGACTCGGCCAGTTCGCATCGCGGTGGTCATGGTCACCCTCGTCATCATCGCGTCGTGGACCGCGATCGTCCACACGCAATCGGGCGGCAAGGTCGACCAGAAGATCACCGACCCGCAGGCTGCCATCAAGGCGGCGGCAGCCGCGTTCAAGCAAGCCAAGCCTCTCGAAAACTTCGCGCCCAAGAAAACAGCGTGGGGCGACCCCGACATCAGCGGAACGTATCTGGTCGCCACGTATACGCCGCTGCAGCGGCCGGAGCGGCTGAAAGACAAGGCATTCTTCACAGAAGACGAGGCGATCGCGGAGCTTGCCCGAGTCATCGGACAGGACGCGGAGGTCGATCCGCGCAACGTGCACTACGACTGGAAGGAGTACGGCATGGACGGGTGGCAGAGCCCGATTCGACCGTCGCTTCGCACGTCGCTGATCGTCGATCCGCCCGACGGACGCATTCCTCCGCTGTCGGCCGAGGGACAGAAGCGTCGCGCCGATCGCGCGGCTGCCGCGCGTCTCCGCGCGCCCGAGGTGGCCGTGCGGACGCTGGCCAGTACCTATACGCGCTGCATCACCGGCAACGCCGCCGGCGGCCCGCTTGTGCGGGGCGGAAATCCCGATCCGGTGAACACGACCGGCAGCGAAGCGGGCGTCACCGCCGACATTCAGATCCTGCAGTCGCCGGGGTATGCGGCGATCATCACGCAATCGAATTCCGACGTGCGGATCATTCCGTTGCGGCCGACGCCAATGCCTCCGGCGAACGTGCGCACCTGGCTCGGCATCTCACGCGGGCACTGGGAAGGCAACACGCTCGTGGTCGAGACGGCGAACTTCAACGACAAGACGCCGGCAACGAACTTTCAGGGCTCGACGGAAAATCTGAAGATGACCGAGCGCTTCACGCTCGTCAATCCGACGACGATCAAGTACGAGTACACACTCGAGGATCCGCACACCTGGACGCGGCCGTGGTCGGTCGAGACCTTCATACCGCGCGAGCAGCCGGGGATCTTCGAGTTCGCGTGCCACGAGTCGAACTACGGCCTGTTCAACGTCGTCCGCGGCGCACAGATCCGCGAGAAGGAATTGATCGACAAGGGGCTGCCGATCAGCGGGGCGGGCGGGGCCGCTGGCGCCCAATAAAGTTGGAAGTTCACGGTGCCTGCGCGCCGACGTGTTCGATGAACAACGAATAGATCGACGTGCTGCCGCAGATGAAGAGCCGGTTCTTCTTCCTGCCGCCGAAGCAGAGGTTAGCGCACGTCTCCGGAATGTGAATCTTGCCGATCAGCGTCCCGTCGGGCGCATAGCACCGCACGCCTGATTCATTTGCATCTCCGCTGCCCAGCGTGATCCAGACATTCCCGTCCATGTCCGTCCGCACGCCGTCTGACCGGCCCACCGCGCCGAACGTCGGCACGAACACACGTCCGTTCGTCAGCCTGTCGCCCATCACGTCGTAGACACGCACGTTCGAGTCGCGTCCGCTCGAGCTCTGCACGCCCGTATCGACGATGTAGAGCTTCGATTCGTCAGGCGAGAAAGCGAGACCGTCGGGGCCTCCCATGCCGGTGGCGACGACGGTCGCACGCAGGGTTTTCGGATCCAGCCGGTACACCTGTGTGGGCAGCTCCGGCTTGATCGGATGCCCCTCGTAGTTTCCAAGGTTGCCGAACAGCGGATCCGTAAACCAGATTGCGCCGTCGGCCGAGACGACGACGTCGTTCGGAGCGTTCAGCGGCTTGCCCTCGAACTTGTCGATGAGCACGGTGATCGATGCGTCGTGCTCGGTACGCGTCAGGCGCCGCGTGTCGTGTTCGCACGTGATCAGCCGGCCTTCGCGGTCGCGCGTGTTGCCGTTGGAATTATTCGACGGGTATCGGAACACGCTGACGTGGCCGTCGTCTTCGGTCCACCGCATGATGCGGTTGTTCGGGATGTCGCTCCACAGCAGGTAACCGCCGTCGCGTACGTAGACCGGTCCCTCGCACCAGCGGAATCCTGTCGCGATGCGCTCGATGCCGGCGTTGCCAATCTTGTGGAAGCGCGGGTCGAGGGCCTCGATGCGCGGGTCAGGGTAACGCGTGTTCGGGAGCGGCCCGAGCGGAAGATCCTGCGCAGCGCGCGCGAGCGGGGACATGGCGGCAGCAGCGAGCGAACCTGCGGCACCGGTCAGAAGAGTGCGTCTGTGCATATGGGGCCTGGATCTTATGTGAATGTGAGGAGCGTCACACGACCGACGCTCCTCGTCGGCGGAGGGTTCAGCGCCTGAACGCTGTTGGCTGCTGGATGTCGGAAGGCTGCTGCGAGAAGGCTTGTTCAGCCGCTACCTCGTAGCAGGTATTCTCGCTCGCGTCGCCGAGCGTCGAATCTACGTACCGCCGCACCGATTCGACGGAAGGCGCTTCCCATAGACATGTCGCTACGGACCCGTCGCGGCTCGGATAGAACTGGAGACCCTGGACTCCGGTTGGAGCGCCTTCGTTCCTGATAAGCTTTGCGCCACGCGCGAAGGCGATTTGCGGGTTCGTGAATCGATGCTGGACAACGACATACATCTCCGCACCTCCGAGGCTGGCCGGATGGCCGTCCGGCTGGTTTTGTGACGACGTAACGTAACAGTGTTTCAATAAGACTGTCAAGTGGGGCGACCCCGAGAACACGACGAGGCGACACGCGAAGCGCTGCGAGCCGAAGCCGAGCGCATCGTCGCCGAGCACGGTCTTGCGGCGCTGTCGGTGCGCGCGGTCGCCGATGCGGCGCACACCACGACGCGCGCCGTCTACAGCACCTTCGGTTCGAAGGACGGACTGGTCGATGCGCTGGCGCAGACCGCCTTTGAATTCCTCGACACGGAAATTGCGAAGCTCCCGGAAACGGACGATCCGGTTCGCGATGCGGTGCAGGTGGCGATCACGGTATTCCGACGGCTCGCGCTCGAGCATCCCGTCCTGTATCGGATCGCCTTCCAGCGCGTCGCCCCCGCACTTCGCGCCGGTCCCGAAGTGACCGCGGCCCGTCAGCGTGCGTTCGCGCAGCTGCAGGGAAAGATGCATCGGATTGAGCAGGCGGGCCTTCTGGGACGCACGTCACTGCAGGAGGCGACCATTGCAGTCGAAGCAATGATGGAAGGCCTTGCCAACGCCGAACTACGCGGGCGCACGCTGCCAATTCTTCCCGCGGGGAAGGAAAAACAGGCGTGGCGCCGCGCTCTCACCATCCTCATTCGAGGATTTCGCGCAGAGGAGTAGCGGATGAGACCACCGAATTCTCTGCCGGATGGCG
This sequence comes from Vicinamibacterales bacterium, assembly GCA_035492455.1. Taxonomy (GTDB): domain Bacteria; phylum Acidobacteriota; class Vicinamibacteria; order Vicinamibacterales; family UBA2999; genus Gp6-AA40. The sequence goes on along the minus strand of DATJJE010000021.1, from coordinate 143,415 downwards.
ACTCCTGACGCTGCCGAATGCGTTTGGAGAAGAGAGTCAGACGATGACTACAAGAGCTTCACCCAAAACGAAACGCAGTTTGGCACCACCGTGCGAGTGGATGCCGATATCAACGTGCACACATTCCTTGGCGGCGTGCGCGTCAGCGCAAGGCAAGTTCCGGCCCTCACCCCTTATGCCCAGGCGCTGTTCCGTCTCGCACGTGCGGCCGGCAACATCAAGGGGCAGGCTACGATTGCAGGCCGGACGATTGACGTGATCGATACCCACCAATCAGACAGCGATTTCGCGTTCGATGCCGGCGGCGGCGTGAACTTCAACGTCAGCGATGCATTCGCGGTGCGAGTCGGTGCAAGCTACCTGCGCGTGGGCGGAAGCGACGGCGGCAACGCGTTTCGCTTTGGTGTAGGCGCAGTCGTTCCCTTCTGACGCGCGTCGCACCCTCAGGGAATACGTTCCGGGAACCGCGGGATGAAGCCGTCGCGGTTCGGCATGCGCACCTTCGGCAGCGTCTGCGCGTTCATCACATCGCTGGCGCCGATGATTTTGTTCTGTGCCAGGATGAACGCGGTCAACGCGTAGACCTCGTCGTTGGTGAGGGTACGCGGTCGCGGCCACGGCATTGCCCGGCGCGTGAAGTCGAAGATGGTCGTCGCGTAGGGCCAGAAGTTGGCGATCGTCTTCGTCGTTTCGATGCCCGACGTCAGCGGTTCGCCGCCGACGACCGCTGCCGCGATTCCGCCCTTGCCGTTTTCGCCGTGGCAGACGGCGCACTTCGTCGCGAACACTTTCGACCCTTCATCAGGCGTGCCGCTGCCGGGCGGCAGTCCCGTTCCGTCCGGAAGAATGCTGATGTCCCATGCGGCCACATCGGATTCCGCGATGTGCTTGCCGAATCCCTGCGCCGACAGAGAATTTGCGAACAGCGTCAGCGCGACGGCAGCGAGCGCGTTACGCATACACATGCTTCACCTCTCCGCTGCGATCGACGGCCCAGGATGTCGGACCGTTGTAATGCTGGCTTGGGAAAGCGACCGGATTCGTCACAGGCGTTTTCGTCTGGCCGCGGCGCGCGATCACCTCCGCGCGCGTCGGCTGCACGTTGCCTGCCTCGTCCCACGCGCGGCTCTGCAGCACTGCTGGCCCGCCGTCCCATTTCCACGGCAGCCTGAATCGCGTGAACGCCTTCGGCAGCACCGGCTCCTGCAGCGCGGCCTCCGCCCACGTTTTGCCGCCGTCTGCGCTGACCATCACCTTGGCAATGCGTCCGCTCGCCGAGTACGCCACGCCTGACACTTCGTAGAAGCCGGCGCCGTTCATCTTCAATCCCGGTGACGGGTGCGTGATGAACGACTTCACTTCCTGAAGGAAGTAGAACTGATACGCCTTGCCATTCGGCAGAATCGGCGCATAGGTGCGCGCCTCGTAGTAGCTCATGCCGGGCTGGTCCGTCAGCTTGATGCGGCGCAGCCACTTGACGTTCATATTCCCTTCCCAGCCCGGAAGGAGCAGCCGCATCGGATATCCATTGCCGGGCATCAGCCGCTCACCGTTCTGGTACAGCGCCACCATTGCGTCGTCGAGCGCTTTGCCGATGGGAACACTGCGGCTCAGCGCGAGCGAGTCGGCGCCCTCGGCAATCAGCCATTTTGCTTTCGGATCGATGCCTGCTTCTTCGAGCAGCGTCGACAGCATCACGCCCGTCCACTCGGCGCACGACGCGAGACCGTGCAGCGTCTGCACGTTCGCCTGTACCGGCTGGTTCGAAAAGAGCGGCGCGCTATTGCCGCCGCATTCGACGAAGGTCATGCGCGACTGCATCGGGTAGCGCGACAGCGTATCGAGTGTGAACTCGAGCGGCTGCTTTACCAGACCGTGGATGACGAGGCGATGCTGCGCCGGATCGATGTCGGGCGCACCTGAGTGGGAGATCACGAAATGCAATCCGTTGGGCGTGAACGTACCGTTCACCAGATGGTGCGGTGTGCGCGCGTGCTGCGTGCGCGGCTCCCCCTTCGGATTGCTGAGCGTCCGCACGACGTGCTTCTCGTATGACGAAGGCGTCGCATACTCCGGAATTGGAATGCCTGGCTTCGTGCTCCATGGCGCATCGGTCAGCTGCTGCGCGGAAGCAGTCTCGCTGAGCGTGTAGCCGGTCATCGCCGCCGCGAGCGCGGCGCCGCTCGTTAGAAATGCTCGACGATGGAGGAGACCGTTGCCGGCCGCGATTTCCAGTGATTCGAGAGCGCGACGAGAGGTCTGGTGTGGCATAGCGGCGCGATTCTAGCGCCGTTTGTCAGTTCCGCGCGAAGCAATATAGACGGCCGGCGCCGCCGAGCGGCGCTGTGTTCGCGCAGCTTTGGTTGTCGTGCGCCGAATTCCACGACGACAAGCTTCCGGCCGTGCTGCCGCCAGGACCGAGCCCGTCGGTATGTCCGACTCGTGCACTGATCGCTGCCGACTGCGACGTCCAGTCGTTGCAGGTCCTGCCGGGAATGAGCGTGCCGTCGGGGTTCGAACCGGTGAGGACGTCGTGTTCTACTGGCGCCGGTGACCCGGGCCACTGTCCGTTGATCCGCCGGCCCGTTTCGTCGATGAAGAGGTCCGCGGCCCCTGTGCGGGAATGGAGTTCGTTCAGATTTCTCGCGATGAGGACGCCGTTCGCATTGCGCCAGGGGCCGATGCCGATTCGGCTCCGCGCATCAACGGATGCGCCGCCGTTATCCGGATCGTGCTCGGCGCTGACATATGCGCGCCACGTGTGGCCGCCTGCGCCGACCGCTGCCGCCAGCTGCTGACACCTCGCATCGGCGCCGCGCACGCCACCGAGATCGCCCGTCGTGCTCTTCGCGCTCGTGACGAAGAAAGTCATCGCGCCGGTCGGATTGGATGGAATGACGCTGTCGTTGGCGCCGCATCCGACTACGAATACTGCGAGAACGACTGCGGACCCCCTCTTCATGCAGTCTCAGCGCTCGGGCGGGCCGTAGCCAGCGTCCTTCCAGATCGCCTGTGCCTCAGGCGATGCGAGGTACTGAAGCAGCGCCTTCGCACCGGCCGGATCGCTCGCATGCGTAGAGATGAACCCGACGACGGGCACGGGGGCAGTAAGGCTTCGAGGCAACACCCCGACGACGTCGTACTTGTCTTTGTCCGGAAGCATGTCGCTGAGCATCAACATGCCGATATCGATGTCGCCGTTGGCGAGCCGCGTCGCTGTCTTGATCGTGTTGCGCGTGACATTGGGAGCGATGCCTTGCGCACCGGGTCCGAGTTCGACCTCGCTCTTGCCAGCGACCTGGTCGAAGATCCCGAGCTTGGTGAGCGCTTCCAACGGTCCCTGTCCGGCGACTGTGAAGTCGGGATCCTCATAACCGATCCGCTTCGCCGCAAGCAGCGCCTTCTTCACCGCATCCGGCGTCGAGATGTCGGGCTTCGGCCGCCCCTTTGGCACGCCGATGGCCGTGAGAATTGTGTTAATTGGCGTCGCGCTTTCGAGCACGATGCTGCCCGACGTGAGCGCGCCGGGAAACGGCGCGATGATCAGCGACACGTCGAGCGGCTGACCCTTGGCAACGGTGCGTCGCGTTTCCACACCATTGCCGTACGTGACCTTGACCGTGCGGCCGCTCTTTGCCTGGAAGGCGTCGACGATCTTCTGCGTGGGAGCACGCATTGGACCGACAGCCAGCAGGGTGATCTCGCCCTGACCCTGAGCATGCACCGGCCATGCGGCGCCGGCGATGGCGACGGCGATAACGACCGAATAGAAGTTTTTCATCACTGCGCTCGGCGATAGTGTTCTGTGGATGTGCGCGCCGCCACCTTCATCGTCTTCATCTTCTTGATGTATTCGGGATAAAGGGTCTCTTCGCCGCCAAGGGCGCTCTCGAGCGGAATGCCGTATTCGGTGGCGAAGTCGGCGAGGATGTCGTTCTTGCCCGGCATGAAGCTGGGCACTTTGCCGGCGCCGATAATCGTGCCGTCGGGACTGATCTCGCACGGAAACGGCGGAATGATCTGTGTCGGATCGAAAATCCAGCTCGACTCGCGGATGTACGGTGCCGTGAGGTACAACGGGTCGTCGATGATGAAGGTGATCGTCAGCAGATTTCCGTACCGATGCACGCGCGTCGTTACTTCCGAGCGCTCGCTCTTCGGCACGCCGGTGCGCGTGAGATAGGCCTCCTTCAGATGCGTGGTGGTGTAAACGAGCGTGTTGCGTTCCCAGTGCCCCGTTGAAAATCCCGACCACTTGTGCGGCGCGTTCGCTGACGGATGTGGACGGCCGTCCATGTAAATCACCTGCTCCGGCTCCTGCCACGCGACGTGCAGGCGCAATCCGACGGGCTGCTTCGTCTGGTCGTCGAGTTCCGTCGTAATGCGCAGCTGCGAGACCGAGACGCGCAGACCGATGTCGATCGGATGGGGACGGCACAGGTTCTCGGGAAGGTCGAGTTGATCCGGATGCCAGCTCTCCGCCCGCAACCGTCCCGCCTCGTTGATGGGGATGCCCGTGTAATCGCCGATGTCCATGTGCGTGTTGTAGACACGCGGCGACCACTCGCCGGTGAGATCGACCTGCGCGAACGCAGGCCGGCTCGCGAATGCAAGCAGCAGGAGAATCAGCGCGGTTCGTTTGCTCGGCATGGCGTTGGATCCCATCCGGATGCATCCGGCAGTTTCTTGAAGTGCGCGTGCATGATGAGCGGCTCGATCAGGTACTGCGGATCGGTCACCATCGTGGTCACGACGAGCCAGGTATTCTTGGTGTACGGATCCGAAAACGTGTCGAAGTACTCTTCGATGACGGCGTTCGCGCTGTAAGGAACACCATTCTTCTGCAGGTAGCCGGGACGCATGCGCGTGGTGACGACCCGCAGATAATCCGGAGGTTTCTGCTGCGCCTTGTCAACCACCAGGCGGCCCTCTTTGTCCTGAACCGGGCCGCCTTGTCCATCTCGACGATCTCTGGGCTCCCCTCCGCCCCATGACGCCGCTGAGTAGCCCTGCCACGACGGCTTCTCGCCGGCGGGCGGTGAGCCCGCGAAGTGGAACAGACGCGTCTGCTGTCCGGAATCGGTATCCACACGCAGCGTGTTCTCGTCCTGCCACGTGATGTGCAGCCGCCCTGGCACCTGCATGATGCCGCCGGCGCCGTACGATCTGCACGCTTCGCCGCTCGCCTCGTCCTTCGCCGGATCCCACAACGCAGCGACGCGTCGTCCTTCGGGGTTCAGCGGCACCTGGATGTAGTCGTTCTTGTCCGGCACGAGCATGCGGAAGCGCCACTTTTCCGTCACCTCCGACACCCAGTAGCCGGTGTAATCGTCTGGCGCGGTGGCGCGCTGCGCGGCGAGGTGGCGTGACAGCAGCAGTAGCACGGCTGCCACGAAAACCAGTCCCGATCGGCGCGGACCTTTCAGGTCCGCGAAACGCGTCTTCATGATCAGAAGTTCGCGGCCGGTCCCTGGTACTTGAAGCCGTCCGACGGCCGCTCGATCACCTGCAGCAGCAGTCGATGGTCTTCGGCGATGCGTCCGGGATATCCGGTCACGATGACTTTGTCGCCGGCGCGGAGCGTCGACGCGGTCAGCCCGCCTTCGGTGAGCTGCTGTGGAGCAGCGCCTTCAATCGTCCAGATCTGTTTCTCACCTTTGTCGTCGGGGGCTTCAACCTTCATGAACGAGTGCGGGTTGCGCCACACGAACTCCTTCAGCGTGCCTTCAATCTTGACGACCTGGCCATGGACGTAAGTCGCCGTTGCCGAATGATGCGCGAATGTTGAGGACGAGAGGACGAGAGTAAAGCAGACGACGAGCAATCCAGGTTTCATGCGCGCTCCTAGTTACTTGAACGGGCACCGTTGGTGCTGAGGCTCCGATACGCGGCCTCGATGAACATGTCGGTCGTCCAGTTCCCCGTATCATGGCCGTAGACCGGGTCGTAGTCTCGCGTGGGTTTCGCCGCCTTCACCTGCTCCAGCGTCATGCCGCGCTTGATCATGTCCTGGAGGCGGTCGCGCACAATCGTCACCATCTGGTGGTAGATATCGAGATCCGCAACGTCGCTGACGCGTCCGTGCCCCGGGATGATCATCGTCCCGTTCTCCATGTGATCCGCCGGGACCGCCATCTGCCGCAGACGATTCAGTCCTTCGAGCACGCCCTGCAGGCTGCCGCCGCTTTTCAGATCGATGATTGGATATTCGGTCGGATCGAAAATGTCGCCGGTGGCGATCACGTCGGCGCGACGAAACAGCACGATGCTGTCGCTCCCGGTCGTCGCCGCCTGATGGAAGACCTGCACCGCGTCCCCGTTGAACGACAGGTTCTTCTGCGGACCGGAGTACGTATCGTTCAGCCACCCGGGCTCCGGCACACCAAGCTTCGCGAGCGGGTCGCTCATGCGCTCGAGCATCGTGCTGAAGCCGACGATGAAGACGCGCGCCTGCGCGGCACGCGCGATCGCAAGCGGACGTCCGAGCCGCGCGAAATTTGCATTGCCGCCAACGTGATCGGCGCGCTCGTTCGTGTTGACGATGTAGGTGACCTGACCCTTTGAAACGTTCCGCAGCGCCTGGACGACCTTGTCGGTCATCGGCGCGCTGCCCGAGTCCACCAGCAGGATGCCGTCCTTGCCGACCTGCACCGCGATGTTGCCGCCGGCCCCCGCAAGCATGCTGACGTTGCCCTGCACGTGCAGCAGCTCCGGGCCTTGCGTGTCCTGCGAGTAGACGTATTGCGTCGGGCCGACAAGGGCGGCAAGTAGAACGACCGACGCGCCGAGAAGGCGGACCGCGGTCATATGGTGAGGGCAGATTGTAACGCTTGTCCGGAGGGTTGGTCGATGCGTAGCGGGATCACGGCCGCCACGGACGTGCCTGTTCCAGGGGTCGAACGTATTTCCAGCACCCCGCCGATTGTCTCGACGCGCTCAACCATGCTGATCAGCCCCACGCCGTTCCGCCAGGCGGCGTCAACGTCAAATCCCACGCCGTCGTCGATAACCGTGAGCCGAAGCTCGCCCGGCGCGCCGGCCACGCGCACCAACACCTCACTGGCGCGGCTGTATTTGATGGCGTTCTGCAGCGCCTCCTGAACGATCCGGAAGACGCACAACATCAGGTCGGGTGGCAGCGTCGATGGAACGGCCCGGTGCTCGAAGAGAACGGCCAGACCGGCACGCGACACTTCCGCGCACAGACGCTCGAGTGCCGCCACAAGGCCGATCACTCGCAATCGCGCTGGATGCAAACGATGTGAGAGTGAGTGCAGGCTGCGGGCTATGTCACGGGCAGCCTCCACCGCGCCCGTGGCCGTTCCCTCACCATCTCGCCGCGGCAGCGATTCGAGATCGATCGTCAGCAGCAGCATCCGCTGACAGATGTCGTCGTGCAGCTCGCGTGCGATACGCGAACGCTCGGTCTCTTGTGCGTTCAACAAACGAGCTCCGAGATCGCGATTGCGCTCGTAGCTCGCGCGGAGCTCATTGCGGTTGCCCCGCAGTTCCGCCTCAGCGCGCCGTCGCCGCGTGCGTTGAATCAGCAGTCCCGCTATCAGTCCCATCTGCAGGACCACGACGGTGAGCACCGCGAGGATATACGTCTTGTAGCGATCCCATGCTGTCGGATCGCGAAACTTGACGAGCGTTCCAGCGGGTATCCGCGCTTCGTCAATGCGCCACTTGCGAAGCTGTCGCCAATCGACCTGGTTCACATTCAGGTTGAGAACAGCAACAGGAATACTGTCGGCGGATTCGCCGCGCAGCACTCGGACGGCGACTTCGCCGACCTGCCGAACGGCATCCCGTTGCGTGTAGAGACTGCCGCCTACGATGCCGTGACTCATCGCGGAATCGACCCAGCAATAAGTCGGTGCGTTCGCCGCTGCCGCTACGCGGTCGACGTAATCGAGCGGATGGAACCTCTTGCCGGCGCCGTCCTCGTTAACCAGGATGTAATAGACCGCCGAGCCTTTGGGGAGTTGCGACAACCGTTGCACGAGGTCGGTTGTCGTCAGTCCCGACAAATAGGTGAATGTCAGTCCGGAGCCAAAGGCAGATCGGTCCAACTGCTGTCGCACAGTCTGCTCGTACGCCTTGTCCGCATCGGCGGCGCCGATGACGACATATACACGCGTCACCTCCGGCTCCAGCTGACGCAGCAAGCCAATCGTTGCCGCGAAATTACGCTCCTGAACCAGCCCCGTCGAATTGGGTCGACGGGTCGTGAGCGGCCGGTTCGTGAGGTAAACGATCGGTGTCTCCGGGAACAGCGTGGCGCCGAAGCCGTTGACGAACTCGATTGCCGCGTCCTGCAGCGCGACGACGAGATCGAAATGAATGTCCCGGTACTTCTGACGCAGAAAATCGCGAAACGCGGTCTTGGAGCCAGGATCAGGGAACCGGGACAGGTCGATGAACTCCGAGTAGTAGTCGAGATTGCTCGCGAGACCCACGTTGAGGATGCGGGGGAGCTCGTCCTCGCCGACAATCGAAAACTCCGCATCGCGCCTGGTCGAATACAGCGCGAGAACCTGGTTGTGATTGCTTTGCGCGCGAGCCGCTGATGGGAAAAACGTGAGAAGACTGATGGTCGCCCACACCAGCGTCTTCATCGTTACCTCCCGACGGATGAAAGGCGGGCATTGTCGCACAGCGGAGCATAAAATGAGCGCTGTGACTGCAGGGAAAGATCGTCGGCCACGAGTTGTCATCGCCGACGATCATCCGTTGGTGCTGCAGGCGTTCCACTCGATGCTGGCGCGCGACTGCGATGTTGTGGCGGCTGTGCCCCGTGGACACGAAGCAGTTGAGGCGGTGACGCGGCTGCGGCCCGACGTGCTCGTCGTCGATTTGATGCTGCCGGATGTGGACGGTCTGGAGATCTGCCGACGCCTGAAGGTCAGCGTTCCGGACATGCAAATCGTCATTGTTACCGCGTTTGACGATGACGACGTCCGGACTATTGCGCTGAACAATGGCGCGGCGGCGTACGTCCCGAAGTATTCGGCTGCCGGCACCCTCGCCCGTACCGTTCAGCAGCTCTGCAACAACAACTCCAAGACGTAACGCCGCCGAAACTTCGTCCGCTCAGACCGGACTACCTCGGCTGCACCGGCAGACGAACTCAGGCGATGCGACTGGCACGGTGTTTCGCACGCATCGAGTGCTCGCGCATCGACCCGAAGCGGTGTTTGAGGCTTTCGCGCGGCCGGAGCTCCTCCATCGTGATTCACCACGTTTCGAAGCCGCGCTACGTGCTCACGATTACGCTGGCTGCCGATGAAGGCGGAACGGCGATTACCTGGACGCAGGAGTTCGAGGACGTTGCGGTGGCGGCACGCATCAAGCACATCGTCGAACCTGCGAATGAGCAGAATCTGGATCGGCTCGAATCCGTTCTCGCCGCGGCGGGCGGCCGCGAGCGAAGTCGCGTGGGCCGTTAGGAGCGGACGGTCAATCGCGAGCGTGGACTACGGCGCGAGCTGGTGGCGCGGCGCCTGGAAGGTTGTGTCGACATGCGGCGTGCCCGGCGCTGCCGCCCGGCCCGCGCGCCGATCGCTGTCTCCTCGCGATCGGTCTGCTTCTCGAGATCGGCGAGAACACCTCGCAGGAACATGATCATTCGCTTGCGTTGCGTCCGCGGCGTAGCGCTCCACTTCTCGCTGCCGGCGCGCTTGTGCGCGATTTTGAATTTGAGGCCGGTGAGCGTCGTCGTGTAATCGTTCGCCGTTCGTTTGGCCGTGTTTTGATGCGCCAGGATGTACCAGTGGTACTCAGTGCCGACCGGAACACCCGATCCTTCCGGAGCGCGTCCGGCGCGTCGCTTGGTCACGGCATAGCCGATCTGCCACAAGTCGGGAGTGATCTTCTTTTCCTTCCACTCGCCCCGGTCGTAATACCACTTGTGACTTCGGCCGATCTTCATGCCCGTGTAGCGCTGTCCCTCGTGCTCTTTGAATTCGTCGTAGGAAACGGCGAGGTCGCTCTTCGTTTCTTTGGTCGACTGTTTCGTCGAGCTGCGGTTCGCTGCCATGACACACCTCAACGGGTTGATCGGTGCAAGCCGCAGTCCTAGACGAAGCTCGCCCGAATGGCGAGCGAGGTCGGGCTGGCTGTTCGGAGGATTATCGCAACTGGCTGATCCGTTCGGCGTGAATCGACAGCGCGCGCTCAAGAAGCGCTGTCGACGCTTACCATATCGTTAATGGGAAATGTTCCTTGTGAACGTTGAATCACCGCGGCTTGCTGGTTATCGCGTGAAATGAAAGCGGCGCGCATCCATCGGTTTGGTCCGCCCGACGTGATCATCGTTGAGGACATCCCGCGTCCGAGTCCGGCGGCGAGAGAAGTGCTCGTGCGGGTCGCGGCGGCTGGCGTTGGGCCTTGGGACGCGCTCATTCGTGAGGGCAAGAGCAAAGTCAGTCCGCCTCCGCCTCTGACCCTCGGGTCTGACCTGTCGGGCGTCGTCGAAGCCATCGGGTCGGGTGTCAACCAGTTCAAAACTGGTGATGAAATCTACGGCGTGACGAACCCGCAGTTTGTGGGAGCGCAAGCGGAGTACGCGCTGGCCGCCGCCGACATGATCTCCTCGAAGCCCGCGCGCCTAAGCAGCCTCGAGGCCGCGTCCGTGCCCGTCGTCGCGGTCACGGCGTGGCAGATGCTCTTTGAACATGCGCGTCCTGAAGCCGGTCACCGTGTGATGATTCTCGGCGCCGCGGGAAACGTCGGAGCCTATGCGGTCCAGTTCGCCGCGAATGCGGGCTTCCATATCATCGCGGTCGTAGGATCGAAGGACGTGCAGCATGTCCGAAGCCTCGGAGCCACGGACGTGATCGATTATGGAGTCACCGATTTCGCAGATATTGCGCGGTCCGTGGACGTAGTAATCGACACCGTCGGCGGCGACACCCGTGACCGCGCGTTTGGCGCGCTGAAACCGGGCGGGATTCTGGTGACCGTTGTCTCGACTGCGTTCGTGCCCACGCGTCCTGACGTGCGCTCGGCGTTCTTCTATGCAGAAGTTACAGCCGCACGGCTCGGGGCGATTTCCAAGCTGCTTGACAGGGGCGAGGTACTCCCGCAAGTCGGGTCCGTCCTGCCGCTAGCCGATGTGCGCTCCGCGCATGCAATGCTCGCCGGTGCGCCGCATAGTCGCGGCAAAATCATGTTGGAGCTGACGACGTAAACGCACGCACCAGGCGAATGGTGCGGTTGCGCCCCACAATCGGAGAACGATTCGATCATCATCGTCGACGGCGTCGCCGCGAGATGTCGTGGTCGCGAGCCGCGAAAGTCCGAGCGAAATCAACGCTGTTCGACCAGATATTCAAGACACCGGGCACAGTGTGTGGCTGGGTGTTCGGGACAATTTCCGCAACTGGTTCATCCGTGAGGCGGCCTGATGCAGTGATTCGCCCACGGGCATTCTGTGGCGATCTCGCTTCTTTCGATTCGGACTGCACAGGAGAAGGTGGTCCGAGAGTCGCGGGTGGATGATCAGCTTGCGATGCGCATGACGAGAGCGTACTGATCCTCAATAATGATGCTGCCGCCATAGCCGCGCACGGAAAGGATTCCTTCATGCCCGCTCGACGCCGCGAGCCACTCGCCAGAGAGGAGCCAGCGGAACTGCAGGTTGTCGCCACGAACGGCAGCATCGTCACCGACTCGCGCGGCAGGAAGTACATCGACTTCGTGATGGGCTGGTGCGTCGGGAATTTCGGATGGCGCCCCGCGGCGATCGCGAAAGCCATCGAACGCTTCAAGGGACCCGATTACGTCTATCCCGGTTACGCGTATGCGCCGTGGACGGAGCTCGCGCGGCTGCTCGCGTCGCTGGCTCCCCGTCCGTTGATCACATGTTTCCGGGCGACCGGCGGATCCGAGGCGGTCGACCTCGCGCTGCAGGCCGCGATGATCCATACCGGCCGCCGCGCATTGCTCTCGCTCGAAGGCAGCTATCACGGCAACACGCTTGCCGGGTTGAGCATCGGCACGTCCGACAACGGCGAGCAGATTAAAAACCTGCTGCCGCACTGCAGCAAGATTGCTCCGCCGCTTGACGCGAAGGCACTGCGCCGCATCGAGCAGCGGCTGAAGCGGCGCGACGTCGCCGCATTCGTCATGGAGCCGATCAGCATCAATCTCGGCATCCTGATTCCAGAAAACGACGCCATCCGCCAGGTACGCGACCTCTGCCGCCGGTACGGCACGCTGTTCATCGCCGACGAAGTCGCATGCGGATTCGGCCGGACTGGTCGGCTGTTCGCGTGCGAGCACTTCGACCTCGACCCCGACATGCTGTGCGTCGCGAAAGCGATGAGCGGCGGGCTGGCACCGATTGGTGCGGTGATCGCAACCGCAACGATCGCGACGTCGATGGAGGAGAACGACGGGGCTTTTTACTCGACCTACGGGTGGCACCCTCGCAGCGTCGCCGCGGCGATCGCGGCCCTGCGCGATCTCAAGGCGAACCGGGCCCGGCTGCTCACCGGCGTTACCGAGATGAGTGAGTATTTCCGCGTCCGCCTGCTGCAACTCGAGTTCGACCGCCCGGCGGCGGTTCGCATCCAGGGCCTTGCAATCGGCATCGATGTCGGCGACGAGGACTACGCGGACACCATCCATGACCAGTGCCGCCGCAACGGGCTGCTCGTGTCGACAGAAGGATCGACGGTGCTGCTGCTGCCGTCGCTGGCGATCGACAAGCGGACGGCCGCGAGAGGGCTGGACATTCTGGCCCGCTCGATCTGACGCGCCGCGGCGGCGTGGCGCCGAATCCGAGGGTCCAGCCGGGAGTCCGCGCGCGTTCTCGGGGACATGCCGACGCACGTCGCAGTTACGGTATCCAAGATAGTGAATCAGGGGATAGCTGCAAACCACTGATTCTTAAGCCGAAATTCGGTGGCTGGGAGGCAGGGATTCGAACCCCGATAACGTGGTCCAGAGCCACGTGTCCTACCGTTGAACGACCTCCCAATCGTGGTCCTGCACGCTAGAAACAAGTGCGGGGTGCGGCGGGAAACCTGAATTGTACAAAGAAGAAGCGGCCTGACGCAATTGCGCCGGCCGCCTGGAAATGAAAGTGCCGCGAGGATAAACGAGCTACCGGATCTGCTCGTTCGAGCTGTCGTCGCGCGACATGTTCTCGGACGATGACGCCATGTTCTGCGTGTCGTCGCTCGAGCCGCTTGTTTCGCTGCCCGTGAGCTGACTGCGGCGGCGATGACTCGCCATTCCGCCCTTGCGTCCGGCCTCTCGCGCTTCCTCGCTGGTCCACTCGTGGGCCGTGCCCTTCTGATGGGCAGCTTTGCCGCCCTTACTGGCAATTTCGCGCTGCTTCGCGCGGTCCATCGAAGCGAATCCGCGATCCTCTTTAGCCACACTGACCTCCTGCCACTCACATCGCCCGCTGTTTGCCTCCCCGCTCGCGCCGAGTCGGTTGACTCATGTCACGTGCGGGACCAAGCATCCGACTAGCGGGCCTCCGCGTTCGCGCTGTGGGGCTGCAACGGGGGTGCCACGGCTGAAGTGGTAATTCCGGTAACTCTCAGCAGTAAAAGGAACTTATCTACCCACATGGGCGGAGGAAAAACTTTTCCGCCGGCCGCGCGGACGGCGGCGGCGACGCGCAAATGACGCGAATCTCTGAGGAAATTTGCTAGTTCCGCGCCGACAGATAGGAGGCGAAATCCTCGAGCCGCGCTACCGTGCGTTCACGTCCGAGGAGCACGAGGACCTCGAAAATACCCGGACTGGCCGTTCGTCCAGTGACCGCCACACGCGTGGCGTGGATAAGAGGTGCCGCTTTAATGTCCTGCTGTTCCGCTGTTCGTCGCACCGCAGCTTCCACATGTTGCTCGTCAAAGGGCATCACTTCGCGCAGTGCGTGCACCAGTGCGCGCACATGATCGGTAAGCCGCGGCACCGCGAGGTGTTTCTTGCGGGCCTCTTCGTCGTACTCAACCGTTTCCGCGAGAAACGGCCGGGCCTGTTCGACGAAGTCGATCATCCGCTTCGCACGCGGGCGAAGCAATTCGAGCAGCCGCCGCAGCCATTCGTTTGGCGGCGCGTGTGCCGGCCACAGATGCTGTTCAACCAGCAGCGGCAGGACCGCGGCGGCGAGCTGTTCGATCGGCATACGTGCGATGTACTGGCCATTCATCCATTCGAGCTTGGCGACATCGAACACCGCGTTGCTGCCGGTAATGCCTTCGAGCGTGAACGCATCCATCAGCTCCCGCCGTGACATCACTTCCCGGTCATCACCAGGCGACCATCCAAGCAGCGCGAGAAAATTGACGAGCGCATCCGGCAGGTAGCCCTGGCGGGCGTACTCGGTCACCGAGGTGGCGCCATGCCGCTTGCTGAGCCGTTTCCTGTCGGCGCCAAGAATCAGCGGCACGTGCGCGAAGACCGGCAGCGGCGCGCCGAGCGCGCGAAACAGCAGCACGTGCTTCGGCGTGTTGGAAATGTGATCGTCGCCACGGACGATGTGCGTGATCGCCATGTCGATGTCGTCGACGACGACAGACAGGTGATAGATCGGATGGCCGTCCGAGCGCACGATGACGAAGTCTTCGATGTATGCCCCATCGAACTCGATCGGCCCGTGCACCACATCGTCAAAGACGGTCTTTCCTTCGGGCACTTTGAAGCGAATGGCGCGCGTCAGCTTCGCGGCTTCGTTTGCGGCAATCTGTTCGGGCGACAGTGTCAGGCAGCGTCGGTCGTACTGCCATGCTTCTCCGCGCGCTTCGGCTTTCTCACGTTCTTCGCGCAAGCGATCGGCGGAGCAATAGCAGTAGTACGCGCGTCCCTGGGCGACGAGCTGCGCCGCCGCGGCACGATGACGGTCGTAACGCTGCGATTGAAAGTACGGTTCGTGCGGACCGCCGATGCCCGGCCCCTCATCCCAGTCGAGGCCCAGCCATCCCATGCCGTCGAGGATGCCAGTGACCATTTCGGCCGATGAGCGCTCGGCGTCGGTATCTTCGATGCGAAGGATGAACGTGCCGCTATGACGACGCGCGAACAGCCAGTTAAAGAGCGCGGTGCGTGCACCGCCCACGTGGAGATAACCGGTTGGAGAAGGCGCGAAGCGAACGCGAGGACTCGCCATCGTCCTGCTGATTGTGCCACGCGGGTGAAGCGAAGTCGTTCGAGCGCTAACGCATCAACGCGGTGCTATGCCGGTGGCGATCGCGATGTGGATCTGCACTTTCTTCGCAATCGAAACCACGGGCCCTCCGAACCCTGGTATTCCGTTGATACCGAAGTCGGTCCGATCGATCTGAAAAGTCGTTTCGAGGAACGACTTCGCTCCAGCGGCGTGCAGGCGGACAGGTGTCAGGATGCGCTTCGTAATGCCACGAATCGTCAGATCGCCGGATAGCGCCAGGGTCCCGTCACGCTGCAGCGTCGCATCGACGCTCGCGAAGTGCATCGTCGGATAGCGATCGACGTCGAAGAACTTGTCGGATCGCAGGAGCGCATTCTGTTCGGAATCGTGCACGTCCACACTCGACGTATAGACCGTAATGTCCACGTGTGTGTCGGCGGGACGCGACGGGTCATACGACAGTTGACCTGCAAAATCGGTAAACCGACCTTCACGTTTGATCGGGAGCAGTGCGCGGGCAAAGACGGTGAAGCCGACCAGGCTTCCGGTCTCACCGGACGGTGTTACGGGATTGGGCGTCTCGGCCGCGACCGGCGAAGCGATGAACGCAAGCAGTGCCGACAGCAGAACAGCCGAGCTCGATGACGGGCGCGGACACATCACGCACAAACCTCCTCGTGGATGTGTGAATAACCGTTATAACCGCGCCGATGGACTCAATCAATAGGCGTCGATTGATTCGCGTCACGCGCGCCCTGTCGTCGCGGGCTCGAGCGTCGAGGCTGGCGTCGCCAGCGGCGGTCGTGCAAACGAGAGCGAGATGAAGGCGATGAAAGCAAGGCCCGCCGCGCCGTAGAACGCATAGGAATACGATCCGGTCGCCTGATATACACGCGCCGCGATGAAGGGACCGACGATGCCCGCCACACCCCAGGCGGTGAAGAGTGCGCCGTAGTTCATGCCGAGGAAGCGCGTGCCGTAGAAGTCGGCGGTGGTCGATGCGAACACGGATAGCTGCGTGCCATAGCACCAGTAGCCGGCGGCGACGAGCGCATAGAGCGCGAAAATCTGACTGATGCCCATCCCAAGCGCTGACATCACCAGCAGCGATCCGACCACCATCACTTTCAGCGTCGTCAGGCGGCCGAGCGAATCGGAGAGCGCGCCCGAGAGGATGCGACCGCCGGCATTGCCGAACGCGGCGATGGTGATGGCGAACGCTGCGGCTTCAGGCGTGAGGCCGACGGAGCGCATGAACGGCACGAGCTGGCTGATCATCATCTGACCAGCGGTCGTACCCAGACAGTAGGCAATCCACAGCGCGACGAATGTCGGCGTCGCCATCATGTCGCGCGTGCGCATGTCGAGCGACCCGCGCGTCCTCGCCGCGGCGGACGGCGCCGCCGCAGGCGCTTTGTAACCTGCGGGCGGGTTCTTCAACAGTGCTGTGCCAATCACCCCCATGACGAAAAATGTGGCGCCGAGAATCTGGAACGTTGCGCGCCATCCGTAGGCGAGGATCAGCTTCGTCGCCAACGGGCCGATGATTGCGGACCCTGCGCCATACCCGCCAACCATCAAACCCACCGCCAGTCCGCGTTTGTCGGGGAACCATTTCGATGCGACGGGCGTCGGCGCCGAGTACCCGAACCCGTTGCCGATGCCGACGATCACGCCGAAGGCGATATAGAGAAACGTGACAGAGGTCGTGAGGCTCGACAGCGCGAAGCCGCCGCCGACGAGCAGCGCGCCGAGGAACGCGCAAATGCGCGGGCCTCTCGCGTCCTGCAGCTTGCCCGCGATGATGAACGTCGCGGCGAAGCAGACGATGGCGATGGTGTAGACCCACGACGTTTGCGCGCGGTTCCAGCCGAACTCCTTCTCGAGCGGCAGCACGAAGACGCTCCAGGCGTAAAGCGATCCGAGCGCCAGGTTCAGCGAGATACCACCGACAATCGGCAACCACCGTTTCATGCGTCCTCCTCGGGCGGAGGATTCTCGGCCGTAGTATCCCCGCTGTCAAGCCGGCGATTGGTTCTATCGAAGCTTGACGACGGTTCGCATCAACGCGGCACCGAGTAGAACGGTGAGGCCGCGGCGATGTTCATGGCGGACCAGAAGCCGCGATTTGTCTGCACAGATACAGCCATTGCGCCACGCCGGTGACGGTGATGACGCCGATGCCGACCCACTTGATGATTGCGTAGCGTCGAACCATCTCGCGGAAGAACGGCTCGCGCTCCTGCTCTTGCGTGCTGCTGGACAACCGGTCCGGCTTGTTCGGGTCAATCTGCCGTCGCCTGAGATGACGGCGATCGAAATGACGTCAGCGGTCTCGGCTGAGGTTAGCTCGCGATCTCCGCATTGATACTTATCTGCGGCGGATGCCCGTTGATATGTGGTGGTCGCCACGGCCAACGACGTCACGAGCAGCATACGTGCACAGTGAATGAAGCTGACCATACGCGTTCCTCCCCGCCACAGATCGATCGACCCGTCGAAAAATCGCGCCAGCTTAGTGATTTTTCATAACGAACAACACGGCTCCGCCGGACTGACGCAAAAAAGTGGGAAAGCCGCCCGTACGTGTGCGTGTCTCATCGAGTAATCTGGCGCTCCTCACAACGCCGGCCGATTTCGATCAGTCGAGAGTGGACGATGCCGATCGAAGCCATCTACTGGGACTGGGAAAAGCGCAGCGCGGAGATCCACGTGCTCGCCGGCACGACGTCGCCGGACCTTCGCATCGCCCACCTCCGCGTGCAGCGCCGGAACGCCACGCTCGATCCGGAGTACCCGTTCATCAAGGCGCACATGGACACGCATCCCGGAGATATCTCCAGCCTGAGCTTCACGATCGCGGATGCGTCGGTCGCGCCAGGCGCGAGCGTCCGCAGTTTCGCGCCCGCGATCACGCTCAATCACACGACGGGACAGGTCACCGTCGTCGCGGCCGGCTCGCTTCCCGCGCGCTTCCCGCAGAACTTCCTCATCGAAGTGAATGTCGTCAGCGGAACGCAGGCGCCGTTCAAGGAACTGATTCGAGTACACGTGCATCGAAGCGTGACGTCGATCTGGCTGACGCCGGGGACGATGAAGGTACAGCCCTTCCCGGTACCGGCCCCGCCGCCCGACAAAATGATCCGGCCGAGATTCGCGCTCCGCGCCCGCTTCGACGACCAGACGGTCGGAGACATCACCGACTGGCCGATTGTGGCGTGGGCGTCGAAGCGCGGCACGACGGCGACGACGCACGCCGGCGCCGCGGGGCGCCTCACCGTCGCGGCCGCAGACGTGGCCCTCGCGGATGTGACCGTGACAGCGCGGCTGACGGGCATGCCGGCCGTTGCAGCCGCGAATGCGACGCTGCGTCCGATCGCGAAGTGGGGACCTGCCGCGCCGGTCGACGCCAGGATCGTGCCGCGCGCCGGATGGCCGAGCACATTTCCGTTCGCCCTGGACGCGGTGCCGAACGTGCTGATCATCCCGGACGGGTTTCCGCACGGCACCGATGGAGTGTTCTTCAACTACGTGACGGATCTCGTCGCGTACCTCACCGCCGATCCGATCAACAAGCCATGGGACGTGCTTGCGAAAGCCACGAACTTCTGGGCGGCGTTCATCGAATCCGATCAGGCTGGCGCCACCTGGGGGGCGGAGGTGTTCGTGAGCGGTACGGGCTCGTCTACTGCTGCGTCGCCCGTGCCCAAGCCCGAACGACCGCAGGACCTCGAGGCCAGCAAGAAGTGGGTGCTGGAGAACCTGATTTACGAGGTGGGTCTCGCGACGCCGAATGACAGACCAGCCAACGCCGCTCGTACGCGGGACCAGATCATGGCGGACTGGGATGCGCTGTTCACGAACGGCTATCGTGCGCACCTTCCCACTGAGGCCGATGTGCTGAACGAGTTAATCGACTCGTGGCGGGACCTGGGCACGCGGCGCATCCTCGACGACCTGGACACGCCGCTCGGCATCATGAGCGGTGCGCCGCGGGTTGATACGAATTTCGACCTGATCGACCTCAACCCCGATCGCATGGATCGCACGCGCATGGACGCGCTGATGTCGGCGATCCGTCACGAAGACTTCGCGACGTCCGCACTCGATCTGTCGAGCATCTGGACGAACCCGCGCAAGCGCAACTACGACCTGGTGTGCATTGTCAGCGCAGGTCCGGGCCGCGAGCAAAACAGCGAGGGCTACTTCATGGTCTCCCAGTCCTCGGACGATCCGGTGGACTGCACGCTGTCGGGGATTAACGACATCACGCTGAACAGGCCGCTCATTCGCGGTGTCGCCACCCCGAGCGAGAAGGGCGTGTTCATTCACGAGTTAAGCCATTCGTTCGATCTCGGAGACGAGTACGGCGGCACGAACGATCGGCCGCTGTTCACCGTTGACGTAGAGAACGCGAACCAGACAGAAGGGAATCTGCAGTCGCCGTCATCGCTGGAGCGCGCGGGCGTCGTTCACGGCGACGAGTTGAAATGGCGCTGGCCACGCATCAAGTGGGCGGCGGAGATCATCGGCCCGATCACCAGTCCGTCAGCGGATGTGTTCGAGGCGCAGGTGCGGTGGTCGCACGCGTTCGCGTTCCCGATCGGCCAGATCGTGCACCTGCGGTTTCGCAACATTGACATCGCGTTCCGCGACATCGATCACGATGGCATTCATTTCCCCGACCAGCGCGCCACGCTGATCAAACTCCCGCTCGTCAGCGTGCCGCTGCGGCTGGTCGATACGTTTGAGACCGGAACGCCGCCGAGAAAGAACGTCCGCCTGCGGGCCGACGCCGCCGCGACATTCCCGTATCCGCCGGCACAGACCGTGCTCCCGGCCGGCATCATCGCGGCGTTCCCGTCCGGGTCCATCGTGTATCAGCCGACGCCGGCGCCGGCCGGCGCCTTCGACGCCGCGACCTACCCGTACGCCGAACTTGTTGCGAAGAACGTCAAGGACTTGATCACGGTTCACGGGCCACTCGGCCAGACGCACCACGGTCACGCTCCGACAGTGCCGAACTTTCACGACATGGTTCTGCCGACGGAGCTGTCCGATGTGTTACTGCCGTTTATCGTCGGTCTATATGAAGGCGGTATGGGCAACGACCGTGGCGTGTTCCGTGCGGCGGGCGCATGCGCGATGAATCATCAGACCGAGCTCGTGGCCGACCTGGACGCCGGCCTTTTCAAAGTGATTGGAGTCCGGTTCTGCCACGTGTGCAGGTACATTCTCGTTGACGACATCGATCCGAGCCGCCATCTCTTCATCGACCCCGAATACGACGCGATCTATCCGCAGCGATGAGCAGCCCTGCCGAAGACACCATCGTCAGCATCGCCAGGGAACTGCTTCAGGTACTGGAGCCGCTGCGCCTCGGCTTCACCAATGAGGACCATTTCAAGCAGCTGCTGTACAGCCTCGGCTGGAAAGTCACCGGGTTGCCGCCAGCGTACCTTGACGCCGGCGCGGAGGTTGCGTCGGGAGTGGCGACGGTCGAAAAGATGGCCGAGGGACCGTTCGAGCTCTCGCAGGTTGGCGAGCTCCTCGGTCATGCCGTCAACGTCTACGACAAGCTCGATCCCCTTCCTGCGCTTCCGCCTGGGATGGATCCCGCCGCGTCGCTCGGCGCTGTCGGCAAGAACCTCAGCGATCTCTTGATCTGCGAGTACCTCGCGCGCCGCGTTCCAGAAGCGTTCGTCCTGCTCAGCGCGATGGAGGTGATCACCGCCGAAGTTGTGGGAGACACCGCCACGCAGCACGGCTACGTGCGCCAGGTCTTCAACTGGGAGGAGATCCCGAAGCTGCTGCAGGATCCGCATCTGATTCTGCAGCGGGTCTATGGCTGGGGGACCGACACGCTGAAGATGGATCTGATCTGCCAGCACCTGGCAGGGTTCCTCGACGCGCTCGATTTCCCGGTCGTGGTGTTTCGTCCGCCCAGGGACGTCTTTGGCGCGTATGCGGGGACCGCCGGGCACAACGTCTACCATCGCGGCGCGCGCGGGCTGAAATGGCCGTTTTACTACACGGCCGTCGCCGGCACGCCGGTGGAGCTCTCGTTCCAGCTGCTGCCGCTGCCCGCGAAGGACGGCCTCAAACCCGGGCTCGTGATTCAGCCCGGCGTGCCGTCCGTGATTCCGTTCACCTTCGAGCTGAGCGACGACACATCACTCGAGATCACCGCCGGCAGCGACATCGCGCAGCAGTTCGGCGTGCTGATTCGTCCAGAGGGGCTCACCGTCAAGTATCCATTCATGGACGCTTCGACGGTGCCGAGCGTTACGTTCGGAGTCGCCGTCAATTTCGCTCCCGATGACCCGCTGATCATCTTCGGCGCCGCCGGCGGCGTACGCCTGCAGATGCAGGGGTTCCGCGCCGGTATCGCCGCGACCGGGCGCATTGACGATATCGAGGTGACGCTGACCTTCGAACTGAAGGATCTTGCCGTCGTGCTCGCCGCAGGAGAGGGCGACGGCTTTCTCCGCACGCTCCTCGGCGAGGGAGAAACGAAGGTCGGCATTCCGCTCGCGATCGATTGGAGCAGCAAGCACGGCCTCGGTTTCCGCGGATCGATCAACTTCGAGGTCGCGCTGCATCCTCACCTGAAACTCGGGCCGGTCGAGATTCCCGATCTGAAACTGTCGCTCGCAGTGCCGGCAGATCCTGACCCGAAGATTCGAGTCGAAGCGGGCCTGACGTTGAACGGCGATCTCGGACCGCTGAAGGTCGCGGTCGAGGAGATGGGCATCGGCCTCTACGCACGATTCACGAAGGGAAATCTGGGGCCCATGGACCTGTCCGTCGGGTTCAAGCCGCCGAAAGGCGTGGGCCTGTCGATCGACGCCGGGGCGGTGCGCGGTGGCGGATACTTGTTCTTCGATTTCGAGAAGGAGGAGTACGCCGGCATCGTTCAGCTGAGCATCCTCGACACCATCTCGATCACCGCCATCGCGCTGATCACGACGAAGATGCCCGACGGCTCGAAAGGCTTCAGCCTTCTCGTGATCATCAGCGTCGAGTTCATGCCCGGCATCCAGCTCGGGATGGGCTTTTCGCTGGTCGGTCTCGGCGGCCTCCTCGGGCTGAACCGGACGATGGTGCTCGAGGCGCTCCTCATCGGCGTGCGCACCGGGACGATCAATTCGATCATGTTCCCGACCGGCGACATCATCGCCAACGCGCCGCGCATCATCAGCGATCTGCGCACGATCTTCCCTCCGTACGTCGGCAAGTTCCTGATCGGCCCGATGGCGAAGATCGGCTGGGGCACTCCCACGCTTGTGAGCGTGTCGCTCGGCGTGATCATCGAAATCCCCGGCAACATTGCCATCATCGGTGTGCTCCGGCTCGCGCTGCCGACCCCGGACGACGCCATCCTCATCCTGCAGGTCGTCTTCGCCGGCGCCATCGAGTTCGACAAGCAGCGGCTGTTCTTCTTCGCGGTGATCTTCGAGAGCCGCATTCTCTTCATCACGCTCGAAGGGGAGATGGGCCTGCTGCTCAAGTGGGGCGGCGATGCCGTGTTCGTCTTCACGGTGGGGGGCTTCCATCCGCGCTTCTCGCCGCCCGCGCTGCCGTTTCCGAGCCCCGCGCGTCTCTCGCTCTGCATTCTGAACGAAGAGAACGCGATGGTGCGCGTGGAGACCTACTTCGCGGTCACCAGCAACACCGTGCAGATAGGCGCGAACGCGGAGCTGCGGTTCGGATTCGACAGCTTCGGCATCTCGGGGCATTTCGGTTTCGACGCGTTGTTCCAGTTCTCGCCTTTCCACTTCGTCATCGAGGTGAACATCTCGCTGAGCCTGAAGGTCGCGGGAATGAGCCTGCTCAGCGTGCGCGTGGAGCTGAGCCTCGAGGGACCGACGCCGTGGCACGCGCGCGGCACCGGCCACATCTCATTCTTCTTCTTCTCGATCAGCGCCGACTTCGACGTCACGTGGGGTGAAAGCGGCGGCGCGACGCTGCCGCCGATTGCGCTCGTTCCTCTGCTCAAGGCGGAGTTCGAGAAGCGCGAGAACTGGACGGCGGCACTGCCGGCGGCCAACAACCTGCTCGTCTCGCTGCGCGCGCTCGACGAGGAGGTGGATGGCCTCGTGCTGCATCCGCTCGGCACGCTCCGCGTCACGCAGCGGCTCGTGCCGCTCGGCATCCCGGTCGACAAGCTGGGCACGCAGAAATCGAGCGACGCGCGCCGTTTCGAGCTCGTCGCCGGCGCCGGCGCGCTCGAGAGGAAAGCGGACGTGCGCGAACGCTTCGCCATCGCGCAGTTCCAGGACATGGACGATGCGGCGAAGCTCTCGCGGCCGTCGTTCGAGGCCGTCAACGGCGGTCTCGACCTCGGCGTCACGGGTGCTCCGCTCGCGACCGATCACATGGCGCGGCGAATCGTCCGCTACGAGGAGCTGCTGATCGACAGCGAATACAAGCGGCATCAGCGCGTGCGCAAGGTGAACCCCGGTCTGTTCGCGCACGACCTGAAGGCTGGCGCAGTAGCGAAGAGCACGCTCAGCCGCGCCTATCGTTCGCAGCTCGATCCATTCGGCGCCGACAAGGTCGCCGTCGCCGGCGATGCGTTCCTTGTCGCCAGCGTCGACACGAATCAGCCGCATGAGAGTGCGACTACGTTTGGCAGCGAGCCTGAAGCGCGCGACTACATGACGCGCGTGGTGAAGGACAATCCATCGGCCGCCGGGAAGCTGCACGTAATTCCTGCATCGGAAGCAGCCTGACTCTATGGCGCATCCACTCGCGACCTACACGTTTCTTCCGTGGCTCCGGCAAGGGCTGAGCAATAGCATCACGCAGGACGAGTCCTCCCCGAACCCATCGCTGCGAGCGGACGTGGACGTCCAGGTGATGCTGCACGTCGAGAGCATCGGCGCCGCGATCCCGGACGTGCCGATTCCGCGCGCGGTCGGCCTGTTCGGTCCGGGCGACGTCATCGGCATCGAGCGCCGAGCCATCGTCAAAACCGAGCCGAAAGACTGGATCACCAATTTCGAGTCGAATTACCTCGCGCACGTCGAGTTCTACGACGAAGACTTTCCGTGGCGCTACACCCCGGCGCGCGCGGATCGGACAGCGCACCGGCACCGGCCGTGGATTGCGTTGGTGGTGCTCGAGGAGGGTGAGTTCACCGACGGCGACGCGACAGGCAAGCCGCTCCCCTTCATCGACGTCACTGATCTGACGATGCTCCCCGCGAAAGAAGAGTTGTGGGCGTGGGCGCACGTGCACGTCAATCGGAATCTCGGGACGAACGAGACCGAGATCGTCAGCAGCGACGGCGCCGCCATCGCCGGACGCCTCGACGCCGTGCTCGGCGAGAACCCGGACCTCGCGTATTCGCGGCTCGTCTGTCCGCGGCAGCTCGAGCCAAACAAGGCGTATCACGCGTTCCTGGTGCCGACGTTCGAGACCGGACGTGTCGCCGGCCTGGCACTCGACCTGACGAAAGTGGACGATGCGATGCGCGGCGCATGGGAGGCGCATCCGCAGCGCGCGAACCTGTCGGGGAACAGCCTGCCGTATTACCACCGTTGGTACTTCCGCACCGGCAACGCCGGCGATTTCGAGTACCTGGTCAGGCTGCTGCAGCCGCAGCCGATGGACGCGAGGGTCGGCCGGCGCGACATCGACGTGCAGCGTCCCGCGACGTATCTGAACGGCATTACCGGGCCCGACAACAACGGCGTGCTGCGTCTCGGCGGCGCTTTGAAGGTGCCGGACGAAGCGCTGACCGACGACCAGATCGCCGAAGCCGATCGGTTCGAGCGATGGGACGAGCCGCGGCCGCATCAGTTTCAACGCGACCTCGCGGCGTTCATCAACCTGGCCGACGAGTACTCCGACAAGACGGCGGAAGATGCACACAACGCTCCCGACGTGCCGGATCTGGTCGGTGCGCTGCCGGACGGCGAGACGGACCCCGATCCGGTAATCACGCCGCCGCTGTACGGCACGTGGCACTCACTCACCAAGCGGCTGTTGAAGAAGCGCGACGGCACCCCGGAGGATCATCTCGACAACTGGGTCCACCGGCTGAATCTGGATCCGCGGCACCGTGCCGCGGCCGGTCTCGGCACCAAGGTCGTGCGGGATCGGCAGGAAGACTACATGAACGCCGCGTGGCAGCAGATTGGCGACGTGCTCGAAGCCAACCGGCTGATGCGGCTCGCGCAGCTGGGCAAGGCGGTGTCACTGTCGTGGCACACCAGGCATCTGACGGTGCTACAGCAGCGCGCGCCCGAGCAATTCCTCGCGGTGGCCGGGCCGATCAACAAGCGCATTGTCGCCGGCGGCAGCGCGTACACCGTTCACAAACAGATCGTCGAGAGTCGCGTACCCACGACGGCCACGAGTACCGCGATGCGTCGCGTCGTCAGGCCGAACGGCCGCCTGACGCGGGTACTCGCGCCGGCGGAGGGTGCTCGCGTTGTCGGGATGCAGATTGTGCAGCGGCTGAACGCGGGCACGCTGACGTCGGCGCAGCCTCCTGCAGTGCCGCCCGGTGCGGCGACGGTGACAGGGATTGCGCGCGCGCTGGTCGCGACCGTGCCGGCGTGGATCGTCGATCTCGTGCGCACGCCGGGGTTGCTGTTCTGGGCGCTGATTGCCGGGCTGATTGTCGCCCTTCTGCTGGTGCTCATTGGCCTCGGAGCACTCGCGATGGTCATCGCCGTGTTGGTGGTCGGAGCGTTCACCTACCTGCGGCGTCAGGCAGCGGTGGTCGAAGCATCGGATGCGATCCTCCCGGAGCGCGAGACGGTCGAGTCCGTTGCGACGCTGCCGGCCGACGCGTCTTTCAGCGTGACGCCGTTTGGCGGCGCGTTCGAGGAGTCCGCTTCGCGTGGGCCCGACTCCGCCGACGCGCAGCGATTCAAGACCGCGCTCCGCTCCGCACTCGAACTGGCGCGCGACGAGTCGCGAGTGAACGTCCCGATGGTTCGAACCGTGCTCGATCTGCCCGCACTCGCGTCGGACGTGCTCACGGCGATCGACCCGGCGCGCACCATTCCTCGCCGCTTCTACAAGAACGTGCGTATTCCCGATCGCATCAGGGATGGCTTACGCGAAGACTTCGTCGAAGCGATGGCGTACCCGCGGATCGACGAAGCGATGTTCCGGCCGCTGACCGTGCTTGGCAGCGAGCTGTTTCTGCCGAACATCGGCCTGATCCCGCAGAACAGCATCAGCCTCCTCGAGACGAACCAGCCCTTCATCGAGAGCTACATGGTCGGGCTGAATCACGAGTTCGCGCGTGAGCTGCTGTTCCGCGAATACCCGACGGATCAACGGGGCAGCTACTTCCGCCAGTTCTGGGACGTCAGCGGCTACCGCGAGACGGAAGGGCTGTCGGCCGACGCGCTGCGGGAAAAGCTGTACGACATCCCGAAGCTGCACAAGTGGAGCAAGGACTCGACGCTCGGCGCACACGACAACCGACAGCCACCAGGCAGCGAACCTCGAGACGAAGTCGTGCTGTCAATCCGCGGAGAGCTGTTGAAGCGCTACCCGACAGCGGTGATCTACGCACACAAAGCGGACTGGCAGAGGACCAACGGCGTCATCGACAAATCGCTTATACGCGAGCCGATCGCGCTGACGGATGCCGAGGAATCGGATCCGCCGCGCGACAAAGTGAAGACGCCGCTCTACGAAGCACGGGTCGATCCGGACATCACGTTCTTTGGCTTTGACCTGACCGTCGCGGAAGCGAAGGGCAATCCCGAGACGGACGACGCAGGGTGGTTCTTCGTGATCAAGGAGCGGCCCGGCGAGCCGCGGTTCGGCCTGGACATCGACCGCGGCGGGTCGCCAATCAACACCTGGAGCGATCTTGCGTGGGGTGACGTGACGACGGAGCAGCATTACCTGCGCATCAGACCCGGGATGCAGACTCACGAGTTGACCGTGGCGCCGCCGTCGACCGAAGGCGAGGAGGAGATGGAGCAGCACCTCGAGGACCGTCAATTCCGGTGGAACGAGAACACCAATGCCGCTGACGTCGCATACGTGCTCTACCAGCTTCCGGTGCTTGTCGCGGTGCACGCGGCCGAGATGCTGCCGAAGGATTGAGGCGCGACATGGCCGATCTCAGCGACCTTCGCCGTCAGCTCGCGACCGCGACGCAGATAGCCGCCGACGCAGAACGCACGCTGTTCGTCGAGCGCGAGCGCCTCAAACGGCTCGAGCGCGACCTGCGTCAACTCGAGCGGCGCTTCGACGAACGCGACCCGAAGCAGCGCGAGGAGCGTGAACGGCTGCAGGCGAGCCTCGAGCGCGCGCGTGCAGAGGGCGCGAGGCTCGACGCTGCCAGCCGCGCGGCGGTCGAGGCCGTAAAGGGGATTCGCGATCGGTTCGAGCCGATGTCGGATCCGCGACGCGCCATCGGCGAGCTCGCTGCGCGGTTCCCCATTCTGTTGCTCCCCGTGCGGCTGGAGACGCGCTTCGTCTCGCCGGGCGGACAGCCCGGTCCGCCGACCGAGCTGCTCGTGCGGATTTACCCGGACGACTGTCTCGTCGACGGCTTCGAGCCGGATCTCTCCGAAACCGAAGTCCAAAACCTCCGCCGCTACTGGTCCGGGATCTTCAGGGCGGGAGGCGACGAAGGGATCGAGCGCGCCGCGTGGCGCGAGTTGTGCGCAGCGCAGGGCGCCGGACGCGCCGTCTATCTCGTCGGCCAGTACGCACCGCTGCCGGCATCAGATGCGCTTCCGGTGCGCACGCGGTCGGACGACGTCATCCTCGTCATCCCGATCGACGCCGCGATAGCCGGCGCGGCGGAGAAGGCGGCGATCGTCGCGTACTGGACGACCACGTGGCGCGCGGGGCACGACACGCAGGCGTTCGCCGATCTTCGCGCCGCCGTCGGCGACGCGCGCGCTCAACAGATCCGGAAGACGGTCATCCCGTTCAATGTGAAGGAGCGGCCACAGGCCGGCGTCGACCGTGCGACGGTCCGCGTTGACGTCGTGTTCGTCGTCATGACGCCGGTCGGCACGGCGGCGGTGAAACGGCAGGCGTGGACGCGTCCGCCGCGTGCGCCCGTGCTGCCCGACCGGTTCGTGCTCGTCGGCGAGAGCGGCGGTGCGCACGTCGAGTTCCTCGGCGGCCCCATCACACAGCCACTCCCCATCGGGCCCGATCCGCTGGCGGAAGGGGCCGATCAGTTCAGCGCTGCCGGTGCCGATATCAACGTGCCCGAGGCGCTGAAATGGATGACGGACTTCGACACCGCAGTCGCGGCCGGCATGGGATTCCGCGTCGCGCTTACCCCTCAACAGGCGCAGGTCGGGTTCGAGCGGCTTTATGTGATTGGCCTCAGGCTCGCATCCGACGAGCGCACGAGTCAGCAGGAGCTCGAATCGTTGATTCGGAATCAGTTCCGCAGCCAGGCCGGCTTCGCGATAGTCCGGCAGGGAACGCCGACGAACAACACCGAAGACGCCGCATCGGGCTGGAGCCGCGTCGAGGAGGCGGACGCACTGTTTGCCTCGTCTCGCATCGCGGCGGAAGGCGTTGACGCGTTCGACGCCGCGGCGACCACGGCGTACGAGAAGAAAGACGGACTTGCGATTGCCGAAGCGCTCGGCATCAGCGCCGACGTCTTCCAGCCGATTCCCGGCGCGTCAGGCAGCGACCAGGCGGACGCGCGCGCGATGAACGCAGCGCTCTGGCCCGCGACGCTCGGCTACTGGATGGACACGCAGATGCGGCCGGTGTTCGATGCGGCGGCGATCGAGCAGACACGACGTCACTTTATCGACCGTGTGTCGGGGCGTGGCGCAGTTCCCGCAGTGCGTGTCGGTCGCCAGCCGTACGGCATCCTGCCGACCACCGCCTTCAGTCGCATCACGTGGTTGGATGCCACACGCCCGGTGCCCGACGGCGCGGCCGGCGCGCACGTGCGTTTTCTCAGGGCGCTCTTCACGCTCCTGCGGGCGCTCGGCGACTCGTTCTGGCGTGGATTCGGAGAGAACGCGCCGCACGTCGGCCAGGCCACGCCGGATCCGCAGAAGCTCCTGCTCGACATCCTCGGCCTGCACCCCTCATCGGTGGACTTCCACGTGCACGTGCTTGATAGCGCGGATCGCTTATGGAACGAGCTGAAGTTCCGCTACCGGCGGCGCGAAAGCCTCGAGTCCGTCATGCGCCACGAGATGCAGGCAGGCGTCAGCCTGCTCGGCACGCTCGGGTATTCGGGGACCGCTCCAGAGATCGTCGAGAAGTTCGAGTCGTACGTCGAAGGACCGATGAACCGTCCTGCGGTCGACGTTGCGCCGTTGTCGGAGAACGAAGCACTGCCTGTCTGCACCGACACCGGCCAGAACTACATCGAGTGGTGCCGCGACAAGGCGGAGCACGCGTTCGACGATCTCCGTCAGCAGATTGGGTTCAGCGAAGGGAAGCTGCCGAACGCGCTTCTGTATCACATGTTGCGGCACGCGCTGCAGCTCGGGTACCACGGCGCAGCGATGGATCTTCACGTTGCGAACGGGCTGATTCCTGGCGAGCAGGTAGCGGCGGCCTACCGAGAGCCGGCGTTCGTGCACGTCGCAGGTGCGTCCGAGGCCCAACGGTCCGAGAGCCGCTATCAGATGCTCTACGACAAGCCGGCGCAGATCACCGGCGATCCGTCGCGCACGGTCGCCGACTTCATTCCGGAATGGCTCGCGACGGCCGGCAGCAGCAGCGTTCTCGCCGATCAGATCGAGGCGCTCCGCGTCCTCGAGCCTGCGTCCACGGCGCGCCTCGAGCGCGCGTTCGCCGAACATATAGACCTCTGCACCTACCGCTGGGACGCGTGGATGCTCAGCATCGTCCGCGAGCAGCTCGCCGCCATGCGGCGGCCGCAGGGCGGTGCGGAAGCGCGCCGCGAAGGCGTGTATCTCGGCGCGTACGGATGGCTGGAGCACGTGAAGCCGGATCCGCCCGCGCTTTCGCCGGTCACGTTGAGCGACGAGCTGGGCGCCGTGTTCAATACGCCGGGACAGCCCCCGCTGCAACGCGACGCCGCCAACGGCGGTCACGTGCTTGCGCCATCGCTCAATCACGCGGTGACGTCGGCGGTGCTCCGAAGTGGATATCTGAATAACGCATCGCCGGCGAATCCAGATCTGTTCGCCGTGGATCTGTCATCGGCGCGGGTGCGCGTCGCGCTGCAGTTCGTCGAAGGCATTCGAAACGGACAGCCGCTCGGCGCGCTGCTCGGGTATCAGTTCGAGCGGCGCCTGCACGACCGCCACGCCGAGGCCGAGACCGACGCGTTCATCTACCAGGTACGCAAGGCTTTTCCGCTCGTCGCCAAGCGGATCTCCGACTCGGTCGAGGGCGACGCGAACGACACGGCAATCGAGAATGTCGAAGCGCGGAACGTCTGCGACGGGCTTCTCTTGCTCGAGCACGTACGCACGAACGTGACGAAGACCTACCCGTGGGGCAAGGATCTCGATCGTGGCACGGCCGCACAGGAAGCCATCATTAACGAGGAAGTGACCGCCCTGTTCGACATCCACGACGCGATTGCCGATGTCGCAATTGCGGAGAGCGTGCACCAGTTGACGATGGGCAACGCTGACCGCGCGGCGGCGGCGATGGATGCGTATGGCAAGAGCACGTTCCCTCCGGAGCCGGAGGTCGTCCGCACTCCGCGCACCGGAGTCTCGCTGACGCATCGCGTGGCACTCCATCTGCCCGTCGATGCGGTCGCCGGCGCAGGCGCGACGCCACGCGCGGAGGCGGAACCCGCTACCGACCGCTGGCTTGCCGGCGTGCTGCCTCCAATGAACGAACTTGTCGTGCGCGTACGCTACACGAACACCGTCGGCGGCTCCGGTGAGCAGGTTGACGACGTCAGCATGCAGGCACTCGGGCTGCAGCCCATCGATCTCCTCTACGTCGCGGATCCCGACAGCGAGCCCGCGATGAACGATCTCGACGATCGCATCGCGCATCGGGTCATCACGTCGAACACTTTGGCGCCCGACGCCAAGCTGACGATCCGCTACACCGAGCCGGTGCCGAACAGGAAGACGTGGTTTGAGACGGCGCCGCTCATCGCCAGCCTGAAGAGCCTCATCGTCAACGCGCGCCCGCTGAGGCCGTCGGATGCCGCGCTCGAGACGGAAGCGACCTCCGGAGCGAATGCCGCAGTGGACGTGCCGTCCGCGCGGGTGACGACCGCGCGCAACCGCGTCGACACGCTGCGGCAGGATGCCATCGCGATGGTGACGACGTTGACGACGCTCGTCGATCCGTCCGCCGCCTTCGCTGCGCTCGTCAACGCCATTGACGCCGCGTTGTCCGACTTCCACGATCTGCAGCGCCGCGCAGGTCTCTGCGGCGTCACGCTGGCTGGATCCGGAGAAGCGACGAGGGGCGCGCGCGAATGGTTCGCCCTCGTGCGCGGCAAGGCGCACAAGGTGTCGGTGTTCTGGACGGACAAGCTTGCGGAATGCGACAGCGCGATTGCAGAGGCGACGGCGCCGGCGACGGCGGATTCCTTGCGCGTGCCCGCGCTCGTGCGCGCCGAGCAGGCGGTGTCCACGTCCTACACAGTGCCGCCGCCCGATGTCGCCACCTTCCTGCCGATCGTGAACGCCAAGCGGGCGGCGTTTATCGCCGTCAAGAGCCAGGTCGACGCGGTGGAGACGTCCGCCGCGACCGCGATCAGGCCGCTCTGGACGGCATGGAGCGCGACGTTTGCTCCTCGTCGCCTGCACGACATTACGGTCATTGACACCTCGAGCGAGGAGTCACAGCTCCGCGTGCTGCTCGCCGACATGCACCAGCAGCTTGCAGGCCTCGTGCGCGAGCTCGACAAGCGGCTGAAGACGGCAGACGACGCGATTACGGCCGCCGGTGCCGCCGCGCCGGAGCAGCGGGCTCAGTTGCTCGTCGATGCGGCGTCGGCGCTCTTCGGCGAGGGCTTCCGCGTCCTGCCGCGATTCACGCTCGCCGCCGCACAAGCCGACGAGTGGCAGAACGCATACGACGGCCGCGCGTCTCTTCTCACGCACACCGGTACCTCGCACGACTTTCCGGTCGACGACTGGCTCTACGGGGTGGCGCGGGTTCGGGCAAAGATGCATGACCTCGAGAAGGTCATCCAGATCACAGGCGCGTTCGATCTGTCGGAGCCGGCGCTCGATCCTATTCAGCTGCCGTTCGTCGCCGGCGATCCGTGGCTTGCCGCGGAACTGCCGCCGACGTTCGACATCACCACCGCCGGGGAACATCTCCTGTATACGGCGATCTACACGCCGGGGGGTTTCGACAAGACGGCCAGTGCGCACGGTGGTCTGATGCTCGACGAGTGGACGGAGGTGATTCCCGGCACTGCGGAGACCGCCGGCCTCGCATTCCACTACGACCGGCCAAACTCTGAGCCGCCGCACGCGATGCTGCTCGTCACCCCGGCTAGCGCGAGCGAGATGTGGCAATGGTCTGACGTCGAGCGGGCGGTGCCCGAGACGTTCGCGCTCGCGCGAACGCGCGCCGCCGAGCCGCGTGATATCAGTCCGACGCCTCTTGCCCGGCTGCTGCCCGCGACGCTGATGGCTTTCACATCCAGCGGTATCTCCATCGCCAGCCAGTTACATGCCGCCGACGTGATGTTCGCGGCGCGCGAGGTCTGACATGCCGATCGTCCGCAACGACATGACCGTGCTGCTCGCCGAACGGGCGCTACCAAGCGTGACGCGCTGGCACCGCATTGAAGGCATCCCGCGCACGCACCAGTTCGACCGCGCTCTGCGCGCGGAGATCCGCGACGCGTTGTGGATGGTTACGCGTCAATGGCAGATGGGGGAGTTTCTCGGAGACGACGCCGGTTCGCCGGTCTTTGCGAAGGTGCATCAGACGACCTCGAGGCTGACGACGTATCGCCCACGCGATCTGGGCGAGCAGGCGTTCGACGAGAGCGTGCCCCTCGAATCGCGCGTCGAGCAGCGGCCGGTGCCGTTCACGGCTGGCGCGCAGCCGCTCTCGCTGGACATCCGCGTCCTCATGGGCCGCCAGTGGAAGAAGATGCTGCTCGCCGCCGGCTTTCCGACTGCCGTGAAAGACTTCCGGGATGCGTTCCAGGTGCTCAGTGTCGATCCCGACGACCCCGGCTCGGCGATGGTGTGCGCTCACCGCGACGCCTGGCAGCACCAGGCGGCATTCGCCGGCCGGGCGATGGACGGTTATCTCTGGTATCGCTGGATCATCGATCACCCGGCGCCGCGCGATCTCGCGACGCTGCCGGCACCGCTCGCGATCGATCCCGGTGACTTCGGCACCGTCAACACGATGGCCGACGACTTCGTGTCATGGTTCGATCGCCTGATCGATCAACCGTTGAAGCCGGAAGAAAACGCCTGGATTCCGTCGCGGCTCGAGTATCAGTTCGGGTGCTGCGCGCCGCACGGCACGCGGCGCACGGAGTTGACGGCGGCCGAGTACTACCAGGGCGATCTCGACTGGTACGCGCTCGACGTGGCCCCGGAGTCCGAAACGCCGCCCTCTCATCCCGAAGTGTTCACGGCGTCCACGACGACATTCGTGCCGACGGCGGTGGAGTTCAACGGGATGGCGAATACGCGGTGGTGGAGCTTCGAGGATCGCCGGGTGAACTTCGGCGGCATTCGTCCCGACACCACCGATCTCGCCAAACTCCTCTTGATGGAGTTCGGCCTGCTGTTCGCCAACGACTGGTGTGTCGTGCCCGTGCCGCTGCAGGCTGGTGCCGTCGCGGAAGTGCAAGGCCTTGCCGTGACGAACGTATTCGGCGAGCGGTTCTGGATCGAGCCAGCGGGCCGGTCACCTGAGCACACATGGCAGCGATGGAACGTCTTCACGCTGTCGCATACGGCGCCGACGCGACGTCCCGACCAGGCACTGCTGATGTTGCCTACAGCGGCGAAGGTGCAGGAGGGAGCGCCGCTCGAAGAAGTCACGATGATTCGCGACGAGATGGCGAACATGGTGTGGGGCATTGAGCTGACCGTGCCGCTGCCGCACGGCGAGGGGCGCTCCGGCGGCAGCGCCGCGGCGGAGACGACGCGCTTCTTCGATCGCGTGCTGCGGCGTCCGTTCCCGGTGCCGCCGCTCGAGAACGAGGCGCGCGTTCACTACGAGCTGATGAACACGGTGCCGGAGCACTGGATCCCGTTCATCCCCGTGCATGTGCCGGGCGACAGACGGGAGATTCAACTGCAGCGCGCGAGCCTGTTGCGCGACGTGGACGGCGATCCGACGCACACGATGAAGATCAAGCCGCGCACCAGCCTGCTGCGTGAAGGACTCGACCTCACCACGCCGCGAACCTACTTCGTGCACGAGGAGGAAGTTTCTCGCGCCGGTGTGCGGGTGAAGCAGGCGTACCAGCGCACCCGCTGGACCGATGGCCGCATCGTCGTGTGGTTTGGCGCGGCAAAGAAAGCCGGACGCGGCGAGGGATCGAGCGGTCTCGCGTTCGACCGGCTCGTCGAGGTGAAGAAGGCCTAGAGCTTTTTGTCACGTATACTTAGACGACTGCGGTGAGGTGGCCGAGAGGCTGAAGGCGGCGGTTTGCTAAACCGTTGTAGGGCCTTTAAAGTCCTACCCAGGGTTCGAATCCCTGCCTCACCGCCATTTCTTCACGGTCCGTTCCGGCGACATAGCTAACACTGAGCCGGTTTTCGCATACACTGCGCGTCTTATCTCGAAGCGCATGACTCGCGAACCGTGGCTTCGCGTCAAGACGATTACCGCCGCCGCGCTCGAGCAGCCTGAAACCGCGCGCGATACCTTCGTCCTTTCCGCATGCGCCGGCGACGATCAGCTCGAACAGGAAGTTCGTTCTCTCGTGGCGTCCGCCGTCAGCGCGCCGCCGTTGTTCGAGCGGCCGGTGTTTGCAACGGCTGCTGTTGCTACCGCGATCGACGATGCAACGACGGGAGCAGGGCCGCAGCCGGGCGAGCGGATTGGTTCCAACCGCATCCTCAAGGAGACTGGCCGCGGCGGCATGGGAACGGTATTCCTCGCCGAACGGGCGGACCACGAGTACCACCAGCATGTCGCCGTAAAGATCGCGCATGACGCGCGCTCGGCCGACGTCCTGCGCTGGTTCAGGGAAGAGCACGCCTGATGGACGGCGGCACGACTGATCGGGGTGTTCCGTACCTGGTCATGAAAAACGTCGACGGCATGGGGTTCAGTTGCGGTGTCACGCCGGGTGTTCGGAAACGGATGGCCGCGCGTTGAGATCCACGTACGTCGGCTTTCGGCGTTCCACGTAAGCCTGTTTCGTGATAGATCAGCGCGTACCGACGACAGTTCACCGCTCGCGCAACGTAACCTCGCCAGCGTTGGAGTTGACCATGTCGAGAACGCTCTTCATTCCTGGTGTGATCGCCGCTCTGTGCGCGGCATCGATTGGCCGCGCGCAGACTTCCCCGAATGATATGAAGGCGATGATGGCGGCGATGGAGTCGGCGCAGAAGGCCGCGAATCATCCCGGCGATGCGGCGATGAGCTGCGAGGTCCTCGAGAAAGAACTGGTCGCAACGATGAACGGGCCTGCCGTTCAGGGATTCGCCGTAAAGTCCGGCGCAGCGGCGCAGAAGGACTATGACGCCCTGCAAAAGGGGAACGGGACGATGGCCGCGCAGATGGCGATGACCATGGCTTCAGCGTTCGTGCCCGGTGCCGCGTTCGCGCAGCTTGCCGCCGCCCAAGCGCAGGCGCCGGCGCAGGCCGCTCAGGCCGCGCAGCGGGTGCAGCAGCGAGCGGTGCAGATGAACGACCTCGTCGAAATCCTGCCGCAATTGATGCGCGGCCAGCGTGTCATCGAACTTGCGGCAACCAAACAGTGCCCGTGGATGGCCGGCGCGGTACCGCCCGGCGTGAATCCGTTCGCAGCGCAGCCGGTGCGCTGACCGACGTCTTGCGCGCCGCGACAAATCAGGCGGGGCGTCGCCTGAGAGTTCGCGACATCGGACGAACG
Source organism: Vicinamibacterales bacterium (assembly GCA_035492455.1). GTDB lineage: Bacteria > Acidobacteriota > Vicinamibacteria > Vicinamibacterales > UBA2999 > Gp6-AA40. Next base: position 107,311 of record DATJJE010000021.1, on the reverse strand, counting down.
CCCGTCGTGAGCTTCGTTTCAACCAAAACGCGCGTGTTTCGGTTGGCGAGGCGAGAACCGAAGGTCTCTATAAATTGATCCAAATCAAGGTATATGATCCGCTGCCGCAGCAACTCGGAACCCGTTCTTGCCTAAGGACAATTGCATGACTTCCCCAGCCACGCGCCTCGGCATGACCTCCGCCCTCCTTTCACTCGTGCTCGCGTTCGGTGTGTCGCCCCTCGGCGCTCAGACGGCACCGAAGGCCGCGCCGAAGCCCGCCGCGCCGCAGACGAAGACGACGCCGAAGGCGCCCGCCCGGCCTCCAGCACGTCCGTCCGCACCGGCGGCTGCCGCGCCCGCTGCCAAGCCAGCAGAACCTCCTGCGCCGCCGAAGCCGGTCGCTCAGGACCTGCGGATGAAGACGGTCTATTCGACCGGGCCACAGCGGACAGAGAGCCTGATGTTCACCAAGGGCATGCGCGAGCGATACGAGTTCGCAGACACCATCCTGCTCAGGCAGCACGATCTGAAGCGCACGGTTCAGATCATCCGATCAGCCAATACCTACCTCGTTGTTCCTGATGGCAGCGTTCCCGGCCTGCCCGCACCGGCCGCCGCTCCCGCTGTGCCGCCCCAGAAGCCGGGCGTCGTCACCGTGACGACGACGATCACCGACACCGGCGAACGGAAACCGTTGTTCGGGATGGAAGCACGTCACGTCAGGACGATCATCGACAAACAACCGGCGCCCGGTGCCTGCGATCCATCGAAGCAACACATCGAGATGGATGGTTGGTACGTTGATCTCCCCCCGACCGCTCAGCTCCCTGGTGCGCAGCAGACAGTTCCCCAGCCGCCCTCTGGCGTGTGCATCGATGACATCAAGGCTACCCAGAACGGCGACGCGAAAGCGCTCGGCTTTCCCGTTGCGTATTCAACGACGATCACAGGTGAGGACGGCAAGCCGAACGTCGTTTCGATGGAGATCACCGAACTCGAGATCTCCAATCTCGATGCATCACTCTTCGACATTCCGCCGGGATTTACCGAGGCCGGAAACATCGGCGCGCTGTCGAAGGCAATCAGCGATGCGAGTGAAGCGAAGCTGACGCAGGAACTTGCGGCGCCGACGCAGGTGACGAAGACGCCTGGTGTACCGCTCGTTGGCGTTCTCGAGGTCGCGAACAAGACATCGCAGCAGGCGGACACGCGTGCGCTGAGGGCGCGGTTGGTCGCAGAGCTCAACGACATGAAACTTGCCGCGGCGCCTCTTCCCGGCAGCCAGGCGGACGTGATGCAGCAGGCTGCGGCGCACGGGTTCGACTACGTGCTCGTCGCGGAAGTCACGGAGCTGAAGGCATCGAAACCCGGCGGCGGAATCGGCGGAGCGCTCAAAGCAGCATCGAAACTGGCGGGCGGCGGCACGGCCCAGGATCCGACGGAAGCCACCGTCTCCATCAAGCTGCTTCAGCCCGACGGCAAAGCGCGGATCTCGTCCAACGTGAAGGGGAAAAACGGCGGTCTCGACCTGAAGAGCGGCCTCAGCATCGCGAAGTTCGCCGGCACAATGTACATGAACATGATGACCGGCAAGCTGATGATGAACGCATTGAATCAGTCGATGGCCGGAAATCTCGGTGGGATGGGAATGCTCGGCAATCCGGCGTTGGCGCAGATGCAGGCGCGCAGCCTCGGCTCGGGAATCGCCGGCGCCGGCCCACGCATGCCCGGTCTCGATCCGACTGCCGGAGCGGCGTCGTTCCTCATGCAGCAGGCGATGGCCAGCAACACCGGACTGACCGGTGCACCGGGGCAGGGAGGGCCGTCGTTCGATGACTCGCTCGGCGACGCGCTGGAGAACGCGGCCAAGTCGATCGCAGACAACCTGAAGAAAGCGCCGCCGCAGAAGAAGTAGAAGCGGCCAGACAATCATGATTGCGACCCTCCCCCGTCGCAGTATGTGGCTCGTCGTCACGCTGTCGTGTGTGCTTGCGATGGAAGTCGTGTCAGCGCAGACGCGCACTGCGGCGGACGGGCCTTGGGTGGGTTGGGTTCGCTGCGAGATATCGGCGCAGGGTGCTGGCTACACCGATCGGCAAACGCACACGTGGGTCATGACTGGCGGTGCGCCACGGATCGACGGCGCATTCCGCGTTTATCCGGCAACATGGAGCGTGGTCGGCGGCGGCTCGCTCCAGCCGCGAACGCAACCGGCGAGCAACGTCACCGGTCAGTGGACCACCAACGGGGAGTCGTCCAACGCTCCGATCGCGGTGTGGATGCGCGGCGACGGCCGAATCGTTTTCACGTTGCGACACGAGCAAATACGCGTCCCCAACGGGTTTGCCGGGTTCCGGTCCTTCGCAGTTGACGGAAAGCAGGGACCGTCCCAGGCGATTGCAGCCCAGACTGAGGAGTATCGATTCCAACCTATCGACGACGCACCGGCGAACAGCATCAGCGGATCGACCACGCTTTCGGTACCATCGTCGAACGCGTACGCACCTGTACCGCAACCCGGTTCAACCGCTACCGCGTCATGTAGCTGGCAATTCGTCCAAAGCGCAACGCCGATTGCGCCGCCGTCAACAAGCAGCGCTGCAGCAACAGGAACGACGACTGCGCCGCGGACGCTCAGTGCTGCTGGATCGGGGACGATTCAGACCACTGCGACGCAAACAACGAACTCCACCGACACCACTACCACGCGGCGGGACCAGAGCTTGCCGGCGAGCACACTGTCTGCGCTGACGACGTTGGTGGCCTCCGCTCCGACCGTGACGATCACACCAGCGGGGGAAATAAACGGCGCATTGTCCGGCCCTACGAAGCTGACGCCGGGTGCGAAAGGCACATTTCAGCTGACTCTCACCGCGCCGGGGACGGTGACGACCACGGTCATGCTTCCGTCGCCGCCGCCGACCCAGATCCCACCGGACAAGTACAGCATGGATCAGATCATCAGCACGACAACGTCAACGACCGCGTTTCTGGGCGTCAGCCTCACGTTCGATTCAAACGAAGGCGAAACGGCTACACCCTCATTGACCTCCGCGTCGAACATGGCGGCCCCGTCCGCCACCTTTACATTTCAAACGGCTGGGACATATTCCGTGTCGGTTAGCGGAACGGTTACGGTGCAGACTCGCCTCGACATCGTAAACACGATTACGACAACTATCTATGGGCCTGACGGAAGCGGAACGTATTGCAACAACGGACCGTGTTACAAGCCGATCAGTACGTCGACGCGGGCGGAAACCCGACCGACTCAAACTTCCATAAAGTCGTACCAGGTCTCCGCGCGGTTGCAGCTGACAGTCGCCGCGCAATAGTTGCTGCGACCAGCCACTGCATGCCCGCCGTTGAAGAAAACGCAGCCGCAGAAGAAGTGAGGCACCTAAATGAAGCGTTGGATTTGGACGGTTAATCTTTCCGCGCTCCTGGGCTTCGTTGCAGCCGACCTCGCGTCCGCACAGACCGGAGCGGCATCAGACGGCCCGTGGTCAGGATGGGCGCAATGCGAAGTCACCGCGCAATTCACCGGTCCCGGTCAGGCGTATCTGAATCGGCAGACGCACACGTGGATGCTGACCGGAACGACGCCGACGTCGGGGACGGATATCAAGGTGTATCCGGCAACGTGGACCGTCAGCGGCGGAGGCAGCAGTCAACGCAACCAGGGAGCCGGCCGAACGACGACCGATAGCTGGGTCACTGCCGGCCGGGCGATGCCGGACACGATCACCTTCCGCGTTGACGCCAACGGAGTACTGCACATCGCGTCTCCCGCGGGGTTGCGCAGTACCGATGCCATCAACGGAACGCGTGTCGCCCAATCGACGAACGGGAATGCACCGGCTCAGACCACGGCGATTGCGATGTACGTGGATGAATGGCAGCCGTTTCCTGACATTCAGGACGTCGCAACGAAGACGGTCATAGCTGAGGCCGCGACACCACGAGCGATCAACGTGAGCATTGCGCCCGGGCCAGCACCACCGGGCACGGCCACTACTGTCGCCTGTTCGTGGAATTTCGTGCGCGGAGGCGCTGCGACGCCTCCACCGGCGGCCCGCTCATTGAGCCAGCAGCTTGGGTTGAAACCGCCTGCGCCGATAGAGGTCGCCGCAGTGACGGGCGCATCGCAACCTACTACGACGACCGCGGCCCCAGCTGGAATGATGACGGCAACCGCTAGCCCGACGACCTCGGGCACGACGACATCGGGCACGCCGACATCGTCGAAGGACACCACACTCCGGCAGGAAGTCTTGTTGTCCGGTACGAACAACGTTCTCAATCGGCTCCAGGGCCCCGCGCCGATGAATGTCCGGGCAGGTGCAGGTATGTTCACCCCCTACTTCGGGGATTTCGTTCCATTTTGCATACAAAAAATCACGGTCAGCTGGGACCCCGTATCCGGAGCGACGGGCTATAACGTCTACATCGACGGCGTCAGCTGGGGTCGCGCTGCAGCGGGTGCGACAAGCCTTCAAATTGACTATACGGTGCCATACATCGGCCTGCAAACCAGTGGCAGTTCAGTTACATCGAGAGCACAAGTCGGTGCGTTATTCGACAGCAGTCTCGAAGGCGTAAGCGCGCCCGTGTCATTTACTCACATCGACAAATGTTGAGAAGCGAGGGGTGCGAAGGCACGCCCTTTTCGTGGCGGTCCTCTGTCTCACCGATGCCGGCCGTCCGTCGGTGCAGACGCGAACGGCCGCCGATGGACCGCGAACAGCTCTCCGAGCGCTTGCAGCTGACGGTACCCGCCAGTAGCTTGATTCCCCGCCAAATCGATACTCAAATTGAAGAAGATTGAAGATATTCGACGCAGTCCTTGTCATCTCCTTCGGCGGTCCGCAGGGGCGCGACGACATCCGCCCCTTCCTCGCCAACGTGTTGCGCGGACGACGAATTCCGCCGGAGCGCGTTGAAGAAGTCGCGCACCATTACGAGCTGTTCGATGGCGTATCGCCGCTGACGCAGCTGACGCGTCGCCAAGCGGACGGTCTCCGCGAACGCCTCAACGCCGCCGGCCGTCCGTTGCCCGTCTACATCGGCATGCGCAACTGGCATCCGCTGCTGTCGGACACGCTGCAGCAGATGTACGCGGATGGCGTGCGGCATGCGGTTGGTTTCATCGCTGCCGCTCATCACTCGTACTCGAGCTGTCAGCAATACCGCGAGAATGTCGCGGCCGCGCAGGAGGCGCTGCGAGCGAACGGCGGCCACATCGACGTGACCTTCGTCGACAGCTGGTTCGATCATCCGAAGTTCATCGCCGCCAACGTTTCTCACGTGCGCGAGGCGCTCGAGAAACTGCCAGCCGATCTCCGATCGAAGGCGCGCCTGATCTTTACTGCGCACAGCATCCCGAAGCCGATGGCCGATGCGTCGCAATACGAGCCGCAGCTGCGCGCATCGTGTCAGGCGATTGCCGAGCAGATCAGCATGGCGTGGGAACTCGTGTATCAAAGTCGCAGTGGCCGGCCGCAGGATCCGTGGCTCGAACCGGACATCTGCGAGTACCTGCGCAGCGAGCGCAAGACGGGACTGGCAGCCGCGGTGATCTGTCCAGTTGGCTTCGTCTGCGATCATGTCGAGGTGCTGTACGACCTCGATCGTGAAGCGGCGGATGTCTGCAAAGAGATAGGCTTGCCGATGGTGCGCGCGGAGGCGGTCAACGACGACCCGCTCTTCATCGACATGATGGCGGATGTCGTCCTCAGGACTATTCGCCGCTATGAGACAGGGCGGCCGCTGCCGCTCGTTACGGAGCGGGTCTGAAGACCCGCTGCTACGTCATCAATCTGGAGTGATCGGCCGCCACCGCCGATTCTCCAGTACGAACCTCGTCTCCGTTGCGTCGAACCCGTCGACGGGCGGATACATCGGATCACCTGGATAGAACAGCAGCGTCTGCTCGCCGCGCCGTTCGAATCGCGGCTGCACACGCGGGATCGGCTTCTGCCGCGCCCATTCCATCACCTCTTCGATCGAGCCAAACCGCGACAGCATGCTAAGCGTCGTCCACGTTGGCGGCGGCAGCGAAATGAACCCTCGACGGCATTGCTCGATGGCGGCGAGTGGCGCAAACCATTCGCTGTGACTCGTCTCGCCCGCGTCGTGGACCGGCGTCTGTCCTTCCGGTGCCCGCGCAATGAAGAAGCGCGTATCAAACCGTCGCGTTTCGATCTCGGGCGTTACCCAGTGCGCAAAATAGGCGAGCTCGTCGAGTGCCAGGTGGAAATGCTCACGGCGAACGATGTCGGCAAACGCAATCGCACCCGTCAGCAAGTCCCGGCGGTACTGTTCGAGTGTCGGCATCCACGCGGTGTCGAGCGGACGAGCGAGCAGCACGCCCGCTTCTTCGAACAGCTCTCGAACCGCCGCCACGTGATGCGCGATGGCAACGTCGCGCGGCACGTCGGACATTCGAGCTGCCGCGGCCTCGGCTCCGACGCTCAGTGCGTCTATGTCGTGCAGCCGATCGTCTTCGTCTACGCGGCCTCCCGGAAATACGTGTGCGCCGCCCATGAACGCGATGCTGTCGCTGCGCCGCACGAGAAACACCTCGAACGGATCGGCAGGACGCAGAAGGACGACGGTGGATGCCGGGCGCGTGGGAATACTGCTCATCGATTCTCTATATACCGAAGATGGCGCACTTTCTGCTCTGTTCAACGCGGGGAGGAATCTCAATGAAGCGCAGCATTCTCATGAGCATCTGCATCGGCGCCATTGCGCTCAGCGGCGCCTGCAGCCGCCGCGACAACACACAAGCTGAGAAGAAGACGAACATCATCGACCTGGCGACGCATCCTGCCGCAGTTTCGGCAGTCACTGTAGACGGCTGCCTCAGCGCCTCCGGGGACAAGTTCATGCTTGCCTCGCTGGACAAGGATTCATCGAAGACCATCGTCTATCAGCTGATGAATGCGGATGACCAGCTCAGGAATCTCGTCGGCAAGGAAGTCCGCGTCGCGGGCCAGGCGGAAGCGACCCAATCAACCGAAACTCGCGAGGTTACCCCTCCAGCGCCAACGGCGACCTCGGGCAAACCGACAGAAGCCGAGCCCAAGGTGAGCACTGTAACCGACACGAAGCTCGACGTGCACAAGATGACGGTGGCGTCCGTGACGCCGACCGGCGATACCTGCACGACAGCCGCACATTAGATCTCGTGTATAAGGGAGCGCATGCGGTCCGCACGCGCTCTCGTCGTCGCATTTCTTCTCGCCTCCGCGGCGCAGGTCGCGGTCGCACAGGCGCCGGTTTCTTATGTCGTGAGTTTCCCTGAACCGGAACATCACATCATGCAGGTCCAGCTCACATTGAGCGGCCTGTCGGCAACACCTCTCGAACTGCATATGAGCCGCGCCTCACCAGGACGGTACGCGGTGCACGAGTTCGCGAAGAACGTTTTCGATGTACAGGTGGTCGATCCGAATGGCGCGCCGCTGGCCACGACGCATCCCACCCCGCACATCTGGATGGTCGCCCAGCATCCGGCGAGCGTCCGTGTCACCTATCGCGTGTTCGGCGATCGCACAGACGGGACGTACCTGTCCGTCGATCCGGCACACGCGCACATCAACATGCCGGCGGCCTTCATGTGGGCTCGAGGCTTCGAGGATCGACCGGTCACGGTCCGTTTTGAACGGCCAACCGGCACGCTGTGGCAGGTCGCAACGCAGCTGTTTCCCGCCGGCGACGCGCAAACGTTCAGCGCGCCCAACCTGCAGTACCTGATGGACAGTCCGACCGAGTTGAGCGCCTACTCGCTGCGAACGTTTACGATTCGCGACGGCTCACGTCAGCCGACATTCCGCCTGGCGATTCATCACGCCGGTGACGACGCGGAGCTCGATGGCTTCGCACGCGACGTGGAGAAGATCGTGCGCGAAGAGCGAGGCGTCTACGGCGAATTCGCGCCCTACGACACCGGCACCTACACGTTCATCGGCGACTACCTTCCCTGGGACAACGGCGACGGCATGGAGCATCGCAACAGCACCATCGTCACGTCGTCTTCGTCGATCCGCGACAGTCGAAGCGGACTGCTCGGCACCATCTCGCACGAGTTCTTCCACTCGTGGAATGTGGAGCGCATCCGGCCGAAGTCGCTCGAGCCCTTCAACTTTGACGAGGCGAACATGTCGGGCGAGCTGTGGCTCGCGGAAGGATTCACCAACTACTACGGGCCGCTGGCGCTTCGACGCGCAGGCCTCACGCAGGTTGGCGAATTCAGTCAGACGATTGCCTCCGCGATTGATGCAGTGACGTTCAGCCCCGGTCGTCAGGTCCGGACGGCAGAAGAAATGAGCCAGATGGCGCCATTTGTCGATGCGGCAGCGGCTATCGATCGCACGGACTTCGACAACACGTTCATCTCGTACTACACGTGGGGTGAAGCGATTGCGCTTGGCCTCGACCTGACGTTGCGGGAGCGGTCCGGCGGCAAGGTGACGCTCGACGACTTCATGCGCGCGATGTGGGACCGCTTCGGGAAACCCGGAGGGCGCGCCGCAGGCTACGTCGATCGTCCCTATACCATTGCGGATGCGAAAGCGGTGCTGGCCTCCGTTTCCGGCGATAGCGCCTTTGCCGAGGACTTTTTCGCGCGCTACATCCAGGGCCATCAGGTTGTCGAGTACAGCCGGCTGCTCGCGAATGCCGGTTTCGTTCTCCGTCCGCGCGCACCGCAGTCCGGCTTCGCCGGTCAGCTGCGTCTCCAGGACGCAGCAAACGGCGTACGCATCGCGAACGCCGTGCTGTCCGGCTCTCCCGCATATCAAGCAGGACTCGATCGCGACGACGTGATCACCGCCATCGGGGGCGCGGCGGTGAGTGCAGCCGAGCAGGTCGACAGCGCCATTCGCGCAGCACGGCCTGGTACAACGCTTAACGTCACCTTTCTTCATCGGGGTATGGGGCGTCCGGCGAACGCGGCAATTCGTGTGATTGCCGACCCCCGCATCGAAGTCGTTCCCGCAGAAACGGCGGGCCAGACGCTCACACCAGCGCAGCGCCAGTTCCGCGACGAGTGGCTGAGGTCGAGGGCAGGGAACACCTTTTGAACACACCCATGGGGTGAATTTCGCAAATCTCTTCCGCGCGTATGACGCCGTGATGGCGCTGCGCGACGCGGCACGCAAGTTCAAGAATCCAGCCGTGCCGTCGTCGCCGGAAACCTCGTTGTCGCAAACCACGGCGGCGCAGGGGCTTGCTGGCCAACTTGAAACGCGCCTGACGAACGTCGTGGTGGCGGCATTGAAGGAGGCGTTCGATCGCGACCACGCCCGGCTGGAGCTCGAGCGCGCGCAGATTGAAGAGCAGCGCCGGCGCGCCGAGGAGGCACTGCGCATGGAGCTGCGGCGGCACGCGATCGATCGCGAGCTCGCGCGGCTGCGGTTGCTGGCGGGCACCGCACTCGTTGGATGGATCGCATCGATCGTGGTGCTCTTCGTCCATCCATCCGACGTCGCGTCACGCGTCGTCCTCGGCGTTGGATGGCTATTCCTTCTGGGTTCGCTCGGCGCCGCCTTCACCGCGCAGGGACGCGTCAACATGCAACCGTCGGATCGAACGGAGCGCGTCGATACGGGGGCGCTTCCACTATGGCTGATGATCGCGGGCCTGGCGGCAACAGCAATCAGCCTTCTCATGTAACGGGGATCGCTATGAAAAACGTACTGGCAGGGGCGGCAGCAGGTGTAGCTGCAACGATACCGATGACGATGGTGATGGAAACGCTGCATGAGCGTCTGACCGGCGAAGTGCCGCGGCCGCTGCCGCCGCGCGAGATTGCCGAAGGCCTGGCGGTGAAGTTCGGCGTCCGTCGCGATCTGTCCGAGCTCGACATGCAGAACCTGACGCTCGCTCTGCACGTCGGCTACGCCGCCATGACCGGCGCCATCCTGTCGACGATGGCGCCGAGTAAAGTGGGCGCGGGCGCTGCCGTCGGCGCGTTGTTCGGCTTGGGCGTATGGGCAACGAGCTATCTTGGATGGCTGCCGGTTTCGGGTGTACGACAGCCGGTCACGTACGATCCTGTGGCGCGCACCGGGTTGATGGTTGCCGCGCATCTGGCGTGGGGTGCCACGGCAGGTGTGATTTTGGCGGCGATGGCATCGCGGACCTGACAAGGTCCGCGCCGCTCAGAACAACACCCCAGCGGCGAGCGTGCCGTCGGGATCGAGCGCGCGCTTGACGGCGCGCATCTGCTCGATCCCACCGTCTCCGTAGAGCTCGCGCAAAAACATCTGTTTCAACGGATTTCGGCCGACGCCGTGCTCCGCGAGCGGTGCGCCGCCAAGCGACATGACGCCGTGCGCCATTTCCCGAAGCGCATCGCGGCCTTGCTCGACGTCCTCGAGAGAGCGCGGAAGCAGGTTGGGATGCAGATTGCCGTCGGAGATGTGTCCCCAGATCGCGTATTGGAGACCGCGCCGTTCGAATGCGTCACGATAGAGCGCCAGCGCGCGATCGATCGAGGCGGCGGGGACGATGAAATCGCCGGCGGTCTTCTGAATGCCCTCGTTGATGTGCGCTTTGGCCGCGCCGACCCGTGCGTTGACCGCCGCCGGGACTGCTTCGCGCAATTCGAACAGGCGCGCCGCGGTTCGCTCCTCATCGGGGAGTGCGATGACCGGATCGATGGCAAGCCGGTTACGCTCAACGATCAATTCGAACTGCGCCAGCGGAGTGTCAAGATCGCCCTCGGTTTCAACTTGGACGAGGATCATCGTTGCCCGAGGCGCCGGAGGGCGGAGACCCGCGCGTGCGAACGTCGCTTCGTCGAGGAGCTGAAGCGAGTTGGCGTCGAGGTACTCGATGGCCGCCACTTGGAGGGCGCTGTGCGCGAGGTCTGCGCTCAACCTGATTGCCTGCGCTTCCGACTCGCATGTCGCTAATGCCACCAGCCGAAGCGGCCGACGCTTGACGCGCAAGGTCGCCTGCGCGACGACGCCGAGCGTTCCTTCGGATCCTATGAAGAGATCGATGAGGTCGCAGTGCGGAGCGGTGAAGTACCCGGCCGACAGTTTCGGCAAGTGCGTCGGCACCGTGTACGTCGGCATCGGCACCAACACGACGCCGCGCTGCGCGGTTTCAATTTCAAAAACGCCGTCGTCTGAGGCACGCACGCCCCCACGTCGGATGTCGAGAATCGATCCATCGGCAAGGACGACCGTGATCTCCTGCACCCAGTCGCGGGTGACGCCGTACCTGAATGTCGCGGGTCCGGCCGCGTTGGTCGCAATCGTGCCGCCGACAAACGCACCGTCGTAGGTGGGTGCCGGGGGATAGTAGAGATTTCGAGCTCCGAGAAATCGATGCAGCTCCGCAAGCGGTACGCCTGCGCCGACGCGTACGCTCTCTCCCTCTGGCTCTCCGATGTACGTCATCCGCCGCGTGCTCAGCACGAGATCGCCCCGCGGCGTGGCGCCCCCGGTCAATGACGATTGCGCGCCGACGGGAAGGATGTGCGTCGCACTCGCGACTACCGCCGCGATTTCCTCAACACTCTCGGGAAAGACGACGCCGTCGGCGGTACCTCCCGGCACATGCGCGGCATCGCTGAGAAATGACTGCACGACGTCGAGGTCGCGCTCGATTGGAGGAGGAGTGACGAGGTGAGGTGCGCGAGCGATCGCGCGGTGTGAGGGAGCCGACAACGAATGGAGATCCTCCTGCGGACCGAGTCATTATCGGTCACGCAGGAGGATCCAGGACTCAGCGCTTCTTCGCGCTCCTGCGAGCGGCCGATTCGCTTCCGCTCGACTTCCTACGCGCTTTCCCACGCGCGCTCGTGGTCCCGCTCTTCGCCTTCATGCCCCTCTTCGCGGCGGCATTCTTCTTCCCGGAGCCATTGGGCTTAGCCGACGCAAGGTGTCCGGTCGCGACGTCCAGCTGCCGTTGCAGCGAGCCGATCATCCGACCCAGCGACTCCGCAGAGCGAAGCAACAGCGACTCGTCATCGCGGGACCGGTCGCGTGACGGGTAAGCAGGAATGGTTTTTCTCGCCATTCAATCTCCCTTCTCGCGGGCCAGGTGCCCTGACGGCCCAGTGAGCAAGCGGCGGGCCAGTTGTCTTCGCTGTTGTCTCGCACGAGCGTGCAGCGTCCGGAACTATTTGAAATAGTTGAAGAAGGACACGGCCGTGCTGCCTGCACGGCCGCGCTATGTCAGCAGTCGAACGCTGCGCTGTGAAAGATCGTTCTCACGTCGCTCGTTCGCTTTCATCCTTCAGAGCAACGCCAAGCCGTTCCGCCATCCGATACAGGGTGCGCCGATCGATGCCGAGTGCTTCCGCCGCGCGCGAACGGTTTCCGCCAACCGCATCGAGCACGTGAACGAGGTAGCGTCGTTCGAGTTCATCGAGCGTCGGCAGATCCTGGAACATCCGTTCTTCGAGCGAGGGCGCCGCAAGCACCGCCTCCGGCAGATCCGCAACCTCGATCCGTCCACGGCTGAAAACAACGAGCCGTTCGATCGTGTTTTCGAGCTCGCGCACGTTGCCTGGCCATCGATACGACGTGAGAGCGACGACCGCTTCGGGTGAGATCACGACATGACGACCGGTCCGCGCGGATGCGTTGCGAACAAATTGTTCGATGAGCATCGGAATATCCTCCCGGCGCTCGCGCAAGGGCGGAATGCGAATGACGATGACGCTAAGGCGGTAAAACAGATCCTGCCGGAACCGTTGCTCCGCGACCGCGCGATCGAGGTCCACGTTGGTTGCCGCCACGACGCGCGCATCGGTCTGGACGGCGCGGTTGCCGCCGACCGGACGAATCTCACCGTCCTGCAGGACGCGCAGCAGTTTCACCTGCATCGCCGGCGGCATATCGCCGATCTCGTCGAGGAATACGGTGCCGCCGTGCGCCTGTTCGAACACGCCTTTGCGATCCGCGACGGCGCCGGTGAACGCGCCGCGCACGTGGCCGAACAGCTCCGATTCGAGCAGCGTTTCCGTCACCGCCCCGCAGTTCAACGCGACAAACGCCCTGCCCGCACGCGCGCTGTGCGCGTGAATGGCGCGTGCGACCAGCTCCTTGCCGGTACCGCTCTCGCCGTGCACGAGCACGGGCGCGCTCGAATCCGCCGCATAGGCAATCTGCTTATAAACGGCGAGCATTCCTGCGGTGCGGCCGACAATCCCCTCCGGCGGGACGTCGGCGGGCCTCTCCTGCGTCTCGGCAGGCTTTCTGTCGCGCGCGAGCGCGCGCGCAACCGTAGCGCGCACCTCGCCGATGTTGAATGGCTTGCTGATGTAGTCGAATGCGCCGGCCCGCACCGCCCGCACCGCGGTTTCAAGCGTTCCGAAGCCGCTGATCAGCACGACCTCGCCTGCCGGATTCGCCTCCTTGAACGCCTTCAGCACGTCCAGCCCAGACGCCGACTCGTTCAAATTGATATCCGAGATGACGAGATCGAACTGCTCCTTTCTCGCCAGCTCGATGGCCTTCGCTGCCGTCTGGCACTGCTGCAGTTCGCGGCCGTTGGCCGACACGAGCTCGGCGATGAGGCGGCACGTCTCCATGTCGTCATCGACGATGAGAATGCGCGCGGGGGCGGTAGGCGTCGTCATCACACGTGCACCGCGGATTCGGCTGCAGGCAGCTCGATCGTGAACGTCGTCCCCTTACCGGCTTCGGTTGCCACCTTAATCGTGCCGCCGAGTGAGGTAATGAGATCCCGCGTAATCGTGAGGCCGAGACCAGTTCCTCGTCCGGCCGGCTTGGTTGTCACCCACGGCTCGAACAGACGCGGCAGAACGCCCGCGTCGATGCCAGTACCCGTGTCGCTGACGTCGATTCTGACGTGCGGACCGGCGTTTCTGGCCGCCAGCGTGAGGGTGCCGCCGTCCGTCATGGCGTCGAGCGCGTTGGTGACGAGATTCAGCAGCGCCAGCTCCAGCTGCGCTTCGTCGGCCGCGACGCTGGCCAGCGGCTGACGAATCCTCAGGTCGAATGTCACATCGCTGCTCGCCGCTCGCGCCCGCATCGCATCCCGCATCCGGGCGAGCACGGCATCGATGCGCACCGGCTGCCGCTCGCCCTGTGGCCGCGCGCGCTCGAGCAAGGACCTGACCGTTGCAACCACACGGTCGATTTGCTCCTGGACAATCGCCAGGCGGCGCTGGATGTTCGAATCGGAGATTTCGTGCTGCAGCAGCTGCACGTGACCGGACACCAGGTTGAGCGGTGTGCCGATCTGATGCGCCACGTTCGCCATCGTCTGGCCGACCGCCGCAAGCTGCTGTGCGCGCGCGGCTGTCTCGCGCAGCCGTGACACGCTCTGATAGGACCGCACCAATTCCTGATTCCGATCGCGCAGCCTCGCCAGAAGATTGATCAGCGCTGCAATCGCGAGCACTGCAAATGCATCACCACCAAAAGCCACGAGCGCCGCGACTCGCTGAAGTTGCCGCACGGCGCGAACCGAAACCGCAACGGCGACGGCTCCCCTGATCGATCCGGGTTGACCGATCGGAACGGCGACGACCAGCGTGTCGGGCGCTAGTTGAGTCGTCATCATGTCGCCGCGCGTAATGACGTCCTGCACCAGCGCCGGTCCAACCGGAGCAACGACCGAGGTGCTGACCAGGGTTTCGGCACGCCCATCGACCGCGCGAAAAACGGTGATTGATCGCAGGTCGGGTGCAGCGTTCATGAACGAGCGCAGGACCGGCACAAGGGTTTCGGCCGTAATTGGTTCGGGTCGCAGCTCGAGATCGTCCGCCACGGCAAACGCCGTTACCTCGGCCGTCTCGTGCAGGTCGTTGTCGAGCTGGCGCTGAGCGATAAGCGTCCCGACGAAGGTGATGAGCGTGATCACCAGCGCGACCATCAGCGTCACCCAGAGCGTCAGACCGGTGCCGAGCGCGCGGCGCCGTGGCAATCGTGCCGTGGTGGGGCGATCGTGCGCGGCCGCGCCGGGGTCGTCCGCCGTGAGGACCTGCATCAAAGTCACAGTAACAGAACCAGTTACGCGTGCACAGCGCATCGTGCAGCGCGTGGCATCACGTTTGTCCTCTGCACTCGCGAATGCCAATCGGCGATGGTCACCACCGCCGGGGTGCTCAAGGGAGTTCAGGAGGAAGTATGCGCACGTTTCGATTGACTGCCGTTGCTGCAGTGGCTGTGTTGGCGTTGTCGATGCCCGCATTTGCGGCGCAGGCGAAGTCCGCTGCCAAGCCTGCAGCCAAGGCCGCCAAGGCCCAGACCATCCGCGGCACGCTCGAGAAGGTGAACGGACAGGACTTCACCGTCAAGACGGCGAAGGGCGAGGAAGAAGTAATGCTCGGATCGGATTCGAAGATCCGCCGCGACGGCAAGACGCTGGCCGCTACCGACCTCGGTAGTGCAACCGGCTCGCGCGTGACCGTCCGTTACAAGGAAGACAACGGCCATAAGATGGCCGAAAGTGTGACCCTCGCGGCCGCCAAGGCCGCACCGAAGCAGGTGGCTTCAGCGAAGCCGGAAGCGACGGCAAAGGGCACGAAGAAGTAGTCGACCCGCCACGTCGGCTACTGCACCACAACGTCTCAGTCGATCCTCCAGTAGCGGGGTGTCGCACCAGGCACCCCGCATTTTTCATTTCAGGTATCAGGCTTCAGCCCGCCACGCGCGCTGCTCGATTCCCACAATCGCCTCCTGCGTCGCCCGCATCTACAGCAGCCGAAGCTGTGGATGACGTTCTTGCTCGCCAGATGCACGATCTATAGGATTGCGACATGGCCGCAACGTTCTGGGTCGCCCTTTTTCTTATGACACAAGCCGCCGCGGCACACGCACAAACCGCCCCAGAACCGATTCGCTACGCGCTCAGCTTTCCCGCGCCGCAAACTCACTACGTTGAAGTAACCGCCACTGTCCCCACGGGGAGACGTGCTGACGTCGATCTGATGATGGCGGTCTGGACGCCCGGTTCGTACCTTCTGCGCGAGTACGAGCGCAATGTCGAAGCTGTGACGGCGCTTGGTGCCGATGGACGCGTACTGGACGTCGACAAGTCGAAGAAGAATCACTGGCGCGTCACCACAGGCGGCAGCCCGACGGTCACGCTGAAGTATCGCGTCTACTGCCGTGAAATGTCGGTACGCACCAACTGGGTCGAAGCGGATTTTGCGATGCTCAACGGAGCGCCGACGTTCATTACCCTTGCAGACCTGTCGCCGCGCCCGTACGAAATCACTATCAACCCCGCGTCGGGCTGGAAACGATCGATCACGGCCCTGCCCTCGGCCGGCGGCGAGCATCACTATCGCGCGCCTGACTACGACACGCTCGTCGATTCACCGATCGTCATCGGTAACCCGGCGGTCTACGACTTCGAAGTCGGCGGCAAGAAGCACTCGCTCGTCAACGTTGGGGAAGGTGGGGTGTTCGACGGCGCGCGTGCCGCGAAGGACCTGGAACGGATCGTCAAACAGGATCTCGCGTTCTGGGGATCGCTGCCGTACGACCGCTACATCTTCTTCAACATGATCACTGAGTCCGGCGGTGGTCTCGAGCACAAGAACTCCACCGTCTTGATGACCAACCGCTGGGCGACGCGTACGCGGAAGGCGTATCTCGGATGGCTGCAGCTGGCGAGCCACGAATACTTCCACGCCTGGAATGTCAAACGCCTGCGCCCAGCCGAGCTCGGTCCCTTCGACTACGAAAGCGAGAACATCACGCGCAGCCTCTGGATCGTGGAGGGCTTCACCGACTATTACGCCGACCTGCAGGTGGAGCGCGCCGGACTGCAGACGCGCGATGAGTATCTGGAAGACCTTTCGAACACGATCGAGCTGCTGCAGACCACTCCCGGCCGCCTCGTGCAGTCGGCAGAGATGGCATCGTTCGACGCCTGGATCAAGTTCTACCGTCCGGACGAGAACTCGAACAACACCTCGATCAGCTACTACACGAAAGGCACGGTGATCGCGTTTCTGCTCGACGCGAAGATTCGCGCCGCGACGAAGGGATCCAAATCGCTTGATGATGTGATGCGCGCGGCCTATCAGAAGTACTCCGGACCGAAGGGGTACACAGAGGGTGAATTCCGCGCGGTTGCCGAGCAGGTTGCCGGAATCAACCTGAAGCCGTTTTTTGCATCGGCCGTGGAAGGCACCGGGGAAGTCGATTACCGCGAGGCGCTCGAGGCGCTCGGCCTGCGGTTCAGACCGGCTTCCTCATCGTCTCCGGAACGGACGAAACCCTGGCTCGGCATCGGCACCCGTAACGACAATGGGCGACTGATCATCAGCTCTGTGCAGCGCAGCTCGCCGGCTGATGCGGGCGGCTTGAACGTTGACGACGAGATTCTGGCCATCGATGATTTCCGCGTGCGCGCCGATCGACTCGAGAACCGGCTCGAACAGTACAAGGCAGGCGACAAAGTGATGTTTCTCGTCGCCCGCCGCGAACAGCTCGTCCGCATTCCGGTAACCTTCGGTGTGGAACCGCAAAAAGGCTGGCAGCTCGAGGTGAACCCTTCCGCGACCGATACGCAGCGGCGGCTGCTCGACGACTGGCTTCACGGCCAGGCTGAGAGGGCATGAGCTTCGATCCCGAATATGTTTCGCGCGTGCTGCGCGAGAACTTCGAGGACGCCAAGAGCCTCTTCCTGTCGCCGCTCATCGCCATCCATTACGCGCATCTGGTGATGCTTCGGCAGCAGCAGATCATCAGCGCCGCAGATGCGCACGCCCTGCGCGACGCACTCGATGCGATCCCCATGGACGACCTCAGGGCCGCGCAGTACGACCATGGCTGCGAGGATCTCTTCTTCTTCGTCGAGCGGCTGCTCGTCGAAGCGTGCGGCGAGGATGTCGCCGGACGCCTGCGTGTCGCCCGCAGCCGCAACGATATCGACATGACCATGTACCGCATGCGGCAGCGGGAGTTCATCGCTGCGTTGGCCGCATCGGCGGTCGATTTACGGGAGGCGCTCGTCGATCTCGCTTCGCGGCACCGGGAGACGTTTTTCGCGGCGCACACGCACACACAGGCGGCACAGCCAACCAGCGTGGCGCATTACCTGCTCGCGGTAATCGAACAGGTGGAGCGCGATTACGTCCGCTTGCGCGCCGCATACGCTTCGACGAACCGAAGCCCGCTCGGCGCGTGCGCGATTACGGGGACGGGCTTCCCGATCGATCGCCAGCTGACGAGCGATCTGCTTGGCTTCGATGCGCCGACTGGCAACACCTACGGCAGCATTGCGACCGTCGATTACCTGCTCGAGAGCGTGTCGGCTACACAGGTGATGCTCGTCGGCGTCGGCCGGTTCGTTCAGGATCTGCTGCTCTGGTCCACTCAGGAAATGGGATATCTGCGGCTGGCCGACGGTCTGGTCCAGGGAAGCAGCATCATGCCGCAGAAGCGCAATCCGGTTGCACTCGAGCATGTGCGATCGATTGCAAGCAAGGCCCTTGGCGAGGCGATCGGCGTTGTCACCGCCGTCCACAACACCCCTTTCGGCGACATTGTCGACACCGAAGACGACCTGCAGCCGCTCGTCGCGTCCATGTTCCGCGATGCGCACCGCGCAATCGCGCTGCTGACCGCGGCCGTTCGCGGCGTTGAGCTCAATGTCGAACGGATGCTGGCACGCGCCGAGGAGGGCGGCACGACATTGACGGAGGTTGCCGACCGGCTGGTTCGCGACCAGGACCTGCCGTTCAGCAAGGCGCATGCGGCCGCGGCGCGCATGCGTACGAGTCCCATCACCGCGCGGGAGTTCGTTGAGACGAGGCGTACGCCCGGCGGTCCCGCTGTAGAACAGACGACCCGTGCGCTCGCGGCGTCGCGCGAGCTGCTGGCGCGGGACCGAGAGTGGCTCGACAGTGTGCGACAGAAAGTGGAAAAAGCCGACGCGCTCAGGCGCCAGCGCGCTCGCGCGATCTGAGAAAGAACAGGATCGTTCCTACCAACGCGACGAGTACCGCTAGCCAGATCGACTGAATCGATTTCGGCCGCATCACCACGGTGTAGACGTAACCGAGAAACGCCAACACTGCGGGAACGGGATACAGCCACATTCGGAACGGCCTGGGAAAGTCAGGACGGGTGGAGCGCAGGACCATGATGCCGAGCGTTTGCGCCAGGAACTGAGTCATGATGCGGATGACGACGAGCGCAGTCACGACGTCGGCCAGACGGAACAGGCAGAAGACGATCGCGGCGCTGCCGAGAACCAGCAACGACACGTGCGGGAAGTGGTACTTCGGGTGGACGCGTGCGAAGACCGGAAAGTAATCGCCATCTAATGCCGCCGCATAGGGCACGCGGGAGTAACCGAGCAGCAGCGAGAACACAGAGGCGAACGCCGTCCACAGCATCAGCACGGTGACGATGGCCGCCGCGTGCGGTCCCCAGATGCGCGCCATGAAGTCGGACGCGATGAAGCTGGACTTCTCGACTTCCTGCCACGGCATCGACCCGAGGATCGAAATATTCATCGTCAGGTACATCGCCGCCACGCCTGCGATGGAGAACAGGATCGCGCGCGGGATGACACGCGCCGGGTCACGGATCTCCGCGCCCAGATAGCAGACGTTGTAGTAGCCCCAGTAGTCGTACACGGCAATCAACAGCGCCGCGCCGAGTCCGGTGAAGAACGAAGGTGTCAGCTCCCATGCACCCGCCGGAAAGGTGAATGCTTGCGCGGCGTTGAAGTGCGTGACCCCGGAGCCGATGATCCACAGCGTCGTGCCGACCACGCCAATCCAGAGGAATGCGGCCACGCGGCCGATCACGGTGATGCGGCGATAGAGCAGCAACATCGCGAACGCGGCGACCCCCATCGCCAGGAATGTGCCGTTGGTGATCGTGAACTCGATCGTTGTGTCGCCGGCGCCGGGAATCGGAATCGGAATGCTGGTCGACGTGATGGCCCGCGTCAGCGAGGGCCACAGATAGCCTGCGTATTGCGCGAAGCCGATGCAGCCCGAGGCCATCGAGAGCGGCGCGCTGAACGTCAGCTGCCACACAAACAGAAACGACAACCAGCGGCCGGTTCTGCCGGGATACATCGCGCGCAGATAGCGCACCGGTCCGCCGGCCTGCGGCATGGCGGCGCCGAGCTCCGCCCATACCATGCCGTCACAGACGACGAGCGCGGCTCCGAGCACCCAGCCCAGCATCGCCTGCGGGCCGTGCATCGTTGCCACCATCAGCGGGATTGTGATGAACGGACCGACGCCGATCATGTCGATCATGTTCAGCGCCGTGGCCTGCGCGAGGCCTATGCCTCGGACGAGGCGATCGGTCGACTCCATCGATAATGTAGGTGGGGTCGTATCAGACCCGCCCCATGATACGCATCTTCGTCACCGGTGGGACATTCGACAAGACCTACGACGAGATCAAAGGCCAACTGTCGTTCGCGGACACGCATCTGCCAGAGATGCTGCGCCTTGGCCGTTCCCGCGTCGATGTGACCGTCCGCTCGCTGATGATGATCGACAGCCTCGATATGACGGATGCCGATCGCGATCTCATCGTCCGCAACTGTCAGCACGCCTCGGAATCCTGCATCGTCATCACGCACGGGACCGACACGATGGTGGAAACGGCGGCGGCGATCGCACGCGGGGTGTCGGGAAAAACGGTCGTCCTGACGGGCGCGATGATTCCCTACGCGTTTGGATCGTCGGACGGATTGTTCAATCTTGGAAGCGCGCTGTCATTCGTGCAGGTGCTGCCGCCGGGCGTCTACATCGCCATGAATGGCCGGCACTTCGAGTGGGACAAGGTCCGCAAGAACCGACAGACCGGTGTGTTCGAGGGGATTCCTTGATGGCTATGGCGAAGTGACGGCCTGAGCCGATTTCGCTCCGTCCTGCACCTTACCGGTCAGGAGGACGGAATGAAGATACCCACGGCGCTTTTCTGTCTGTTCGTGCATGCGCTCGCCGCTGATGCGCACGCCCAGCAGTGGGACACGGCCGGTCAACTCGCGCTCCTGAATCGGAACAAAACGGATTTCGGCGGATCGGACCAGTGGTATTCGGTCGCCGCGATCGACGGTTCGGTCGGTCATTACTGGACGCCGCACATCAAGCTCGAACTCGACGTCGGCACCACTGGACAGGGCGAGATCGCCGGCGCGGAACCGGCGGTGGCTCCCGGGCTGCCGTTTCCCTTTCCTCGCTATCGCGAACACAAGCTGCGCGAGACAACCATCGGCGGCACAGCGATGTATCAGTTCTTCGAGAACCAGTGGGTGCATCCGTTTGTCGGTGCCGGAGTCGAGTTGGTGCACGAACGGCACGTGGCTGATTCGCTTCCCGCAACAAACGTCACGATTTCAACGACGCCGGTTCGGTTGCCGGCCGTTGCCGCGGTTGATGCGGTGAACTATTCCGTGCGGCCGCTCATCACGGGCGGATTCAAGTTCTACGTGACACCGCACGCATTTATTCGAACGGACGTTCGCGCCTCGCTTACCGCCGATTTCCCGGCTGCGCTGCGGTGGCGCGGCGGTCTGGGCGTCGATTTCTGAGGAGGCGTAGTGTGAAACCTCTTTGTTCCGCACTCATCGCGGCGTTGATTCTGACGTCGACGGCGTCCTCCGCAGTTGCGCAGGCCAACGATGCCGATGCGTGGCATGCGCTTGCGGTCGCGCTGAAACCGGGAAGCACGATTGATCTGCGGCTTCGCGACGGCGCGCACGTCAAGGCGACGTTCATAACCGCGCAAGCGGATGCCATGGTCGTTCAGCGAAAAACGCGAGTTCCCATGCCGGTGGAAACGATTCGCTACGACGCCATTGCGTCGCTGTCGCGCGCGGACCGCACGGGTATGTCGCCGGGGAAAGTGACGGCCATCGCGCTCGGGTCGGCAGGCGCGGCAATAGGCGCGTTCTTTCTGATCCTGCTCGCGAGTCTTGATTGAGCCGGGGTAGAATTTTTGTTTCCTCGTGCCCGCTCCGCCTCAACCTCTCGTCGCCGTCATCATGGGCTCGTCATCCGACTGGGAGACGATGAAGCACACGTCGGACGTGCTCGACAAGTTCGCCATCGTGTTCGAAAAGCACATCGTTTCGGCCCACCGAACGCCTGTGTGGATGGCCGAGTTCGCCGGCGAGGCCGAAGCACGCGGCATCGAGGTGATCATTGCCGGGGCTGGTGGCGCCGCTCACCTGCCCGGCATGGTCGCGGCACATACGGTGCTTCCAGTTCTCGGCGTGCCCGTTCAGAGCGCCGCACTGCAGGGCCTCGATTCACTGCTTTCAATCGTGCAGATGCCGGGCGGCGTTCCCGTCGGCACGCTTGCCATCGGCAAGGCGGGGGCGACCAATGCGGGTCTCCTCGCGGTGTCGATTCTCGCCAATTCGCGTCCGGATCTGCGGCAGCGCCTTCGCGACTTCCGCACCGAGCAGACTGAGAAGGTCCGGCAGGAACGGCTGCCGTGACGAAGGTGATCGCGCCGGGCGCCGCGCTCGGCGTTCTCGGCAGCGGTCAGCTGGGACGGATGTTCGCCATCGCCGCACGGCGGATGGGATATCGCGTCCACACGTTTTCTCCCGAAGCCGACACGCCGACGGGTCAGGTTGCCGACGTCGAAGTTCAGGCCGACTACGAAGACATCGACGCGCTGCGCGCGTTCGCGCGGCAGGTGGATGTCGTCACGTTCGAATTCGAGAACGTGCCGATCGACGCCATCGATGCCATCGAGGCGATAGCGCCGGTGCGTCCGTGCGGCCTGGCGTTGCACACGGCGCAGCAGCGCGCGCGTGAAAAACAGTTTCTGGCCGATCGCGGGTTTCCAACCGCGCCGTTCGGGCGTGCGGCGTCGCTCGACGAATTGTGGGACTCGGTGGCGCGCGTCGGAACGCCGTCGATAATCAAAACCGCGGCATTCGGCTACGACGGAAAAGGGCAGCACAAGGTCACGACACCCGCCGACGTGGAACATATCTGGACCGCGATTGGCCATCAGGAAGCGGTTGTCGAAAAATTCGTCAACCTGCAGACCGAGATATCGGTGATCAGTGCGCGTGGCCTGGACGGCGAGGTGGCGCACTATCCGCCGTTCGAGAACCGGCACCGCGATCACATCCTCGATGTGACGACCATCCCCGCCGCGGTCGCGCCGGAGCTCGCAGCGCGCGCAGCCGACATCACCCGCCACATTCTCGAGGAGCTGCAGTACGTCGGAGTACTGTGCGTCGAATTCTTTGTCGACACGGATGGCGAGCTTCTCGTGAACGAGCTCGCGCCGCGACCGCACAATTCGGGACATCTCACATTTGATGCAGCGGTCACAAGTCAGTTCGAGCAGCAGGTGCGTGCCATCTGCGCGATGCCGCTTGGATCGACAAAGCTGTTAGCGCCGGCTGCGGCGATGGCAAATCTGCTCGGCGAGTTGTGGGAAGAAGGTGAACCGAATTGGGCCGCCGCATCGCGCTTTAACGACGTGAAACTGCATCTCTACGGCAAGGCCGAGGCACGACGGGGACGCAAGATGGGACACATGACCGCGATGGGGCGAACGGCGGACGAAGCGCTCGATCGTGTAATCAGCGCACGAGATGCGTTATTGATTTAGGCCTCAACAGTAAAGCGGCGTCCGGTTTGCACTACGTCGAGCCGCCATGCGCCGCCTCGCCGCTGTTGTTCTCCTAGCGCTGACGGCACTGACCGCACTTGCGGCCGCCGAGTCGGCGTCGTCGCCGGCCGCACTCCAACCCGTGCTCCATCGATTCCTCAGCCGGGCGGATGAACCGCTTGTCAGCTACCGCGGTACTCGCCGCCTCGAGGGCCGAAACGAGCGCTTCAACACATCCGGGTGGATGGTAATTGCGACGGAACTAACGGCAGACGGTTTCCACTATCGAGTTATTGACGAGGGCGGCAGTGACTTGATCCGCGGGCGAGTCTTCCGCTCGATGCTCGAGAACGAGGAGCAGATCTTCGCCAGCGGCGACGTCGCTCGTTCGAGCTTTACACCAACCAATTACGACCTGACCGCTGGCGATGCGGCCGAACCCGGCCTCGTGAAGCTGTTTGCGCGCCCGAAGCGCAAGGACGTCACCTTGATTGACGGCGCCGTCTTCATTACCGACACCGATGCCGATCTGGTTCGCGTCGAAGGGCGGCTCGCGAAGAGTCCTTCCTTCTGGACCCGCCGCGTCGACGTTGTTAAACAGTACGCACGCGTCGCCGGGCTTCGCGTCCCCGTACGAGTCGAATCGACCGCGCAAATCCGCTTCGCCGGCACGTCGACGATGACGATGACCTACGACTACGAGATGATTAACGGCGTCAACGTGACCGCCGGCGAGAAGATAGCGGCCCGTTAGAAGTTCCAAATCCAAAATTCCAAATCCCAACGGATAATCACGCTTCCGATGGATTTGTATCGGTTCGGCCCCTTCGAGCTCGACGTGTCTGCCCGGCGTCTTCGCCGCAACGGCGATGTCCTCCAAGTTCCGGATCGCCATCTCGATATTCTCGGATTGCTCGCCGCGAGCGCCGGCCAGATCGTCTCGAAGGATGCATTGATCGAGGCGGGCTGGAAGGATGTCGCGGTCGCCGACAACAGCATCGAGCAGGCAATTTCGAGTTTGCGCAAGACGCTTGGCCAGCAGCAAGACGGGTCGCAGTACATTGAGACCCTGGCAAGGCGCGGCTATCGTTTCAGCGCGGCGGTCGCACGCGGCACGCCGCGGCACTCGGACGCCTCGCTCGATGCGCTGCTCGCGCCGCATCGAGCTTTTGTTGAGGGTCGCGTCGCACTTGAAACGCTCGATCGTGATGCTATCGCGCGCGCCCGCGATGCCTTCGCGCAGGCGCTTCGCGCGGAACCGGATTATCCGGCCGCGTACGTCGGCATGGCCAACGCCTGCATCCTCGCCTTCGAATCGACACGCGTTGACGCGGTGCCCGACGGCGAGGCGCTGCGAGAGGCGGCACACCACGCACGCGAAGGTTGCCGGCTCGACCCTTCGTCGGGCGAAGCCTGGAGCACGCTCGCATTCGTGCTACACCGGACCGGTGCGGCGGCCGAAGCAATCGCCGCGGCGCGCAAAGCGGTAACGCTCGATCCGCACAACTGGCATCACCATCTGCGACTCGCATTCGTCAGCTGGGGCGAGGAGCGGCTGCGTGCGGCACATCGCGTGCTCGCGCTGTGCCCGGGCCTTGCGCTGGCGTACTGGTTTGCGGCGACAGTGTTCGTCGCGCGGCAGGCGTTCGAGGCGGCGCTCGGCGAGCTGCGCGCCGGATGCGCATCGCAGGACGCGCAGCGGCGCGACACGAGCCGGTTCAAGGCGGTGGGACTTCATTTGCTTCATGGCCTGGTACTCGCCGCCCAGGATGAGGACGATCGCGGGCTCGACGAGCTCGCGCGCGAGCTCGAGTTCGAGCGCGACGGTCAGCTCTATGCGCGTGAGTCATGCGCGAACAGCTGGTATTCAATCGGAGCGATTCATCATCGCAACAATCGCCATGAAGAAGCGCGTTCGGCGTTTCATGAAGCGCTCAAGCGCGTGCCCAATCATCCGCTTGCTGCTGCCGCGCTCGGGATGAAGGTCGATGACCCTGTCGCGCGGGCGATTGGGCTTGCGCTTGTCCGGCAGCATGACGCGGCCGCGCGCGTCTGCTCCGAGATGCTCGCGCGCACCGGACCCGGTCCGGCTGGCTGGAACCTCGTCGTCGATCCCCTGCTCAATCCCTGTGCGCATCGCGACGTGTGGACGCAAACGCTTGCGATGCTGCGAGATGGCGCGGCGTAGCACCGCTTTCAGAGTTTTTCAGCGTTTATATCAGGACAGTGCAGGCCGGGCGGATCCAGCATGACGTCAGGAGGATGCCATGCGACGTCTGTTTCTCGTGCCTGTTCTTGTTGCACTTGCCGCGCCTGCGTTTGCCCAGTCCACACCGACTCCCGTTCCGGTGACTGCCGAGTGTCGCGCGTTTGACAAGCCACCGCTCGTCAACGTGCAGATGCGTGACGGGCGTACGCTGCGTGCAACGCTGACATGCCTCGGTGCGGAGGCGGAGTTGGTGACCAATGGGAGGCTGTCGCGTACGCCTATCGCCGACATTGCCAAAATCTCGGAGCCGCGCGATGCGGTGTGGGACGGACCAGTGATTGGTGCCGGCTTGGGCGTGCTCATGTGGGCGCTGTGCGGCAGCGGCTGCGATGCCGGCTACATGGCGCGCGCGACGGTCGATTATGCGCTGCTGGGACTGGTCATCGACGCGGCGACAAGTCAGAACAAGACCATCTACAAAGCCGCGCGTGCGCCGGCGTTGTCGTTTCGCGTGCGCTTCTAGCGGCCGAGGGTAAGGGTGTGCTCCGCGGGTCCGGGAAGAAACGGCGTGGGATCGCCGTTCACCCAGGCGTCGTGTGAGTTGGCGTAGAAGGGCGACAGCGGATGACCGCTCTGTCCCGTCGGCATGTGCATGATGCCTTGCTCCTCGTGACCGGGCGACACCACCATCCGATCGGACGCGCCAAGCGAGCCGGAATGTACCTGAATGGTGTACGTGTCGCCGGCGAGCGCCCGTTTCGGCATGTCGAGCCATCGGCTCACGAACGAGGGCAAGGCCGGCGACAACGGGTGACGGTAGGTGATCACGTTGAAGTCCGCCCACGTCCGCGCCGCCAGCCCGTCCGACCGATCTTTCGTCGCCTCTTCAATGACCGTATCAATGGTGGACAGGATAAGTTCGTCCCATGTCGCGTACTGCGGATCGAGAAGGTGCTGCGGTTTCTCGGTGACCATCTTCCAGATCGGGCCTTCGCGACGCCGCACGGTCGCGTAATCGAAGGTCGGGTCTGCCTCGTAGCACTCCGAGAGCACGAATGCGATCACACGCTCCGACAGCAGATCGCGGAAGCGATGCACGAATCCATACGCACCTGAATCCGCGGCGGCGTGTCCGGACCAGCTTCGATCGATGATGCGTCGAAGCTCCGCGCGGTCGGGATGACCGGCGGTCGCGGCAGAGGAGAGAGAGTCAAGCAGCAGCTGGCGCCAGCGATCGAGAAACTCCGAGCGCGTGTCCATCTGAATCGCCAGCATGTCGCGGACTGTGAAACGGTCGCGCGCCATCAGGCGTTCGCGAATCTGCCGCGCACGCGCCCCGACCTCGTAGCCGCCATCTCCGAGCTTCGCCAGCATGTTGCCGCTGACGACGCGCGCGTTCGCGGTCCAGATGCGTCCGTTCGCCGGATTGACGACGCGGGGGTATTCGGCGCGATCGAGCCAACCCTTCCAGCCACGCGAGCCATCGGCCCAGGAGGATGGCAGCAGGCCGTCGAAGCCGACACGCCGCGGCATCGCCGCATACACGGTCCACCCGATATTTCCGGCTTCATCGGCGGCGACGAGATTCTGGCCGGGGATACCCGCGCCATTCGCCTCGTCGAACGCCTGTTCAACCGTGCGCGCGTTCTCGAGCGGCGTGAC
Source organism: Vicinamibacterales bacterium (assembly GCA_035492455.1). Classification (GTDB taxonomy): domain Bacteria; phylum Acidobacteriota; class Vicinamibacteria; order Vicinamibacterales; family UBA2999; genus Gp6-AA40. The sequence goes on along the minus strand of DATJJE010000021.1, from coordinate 79,894 downwards.
CGTTGTCGCCAGTCGCTCCGCCGAATGCGCCGCCCACGCGTAGGCGCGCCTCCGGCCGCGATAATCCGATCCGAGCACAGGACCCCAGATGGTCCAATACACCAGTTCGTGCTGCTCGGGCTCCCCAGCCACAGCGATGGCTTCGTCGAACCGTTCGAACTCGAGCCAGCCGTCGGGCGTCAGGTAGTAATCGGGGTCGGCGGGATCGATTTCGAGCTCGATGAGGTCGCCCCAATCGGCGTAGGTGTTGGTGAAGCCCCACGCGACGTGCGTGTTGCTTCCGGTGACGAGTGCGGGGACACCGGGTAGCGTTACGCCAACCAGGCGGTGGCCTGGCCACTCCATCGAGGCGCGATACCACGTATTCGGCACCCGGATGAAGAGGTGCATGTCGTTCGCGACGATCGCGTTGCCGTCCGCACTGTGCGCGGCCGACACTACCCAGTTGTTGCTGCCGAGCGCTCCGAGCGCATCGCGCTCGGGAGAACCAAAATTCCAAATCCCAAGTCCCACATTCCAAGCCATTGGAGGTTGAGACTTAGTTGGGAGTTGTACGCGCGGAGGCCGCTCGGGCAGCGGCAGCGTCGTGCGTCCGGCGCGTTTCAATCGCAGGTTGTAGACGTCGGGCCCCGGAATGGGCGGCACGGCGAACGCCCCACCGTCGATCGGCGCGTCCCACTCGGTTCCCTTCGGTGCGAGGAAGTCAAACATCGCCTGCGGCAGCAGATCATGCATTGTGCCCAGCGCCGATTCGTAGGACCCATCGGTATCCTGCAGGGTGACGAACATGGAGAGGATGACGAGAAACGAATCCTCAACTGTCCAGGGCACAGGGGTCTGACGAAGAAGCAGATACTCGAACGGCGGCGCGCCGAGCGAAGCTAGTCCTGCGTTGACGCCATCGGTATAGGCGCTCGCGATGCGGCTATCTTCGGGCGTCAGCAGCGCGACAGCGCGGGCCGCCTCCGCACGAAAGCGATGAATCCGGATTTCACGGTCGAGGACGACCGCCCGCGCACCGACGAGTGCCGAGAGCTCGCCGGCCGCGCGGCGCCTGGCGAGATCCATCTGGAAAAAGCGGTCCTGTCCGTGTAGAAAACCGAGCGCGCGGGCGACGTCCTCGCGCGTCGATCCATGAATGGACGGGATGCCCAGGCGGTCGCGTTCGATGCGAACAGGCGCCGAGAGGCCTGACAAATGCTGCGTGCCGTCGAGCAAAGGAAGACTTGCACGCACGCGGCTGCGAGCCCAGAATGCGCCGGCGACGATGGCAATGAGGATGACAACGAGCGCAATCAACAGCGCTTTGAGCAGCCGGCGCACGATGTCCGGCATGTTATAACGACCGCAAGGGGCGGATAGATTGCAGCCGGCAGCGATCGTTATCGTTGCCACATGATGAATGCAGTGAGTTCAGCGGTGAGTTCAGTTTCAGCGGATGACAATCTCTGGCAGGCAGTCCTCGCGCGCGACGCGCGCAGCGACGGCCGCTTCGTATACGCGGTGCAGTCGACCGGCATCTACTGCCGGCCGAGCTGTCCGAGCCGACGGCCGAGGCGCGAGTCGGTACGATTTTTCGCGGGACCTGACGTCGCCGAGCTCGCGGGCTTTCGCGAATGCAGGCGCTGTCAGCCGCGGGCCGGCGCTCCGCCGGCGCCTGGACTCAATCACGTGCGCAAGGCCGCGCGCTTCATTGCGGCGCACGCCGACGAGCCCATCACGTTGTCGATGCTTGCGGCACACGTCGGCACGAGCCCTTTTCACCTGCAGCGCACCTTCTCGAAGCTGCTCGGCATCTCGCCGCGCGGTTATCAGGACGCGCTGCGTGCACAGCACTTCCGTCAGGATCTGCGCTCGGGCAAGCCGTTGACCGGAGCGATGTATGACGCCGGTTACGGATCCAGCAGCCGGGTCTACGAGCGGCGGCCGACCGGCGCCGGCATCACACCCGCCGAGTATCAGCGCGGCGCGAAGGGAACGTCGATCAGCTTCACCATCGTGAGCTCGTCGCTGGGACGGCTGCTCGTCGCGGGCACCAGCAAAGGGCTTTGTTCGGTGAAGCTCGGCGATCGCGACGAAGCGCTCGAGCACGACCTACGCCTCGAATATCCATCGGCGGACATCGTCCGTGAGCGGGGCGCGTTCGCCGATTGGGTGAAAACGATCGTGGCGCACCTCGACGGCCGCGCGCCGAGCATCGACCTGCCGCTGGACATCAAGGCCACGGCCTTTCAGTGGAAGGTGTGGCGTTATTTGCAGTCGATTCCCTCTGGGCAGACTCGAGCCTACAGCGACGTGGCGAAAGCGATCGGTTCGCCGCGTGCCATCCGCGCCGTCGCGCGCGCATGTGCGAGCAACCACGTCTGTGTCGTCATTCCATGCCATCGCGTGGTACAGAAAGACGGCGGTCTAGGCGGATACCGCTGGGGCGTCGAGCGAAAACGCCGGCTGCTGCAGAAGGAGAAGCAATAACTTACAATCGCCTGCGCGCGTGGCGATTCGATTTCGGACCGATCTTCAACGTTTTCTCGCGGATTTCACCGAGCATCATCGAGGCGTACGCATCGGACAGCTCTTCGGGCTGCCCGCCGCGTACGCCGGGCGACGGATGTTCGCCTGTTTGCGCGGCAACCGCTTGTTGGTCAAGCTGCCGAAATGGGGCTGGGTCAGATATTCGCCGCGCAATGGCAGTGAAGCGGCGCGACTGATTCCGCTGCTCGAAGTTGCGGCACGCCACGTCGCGGAGGCCTCTTAGTGAAGCGTTCGAACCGCAGGAGCTGCTGCTACAACAGGCCTTCGACGAAGGTTGGCCGGCAACGAGGCGGCCGACGTAACGCCGTAAGGGCGTATCGGTAGTGCGTACGCGTTACGGCGTCTCGCCGTGGATCGACCTCTTTCCGAAATCGCGCGTTCCTGAATTCCCGCGGCTCCGCGGTGCTCACACGGCCGATGTCGCGATCGTCGGCGGCGGTCTGACCGGATGCGCGGCGGCTTATGCATGTGCGTTGGCGGGCCTGAAAGCGATTGTCATCGAAGCGGATCGCCTCGGGCAGGCAAGCGCCGGACGCAGCGCTGGACTACTGCTGCCGGAACCCGGGCCGGCATTCCGCGACATCGAGCAAGCACACGGGCTTCGCGCGGCGCGCACTGCGTTTGAAAGCTGGCGCCGGGCGTCGCTCGACGCTGCTGCGCTTCTGCGCCGGCTCAACATCAGGTGCGGACTCGATGCGGTGACGCCGCTCATTGTCGCGGACCGCGACCACGAAAAGCTGCTCCGGCGCGAGTTCGATGCACGATCGAAAGCGGGCATCGGAGCCACGTGGCTTACGGGCAAGCTGATGAAAGGCGTGAGCATTCCCGAAGCGCCTGCCGCCATCCGAATGCGTGATGCGTTCGCACTGGATCCGTATCGCGCGTGTCTCGGTCTGGCGGGCGCGGCCACATCTCGTGGTGCTGTCATCGCCGAGCGGTCGAGAGTGAGGAAGGTGAAAGTTGCGCGCAAGCACGTTGACGTGATCGTCGACGGGGGAGAGCTCCGCGCATCAACAGTAGTTGTGGCGACGGCCACGGCGACGACCGAGTACCGTCCGCTGCAGCGGCACTTCAAGCGGCGCGAGTCGTATCTCGTACTCACTGCGCCGATGCCTGCCGCTATTCGCAGGCAACTGGGCACTCGCGACACGACGTTCCGCGACACGCGCGAGCCGCATCGGCGTGTGCGATGGACGGCAGACGATCGCATTCTCGTCACCGGCGCGACGCAGGACGAAACACCTGAACGAAACCGTCCCGCGGTTCTCGTCCAGCGCACGGGCCAAATGATGTATGAGCTGCTGACCATGTTTCCGGTGATTTCGGGATTGATGCCGGAGTACGGTTGGGAGTTGATCAGCGGTGAAACGACCGACGGCCTCATGTACATCGGCCCGCATCGGAACTACCCGAGGCATTTGTTCGCGCTGGGCAGCGGCGGCGATTCGGTGACCGGCGCTTTCCTCGCCGCGCGGATACTCGTGCGTGCTCTGCAGGACGCTCCTGAAAAAGAAGACGCTGTATGGGGTTGGACCAGGTAGAACTCCTCGTCTTCGGGCCACATCCAGACGATCTCGAGATCGGAGCCGGTGGCACCGTAGCCAAACACGCGGCGATGGGACTGCGCGTCGGACTCGTCGACCTGACGCAGGGTGAGATGGGCAGCAACGGCACGGTCGAGGAGCGGCTGGCCGAAGCGGAAGAGGCGCGCAAGGTGCTCGGCGCGATGTGGCGTACCAATCTTCGCCTTCCGGATCGCGCTATCGGATCGAGCGCCGATCACGCGCTTGCAGCGACGGAGCTGATCCGCCGCGTGAAGCCGAAGGCAATCACCATCCCGTACTGGTCCGACCGTCATCCGGACCATGTCGCCGCGAGCGCGCTCCTCGCCGACGCGATCTTCAACGCGGGCTTGCGCCGCTTTCGCGCCGAGGGCGAACCGTGGAAGCCCGAGATGACGTCCTACTATTTCATCAATGAATCCGCGCAGCCTTCATTTGTCGTTGACGTGACCGAACATTACGAAACGAAACGGCGTGCGCTGGCGTGTCACAAGAGCCAGTTCCGTCCTCCAGCTGCCGACGCCGTGCACACGCGGCTCACCTCGCCGCGATTCATGACGTTGATTGAGAGCCGCGATGCGCAGTTCGGCGTGCTCGCCGGCGTGGATTTCGCCGAAGGGTTCGTGATTCGCGAACCGGTTATCCGCCCTCATCTGCTGCGCGTCTGGGATCGATGAACATCGGAATCATCTGTTATGCCTCCGTCGGCGGCAGCGGCATCGTCGCCACGGAGCTGGGCAAGGCACTCGCACAGCGCGGACATCAGGTGCATGTCATCAGCACGGAAATGCCGTTCCGGCTCGGAGAATTTCAGGCCGGCCTGTCCTTTCACCAGGTGCTGACGCCCACGTATCCGCTGTTCCGCGAGCCGCAGTACTTGCTGTCGCTTTCAAATAAGGTTGTGCAGGTTGCGCGCGAGTTCAGCCTCGACGTCATTCACGCGCACTATGCGATTCCGCACGCAACCGCCGGATTCCTGTCGCGGCAGGTCGTCGGTGCCCACGGCGGCAAAGCGCCGCGCGTGGTGACAACGCTGCACGGGACCGACATCACGCTGGTCGGGAGCGACCCGTCGTATTCGGAGATCGTGGCGTTTTCAATCGACCAGTCGGACAGCGTGACCGCCGTCTCGAAGAGCCTGCGCGCGTCCACCTACGAGCAGCTTGGCGTCAAGAGAGAGATCGAAGTCATTCCGAACTTTCTCGACTGCGCCATTCATCGCCGACAGAGCGTCGGCAATCTACGCAAGCGATACGTCGGCGAGGATCGCGACGCGAGCGTGGTGATTCACGTCTCGAATTTCCGACCGGTGAAACGGATCGACGCGGTCATGGCTATCTTCGATCGGATCCGCAAGCAGGTTCCTGCGCGGCTCCTCCTCGTTGGCGATGGGCCCGAGCTGGCGACCGCCTACCGGCTGGCACGTGAGTTCGGCATCGGGCAGCTCGTGCATCCACTCGGCGCGCAGGAGGAAGTGGTGCCGCTGCTGTCGATTGCGGATCTCTTCCTGCTGCCGTCGGCGCAGGAGAGCTTTGGACTGGCGGCGCTCGAAGCGATGGCCTGCGAAGTGCCCGTCGTCGCGTCGCGCGTCGGCGGCCTTCCCGAAGTGATCGAGCATGGCATCAGCGGATTTCTGCATGCGCCGGATGCGCTTGACGAAATGGCGGAGAGCGGCGTGATGCTGTTGCGGGATACGGCGAAGCATCGGCTCGTTGCCCAGGCCGCCTGCTCGCGCGTCCGCAACGAATTCTGTGCCGAGAAAATTGTCCCGATGTACGAGCGGTGCTATCAGGCTGTAATCGGTACTACTAACTGAACGGCACCAGCTTCTTGAATGTCGCCAGGACCCAACGATAACCATCCGGGTCCGTCACCGTCGCCGTTCGGTCGCCCCACGGACGGTCCTCCGCATCAGAGACGCCAGCCCCGGTGGCGCGGGCTTTTGTCAGCACCTTATCCACGTCTGCAACATACGTGTAGAGGGCGGCCGCGCCGCCCGTTGCGCTGGTGCCGTCGCCCTTCGGAACGAGCATCACGACCGAATCGCCGTGCCGCATCTCCGCATAGCGCGGCTGCCCGTCGGTGCCGGGCAAGACCACGCCGCGAGTGAATCCGAACGCCTTCTGCAGAAAGTCCATCGTCGCGTTGACGTTCGCCACGGCGAGGTAGGTATTGACGGCCTGCATCTGCGGTGCGAGTCCGCTGGTGCCACGCCCGGATGCGGGGTTCTTCTCTGCAGGTTTTTTCCTCGAGGTTCGTCGGATCGTGCGCTTCTTCCGTGATGGCATCGAAGGATCATATTCTGCGCGATATGGTTCCGCGCGGCACGGACAAATCAGGCGAGCGGGCCGACGTGCTCATCGTCGGCGCCGGCCCCGCCGGAGCTGCAGCGGCAATTGTTCTCGCGCGAGCCGGCCGCGACGTCCTCTTAGCCGACCGTCGCGCGTTTCCTCGAGACAAGACGTGTGGCGACGCCCTGATTCCAGACGCCTTACACGCTCTCGATCGACTCGGTCTGAAGCAGGAGATGCTCCGCCGCGCGCGCAGGCTCGATAGCCTGCGGGTGTACTCGCCCGACGGTCACTTCTTCGATCTGGAAGGCGAGTGCGCGTGTCTTCCGCGTCTGATTTTCGACGAGATACTGCGCTGCGAAGCCGTTCGCGCCGGTACGCGGTTCGTCGCGGACGCTGACGCGGTTGCTCCTCTTATCGACGACGGCACCGTTGCCGGTGCGGAGTTGAACCGGCGCGGTGAAACCCGCCGCGTGCGTGCGGCTACCACGCTGTTGGCCACCGGGGCCGCCTCTGAAGCGTTGAAGAGATTTGGCGTCTGCGAACGGATCGGACCAAGCGCAACCGCAGCGCGGCTCTACGTCACGACGGGCGAACGCTTCGCCGCGCGATTCAACCACCTCTGCATTTCGTACGACGAGGCAATCTGCCCCGGGTACGGCTGGATCTTTCCCGCGCCGGATGCATCCTTCAACGTCGGCGTCGGGTATTTCTACGACGCCAGAACGCTGCCCACTGAACGCAACCTTCGCAAGCTGCTGGCCCGGTTCGTCCAGACGTTTCCCGCCGCCACAGCGGTCATGGAGCACGCGATAGGGGCGACCGAGTTGAAGGGCGCGCCTTTGCGGACAGCGTTGTGCGGATCAACGCTGTCACGTCCCGGGCTGCTGGTCATTGGCGAAGCCGCCGGGATGACCTACTCGCTGAGCGGCGAAGGCATTGGTAAGGCGCTCGAAAGTGGTTTGATGGCAGCAGCGATCATTCTCGAAGGGGGAAGTCCTGAAGTGATCGCGGATCGATACACGGAACGGATTCACGGCACCTTTGGGCCACGTTTTCGCGCCTACAAGATGGCGCAGGATTGTCTTGCGAGACCATGGTTCGCGAATCTTCTGGCGCGGCGCGCGAGAAAGAGTCGGTTCGCACAGCGAGAGCTCTCGGCACTCCTGCAGGAAACGACGGATCCGCACCGCCTGTTCTCGGCGGCAGGAATGTTGCGGTCTTTCGTCTCCTAGGCAACGCGAGGCGCTCATTTTCAGTCAGAACATTTACCGGCCGGGCCGCGGCGCCGTGCCGCACCGTGCAAAAGCGTAATCGCGATATCCAAAACGCACGGTCGTGGCGCGTGCGGCGTCGGTTAAGCTTCAAGGTTCCCAGGAGAGACGAATGCAATCCGGCAATCCGCTTCTCGATCACCTGTTTCGGCGGGCCGGTTTTGGCGCCAGCGCCGCGGATCTGCAGGCCGTCGCCGGCATGTCGTATTCCGCCGCTGTCGATTACTTCGTCGACTTCGACAAGCTCCCCGACGATGTGGATTCGAAGATCGGGTTGCCTGATTCGGTCGGCATAACTTCGCGCGGTCAGTTTTCACCGAGCACGAACATCGAGGATGCGCGGCAGCGATGGCTGTTCCGTATGCTGCACACACGGCGCCCGCTCCAGGAAAAGATGGCGCTGTTCTGGCACAACCACTTCGGCGTCGGCTACGCCAAGGTCGCTGGCGCGGTCGGCGCGCTTGTCGGCACGAAGATGATGGCCAACAAGAGCGGCGACACGCCGGGTCCGCAGGGCCACTACGAGCTGCTGCGACAGATGGCGCTCGGCAAATTCCGCGATCTCCTGATTGCTGTTGCCCAGGATCCGGCAATGCTCGTGTTTCTCGACGGCCGCACCAATACGAAGGCGAGGCCGCAGGAGAACTTCGGTCGCGAAGTAATGGAGCTCTTCACGTGGGGCCTGGGGCACTACGTGGAGGCCGACGTGTACGCCGCGGCGCGCGTCTTCACGGGATGGAATCTGCGTAACGTTCCGGGCGCCGATGGGAACGATCCGGCGGCCTACCAGGAATTCTTCTATAACGCCGCACAGCACGACACGACGCCGAAGGCCTTCACATTTTCCGTCGCTGGTTCCAACACGATTCCCTCGAGAGCAGCCGCGGGAGGAATGCAGGACGGCATCGATTTCTTGACGATGCTCGCTGGCCATCCCGAGACGGGGCGGCGGCTCGCGCGCAAGCTGTGGAACTTCTTCGTGTCGGATCTTGAAGACCCGAATCCGAATTTTGTCGAAGGCGTCACCGACGTCTACCTTCGCAGCGACACCGACATGCGCGCGGTGCTGCGCTACATCTTCAACTCCCAGTGGTTCACCCACCCTGGGAACTTCAACGCGCGCTACGCCTGGCCGGCGGAGTTCGCGATCCGCACCGTCAAGGAGATGGGCTGGAACGGCTTCTCGATCGACTCCGCCCGCGTGCCGCTGACCAACATGGGCCAGACGCTGTTCGAGCCTCCAAACGTCGCCGGCTGGCAGCTGGGACGCGCCTGGTTCGGAACCGGCCAGATGCTCGCGCGGATGAACTTCGCCGCGACGGTCGCCTCGAATCAGAAGTTCAATCTCGCCCGGTCGTTCAGCACGGCCGATCGCGCACAGGCGAGCCGGATGCTCGATGCGATGCTCCTGCGCTTCACCCCGGCGCCGTATTCAACGGGCGAGAAGTCGGAGCTGCTCGGTTATCTGAACACGGGCGGTGCGTGGACCGGATCGGATGCGCAGATGACCGCGAAGGCGCCGGGCCTTGCCCGCCTCATCGCGGGATCCGGCGAATATCAGTTCGTTTGAGGCCAGGGGACAATGGCAACCAAAGTCACTCGGCGGGAATTCATTCGCGACGGTGTGGCGGCGTTCACGCTCAGCTTCGCCGCGCCGGCGTTTCTGGTGGACATCGCCCGGGCGCAGGGTGCGGTCTCCCGTAATCTGGTCGTGATTTACCTCGCGGGCGGCAACGACGCGCTCAGCACCGTCATCCCCTACAAGGACTCGTTCTACTACAGCCGTCGTCCGGCGATTGCGGTGCCGGCGGCGAATGTGCTGCAGATAGGAACCGATTCAGCGGGCCGGGCGCTCGGCCTTCACCCGCGCCTTACCGGCCTGCAGACGATCTTCAATCAGGGCCGCCTCGCCATCATTCAGCGCGCGGGCTATCAGAACTCGAGCCGGTCGCACTTCCAGGGCACGGACATCTGGGGCACCGCGAATCCCAACAACGCCTCAGGCACGGGTTGGCTTGGTCGCTATCTCGATACGCTGCCGTCGCCGATTGACCCGTTGGCGGGCTGGAATACGTCCGGGGCAACCTATCGTGCGCTGACGGGCAACAATCTGGCGGTGCCCTCCATCACCGATCCGCGCAGCTACAGCTTCGCGAGTCCCAACAGCGGTGCCGAAGCGATCAATGAACGCAACTCCGCCATTCGTCTCGCTTCGATGGCTGGCGCCGACCGCGCGAACCTCGCGTTCGTGAACACGAGCGCGATGGAAGCATTCGCCACGCTCGATCGCGTGGCGTCGGTCGTGACGTATCAATCAACCGTCACCTACCCCGCCAATGGGTTCGCGCAGGCGCTGAAGACCGTCGCCGGATCGATTGCGAAAGGGATTGGAACGCGAGTGTACTGGGTACAGACGGGCGGCTTCGACACACACTCCGGCCAGGGCAACGCGGGCGGCGGGGCGTACGCAAACCTGATGACGACCGTCGGCGATGGCCTGCTTGCGTTCTACAACGATTTGCAGAATCAGGGTTTGCTGGACAGCACGCTGATGATTCAGTTCTCCGAGTTCGGTCGGCGCATCAGCGAGAACGGCAGCAACGGCACCGATCACGGGGCAGGTGCCATCATGATGGCTATCGGCGGTGGAGTTCGCGGCGGTTTGTTCGGCACGGCGCCGGATCTGAACCCGCGGCCCGACAACCCGACGCTCGAAAACTCTGGCAACGACGTGACTTACGAAACCGATTTCCGTTCGGTCTACGCCAAGGTGCTGGACGGCTGGCTGGGGACAGACTCGGTCTCGATTCTCGGCGGAGATTTCCGCGGCAGCGCACCCGCGTTTATTTAAGTTCAGACAGATCCAAGGGGTCCAACCGCTTCCGTGCTTCGCGCTATGGCGAGTCCGCCGAAGCCTTGGCGAAGGCGGAAAGGCCTGCCCTGCCAGTATGATTCCGCCATGAATAAACTGTCGACGGTTGCCGCGGCAGCCGTCTGCCTCGTGATCTTCCTTACTGCGCAGCCGCGGGCGCAGAAGGACGACAAAAGCAACGAGGCGAAGCGGGTGAGCGACGCCACAGCTGTCTTTGGCGAAATCATGTCGGCCGAGGACAAAGCCATCCCGAGCTCAATTCTCACCAAAGCTGCGGGCATCGCGATCTTTCCGAGCACCATCAAGGCAGGTTTGGTGGTGGGTGGTGTCCGCGGTCGCGGCGTCATCAGTGCGCGCGGTGCGAACGGCTGGTCGGCGCCGGCATTTCTTACGCTCATCGGCGGCACCTTTGGCCTCCAGATCGGCGGCCAGTCAGCCGACATCATCCTGGTCATCAACAATCAGCGCGGCCTCGAGAACCTCGTCAGCAACCAGTTCAAGATTGGAGCGGATGCGTCCATCGCCGCCGGGCCGGTCGGACGCGACGCGCAGGCGGCCACGGACATCCAGCTGCGGGCGCAGATTCTCAGCTACTCGCGCGCGCGAGGACTGTTCGCTGGTGTCACCGTCAACGGCAGCACGATTCGTCAGGATATGGACGCAAACGAGCGGTTCTACGGATCGCGGCTGACCACCCGTCAGGTCGTGTTCGAAGGGAAAGCCGGAGCGCCCGCACCCGTCGAGCAATGGCGCGCCGCGCTCGCCAAATACGCGCAGTAGGTCGGGTCCCATCCAGCCTCAAACATCGCGCCAGAGGGACCGACATCCAGTTTTGAGCGGCGTCCGTAGAATGTAGCGGGCACATGTGGCTTCTGGCTGCGCTTGCGCGCATGCAGCCTGCGGCGGAATCGCAGGCTGAGGATGTTGCCTGCCTGCGCCGGATTGCATCCGGCGATCAGGCGGCCGCCGGCGAGCTGTACGATCGCCACTCGCGCTCGCTCTACTCGCTGATCCTCCGCATCGTCGCCGATGAAACCGAAGCAGAGGACGTGCTGCAGGAAGTCTTCGCGCAAGCGTTTCGCCAGGCATCCCGCTACGACGCGACACGCGGCGTCGTCGCCGCGTGGCTTCTGATGATGGCGAGATCGAGAGCGATTGATCGCATCCGAGCGAAGCGCACGCGCTTCGAGGGTCGGACCGGCGAAGTCGAACGTATCGACCAGATGCCGGACACACAGCCGGACGCCGCCTCCATGATGCTCACCGAAGAGCAGACGCGCAGCGTCCAGCGCGCCTTGGGTGAGCTGCCGCTGATGCAGCGGATGGCGATCGAGCTCGCCTACTATGAAGGTCTGAGCCACAGTGAAATCGCCGAGCGCCTCGAGCAGCCGCTCGGTACGGTGAAGACGCGCATCCGCCTCGGTTTGCTGAAGCTGCGCGATGCGTTGACACATCCCAACGCGCAAAGTCCGCGCGTTGGGGGCCCCATGCAAGGCGCGACATGAGCACGCATGACGAGCTGAAGGCGAATGCCGCCGGCTACGTGCTCGGCAGTCTCGACGCGGCGGAGCGGCGCGAGTTCGAGTTGCACCTGGCGGAGTGTGCGGAGTGCGCTGCCGACGTCGCATCGCTGCGTCCCGCGATTGACGCGCTGGCGGCGACGGTTCCGCAGGTAAGTCCCCGCCCGGAAGTGCGCGCCCGCATCCTGCGCTCGGTCGGTGCGGCCGGCGACCGAGCGCAGTCGCGCCGAAACGCGCCGCAGATGCGCGCAGGCGGATGGCTGGCGCTCGCCGCCGCCATCGTTATTGCCGTGGGCGCCGGACTGTATGCGCTGCGCGTGCAGCGGCAGATGGCCGATCTGCAGGCACGGTTCGATCAGCAGCGCGCAACGTCCGCGGTGCTGTCCGCACCCGATCTCGCGCGCATCGATTTGCAGGGGCAGCCTGTCGCTCCGGACGCGCGCGCACGTGCGCTGTGGAGTCGAACGCGCGGCCTCGTCTTCATCGCGGCGAATCTGCCGCCTGCGCCGGCAGGCAAGGCGTATCAGGTCTGGGTCGTGACCGCTCAGATGCCGGTCAGCGCAGGCGTGTTGGCGACCGATCCGAGCGGCGGCGGCACGCAGTACTACTACACACCGCCCGATATCGCAGCGCCGGTCGCGGTAGCTGTCACGCTGGAGCCGGCCGGCGGTGTGGCGGCACCGACCGGCGAAAAATATCTGGTCGGTATGCCTTGATACATCCACTCGCGCCTCGCCTCCGTAGAGGGAACCAGCAGGAGGTGTTGCGTGAGGAAGCTTGCTTGTATCGCGCTGGCAATTGTCGCCGCCAGCGCCTGTCTTGTTCCGCTGCGGGCGTCGAGCCATCGAGAGGCGCCGCTTATCAGTCAGGATCCACTCGCCGACAACACGGATGTCTACGCATTTGTCAGCCCCGAGCGTCCCGATCGCATCATCCTGATCGCGAACTTCATCCCGCTCGAGTTTCCCAGCTCGGGCCCGAACTTCTGGAAGTTCGACGACAACGTGCTGTACGAAATCATGATCGACAACACAGGCGATGCGGTCGAGGACCTGACGTATCAGTTCCGCTTCAACACAACTGTCGCCAACCCGAATACGTTTCTCTACAACACAGGGCAGGTGACGTCACTCAACGATCCGGACCTGAACGTCCGCCAGTTCTATAACGTCACAGAGGTTCGAGGACCCAGGCGCACGGGCACGGCGACCGTGCTCGGACAGAACATGATGGTGCTGCCCGCCAACGTCGGCGAAATCTCCATGCCGAATTACGTTGGCGACTTCGGCACGGGCGCGAACACGCTGTCGAGCGACGGCATCCGCGTGTTCGCCGGGCCGCGCGACGATCCGTTCTTCGTCGACCTCGGCGCCACATTTGATTTGCTGCAGCTGCGCACGTTGAACAACAAGACTGGCCCTGCCGTCGATGGTCTCGGCAACTTTAACGTCCACACCATCGCGCTGGAGATTCCGATTTCGCATCTGACACGCACAGGTGCGACACCGGCAGGCGCGTCGGATCCGAACGCCTCGATCGGCGTCTGGTCCACAGCGAGCCGTCCAGCGACGACTACCCGTACGCCCGGGGTGTCGGCTTCGAACGGTGCGTTCGTGCAGGTGTCACGGCTCGGGATGCCGCTCGTCAACGAGGCGGTCATTCCGCTCGGCGTCAAGGACACTTTCAACGGCCTGGAGCCGACGGGCGACGGCGCGGCGCTCAGCTTCGTGACCAATCCGACGGTGCCGCCTCTCCTCGAGGCACTGTTCGGTCTGAAAACGCCGCCGACGCCGCGCAACGATCTCGTCACCATCTTCCTGACGGGAATCCCGGGATTGAATCAGATCGGCACCAATCCGCGACCAGCGGAAATGATTCGACTGAACATGGCCGTTCCGCCATCGCGCAATCCGAGCCGCCTGGGACTCCTCGGCGGCGACACCGCCGGCTTCCCGAATGGCCGGCGTCCGGCCGATGACGTTGTGGACATCGAGCTACGCGCGCTCGCAGGCGGGACGCCGTTCACACCGGCCTTCAACGTGAGGCCGAACAACACCCTCGGCGATGGCATCGACGCCAACGACACGCCGTTCTTTTCGACGTTCCCGTTCCTCTCCGCACCGCATCCGGGCAACGAGACGGGCGGGCCGCGTATTCACTCGAACCCCGGTTCGACCAATCTGAATCCGTCCAACCTGCCATGAGTAAGCGCCAGCGCCTCCGGTGTGTCGTCGCCGCGATCGCCGTCGGAGCGATCGCGGCAGCGATCTTCTCGCGCAACAACCATCCGTCTCCGAAGGGAGCCGGCAGAGAGGCCGCGGCGTTTGCCGCCGATGCACTGCGACGCGCCCGCCTCGAGGCCAACGGCGGCTACACGCTCGAGGCTGAACGAGTGCTGAAGAAGGCGCTCGATCGCGAGCCCGATGACTACGACGCGCTGCGGATGCTTGGCGCGGTATACATGTCGCAGCACCGCTTCCGCCAGGCTATTGAGGTGGGCACGCGCGCGATGCGGAAGCATCCGAAAGACGCGTGGAATTACGGCGTGGTCGGAGACGCCCACCTTGAACTTGGTGAGTACGACCAGGCGTTCGATGCGTTCGATACGATGGCGCGCCTGCGTCCGGACGCGGCGGCCTATGCGCGCATTGCCTATGCCCGCGAACTCCAGGGCAATCTGGATGGTGCTATCGCCAGCATGCGGATGGCGGCGGAAGCCACGGGAGCGCAGGATCCCGAATCGCTCGCGTGGCACTATGCGCAGATCGGAAATCTGCTCGTGCAGAAAGGCGACGTCGAGGGCGCCGCTCGCGAATACGCGCGCGCCGAATTCGCGTTTCCCGGACACCCTTTTGCGGAAGCGGGACGTGCGAAGGTCGCCGCCGCTCGCGGCCAGGCGGAAGATGCCCTGACCATCTATCGTGCCCTTCTTGCGAGGGCGCCGACGTCGGAAACGGCCATTGCCGCTGGCGATTTGCTGACGCAGAAAGGCTATGCCGCGGGCGCGGATGCGATGTACGCGCGTGCCGAAGCGATCGAACGCGATGCGTGGCTGACCGAAGCGCGGCTGACGACAAACGTCGCGCGCATGCTGGCAGAACGGGGCGTCCGGACGAGCGAAGCGGTGCAGCTGGCCGAAGAGGCCGCGCGTACGCGCAAGGACATCTTCACCATGGACGCGCTGGCGTGGGCGTATTACCGCGCGGGACGATTTGTGGATGCGGAAGCCGCGTCACGTCAGGCGCGCCGGACGGGGACGGTGGATCGGCGCATCCTCGCGCACGCGGAAGCTATTGATAAACGTGTCGCAACGCCGCGTCGAGGTCGGGATACCTGAACTCGAAGCCGCCTCGTTCAGCCTTGTCCGGCAGGACGCGCTGGCCATTCAGAATCATCGCCTCCGCCATTTCACCGAGCATCAGCTTGAGAGCGAACGCAGGTGCCGGCGCGAGCGCAGGGCGATGCAGCGTACTCGCAAGCGCGTCCGTGAACTCGCGGTTCGTGACCGGACCCGGCGCCGTGAGGTTGAGCGGGCCTTTGATCGAGGCGTTCTCGATCGTCCAACGCACCATCCGCACCCAATCGTCGCGATGAATCCACGACCAGTACTGGTCGCCTGACCCGACGCGTCCACCCGCGAAGAATCTGAAGGGAAGCGCAAGCTTCGGCAAGGCCCCGCCAGTGCCGTCGAGGACGAGGCCGCTTCGCAGCAGCACGACGCGCGTCATCCATGCCGCGGCCATCGCGGCGCCCTCCCACGCGACGCACACCGATGCGAGGAAGTCCGACCCCGCGGGTGACTCTTCCGTCACCGCTCCTGTGCCGCGCGCGCCGTAGTAGCCGATCGCCGACGCATTGAGGAACACCCCGGGTCGCTGTGAAGTCTTCGACATCGCCGTGACGACCGCTTCCGTGGCCTTGAGACGACTCTCGAGAATCGACGTCTTTCGTGCCTTCGTCCATCGTCCGGTCTCAAGCGGGTCGCCGGCGAGGTTCACGACGACATCCGCGCCTTCCACGACGATGGGCAGGTCAGTCCACGGCGCCTGATCGTGAACGTGCGGATGGCGCGTGATGATGATGATCTGATGACCGTCGATGCGCAGCGATGAGGCGAGCGCCGAGCCGAGGAATCCGGTGCCTCCGGTAATGACGACTTTCATGCGACGGACACTTCTCGTGCGCGCTTCTCGCCTTCGGCGACGTTGACGCGCGTCAGCACAAGACCGCCGCACACGAAGAAGAAGATCACGGAGATTACGGCGGCGCGGCTCGACCCGAAGATGCTCACGGAGACAGCAAACAGCGCCGGCCCGGCAATGCCCGCGAACTTCTCGAATACGGAGAAGAATCCGAAGTACTCGGACGATTTGTGTTTCGGAATCATCCGCGCGAACAGCGACCGGCTCAGCGCCTGGCTGCCGCCCTGCACGGTGCCGACGAGAAACGCCAGCGCGAAGAATTGCCAGGACGATGTCATGAAGTAGGCGAGGATGCTGATCCCCGTGTACACCGTGAGAGCGAGAAAGATTCCCGCTTTCGCGCCGATGCGTCCGGCAAGCGCGCCGAACAGAAACGAAAACGGAATCCCCACGAACTGCACGACGACGAACGCCTCGATCTGAGCGGTCTGATCGATGCCGATCTCCGCGCCGTAAATCGCTGCCATACGGATGATCGTCTGGATGCCGTCGTTGTAGAGCAGAAAGGCGACGAGCATCAGGAATGCGTGACGGTAGCCGCGCAGCTCGTGGAACGTTTCCCACACGCGGACAAATGCCGCGCCAACGGCGTTGTCGTTGGCCGTTTCATCGGCTTCGAGCATACGCCGCGGTTCGGGTACGCGGCGGAAGAGCGGGATCGAAAAGACGAGCCACCACACGCCGACGCTGACGAGCGACAGCTTGATCCCGCTGACGGTGTCGGGAATACCGAATGTGTTCGGCGTCAGGATCCACAGCAGGTTGATGACGAGGAGAATCCCGCCGCCGAGATATCCGATCGCATAGCCTGCGGTGGACACCCGGTCCATTTCGTCAGGCGCCGCGATATGTGGCAGCAGTGAGTCGTAGAAGACGAAGCTCGACGCGATTGCGATGTTCGAAATCATGAACAGCAGCGCCGCGTAGGTCCAGTCCCCCCGGCTGATGGTGCCCATCATCATCGTCGTGATCACGCCGATGCCGAGAAACACCGCCAGCATCCGTTTCTTGATGGCGCGGTAGTCGGCAATGGCGCCGAGAATCGGCCCGAGTATCGCCGTGATCGTGACCGCGATCGTCGTCGCCCAGGCGAAACGCGCGGTGGCGACCGCGGGCGGAAGACCGGCCGCCGCATATGCGCTGAAGAACGGTGGAAAGACCGCGGTAATGACCGTCGACTGAAAGGCGGAGTTCGCCCAGTCGTACATCGCCCAGGCCCGAAGCTCGGGTCGACTCAGTCCGAGGCGATCAAGGAGGCTCAAGGCTTAGAGATCATCGCAAGGATTTGCTTCCTCGTGAGGTGAATATGCAGCCTAGAACGTTCTCCGCGCCACCCATTCGCGGAGCAGCGAATCGACGACCAGATATCGGGCGCCCTCTTTGACGAGCACGTCCTGATCCGTCAGCGCCGCCAGCGATTTCTGGATGCTCGAGGCCGCTCCGAGCCGATGACGCTCGCGTGCGTCGGCGGAATGGATCTCGCGGCCGCCCTGCAGCACGACACCGCGCAGCGTCGCGCGCTGATGCAGAGTCAGCCGCTGCCAGAGCGCTTCGAAGATTGTTTCCTGCTCCGAGAGCAGCCGCGCCAGCGTCTGATGCAGATCCTCGAGCGTCACCTTCCGCGCCCCTTTCGACCGCGAATCGTCCCACGTCTCGTGGGCGAGGCGCTGGACGTCGTAGGGCAGGTTGCCCGCGAGGTCGATGATCGCGTCTGCCAGGCCCGGCTCCGGTCTGATGCCGGTCTTGTTGAAGCGCCGGTCGATGAAGTCGGCGAAGAGCGTGTGCGAAATCTTGTTCAATCGCAGAACCGGTCCGGCCTTGTAGAACGGGCGCCGCGGTCCGATCATCTTTTCCATCAGGCTCGGTTCGGATCCCGCGAATACATACCCGACCTGGCGCTGATGTTGTGCGGCGGCGCGCAGCGCATGCTCGACGCCGCCGCCGTTGAAGCTGTCGATCGCCTGAAACTCGTCGAGTGCGATGACCACCGTGCGCTTGCGCTCGGCGGCGAGCTTGCCCGGAAGCGCGAAGACGTCATTGGCGAGGCGATTGATATCGCGCGCCGTCGTCGCATGCGGGAACGCCACCGAGAATCGGCCGAGGCCCGTTTCTTTCGGCTCGTAGCGAATCTCCGGTCGGGTGGATCCGATAGCCTCCATCAGCCATGTGCGCGCCCGATCCCACTTCGATTCCACAGCGGCGACGGCCCGCGCGTAGCCTTCGAGGAACGCCAGGTACGAGCTGTAGCTGCTGACCGTGAGATCGACCGTGAGCGCCCCGCGCCGGTGCAGCGACTCGAGCGCCTGGCGAATCAGCGACGACTTCCCGTAGCGCCTCGGTGAAATGAGAAACACCTTCTGCGCGTTGCCGAGGTCGGCGACCAGGCGGTCGAGCTCCTCTTCCCGGTCGACAAAGGCCTCGCCGGGCACGACCTCGCCGTAGACGAAAGGATTGTCCATTACGCTACTTGGCGTAATGGTTACGCTACTTGGCGTAATGCCATTACGCTACTTGGCGTAATGATTACGCTACTTGGCGTAACGGTCAAGTGGAAGTTGGCCGGTGTAGACCGCCATGCCGACCACCGCGTCAACGTGATGGGCGTCGAGCCGGTCGATCTCGTCCCAGGTGGTGATGCCGCCGGCGGCGGTGACGCGCCGGGCCGTGGCACGCCGTACGGCGAGAATCGCGTCGATGTCGGTGCCCTGCATCAGGCCTTCTTTGTCGACGTGCGTGTAGAGGAACTCGGAGCAGAACGGTTCGAGGGCGCGCACCGCGTCGACCGCCGTAATCGGCAGCACGGTCCGCCAACCGTGAATGGCGACGTGGCCGCGGCGGCTGTCCACGGCGGCGATAACGCGCTCGACGCCGATAGCCTCCGCCAGCGTGCGCGCGAACGCAGCGTCCACAGCTCCGTCGCGGAAGAGCGCCGAGCTGGCAATCACGGCGTGTGCGCCGGCATCGAGCACGGCCCGTGCCCGTTCCACGGATCGAATGCCGCCGCCGACCCGACAGGGAAGCCGCCCACAGATCTGCTGGACCATGGCGCCGTTGTCGCCCTGTCCTTTCGCCGCATCGAGATCGATCAGCTGCACCCGAGGAAACCCGGAGAAGCGGGCGATCCAGACCTCGGGGTCGGTCGCTGCGATAGCGAGCCGCTCGCCCTGGACGAGCTGCACGATGCGGCCGCCCTGCAGGTCGATTGAGGGAATCAGCATCACAGACGGACCGGGATCTGCTGGCGCCGCAGGTAGTGTTTCAAGTCGCTGACGCGCACGCTTCCGGAGTGGAAGATGGACGCGGCGAGCGCCGCGTCGGCGCAGCCGCGTGTGAACACCTCGCAGAAGTGCTCGGCACCGCCTGCACCGCCCGAGGCAATGACGGGGATGTTCACCGCGTTGCCGACCGCTGCCGTCATCTGGCAATCGAAACCGGAGAGCGTGCCGTCACGGTCCATCGAAGTGAGCAGAATCTCGCCCGCGCCGCGCGCCTCGGCCTCGCGAGCCCATTCCACGGCATCGCGCGCCGCATCAGCCGTGCCGCTCCGTACATAGACCGCGAACCCGTCGCCGCGCCGCTTCGCATCGATGGCGACAATCACAGCCTGACTGCCATAGCGCCGTGCGAGCGTCGTAATCAGCTCGGGGTTCTTCAACGCCGCAGTATTGAGACTCACCTTGTCCGCTCCCGCATCCACGGCCGCCGCGGCGTCATCTTCGGAGCGGATGCCGCCCCCGACGGTCAGCGGCAGAAAGATGCGCTGAGCCACCGCATGGATCGTGTCGGCAAGCGCACGTCGGCTTTCCAGCGTCGCCGTGATGTCGAGGATGACGACTTCGTCGATCCCCTCGACGTTGTAGCGCGCGGCCAGCTCGGCTGGATCACCGGCGTGTCGAAGCTGCTGAAACTGCACGCCCTTGACGACGTTGCCGTCACGGACGTCCATACAGGCGATGATGCGCTTGGTCAGCACCCTGCCTCCGCGCTCCGCGCTGCGGCGGGCAGGCGTCGGACGACCTCGAGAAAGTTGCGCATGATCTGCAGACCGGCGTCGCTCGACTTCTCGGGGTGAAACTGGACTCCGAAGACGTTGTCGCGCTCGACCACCGCCGCGAACGTTTCCGAATGCGTCGTCGCGGCAACGCATGCGTCCGTGACCGGAGCGGCGAACGAATGCGTGAAGTAGACGTGCGCGCCGTCTTCGAGACCGGCGAGAATGCGGCAGCGCTGACCCGCAAGCTCCGCGCTGCTGTGGAACGCCAGCGCGTTCCATCCCACGTGCGGGATCTTGAGGCGCTGCGCTGCGTCGCCCTGCAGCCGCGTCACCCGGCCGGGCAGCACGCCGAGTCCGGGGACCTCCGGCGCCTCCTCGCTGCCTTCGAACAGCCACTGCATGCCGAGGCAGATACCAAAGAGCGGCTTACCGCTGCGGACTTCGGCGCCGATCGCATCGCGCCAGGGACCCACCAACGCCTCTGTCGCTGCGAAGTTGCCGACGCCAGGTACGATGATGGCGGAGTAGCGCACCAGCTCCGCGGGCGACGCAGGGATCGCGTAATCGGCACCGAGAGAGGTCAGCGCCTTTCGCACGGACGTCAGGTTGCCGGCACCGTAATCAATCAGCGCGATCACAGCAGCCCCTTTGTGCTCGGCAGCATCTTGGCGAGGCGCTCATCGCGCGCGCAGGCGACGCGCAGCGCGCGCGCGAACGCTTTGAACACGGCCTCGATGTGGTGATGGCTCGATCGTCCGTACAGCACCTTCACATGCACGTTGGCACGTGCCCCGGACGCGAAGCCGTCGAAGAAATCGTGTACGAGCTCTGTCTGCAGGTCGCCGACTTTGTCCACTTTCACCTTGAGATTCACGACCGCGTGCGGTCGCCCGCTCAGGTCGATCGCCGCAACCGCGAGCGTCTCGTCCATCGGCATGACGAAATATCCCGCGCGGTTGATCCCTTTCCGATCGCCGAGTGCCGTCAGGACGGCTTCGCCCAGCACGATGCCGACGTCCTCAACTGTGTGGTGCTGATCGACGTCGAGATCGCCTGTGGCCTTCAGCCTCAGATCGAATCCGCCATGGCGCGCAAACAGCTCGAGCATGTGATCGAAGAAGCGGATGCCGGTGCTGACGTCGTAACGCCCCTGGCCGTCAATCGTGAGTCGCCCTGTAATCTTCGTTTCGGTGGTCCGCCGGTCGAACACCGTGCCGCGCGCCTTCATCGCGCCTGCCTCGCGGCCACGACCGACTCGAGCGCCTCGATCGCTGCCTTGGTGTGCTCCACCATGCCGGCGGTGATCCGCACGCATCCGGGCGTCGACGGATCCTTCGAGCGATCGCGAACGTGAATCTTGCGGGCGGAGAGCGCCTGCATGAACGGCGCGGTCTCGCCGACCTGCACGAGGACATAGTTCGCGGCGCTTTCCCAGTAGTTGAGCCCCAGCCTGCGACATGCGGTGTAGAGCATCTCGCGCGATTCGTGCACCTGCGCGGCATAGCGCGGCAGAAACTCGGTATCGTCGAGCGCGGCCTCCACCGCATGCAGCGCAATCACGTTGATGTTGAACGGCAACGTCACGTCCCGCACCGGCCGCAACGCGGGCGACTGGCCGATGACGATGCCGACACGCATGCCGGCAAGGCCGTAGGCCTTCGAGAACGTACGGCCGACGAGCACGTTGGGATATCGAGGCAGCTGCGGCAGAAAGCTTTCGCCGCCGAACTCGATGTACGCCTCATCGATGAGCACGATCGCATCACCTGCCGCTTCGCTGATCCGGCACAAATCCGCAATGGAGATCAGTTGGCCTGTCGGATTATTCGGCGTGTTAAGGAAGATCATCCGCGTCCGCGGGGTGATCGCTTTGATCACGGCGTCGGTCGGGAAGCTCAGGTCAGGGTTAGCGGGCACGCGTACCGAGATAGCGCCCGCTGCCGCCGTCGAATTCGGATACGGGTCGAACGCAGGTGTCGGCACGATCGTCTCGGCATCGTGGATGCGCGCTTTCGAGATGTGGCCGACCGCTGCCATCAGGATGCCTTCGTCGAGTCCGTTGGTCAGCAGCACCCACTCGGGATCGACGTCAAAGTACTTCGCGATCGTCAGGACGAGACTCGGATACGACGGGTAGGTCGAGATATCCGTCGGCTTCAAACGACGAATCGCGTCGAGCACACGCGGCGAACAGCCGCCGGTGTTTTCGTTGAGGTGGAGTCGCAGGCCTTCGCCCGGATCCGGATAGCCCTGTATCAGCATGATTAATCTCGCCGGGTCCGCTTCGCGGAACCCGGCCGATTGAGGCCCGCCCTACGCGCGGCGAGGCGAATCTCGATCGAGCGCGCGTGGCCTTCGAGTCCTTCCGCACGCGCCAGCGAGACGACAGCCGGGCCGAGGCGCCGCAGCCCTTTCGGCGTCATCCGCTGCACGGTGATCTGGCGGACGAAATCGGCGCCCGAGAGTCCGCCCCTGACGCGCGCCGCCCCGGCCGTCGGCAGCACGTGGTTCGATCCAATCGCATAGTCCCCAGCGACCTGCGCACTCCACGGTCCAACGAACACGGAGCCCGCGTTTCTCACCCGTTTCGCCAGCTTCTCATCGTCTACGACGAGATGCTCGGGCGCATTCAGGTTGGCGAGGTCCATCGCTTCGCGAGCGGAGGCCGTCACGATCACGGCGCCGTGGCGCGCCAGCGCTTCGCGCGCGGGCCCATCGGCCGGCATCTGCTGCTCGACAGCGTCGGCAACCTGGGTCGCCAGCGTACGGTTTGGCGTGATGAGCACCGCGCGTGCGTCGAGATCGTGTTCGGCCTGCGCGATCAGGTCCGCGGCAATCCAGCCTGCGGGGCCGCGCGAGGCGACGATCAGAATTTCCGTGGGGCCCGCGTAGAAGTCGATGCTGCAATCGGCGGCAACGATGGCCTTGGCGGAGGCGACGAAGCGGTTCCCCGGGCCGACGATCTTGTCTACGCGTGGAATCGACTCCGTTCCGTAGGCGAGCGCCGCGATGGCGTGCGCGCCGCCCAGGCGGAACAGCCGCGACGCACCGGCTTCCAGTGCGGCGGCCATCACGACCGCATCGGGCCGCGGGCACGCCACGACAATCTCGCCGACACCAGCGGCAGCTGCCGGAATCACCGTCATCAGCAGTGAAGAGGGCAGCGGATAACGACCGCCAGGCACGTAGCAGCCCACGCGATCGAGCGGCACAACGCGCTGTTCGACGGTGACGCCTGGCGCCACGCGCGTGTTCCACCCGCGCGGGACCTGCCGCTTTGCAACGCCGCGGATGTTCTTGGCCGCTGTGCGAATCGCTGTGCGAACCGCGGCAGGTACGGTGCGCGCCGCCGCCATCATCTCCTTGCGCGACACCTCGACGTCTCCGTCGAGACGATCGAACGTACGCGCGTAGCGCAGCAGCGCGGCGTCTCCGTTGGCGCGCACATCGGCGACGATCTCCGCAACGCGTCGGTCCGTTTCTTCGTCGCGGACGCGCTGCGGTGACAGCAGCTCGCGTATCGCGTCACGGTCGCTCGCTTCAACGATCCTCATCTATCCCGTCACCCCACGACCTAACGCACCACCCGCCACCTACACCACGATCTTGTTGAGCGGATACTCGACGATCCCCTGACCACCGGCGGCCTTGAGCTTGGGAATCAGGTCGCGCACGGTTCGCTCTTCGATGATCGTGTTCACTGCGACCCATTCCTCGTCGCTCAACGAAGAAATCGTGGGCCGCTGCAGCGCGGGGAGCTGCGTCAGCACCTTGTCGAGATCGGAGCGTCGCACGTTGAGCATCAAGCCGACGCGCCCCTGCGCTTCGATGGCGGCCTTCAGCAGCAATGCGATGTTGTCGATCTTCGTCTTCTTCCACGAATCGGCGAGCGAGGTCTGGTTGGCGATCAGCTGCGTGTTGGACTCGAGCACGGTGTCGAGAATACGGAGACGGTTGGCACGCAGCGTCGATCCTGTTTCAGTGGCTTCGACAATGGCATCGGCGAGGACCGGAGGTTTCACCTCGGTGGCGCCCCACGAGAACTCCACGCGCTTCACGGGCACCTTGAGTTTTTCGAAGTAGCTGCGTGTGACCTGCACGAGCTCGGTCGCGATCGTGGCGCCGGCGAAATCCTGCGGTGATTTGAAGCGCGAATCCTCGGGCGCGGCCAGCACCCATCGCACCTTGCCGAAGCTCTGTTTCGAGTAGACCAGATCGGCGAGGCTCGTGACGCAGGTGTGCGACTCGCGACCCAGCGTGTGCTCGGCGACCCAGTCGAGGCCCGTAAGCCCGGCATCGAGCACACCTTCGCAAACGTAGCGCGTCATCTCCTGCGCGCGGATCAGCATGCACTCGATTTCGGGATCGTCGATCGTCGGGAAGTACGAACGCGAGCTGACATAGACGTTGAAGCCCGCGCGCGCGAACAGCTGCACGGTTGCGTCCTGCAGCGAGCCTTTCGGGATGCCGAGCCGCAGCTTCATGGAACCGTCACGCCCTCCGCGCGTTGGAAAAAGCAGGTGCGCTCGCCGGTGTGGCAGACGTTGCCGCCGCCGAGCCGCTCGGCCTTGACGAGGACCGTGTCTTCATCACAGTCGATGAGCACGTCGCGCACGGCGAGCTTGTTGCCCGACGTCTCGCCCTTCGTCCACAGCGTGTTGCGCGTGCGGCTGAAGAAGGTCACGTAGCCGGTCCGCTTCGTGATCTCCCACGCCTCCGGGTTCATGAAGCCCACCATCAGCACCTCGCCGCTGATGTGGTCCTGCACGACCGCCGGAATGAGTCCGTCGAGTTTCGAAAAATCCATATTCATCCGTACAACAAAAAACCCCGCCACTCTTACCGGCGGGGTCTGCATTTGCGTGTCTGTCTGGGTCTGGGTTCGAGAGTCCCTTACGCGCGCAGTCCTGCCGGCCGGCCACGGTGGCCGTGATGATGGCGGACATGCACGTGAGCGAGGACCCGAACCATTGGAGTCTGAAGCCTATCAGATGGCCGAGTCCTTGGCAATCATGACCTCGGTGGACTTGATGATGGCAAGCGCCTCTTCGCCGCGGCGCAGTTTGAGCTCGTCGACCGCGTCCCGCGTGATGACGGCGGTCAGGCGCTGATCGCCGATGCGCAGCCGCACTTGCGCCAGCAGGCCGTCGGCGCGCACCTCCTCGACAATCCCGCGCAGCTGGTTGCGTCCACTGATGGCCACAAGCATGGCCTTGTGCACGCGTTTCCGCCGCGATGGCCGCCCGACGGCCACCTTTCCCTGCGTGGCGAGCAGCCGGTCAATTTCGCCATCCGAGATGCGGTAATGGCCACCGCCGGTCCGGACCGTGCGTATGGTGCCCTTGTAAATCCATTGTTTGAGCGCCGAGTAGCTCACCCCGAGCCGCTCGGCCGCTGCACGCACCGTGATGAGGCTCATAGAAAAACGTCTCCAGAATCGACCTGAATCATACTAAATTAACGATCTATGTGCCGTGCATCGATGCGGCTGCTGCTGGCGGCGCTATGCCTGACGCTGGCGACGGATGCGACCGCACAGGCCGCCAAGGGCGGCAAGCGCCAGATTGTCGTCTCCGCAGCCGTCAGTCTGACGGACGTCCTGCAGCAGATCGCGCCGCTCTATCAGGCGAAGAGCGGCGAGCAGATCGTGCTGAACCTCGCATCGTCGAATACGCTGGCGCGCCAGATTTCCTTCGGCGCCGGGGCCGACGTCTTCATCAGCGCGGACGAAGCGCAGATGAACGCCGTGGCCAGCTACATCGATCCGGCCACACGTGTGGATCTGCTCTCGAACCAGCTGGCGATTGCGGTCCCTGATGATCGACCGCGGCGGATCGCATCCGCGCGCGATCTGCTCGACTCCTCAATTCGCCGGATTGCGATCGGCGATCCTGCGGCGGTTCCCGCGGGCGTTTATGCGAAGCAGTACCTGCAGACGCTCGGCATCTGGACGGATCTGGCAATGAAGATCGTTCCTTCCGGCAGCGTCCGCCTCGCGCTCGCGGCGGTGGAAAGCGGCGCGGCCGACGCAGCCATCGTGTATCGCACCGACATTGCTTCTGCCAGGCACGTCCGCGAGGCGCTTGTCGTTCCCTCTTCGGAGGGTCCGCACATCGTCTATCCAGCCGCGATGGTGCGCTCCGGCAGCAATGCGGATGGAGCGCGCCGGTTCCTCGCGTTCCTGCGAACACCAGAGGTGATCGCTGTCTTCACGCGCGCCGGGTTCCTCGTTCCCGGCGCGGCAAGCAAGTGACGCGACCGTGAGCGCCGAGATCCGGGAGATCGCCATCTTCACGACTTTTGCAGCGCTCGGGGCAACCGCCTTGATGCTGGTTCCCGGCGTCGCGGTGGCATGGCTGCTCGCGCGCCGACAGTTTCCCGGCAAGTCGGTCGTGGAAACCATCGTCTATCTGCCGCTGGTGATGCCGCCGGTGGCGACGGGCCTGTTGCTGCTATGGCTGTTCAGTCGCCGCGGGCCGATCGGCAGCCTGCTGGCTCGCTTCGGCATCGACATCGTCTTCACGCCAGCCGCGGTCGTTATGGCGATGGCGGTGATGGGGTTGCCGCTGCTGGTGCGCACTGCACGCGCGGGCTTTGAACAGGTGACGCGACGCTACGAACAGATCGCCGAGACGCTTGGTGCCGGACCGTGGCGGGTGTTCTCCACGGTGACGCTGCCGCTGGCGGCGCGCAACATCCTCGCGGGCGCCATGCTCGGCTTCTCGCGTGCGCTCGGCGAGTTCGGCGCCACGATTGTCGTCGCCGGCAGCATACCCGGACGGACGCGCACGCTCGCGGTTGGCATCTATAGCTTTACCGAGACCGGACAGGACCAACAGGCGGCCGTTCTGCTCGTGATCTCCATTTCCATCGCCTTTGTTGCGGTGCTCGGGTCGAACAGACTGGCCAGGGAGGCATAGTGGCTGCTTTCGATCTGGACTTTACGCTGCGGCAGGGCGAGTTCACCCTGACCTTCAACGTGAACGTCGAAGCACGGGCGCTCGCCTTGTTTGGGCCCTCCGGCTCTGGCAAGACGTCTGCACTCGAAGCGGTGGCAGGTCTTCGCACACCACACCATGGAAGGATCGGCGTGAACGGCCACGTGCTGTTCGACTCCGAGCGGCACGTCAACACGCCTGTGCGGTGGCGCCGCATCGGCTACGTGCCGCAGGACATCCTGCTGTTTCCACATCTCAACGTGCGCGAGAACGTCACCTACGGCCGCCGCGCCGGCAGCCGGCCCCATCTCGGAGTTCTCATCGAGCTGCTCGAGCTTTCGACGCTGATGGATCGACGTGTTGCATCGCTTTCCGGCGGAGAGCGCCAGCGCGTTGCCATGGCGCGCGCTCTCTACTCGGGACCGGATGTCCTGCTTCTCGACGAACCGCTCGCCGCGGTCGATCTTCCGCGCCGCCGCAGGATAGTCGATGCATTGATCGGCATCCGTGACGAACTGTCGGTCCCTCTTGTTTACGTCACGCACCTTCCCGAAGAAGCGCTCACCGTTGCGGACTGGGCGGTGTTGATCGATAACGGCCGCATCGGGGCATCGGGTCGGCCGCGCGAGGTGATGCCGTCGGATTAGAACGAGTGTTATGCTGACTTCCGTGACACGACAGATTGCGTACGCATTTGTGTTCGCCGCGGCGCTGCAGTTTGCAGCGTGCCGCCAGGCCGACGGTCCGATGCCGGAAACCACGCCTGAAACCGCGAACCAGCTAGGCGACATCAGCCGGGATCTGCAGAATCTGGCGAGCGGCAGTCCCGACGGGCCGAAAGATCTCGCCGACGACATTTCCCATTACGCGCAGGATACGAACAACGGCCAGGCGGCGGCCGCGGAGCTCGCGCGTCGCCTCGGTCAGGCGTTGACCGGCAAAACCTTCAAGCTCGCACAGGCGATGCCCGTTGCGCACACGTGCTGGGTGACTGTCGCCGGACGGCAGTTGAGCGAGAAGCAGGTCGACAGTCTGAAAAACGAAATGAAACAGGAGCTGATGGCGCTTGGAGTAAACGAGCAGCAGGCGCAGGGCGTCGCTGACCAGGTGGGAACCGTCCAGCAGGCGGTGACGGCACGCCACCGCCGCTGGTACGAAATGCTTTAGCGGCCCACGGCGACCGACTTCTCGACCGTCTCCCAGGGAAGTCCGGGCCGTCCGAAGTGACCGTAGTTCGTCGTGCTGCGATAGATCGGACGCAGCAGATCGAGCCGCTCGATGATCATGCGCGGCCGGAAGTCGAAGGCAGCTCTCACGAATTCCTCCGCCGCCCGCTCATCCCCGGTACCGAACGTATCGACCTTTATCGACACCGGCTGTGCCATGCCGATGGCGTAACCCACCTGCAGCTCGGCGCGCTTGGCAATGCCCGCGGCGACGATCTGCTTCGCCACGAACCGGCAGAAGTAGGCGCTGCTGCGATCGACCTTCGACGGATCCTTGCCGCTGAACGCGCCGCCACCATGGCGTCCCCAGCCGCCGTAGCTGTCGACGATGATCTTGCGGCCGGTGACGCCGGCATCGGCCGACGGACCGCCGTGGCTGAAATCGCCGGTCGGATTCACGTATAGCGTCACATCCTTGCGCCACCACGACCCGA
Organism: Vicinamibacterales bacterium; assembly: GCA_035492455.1. Lineage (GTDB taxonomy): Bacteria > Acidobacteriota > Vicinamibacteria > Vicinamibacterales > UBA2999 > Gp6-AA40. Next base: position 51,049 of record DATJJE010000021.1, on the reverse strand, counting down.
GCATGCGTGGTCCGAGCTGCTCGCGCACGTATTCGGTGATCTGTTTCTGATTGGCGTCCGGCGTGTGCTGCGTCGAAATGACGACGGCGGTCACTTCCTTGGGCTCGTTGTTTTCGTAGAGGATGGAGACCTGAGACTTGCTGTCCGGTCGCAGGAATCCGACCTTTCCCTGCTTGCGATCTTCGGTCAGCCCGCGTGTCAGTTTATGGGCGAGAAGAATCGGCAGCGGCATCATCTCGGGCGATTCGTCCGTGGCGTAGCCGAACATGATCCCCTGGTCTCCGGCGCCCTGGTCGCCGCTCTGGCTTGTCGTTGCCGTCACACCCTGCGAGATTTGCGACGACTGCTTGGTCATGATCGGGATCAGCTTCAACGTCGTGTCGCAGAACGGCTCCGACTGGTCGGTATAACCAATTTCCTTGACGGCCTGGCGGACAATCCTGTCGTAATCAAGCTTCGCGTTCGTGGTGATCTCCCCGGCGATTACGACCGTGTCGCTCTTACATAGTGCTTCGCATGCAACCCGGCTGGAGGCATCGTGCTCGAGACACGCATCGAGAATCGAGTCGGATATGTAATCGCAAACCTTGTCAGGGTGCCCCTCGGACACGGATTCGGACGTGAAGATGAAACGAGCCATGGAACTCCTTCGGATGGTTGATTCGCTCGGAAACAGGGCAGTATAGCACCTGGCCCATGAGCTTATTGGTCCTTGTACATCATGGAGATGCCGTCGGCCCGGACGTGGATCCGATGCGGCCGCTTTCGTCAGTCGGGCGTGCGGCGACAGAGCGGCTCGCCGTCCTTGCCGCTCAGCGTGGTGTGAAGCCGGATGTCATCTGGCACAGCGGCAAGTTGCGCGCCCGCCAGACCGCCGACGCCTTCTGGAAGGCATGCAATCCGTTCGCGCCGATCACCGCGGAACGCGGACTGCTGCCAGACGATCCGCCACAGTGGATACGTGATCGTCTCATCAGCGAAACGCGCGGCGTTCTGATCGCCGGACACATGCCATACCTCCCGCGACTGCTGGCGCTGCTCACCAGCGCGAATGAAGGCGCCAGCTTTCCCTTGCACGGATGCGTAGCTCTCGAATCCGAGGGTGATCGGTGGAAAGAGGTGTGGCGATTAGAGACTTGAGGCGGTTCGTGGGTGCGCTGGTTCGCTGGTTCGAGGGTTGAACCATTCGAACCCTCGAACCCCGAACCATCCGAACCTTCGAATCTACCAGCGGAAGGTCAGACCGACGGTGCCGCGCCAGAAATCGAATTTGCCCGTTTCGAGCGTGAAGCCGCCGTTCTGTTCCGTATCCTGCAGGTCGCGGAAGTAACGCAGGTCTCCGCGGAACCCGACGTGGTCGGTCATGAAACCCATCGCGCCGACGCCGAGGTCCATGCCCCAATCGTTGCTGTCCACGCTGAACAGTTGATCGGCATCAGCGACATGCGTCTTCATCAAACCGAGACCAGCCACCGCGTACGGACGGAAGCCGCCGCCATGCTGGCCACCAACTGGAATGCCGAGCATGACGTTCGCCATCAGGTTCTGGACGTTGTCGCTGTCGGCGAAGCTGATGTTGTCGGTAGCGTTCTCAAAGAATGTCGGCGTATAGGACCAATCAGCTTCAAATCCGGCAATGCCCGCTCCCATCCATCCGAGCGAAGCGCCGTAGGTGAGCTTGTCGTTCGATGGTGTGTCACCGCCGAACCCAATTCCGATGTTCGGGGTAAACAACCAGTCGGCGCGCGCACTCGCGGGTCCGATGACCAACATCAGCGCGGCAATCAAAGCGCACTTCTTCAACATTGCGTTCCTCCTGGACCTGCAGTCCATGTCGTCGCACACGTTGCACAAGGCAACGGTTCGGTTTCTCCCCGAGCGGCCACGCTGCAAGCAAAATGCCCGGAGGCATGCACGAGCTGAACGAAACAGTTGAAAAGACTGAAGTTGACCGAAATGTTATCGGGCAGCGGCGAGCGCGGCCGTATGCTCGACGAGGAGTTGCCATGCGCGCGCGGTGTGCACTCCGCTTGTGCGCAGATGCCCGATCGAAATGCGGATCGCGAACGCCCCATTGAGGCGGGTATGCGAGAGAAACACCTCGCCGCTCGCATTTACCCGGTCGAGCACGCGTTCGTTCAATCGCTCGAGCTCAGGGGCAGTGAGCGCTATGCCGCGCGGATTCGCGCGAAAGCAAACGGTGGCGAATGGTGCCGGCGCCAGGCGTTCGAAGTCGGGATGGTCGTCGACGTCAGCAGCGAACTGCTGTGCGAGCCGGATGTGCTCGCGCAGGATGTCGCGCAGGCGCTCCGCACCAAAATGCCGAAGAATCATCCAAAGCTTTAGAGCGCGGAACCGCCTGCCGAGCTGGATGCCGGTATCCATCAGATTACGTACGCCGGCATTCCCCTCCGCCGTTTTCAAATAGTCAGGGACGACCGAAAACGCCTCACGCACAACGTTCATGCGTCTGCAGTAGAACGCGCTCAGGTCGAATGGCGTGAAGAGCCACTTGTGCGGGTTGACGACGATGGAGTCGGCGCGCTCCCAGCCTGAAAAGTACTGTCTGCATTCGGGCAGCATCGCGGTAACGCCAGCGTAGGCCGCATCGACGTGCAGCCATATTCCTCGGTCGACGCAGAGATCGGCGATTGCGGCGACGGGATCGATTCCTGTCGTCGAAGTTGTTCCCACCGTTGCGACAACCGCAACTGGCGTGACACCGTTGCGTGTGTCCTCGTCGAGGGCGTTGCGCAATGCGTCAGCGCGCATGTTGAAACTCGCATCGACCGGAATCTTCCTCAGCGATGCGTGGCCGAACCCGAGTGTCAGCACCGCCTTGTCGATTGACGAGTGTGCCTGCTCGGAGCAGTAGATGCGCATTGGCCTGAGGTCGGACCGCGCCGCGAGTCCCTGTTCGCGGACGTGCGGCACGGCGGCTTGGCGCGCCGCCGCGAGCGCGTGAAGACTCGATATGGAAGCGGTGTCGTAGATGACGCCCTCGAAGTCGTCCGGTAGTCCGAGCAGGGCGCGCAGCCAGCCAAGCGACACTTCTTCGAGCTCGGTTGCCGCCGGCGAGGTTCGCCACAGCATCGCGTTCTGATTCAGCGCGGCCGACAGAAATTCCGCCAGTACGCCGGAGGCGCTGGTCGTTGCGGGGAAGTAGGCGAAGAACCCGGGATGGTTCCAGTGCGTCAGCGCCGGAACGAGCACGCGCTCGAAGTCGTCGAAGATAGCCTCAAACGGCTCCCCCGCTTCGGGCGCGCGCTCCGGCAGTGCCGCGCGCACATCGCCAGGCGCCACGCGCGGTAGCACGGGATACTCCTCCGAGCCACTCAGATAATCGGCAATCCACTCGACGAGCGCATGCCCGCTGCGCCGGAACTCGGAAGGGTCCATTAACTACGAATTACCAACTACTACCTACTTGTGGCTGTTGATGTAGTTGGTTGCGAATGTCTTCAACGCCGGCGATAACGTCGCAATCGCGTTCGCTTCCTCCGCGGCCCGGTCCGTCGTCCAGCCGTCTTTCAGCGCCCGCTTGATCATCCACATCGACGCGGCGCGGCCGCCGCCACCACAGTGAATGTACGCAGGCTGATTGTTCTTGTCGGATACCGCGGCAAGGAATTCATCTGCGACTTTCGGATCCGGCATCGCGCCGTTGAGCGGCAGGTGGACGTACTTGATGCCGGTCGTCTTAATCGCCGCTTCCTCCTCGGCGACGCCCTGCTCGGTCGGCAGGCGGAAGCTGATAATCGAGGCGAATCCCTGTTTCTTCAGGTTCGCCACGCCGGTCGCATCGGTTGCGCCGCCGCACGCAAACACCGCGTCGATCTGATTGAAGTTCTGAACGCCCTGAACGTCGACCTTCTTGACCTGAGCAGCGGCGGGAATGGCGAGTGCCGCGACGGCGAGCGCCGCGGCCAGGTTGTGACGAATCATGGCCAATCTCCTTTGGCCGGTGATTCTACTCTTCTACGGTGACCGTCGCCGGTTTGACAACGCGGACCGTTACGGGCGTGCCGGCCGGCAGCGTTGCCGCGTTGCGTCCCCCGGCCACGACGGCTGCGGTCCCCGCGCCGGCGCCGGTGGCCGCACCGATGGCTGCGCCCTTCGCGCCGCCGAAGATGCCGCCGAGAATCGCTCCGCCGATGGCGCCGCCGCCAATCTTCGCGGTGCTCTCGCCCGTGGGGCTGTCGCCTTCGCGATAGATCGTGTCGGTCTCGAGAGGCACGCGCGTCCCGTCCGCAAGCACGACCGATGTGAACCGGATGCCGAGCCGCGCGCGGTCCTTTACCTTGCCGCCGCGCTCAACCATCGTCACCTCGCCCCGCGCCTGCGAGCCGGCAGGAATGGCCACGCGGTCTCCCACGCGGACGTCACGGGTAACGCGAGCCACCACTTCGTCTTCTACTCGCGCCTTCTCGCTCGTCACCGGCGTTTCGATCTGAAGGCCAAGCACGGAATCGGTCGCAACAACGAGATCGACAAATCGCGGGCCTGCAGGCACCTTGGGTGCGATGGGTTCAGTGCGTTCAACAGGCGGAGCGGGTTCTTTTGGTTCTCTGGGTTCTGGACGCGCAGCGGCCGCAGCGGGCACGGTCGGTGCGGGCGCGGTTACGGTGCGCGCCGGCTCGGGAACAGACGCACGCGCCTGCTGCGTCACTGGAGGAGCCGCTGCAACGGGTGCCGGCTTCGCCGCGGCCGCGGGGGCGGGCCGCGTCGCGCGCGTTGTCAGCGCCGGTGCCGGCGTGCGCGGCGTGGTCACGGGCGGAGGCGTCACCGCCGCCGGATGCTCAGACGCAGTGTCCGTCGATTGCACCGCGGGCGCGTCGGGAATGACCGCTTCCGACTGCTCAACCCCGGCGGTGTCTGCGGCCGGCGCGCTCTGTTGCGGCGCGCGCGAAGGCCGGCTCGCCAGAAAGGCACCGGCGGCTCCAACGGTTATGCACGACGCCGCCACAACGGCGATAGTGCTGGTTCGAATCTCCATGAATGCTCCTGGCGGGTCTGAAGACCCGGCCTTACACCACAGGCAAGGGCCATGCCCCCGTTTCCGCGCGATTTTGTGCGAATTTCGTCTGTTTTCTGGAAGTGCCGTTGTTCTCGTCCGGGGACTTGTCCCCGGCCGCGGTCGGCCACTGACGGCTATGTTTCTTCGGGCCCGCTGATCCAGGGCGCCTCCGGCGGGGCCGGCATAAAGGTGAGGCTATCGAGCAGCGCTGCTGGTTCCGCGTCGGCCACGACGATGCGACGGTTCAACGGCTTGATGAAGCCTTCAGCCACACCGCGATCGAACTGAGCAATCAGCGCATCGTAAAAGCCATCCACGTTAAGCAGGCCGCACGACTTGCGATGGACACCGAGCTGCGTCCACGTCACCACCTCGCAGAACTCCTCGAACGTACCGAATCCGCCGGGCATCGCAATGAACGCATCCGACAGCTGCGCCATGGTCGCCTTGCGTTCGTGCATGGAGTTGACGACGCGGAGATCGGGAAGCGCGCGATGGGCGAGCTCGCGAGCCACAAGTGCGTGAGGGATGACGCCGACGGCGTGACCGCCGGCGGCGAGAACCGCATCCGCGACGACGCCCATCAGGCCAACAGCACCGCCGCCGAAGACGAGGCCAATGCCGCGGCGAGCCATCTCGCGTCCCAGCTCACCGGCGACGTGCGCATAGACGTCCCGATGCCCTGTGCTCGACCCGCAGAACACGCACACACGGCGCAGCGTGAACGATGATGGTGAATCGGAAACCGGAGGCAGAACGCCAGTTTACTCTGTTGGTTCGAGCGCGGATTCAAGCAACGCCTGCAGTACCTGCGGGTTGCCGAGATGTCCCACGATCCACGTCCTCGGCCGATGCCCCGTCGTCACAAGCGCCGGCGTGAAGTGAACGCCGTCACGTTCGGCGCGCTGCGGATCCTTCGAGAGGTCGTGAACGGTGAGCCTGATGCGATGGCTCGCGAAGCTCGCGAGTGCGCGGCGCAGGTTGCGGAGCGCAGTCGTGGAGTGCGGCGATATGGCGCTGACGTACAGAACTAGCTCGACCTCAGGGCGATTGTCGGCGTCATGTTGTTTCGGGAGAGGACCTCTTGGAGCGCTGCTGCGCGGCGACCGCATGGATGTTCGCCGCCGCTCCGCACAAAGTGGGAAGGCCTGCTGCTCACTCGACTCCACTTCGTGGGTGACCAGTTCCACGCCTGATCAGATGAGCAAAAATACTGCCAAGCTCGAAGATAAGGTCGAGTCGGTCTACGTTGGACTTTCGATCAACATCACCACATTCCGCAGCAGTGTTACGTCGTCCACCGGTTCGACGAGATATGCGCTGGCGCCGCTGGCCAGTCCTTGTTGGCGGTGAGCTTCCGACAGCCACGCACCCGTGATCTGAATGATCGGGATGTTTGCGGTGAGCGGATCCTGCTTCAGACGTTGACAGACTTCGAGTCCGCTGATGTCCGGTAAATTGACGTCAAGAAGAATGAGATCGGGGATTACCTGGCGGACGATCTGGAGGGCGTCTTCGCCGGTGCTTGCTTCGAGTACTTCGTAGCCCGCGTCGCTGAGGATGCGGCTGCGCAGATATCTCGCGCCCGGATAATCGTCGACGATCAGGACTGTGCGTCTCGCCATCGGTCTTCCGCCTTTATCGACTCGCCGTAACTCCGGGCCGACCAGCGCTCAATGTTCAATCCGCCAGCACCGATCTGCAGACGATATGGGTGTGTTTCGTGCGCCGAGCCGCGCATCTTGATCACGCGCATGGTTCGATTCAGCTCGTAACCGGCCGGCGAGTAGTCGAGCGAAATGATCGCATCGGCGATGGTCGACAGATACGGAGCGGTATGTTCCGACGCGGTGCCCGCCAGAACCGTCTGCGTGAGCAGCGCGCTTCGCCCGTGGCCGCGCAGAATCGACGCAACGCCGATCATGAACTGACGGAAGCCCTTCTCGGACGAGGCGTGCTCGATGGACGAGATGCTGTCCATGACGACCAGCGACGGTTGGAATTCTTCGAGCCCGAGACGCAGATCGACGAGCAGGTCCTCGAGGCTCGTCGCTTCGGGATAGCGGCACTGAAGCTTGAGATCGCCGCCCCGTGCAAGGTCGGCGATGCCCATACCGACCTCATCGAAGTTGCGGATCAACGTCGGCCGCGGCTCTTCGAAGCCGTAGTACATGACCCGTTCGCCGCGCAACGCGCCCGCGCGCGCGAACAGTCCGGCGAGCATCGTCTTGCCGCTTCCCGTCGGACCGCGCACCAGCATGATCGAGTTGCGCAGGAATCCGCCGTGCGTCATCTCGTCAAGGCCTGCCACGCCGCTCGAGTAGCGCTCGAGTTTTTCGGTCTCCGGCCGGTCCGGCGCGTCGAGCGGAAACACCGCCAGTCCGCGCGTGGTGATCGTGCATGGGAACTCGCCCTTGTAGTGACCGCTGCGGCGATACTTTGCCACTTCGATCGAGCGCCGCCGCCGATCGCCATCGACCGCAAGGCGCATGACGATGACAAGGTCGCAGACATAGTCCTCGACGCCAAGCGTAGTCAGCTGCGAATAGTCGGACGGTGATTCCGCGAGGATGATCGCGGTCAGACCCAGACGTCGGAAACAATGCACCAGCTGAAAGAAATGACTGCGCAACAAGTCCTGCGGCGGGCGGGGCGTGAACAACGCGGTAGCCGAGTCGAGCACGACGGCCTGCGCACCTGTCTGACCGACCAGATGCTCGATGCGGTGCACGAGGCCCATGATGTCGTAGTCACCGCTGATGATCGTCGGTTCGTCCAGCGGGCGCATCATGTCGGAGACGTGCAGCAGTCCTTGAGCGCGCAGTCCGGTCAAATTGAATCCCAGCGTGTCGCCGGTGGCGACCAGATCGTCCGCGCTTTCCTCGATGCCGACGACGATGGTGTTCGTCCCGGTGCGGCACAGATGCGCCGCGGCCTGAAGACCGAGGATGGTCTTGCCTGTTCCGCTGCGCCCCGCGACCAGGGTCGAACGTCCGGCCGGAAGTCCACCGGTCGTCAGGGCGTCGAATCCTGGAACGCCCGTGCGGATCTTTTTCATGATGCTCATCGAAGCGGGTCTACTCCACACGATACGAGAAGGTCCACCAGGGCTGCGGTATTCGAGAGGTCGCCAATGACATATGCCCGCGGCAGCGGCATCCGTTTCATCAACACGGGCGTGAAGCAGATGCCGTCGGCTTCGGCGCGGTCGGGGTGAAGGCTGATGTCGCAGACTTCGAACACGACCGATCGCCGATCGAATCGCGAGAGCAGGGTGTCGCAATTACGCGTCGCGGCTGCAGTATGCGAGGAGGCGGCGCTGACGTAGAGAACGAGTTCGATTCGTGGCGCAGTGCCCGCGGGGGGCTTGCCGCCGCTGCCGGCGTTTGCACGCCGGCGCGACTCTGATTGCACGAGTCGGAGTATATGTGAGTCACAAGATGGAGGGGAAACTCAGCCGTGGTCAGTACAATCGCGGAGTGAGGATCACGGTCGTCGGCGGCGGCATCATCGGATGCGCCGTCGCGCACGAGCTCGCGTCGCGAGGCGCGGCCGTTCGCATCATCGACATGCGCGGCTTCGGCCTCGGCGCCACGCAGGCCTCCGCGGGCATACTCGCCCCCTATATCGAAGGCCACATCGATTCGCTGCTTCATCTGGGCATCAGCAGCCTTTCGCTGTACGACGGATTTCTCGTCCGCGTGTCCGAAGACTCGCAGCACGCGATCGAATACGAGCGGTCGGGTTCGTTGCACGTCGCGAAGAACGACGCGGCAGCGATGGAGCTGGCGATCGCAGCGCGGAAGTTCGCGCATGCCGGCGTAGCACACCAGTTGATGCCCGGCCGCGACGCCGTCCGTCTCGAACCGGCGCTCTCGCCGCGCCTGATCTCGGCGCTGCTGCTGCCAATGCACGGATACGTCCGCGCCTCCGAATTGACGACGGCGCTGGCTGCCGCGGCGGTGCGTCGCGGCGCAGAACTGATCACGGCACCTGTCGAGGAAATCTGCACGCGCGGCAGCGGCGTCGCGGTACGAACGAACGACGGCGTCATCGAGAGCGACGCTGTGGTCCTCGCAGCTGGAAGCTGGAGCAGCCGCATCGGGCCGCTGGCACCGCCGGTACGGCCGGTTCGAGGACAGCTGCTGCATCTGCATTTCAATGAGCGGCCGCTCTCGCGCGTCGTCTGGGGAACGGATTGCTATCTCGTGCCGTGGCGCAACGGCGCGCTGCTGGTCGGCGCCACGGTCGAAGACGTCGGCTACGATGAATCCGCCACCGCCGACGGCGTCGCACGATTGCTCGGCGCCAGCGCTGATCTCGTCGCCGGCGTACCGCAGGCACGCTTCGACGGCGTACGGGTCGGCCTGCGCCCCGGGACGCCGGACGAGTTGCCTCTGATTGGCCCTTCGTCAACAATGCCCGGCGTCTACTACGCGACTGGCCATTATCGGAACGGCGTGCTCCTGGCGCCGCTCACGGCGAAGCTGGTTGCGGATCTCGTACTGGATGGCAACCGCGATCCGGATCTCGACCTCGTTCGTCCGGATCGCTTCGGACTGTAGGGCGTGGCCTGGTCAGGCCAGCCGGAGTTGACATGGCGCTATTGACGACACAGCAGATCGAAGAAGCACTGAAGACGCTCGATGGCTGGACGCGCGACGGCGAGGCCATTCGGAAACAGTTCACGTTCAAGGGATTTCCCGAGGCCGTCGCGTTCGTCAACCGTCTCGTGCCCGATGCAGAAGCGGCGGATCATCATCCGGACATCACGATCAACTACCGCCGTGTGACGCTCTCCTGGTCCACGCATGACGAAGGCGGGCTGACGGCCAAGGACATCGCAGGCGCGAAAATGTCCGAGCGCCACGCGCGCGAGCAGGCGTGAGGCTCAAGAAGTACTACTCTTCGCGCGAGGTCGCGTCGCTGACGGGACTGAGCGCGCGTCAGCTGCAGTGGTGGGATGCACGCCGGCTGTTCGCGCCAGCGATTGCGCCGCAGCGTACCGAGGCCGGCGGATTCACCGAGCGCCGCTACACACCGCTCGACGTTCTGGAGCTGCAGGTGCTCGCCGATCTGCGCCGCCGCGGGTTTTCAATTCCGCGCCTGCGGCGATTGCTGTCAACGCTGCGCCAGGTCTTTGGCGTGCGGCTGTACGAAGCGATCGGCGATGGTGGTCCGCTGACGTTGTTCATCGGCGGCGACCAGATCTTCGCGCGCACCACCGAAGGACTTTTTTACAATCTCGATCGACCGGAGCAGGCGTTGATGATGGTCGGAGAAGAGCTGCCGTTGCGGCCATTGACGGCACGCGAGCGGAGACGACGCAGGAGCGGACTCTCTAGCGGATCGGGAACACTTTCTCGAGGTCGTCGGCCGGCCGGGGAATAACGTGCACCCCAATCAGCTCGCCGACGCGTCGGGCGGCTGCAGCGCCTGCATCGGTCGCAGCCTTGACGGAACCCACGTCGCCGCGGATAAGCGCCGTGACAAGACCTGCATCCACTTTCTGCCAGCTGACCAGCACGACGTTCGCGGTCTTCAACATCGCATCGGCAGCTTCGATCATGCCAATCAGTCCGCGCGTCTCGATCATGCCGAGCGCGTCGCCGATTTCGCGCGGTTCGGTTTCTGGTGAGTCTTTCTTTGGCGCTGCCATCTAGAAGGCGGACCTGACAAGATCCGGCCTGCAGTCTACCACCCTTCGCGTTCACGCAGGCGCGTGATGTGGGCGACGTGGTGGCGCGAGTGCCAACCGTATGACTGCACCAGATATTCGATCGTGATCGCGCCGATCTCCGGGTGATAGAGCGGCCTCGCGAACTGGTCGTCGGTGAGCGTGTTCAGCACCGCCGCCCAGCGCGCATGCAGCCCGTCGAGCAGGACGAGCGATACGTCGATCGGAAGCTGCTGATCCGGCAGTTCGGCGAACGCCTTCTCGTCGTACGGCTTGACCGTCGGATTGTTCTCGGTAAGCGCAAGCTTCAGGCGGACGAAGGCATTCATGTGGCTGTCGCCGAGGTGATGCACGACCTGGCGCACCGTCCACCCGCCGGGCCGATACGGTGTGTCGAGCTGCGCGACGGAGAGGCTGCGCACCGCATCGCGCAGCCTCGCGGGCATTGTGGCGATGGCGGCGACTGCCTCCGCGCGCATCCCCTGCGTCACGGAAGGCGCCATGACGAACTCCCCGATTGGGTACCGCAAGTCGGCCATCTTCAATCTTCGATGCGCGATCTTCTAGCGCGTTTTCCTATTTGTCGATACAAAATTCAATCGAAGAATGAAAATTGAAGATTGAAGATGAGACTCGTTGTCGCCGAAGGCGCCGTCCTCGAGGCAATTGTCGAGGCGACCTATCCCATTTGGAACGAGGGGCTCACCCGCGAGAACTACGCGCGATGGAACGCGGCACAGCTGCGTACGCCGTGGGGACAGAAACATCTGCGCCGCTTCGCGCTGCTCGACGACCGGGGGGCCTGGGTCGCGACCGCGAAGCGCTACGTGTGGCCCATTCATTTTGACGGTCGTGACGGTGCTATGTGCGGCCTTGGTGCGGTCTTCACCCGCCCGGACGTGCGTGGCCATGGCTACGCCGGCGAGATCATCAATCAGCTCGTCGAACGTTCGCGCGAGCACGGCGCCATTGTCGCCGGGCTGTTTTCCGAAATTGGCGAAGACCTGTACCGGAGGCTCGGGTTTGTCACGGTCCCGATCGATGAAGTCGATTTGCAAGTCGAACGTAAGCACGGTGCGCCCGCCATGCTCGTACGCTCCGGCGAAGAGCGCGACCTGCCTGCGCTCGCCGCGATGGACGCAACGCGCACCAACGGCGTGCGATTCTCGTTGCGGCGCGATCCGAGGCTTATTGAATATGCGCTGTCGAAGAAGCGCTTGCTCGCGGCGCTCGGCTTCGGTGCCGGTCCGCGCGGCTCACGTCAGACGGAATTCTTCGTTGCCGAAGAGGGCGCATCCGCCGTTGCCTATGTCGTCCTGACGGTGAATGCCGGTGGCTGGACGCTCGAGGAGGCGGGCGATCGCGACCCGGCGGGCGCACGGCTTGGGGCGATCCTCCAGGTGCTCCTCGCGCGCGAGCCGTCACGGCCGACGCCGCTGATCCGTGCGTGGTGGCCCGCCCCGATGCCGGTGCCGCCGCAAATCCGGTTGACCAACCGCGTTCCGGCGCGCGACATCTTCATGATGCGTCCGCTCGAAAACGTCGGGATCCCTTCACGCGCCGAGGACGTCTTTTATTGGAGATCGGATTATTTTTAGAGCGCGGCCTGAAGACCGCCCTACGGTGGGTGTAAAGGTCGGCCTCGACCATCGATGCAGCCGCGGCTTTAGCCGGCCCGTCCGATAAGATTAAGGGTATGAGCCAGGAAGTCCTCAGCGAGCTCGTCAAAGCGCTCGAGCGCGGCGAAGAGGTGGCCCTCGTCACCATCGTTGCGGCACAGGGCTCGACGCCGCAGCGCGTCGGCGCCAAGATGCTCGTCTACCCCGACGGTCGCATATCCGGCACCATCGGCGGCGGGTGTTACGAGAACGACGCGCTCGGCAAGGCGCGGGAAGCGCTGCTGGCGCGCAAGCCGCGGTTGGTCAAGTACGATCTCACTGATGATTTCGCCGAGGAATCAGGACTCATTTGCGGGGGACAAATGACGGTGTATATCGAGCCCGTTGAAGCGGCCCCGCAGCTCTACATCGTGGGCGCCGGGCATGTTGGTCACCAGCTCGGGCAGATCGCCGGGCCGGCGGGTTTCCGCATCCACGTGCTCGACGATCGCGAGAAGTTCGCCAGCCGCGAGCGCTTCCCGGAGGCCGACGAAGTCATCGTCGATTCGATTCCCGACTGGCTGCACAAGGCGGAGATTCCCTCGACGGCATATGTCGTCGTCGTCACGCGCGGACATCGACACGATCTCGACGCGCTGCGATCGCTGGCAGCGCGCGACCTGCGCTACATTGGTCTCATCGGCAGCAAGGCGAAGGTCAAGAAGATTTACGACGCGCTGATCGAAGAGGGCATGCCTCTCGAGTGTCTGCAGCGCGTGCACGCACCTATCGGCCTCGACATCGGCGCGGTGACCCCCGAAGAGATAGCTGTCAGCATCCTCGCCGAGCTGATTGCAGTGCGCCGCGGACGCATGGAAGAGGCTCACGTTGCAGCGGCATCGCTGCAGTGGAAGAAGCTTCCGGCCTCGCTCACCAAAGAATGATTCCAGCCCTCGTGCTGGCCGCGGGCAAATCGTCCCGCATGGGCCGGACCAAGGCGCTGCTGCCGATCGGAGCGTCCGGCGAGACCTTTCTCACTCGAATCGTCCGCGTGCTGCGCGAAGCCGCCGTCGACCGCATCGTCGTCGTCATCGGCGGCGACGCCGCAGCGGTGCGCGCGTCATTGCCGCGCGACGACGCGTCGCTCACCGCCGTAGAGAATCCTCACTACGAAGAGGGCCAGCTCTCATCACTGCTGGTCGGATTGCACGCGGTCGAACAGCGGTTCGATGATGTCGAGGCCGTCATTGTGACGCTGGTCGACCTGCCGCTGATCTCGGCCGCTACCACGCGCGCCGTGCTGGACGCGTTCCGAGCCACACCGACTGCACCGCTCGTGCGGCCGCGCCGCGGGGAGCGCCACGGACATCCGGCAATCTTCAACCGGTCGATTTTCGGAGAGTTGCGCCGCGCCGATCCGTCAAAGGGCGCCAAGCCAGTCGTCCACGCGCACGCCGCGGACGAAGTGCACGTCGATGTCGATGATGAGGGAGCGTTCATCGACATCGACACGCCCGAGGATTACGACCGCTACATTCGACCGTAGGGGTGGATCGTAGGGGCCGGCTTCTGCGGCCCTATCGGTTGATGATCTTCAAATCGAGCGACTTCGACTCGCCATCGCCGAGAGCGAACCGCGTCGCGCGGTCCTTGATTTGTTCGAGGAACTGCGGGTCGGTTCCTTCGCCATCCTCGAGGTAATCAACCGCGACCGCGAGATACCGATCGTCGGGCGGCAGCGCACGGATGCGGAACTGGCCCTGCTGGTCGGCGCGTCCCGTCTTCACGAACCGCGACGGGAACGCCCACTTCGTCGGGTCGTCGGGGAATACCACGACCGTGTAGTCGCGCGTCACCTCGCCGCGCGCCGTCGTCACCTTGCCGTTCACGTCGCTCACTTTATCGGTGAGGATCACCTGCAGGCCCGAGTTCTCAGTGCTGCCGCGAAACTCCAGCGCAGAGTCCGTGACGTCGACGCCATTCAGCATCACCGCCTTGAGCGTCCACTCCTGCGGCAGTCCGTTGACGCGCACGAATTTCTGGCCCGTGAGTCCGGTGAGCACGAACGTTCCGTCGTTTTCAACGCGGGCGGGGCGGTTGCCAAGCGGTCCAGGGAGGAACTGACCGTTGGCGGGCTGCGCGACGATTTGAATCTGGTTCGTACTGAGCTTTGCCACCGACCCTTCGGCAGCGATCACGCTGCCGCTCAGGCTGGCGCCTTTCGACGTAACGACGGTCAGACCCGTGATGTCTTCGTTGGCGACCGAGAGCGGGATGGACGCCAACTCGATGTCGTCGAGTCCGGGCCCACCCGGTCCACCGATCCGGATGGCGAAACCGCCTCCTCGTCCGCCACCGGGGCCGGCAACCGCCATTAGCGTGTAATTGCCCGGCGACACGTTGGCGATGGTGAAGCTGCCGTCGGCACGCACGCGTCCGTTGCCGCCGAAATTGAAGAGCACCGGACCGGGGCCACCGCCCGGGCCGACGTTGTCGGCCGGCATCAAGGTGACCATGCCGTTGGTGAGCGCCGTGCCCATCGAGTTGAGCGCGGTGCCGGTGATCTTCACCGTGCGTACCGGCTGCAGCGCGAAGGTGACGTTCGGCTGTTCCTGTCCGACGCCGAGCGTGATGCGCTGTGCTTCACTCACGCTGCCGGTGCCCGGGTAGTACGTCGAGGCGTAGCTGGTCGTGTCGTTGTTGCCGTCGTCGAAGAACGGGCCGTTGTTGGCACGCAGCGTCGCGCTGAGGTAGTAGTCGCCGGGCGCGAGGCCGTAGATACGGTACGCGCCGGTGTCGTCGGTTTGATCGCCACCGCCGGCGGGTGTGAGTCGGCGCTGGCCCTGCACCGTCTGATAGCGCAGGACCTGTACGCGCGCATTTGCTACCGCATCGCCGTATTCGTCGAAGATGCGGCCGGTGATCGCGGCGCCTTTCGGCAGCGCGAAGTCGGCGCGTTCCATCAGCTGACCGTCGCCGATTTCAATGGGCGTACCTGCCTCGAACGATCGCTTCTGCCCGTAACGAAGCGTCATGTAGCCGGCTTTCGATGCCGTGAGCGTCCACCGTCCCGCCGGCAGGTCCTTCAATTCGAAACGTCCCTGCGCATCGGTGCTGACCAGCCGATTCGCCCGGATCTCACCTGCCTGCGCGCGGACTTGCGCGCGGCGCACCGGCATGCCGGAGTCAGCCGCAACCACGCGTCCGCGAATGACCGCAGTTCCGGCCGCCTGATCGCCGCCCTGGTTGCCGCCGACCTGATCGCGCGTTGGAAGCTGCTGCTGGCGGCCGCCGCCCTGACCAAACGCGCCACCCTGCGCACCACCGCCGGCCCCACCGCCGCGACCCTGCGCGATCAGCTCGGACGAGGGCATCCAAGCGACCAGCGCGAGCGCAAAAAGAGCCGGCAGGAGCCGCGTCGCTGTGTATTTCATAGCGAAATTATGACGCCGGGGCGGCGGGGAAAGTTGTGAAGACTTTGAGGCACGCCGCAGCGCGGTCGAGCGCCTCGACGAGACGGCGCTCGCCGTCGGCGATACGCCGCTGATCGCCGGTGTCGACCGCCTCCGCCAGTCCTGGCAGCACCTCCGGCTGATATGAGAAGGTGGGCGCGTAGATCTGATGTCGATACCACGGACGGCCATCGAGACCTGACGGATCGATAAAGGACCGCTCCATCTGGATCACTGCGCGGTTGAGCAAATCGAGAGACGCCGTATCGCCAGCGGCGAGCGCATCAGCCGTTGCCGTGCCATGGCCCGACGCCGCCGCGTCGAATCGCGCCAAAGCATCGAAGGCAGCCGTGAGCGGCGTATGCCACCGTCCTTCGATCTCGCCGAGAAAATCCCGGATCCGATGTGAGTAGCGCACGGCATCGAGCGGAACCGCATCGGCGTTTGCCAGCCGCGTCGCGATCGTTGACCAGATTCGCGTCAGGTCCGCGTGTCGCCTGAAATCCGGATCGATGCGCGATACCCATGCGTGTGTGTCGTACGCCGAGTGATAAACGGGATACGGCCCCTGAAATCGGAGGTCGGCAATCGGCACGCCGAGGAAGTTCAGGAACACCGCGTAATCGGAGCCGGCGCCGAGGCGCGTGTCGATCGTCGAGTCCGCGACGCCGGCGGCAGACGCCACGAGATGGGCGAGGGAGGGCACCGCACGCGCGGAGAACGTCACTCCCGAGACCGCGGCATCGACGTTGAGATACGCAACTGCCTTCTCGCGCAGCTCGCGCTCATGCTGCTCGCCCCATGCGGTGGAGGAGGTCATTGCGTACTCTTCGCCGTCCCAGCTGGCGAGCACGATTGTTCGCTTCGGCCGGGCGCCGCTGTTCGCAAGCGCGCCGAGGCTGCGCGCCAGCTCCATCAGCACGGTCGATCCGCTCGACGGATCGACGCCGCCGAAGACCCAGGCGTCACGATGGTTGCCTGCAATCAGCCATTGATCGGGGTAGGCGCTGCCATTGAGACGCCCGACGACCGTCCAGATAGGGCGGACAGCTTCGTCGTTCGACACGTGCACGCGAAGCGTGACATTGCGGCCGCGCATCGCATCGAGGATGACGTGAGCGTCGCGCGTCGAGATCGGGATGCTCGGGATAGTCGGCCGCGCCGCATCAGTTGGATCACCAGGCGCGAGGAAGTCGAATCCGACCCCGCCGCGTTGAATCGCATCGTCAGGGGCGTCGGAATGCGCGGCGTACATCAGGACGGCCGCGGCGCCGCGCTGCTGAGCGAGATAGACGGCGTAGCCGCGATAGCTGTACGACACCGGATAGCGGACAAGCACGATCTTGCCGTGCACGTCGATGCCATCTACAGCGAGGCGATCGAAGTCGGCGATCGTGCCCGTACCGGCTGATACGACCGCTGCGGTGACGTCGCCGCTTGCGCCATAGGCATGGAATGCGATCGGGTCGACGGGATGTTCGCGCAGCGTTGCGTGCCAGGCGCGTGGAGCGATCATTTCTACCGAGGCTTCGCGCGGGTAGGGGAGCGAGACGTGGTGCTCGACAATTTCCACTGAATCGAGGCCCGCGGCGATCCATTGATCGCGCGTCCACTCGGCGAGCTCGCGGTCGCGTGGCGATCCGGCGACGTGCGGTTCGGCGGTGAGGAACTGATGGTCGGCGGCGAGGCGGGCGGGCGACGGAAATCGTGCGAGGCGCCGCTCGACGTCATGCTGCGCTGCGACGTGCCCCGGCGCGAAGCCGTCGATGGGCGTCTGCCGTTCGGGCGCAGCCGTCCGGGCGACGAGCATCAGCGTCGTGCCTGCGGCGGTGGCCCAGAGCCCAATCCGCATCCGTGGATGCTACATCACGCGAGTCAGAGTCGAGTGACGTCCCGTACACGAGTCAGAGTACGGTGATGACTTGTCCCCGACTCTGACTTGGGTGATGAGTTGTGCTCGACTCTGACTCAGGTGATGAGGCGACTCAAGGTTGTGATAGCTGCGTACAATTGCGCGTCGCTGACGTAAGGGGCGGGGCCAAGACGGAGAATGTCGCCGCGCGCGTCGGCAAAAACTGATGCGTGGCGCAGAGCTCGTACCAATTCGGATGCACGGGATGTGCGCACCGCGAGAAACCCAGCACGGCGATTAGCGGGAACCTTCTCGATGCGCGCCATGGACGGATCGACGTCGAGCGCCTCGAACTCACGCTCCAGCAACCCCACCTGTCGGATGCTGACCGCGCGCAGCCGCTCCGGCGTCAGTCCCTGCGCGACGTGAAAGTCGAACACGGCCGCGGCGCGATAGTGCGACGTCGGATCGTAGGTCGCTCCCGCAAACGCCCCGGCGCCGCCCGCATACGCAACAGTGTGGTCGCGCGGCCGCTCCAGCGACTCGAACTCCGCAAACCAGCCGGTGAGCACCGGACGAGCGCGTGCTCCCGGCGGCACCCGCAAGAAACAGTTCCCCTCGCCAAGTTGACAGTACTTGTAGCCGCCACCGGTGACGAACGCGTTGTCCAGTTGCATGGCCCGCACGTCGAACGGGACCACGTTCAAATGGTGGTACGCATCGACGAGCAATGCCGAGCCCTGCCGCACGCACGCACGCGCGACCGCATCCAGCTGCGGAACGATCTCTGCCGTCGCGAACAGCACCGATGACATCATCGCGGCGAGCGTGCGATCGTCGATCGTGCGCGCCAGGCGCTCAGCGAGATCGTCGGCCGGATGCGCGGCAACTCTGACGATCTCGACCCCTTCCTCTTCCAGCCGATCCAGCTGCCTGCGGATGGTGTGGAACTCGCCGTCGGTCGTGACGATGCGATGTCGCGAGCGGAAGTCGAGCGCCGACAGCCAGCGCGTGACCAGCTCGTGAGTGTTCTGACCGAGCGCGATGTTGTCCGGCGAATCGCCCAGCAGTCGCGCGAATCCGGCGCGGACCTTGGCCGCCTGCTCTGCCGCGCGCTCCCACTTGTCGTCGACGAACTCCGCCGCATCGAGCCACGCGCGCTGCTGTGCCTCGAAGCCGGCGTCGGGCCACGCCTGATGCGAGTGCCCGGTCAGCAGAATCCGCTCGCCGACGCGAAAACGCGAGTAGTGGCGCGCGAGGTCGTGCGTCAGAGATGACTGCGAATCTCCCATAGATCCGGAAACAGCGGTTTCGCCAGCGTGGTCGCGAGATATGCGGCGCCGCTCGAGCCGCCGGTACCGTGCTTGGTGCCAATCGTGCGTTGCACCATCTTCACGTGACGATACCGCCACTCCTGAATACCCTCGTCCAGATCGACGAGCCGTTCGCACAACTCGGCATTCTTGGCATCACCGCGGTAGATGTCGATGAGGATGTTCTGGATATCGGTCGACGGTTCTGGACCGGCGGTGACGTCGCGCGACAGCAGCGCGTCGGGAACGCGGTAGCCCTCGCGCGCGAGATAGTGGACGAATGCGTCCCACAACGTCGGCGCGTGATATCGCTGCGTCAGGGCCTCACGCGCGCGGCTCCCTTCGGGAAAGCGCGCGATTGCGGCTTCGCTCTTGGCGCCAAGCACGAACTCCACTTGTCTGAATTGATCCGACTGAAATCCGCTCGCGGCCTCGAGCCTCGCGCGGAAACTGAGAAACTCGAGCGGTGTCATCGTCTCGAGGATGTCGAGTTGCGCGACCATCACTTTCAGAATGGTGAGGATGCGCTTCAACGTATGCTGCGCTCGATGCGATTCGTCGGCGGTCAGCAACCGGGCGACGCGATCGAATTCATGCAACAGCTCCTTGAACCACAGCTCGTACACCTGGTGAATGACGATGAATAGGAGCTCATCGTGCTCCGGACCGTCCGAGCGCGGCTGCTGCAATGAGAGCAGTTCGTCGATCTTGAGGTAGCGGTTATATGTCACCGCCGCTGTGGTGTCAGCCATGTCACTCCTGCTCGCTCTGAGCAACGTCGAGGGGGACCTGAAGGCCGACCGCGCGCATCAGCGCAATGGCGTTGCTGCGCGTGACCGGTCCCGGCTTCATCACGTAGTCAAAGGCAATCTCTCCGCTCTCGAATCGATCGTCGAAATGTACGTTCGACGCGCCTGGCCCGAGCGTGCGCGTAACCTCGGTCAACGCGAGATCGTGCGTGGTGATCAATCCGATCGCGCCTCGCTGCAGCAGCACGCGTAGGATTCCGTGGGCGCCGACGGCGCGGTCATGAGAGTTGGTGCCGTGCAGCAGTTCGTCAAGCAGGAAGAGCGCCGGAACGGCCCCACCGGCAAGATCCGCGACCTCGCGGATGCGCGTGATCTCGGCGTAGAAGCGGGAGCGGCCTTCCTGCAGTGAATCCTGGATGCGCAGGGTGGCGCCGATGCGCAATGGAGAGATGCGCAGCCGCGCCGCGCGCACGGGCGCGCCGGCAAACGCGAGCACGGCGTTGATGCCGACGGTGCGCAGCAGCG
Organism: Vicinamibacterales bacterium; assembly: GCA_035492455.1. Classification (GTDB taxonomy): domain Bacteria; phylum Acidobacteriota; class Vicinamibacteria; order Vicinamibacterales; family UBA2999; genus Gp6-AA40. The sequence goes on along the minus strand of DATJJE010000021.1, from coordinate 30,866 downwards.
TGCTCTTGCCCGACATGTTCGATCCGCTCACCACGAGCAAGGCTGGGTCCCGCGGACCGTCCAGATCCGCGCCGCTGAGGACATCCGCGCTGCTGAGCGCGACGTTGTTTCTAATCATTCGAGCCGCGGGAATCAGCGGATGCCCGAGCGCCTCGCCATCGAACACGGCATGCTGCGCGCCACCATCCACCAGTTCTGGAAACGGATCCTCCGGATGCTCATAGCGGTAGGCGGACAACGACGCGAGCGCCTCGAATTCACCCGAGATACGCAGCCATTCGCCGATGTGCGGACCGTGTGTACGCCGCCAGGCTTCGATGCCGAGCGCCACGTGCGTGCCCCACAGCAAGGGCGCGGCAAGTGCGGCGAAGATGGCATTGTGCTGCCAGTCGTGCAGCTCGACGAGCCAGTGCAGGCGGTGGATGAACGACGAGCCGTGCGTCAGGCGCGATTGCAGCGCGGTGAGCCGTTCTGCCGTGAACGACTCGGTCTCCAATCGCGTGAGCACCACCGCCAACACATCGAGATCGCGAGCCGCAGCATCCGCGCCGTGCAGCGCCTTGAGCACCCGTTCGCGCAGCGGCCACGAGAACGCGATTTCGGCGAAAGCCACCGCGAAAAACGGACCCGAGTTTCCCGTCGAGAGCCAGAGGACCAGCGTGCCGATCGCCGCCACCGTCAGAGCAGCCGCTGCGGGATGCAGCCACCCCGCGGCGAGCAGCGGCGGCGCCTCCGCCCACGCAATCAATGCTTCCGTGTGAACGCCGGCCCGTACGTCGCTTCCTGCCAGCGATAACGCTTCGCGCAGATCGAGACGCGCGGCGAGATCGTTGACAGCCTGCTGCCGGATGCGAATTTCCGGCGAGTCGGCAGGTGCGAGCAGCCAACTGGCCAGCGTATCCTCGCCGGCACGTGTCCGCGCAATGGAGAGCAGCTCGAACAGCGACCCCGGCCCGAACAGATCGAGATCGGCCGCGTAGAGATGATTCGGGTCGCGAAACCGTTCGCCGATGTCGCCGCCGCCTGCCCATCGATCTTCGATACGTGCGAGCCCGCGTTCGTACAACGCGATTGCGCGCGCCGCGGCGTCGCGCGCGCGGGTGACGACGTCGTGTCTGACAATGAGAGCGATGAAGGTGACAACCGGCAGCGCTATCCACCACGGGGACATCCAGCCGCGCCACGCCACGACGACCAGAGCAGCGCCGAGGACAAACGTAGCCAGCCGGCCATAACTGAACAGCTCGTCCACGCGCGACAGCCGCGCGTGCCTACCGCGCCGGGCGTCGAGCCGCGACCGATACTCGTCCGCCGGCGCGTGGCGCATGGCGCGATTATCCCGCGAGCGAGCGGGTAAATTCGCGGGTGTGGTTGCTGCTGCGGACGATCGCAGCGTTCAGAAAGCCGACGAGCGGCGCAATTGCGCGGAAGACTTTCAGCAGCTCCGGATAGAAGCGCGGGCTGAGGGCGAATTCCGCCGCATATTCGCGTCCCCCGATGTACTGCTTGTGGCGCAGATAGCCGGCCGCCGGATGATCCTTCAGGTAACCGCGCGGCACGCGCGTCAGTTGCTCACCAGCCAGCTCGCCGACGGCGGCGCGGAAGGTGGACGCCGTCACGATGCGGTGGAACTTGCGGTGCTCCTCCGCGATTGACGCGCGGATTGACTGCAGCTCCGGCGACGAAGGCATGTAGATGCCGCCGCCCATCCAGACCCACTGCGGCGTAATCTCGACGTACATCCCCGCGCCTTCGCCCTTTGCAAACTGTCGCGATGGGAAATGCGCCGCAACGTGCGTCTTCAGCGGACGCTTGTCGTCGCTGAAGCGCGTGTCGCGATAGATACGAAAAAGGCAGACACGCGGATCGGAAACGAGATCCGGCGCAAATGCCGGCAGATCGCGCGCGAGCTGGCCGAGCAGCGCGACCATTGGTGCGCGGACGTGCTGCTCGTAATCAGGTTTGCGCGCGCGGAACCATTCGCGATCGTTGTTCCGCTTCAGCGCGCGCAGGAAGGCGAGCGTCTTTTTCGTGAAGAACCGCGGCACTAGGCGCGCGCCTGGGCTGCCGCGAATCGCGCCTGCATTTCACGCGTCAGGTGCGGGACGATGCCCAGCATCCGTTCGATGAGCATCAGCTGTCCGCGGTGGTGCATCTCGTGCTCCTTCATGCTCATGATCATCTCGAGGCGGCTCTTCGTCTTCGGCTCGCCGCGCGGCTGCGTGAACTGTTCCGCGAGAAAGTCGTCGCTGAGCGATTCCAGCCATTTTGCGGTCTCCTCGCCCCGCTGTTTCAGCAGCGCAACCACGTCGTCCTTGCTGCGGGCTTTGGCTTCGTCCGTCTGCATCTGACCGACCAGCGCGGGAAAGTTGAAGCCATCGAAGTTTGTACGCTTCTCCTTGTGCACGGTGGACATGCCGTCCGAGATCGCGATGTGCGTCAGCAGCTGCCGTATCGTGCGCACGCCCGGCGCAGGGGAAAAGTCGTACTTCGATTCTGGAATTTCTTCGGCAATTTTGATCGTGTTCTCTCGCACCGTGCGGAACGCGCGCGCGAGATCCCGTCCCGTGTAACAGTTCATCATGGTCTCCTCGGTCATAAGTCGCGAATCACAAACTCCAGATAATACAATCGCTCGATGCCTTCCGTGCTGACCTCGCCGGTGCGCGATGCGTTTGTCGCCGATCTTCGCGCACTGATCGGCGATCGAGCCACGACCAATCCGACGCAGCTCGAGCATCATAGCCACGGCGAATCGTGGCACGACCACGCCGCTCCCGATGTCGTTGTGTTTCCGACCAGCACCGAAGAAGTCAGCGCCGTGATGAAGATAGCGGCCCGGCACCACGCACCCGTAATCCCTTTCGGCATCGGCTCGTCGCTCGAGGGGCACGTCAACGCGTTCAGCGGGGGCGTGTCGATTGACTTCGCGCGCATGACGCGCATTCTGGCGGTGAATGCCGACGATCTCGACGCGACGGTTGAGGCGGGCGTGACGCATCGCACACTGAACAAATTGTTGAACAACAAGGGTCTGGCGTTCTGGGTCGATCCCGGGTCGGACGCCACCATCGGTGGCATGGCGGCGACGCGTGCCTCGGGCACGACCGCGGTGCGATACGGAACCATGCGCGAGGCGGTGCTCGGTCTTACGGTCGTCCTCGCCGACGGCCGCATCGTTCACACCGGAAGCCGCGCACGCAAGTCGTCGGCCGGCTACGATCTGACACGGCTGTTCGTTGGATCCGAAGGGACACTGGGCGTCATCACCGAGGTGACGCTGCGGCTCTTTGGGCTTCCGGAAGCGGTTTCCGCCGCCGTCTGTCCGTTCGACACTATGGACGGCGCGGTGCAGACCGTCATCACGACCATCCAACTCGGTATCCCGGTGGCGCGCATCGAGCTGCTGGACGAGGCGCAGCTCGATGCTGTGAACAAGTACTCCAAGCTGAATTGCGTGCTGAAGCCGACGCTCTTCTTCGAATTCCACGGCACAAGCCGCCAAGCGGTCGAGGAAAGCGCGACCGCGGTTCAGGAGATTGCGGGCGAAAACGGCGGCCGTGATTTTCAGTGGGCAACGACAACGGAAGATCGCTCGAGACTGTGGGCGGCCCGTCACAACGCCTTCTATGCGGCCGTCGCGCTTCGTCCCGGCTGCAAGCCATGGACGACGGACGTGTGCGTGCCGATCTCGCGCCTGGCGGAGTGCGTGCTCGAAACCAGAGCCGACGTCCAGAACGCCGGCATCCTCGCGCCGCTGGTGGGACACGTCGGCGACGGCAACTTCCATCTGATTTTTCCGCTGATGGCAGGGGACGAGGAGGAGCTGCACAAAGCAAAAGAGGTCAACGCGAGGCTGATCGCGCGCGCTCTTGCGATGGGTGGAACGGTGAGCGGTGAACACGGCGTCGGCATCGGTAAGATGGCCTATCTCGAGGCCGAGCACGGCGAAGGGCTCGAGGTGATGAAAGCGATCAAACGCGCGCTCGATCCCGAGAACAGGATGAACCCGGGCAAGATGGTGGCAATCTGAGATCTGTAGATGGCAAAGCGCCGGTCCGAACCCTCTCTGTTTGACCTCCCGGAAAGCAAGTCAGCCGCGCCGCCGCCGCCCGGCGGTCCTGAAGCGGTTGCGCTGCACGAAGCAGCGCAGACGCGGTATCTGAACTACGCGCTGTCGGTCATCACCTCGCGCGCGCTTCCCGATGTGCGCGACGGATTGAAGCCCGTTCAGCGCCGCATTCTGTACACGATGTGGCAGCAGAACCTGACTGCTGACGCCAAGCACCGTAAATGCGCCAAGGTCGTCGGCGACGTGATGGGCAGTTACCACCCGCACGGCGATGCCGCGTTGTACGAAACGCTGGTGCGTATGGCGCAGCCCTTCTCGCTGCGCTACCCGCTTATCGACGGTTCAGGCAACTTCGGGTCGCTCGACGGAGACAGCGCCGCGGCGATGCGCTACACGGAATGCCGCCTGGCGCGCATCGCCGACGAGATGCTCTCGGAGATCGAGCAGCGTACGGTCCACTTCCGCCCGAACTACGACGGTACCAAGACCGAGCCCGTGGTGCTGCCGGCGCGTATTCCAAATCTGTTTATCAACGGAACGACCGGCATCGCGGTTGGAATGGCGACGAACATTCCGCCGCACAATCTAGGCGAGATCTGCGCTGCACTGATCAAGCTGCTCGACAACCCGAACTTGAGCAGCGCGCAGCTATGTCGCTACGTCAAAGGGCCGGACTTTCCGACCGGGGGGCAGATTCTCAACTCGCCCGAAGAGTTGAAGGAGATTTACAAGACCGGCTCCGGTACCGTGCGACTCCGCGCAACGTGGGAAGAAGGTCCGAGCACGCGCGGAGGTCAGACGATCTACATCACCAGCATTCCGTACGCGGTGAACAAGGCGGCGCTCGTCGAACGCATCGCCGACGTCGTGCTGTCGCGCAAGCTGCCGCCGTTGCTCGACGTGAAGGACGTTTCCACAGACGACGTGCGGATCGCGCTGGAGATCAAGAAAGACGCCGACGCGAAGATGGTGATGGCGTACCTGTTCAAGAACACGCCGCTGCAGACCAACTTCATCGTCAACCTGACGTGCCTCATTCCGACCGAGAACGCCGAGGTCGGCAGGCCCGAGCGGCTCGATCTGCACACGGCGCTGATGTACTTCCTGCAGTTCCGCCTGCAGGTCGTCACCAATCGCCTTGAGCATGAGCTCGAGGCGCTGAAGAAGCGGATTCACATCCTCGAAGGCTTCGAGAAGGTTTTCGACGCGCTCGACGAGATCATCAAGATCATCCGCAAGTCCGACGGCAAAGCCGATTCGGCGGAGAAGATCATCAAACGATTCGGCCTCGACGCGGAGCAGGCGGACGCCATCCTCGAGTTGAAGCTATATCGCCTGGCGCGGCTCGAGATCCTCGTCATCCAGAACGAGCTCGCGGACAAGCGGAAGCGCGCACGTCAGATCACCGCGCTGCTGAAAGACGAAGAGGGTCGCTGGAAAGTTGTTCGCGACGAGATCGAGGAGATCCAGCAGACGTACGGCGGCAAGGACGACAAGCGGCGGACGCTGATTGAAACCGAGGAAGAGGTCTCCTTCACCGCCGACGACTTCATTGTCGAAGAAGACAACGTTGTCATCATCTCGCGCGACGGATGGGTGAAGCGGCAGAAGGAAGTGCGCGATCTATCGACGACGCGTCTGCGCGAAGGCGACTCCGTTCACGCGGTGACGCAGGGCAGCACGCGCGCGACCGTCGCGTTCTTCAGCAATTTCGGCGTCGCGTATACGGCGCGCATTATCGACGTGCCCGCCTCCACCGGTTACGGCGAACCGGTGCAGAAGTTGTTCAAGATGAAGGACGGCGAGAAAATTATCGCAGCCTTCAGCCTCGACCCGCGAGTGGCGGGCGACATCGGCACGCGCAGGGAAGGCGAGGCGCCGCGGGTGCACGCCCTTGCCGTGACGAGCGATGGCTACAGCCTCAGGTTCAGCTTCGAGACGTTTGTCGAAGCAAGCACACGCGCCGGACGCCGCTATGCGCGACCCAGTGAAGGCGTCGAAGTGGTCGGCGTGGCTCGCGTCACAGGATCCGAAATCGTGATCGTCGCCACCGCGCAAGCGCGTGGACTGCTGTGCCGCGCGGACGAGGTGAATTACCTCTCCGGCCCCGGCAAGGGCGTGATCCTCATCAAACTGACGGAGAAAGATGACCACGTGCTCGGCTTCGTGGCGTCAACCGGCGAACGCGATCTGTTGCGCGTGGAAACGAGTCGCGGCGGCGAACAGACGATCAGCACCGCGAAATACGAAGTCACCGGCCGAGGCGGCAAGGGGCGCGAGCTGCTGCAGCGTGGCCAATTCACGCGCGTCGTTCCCAATGAGGTCGAAAACCCGCAGGCGCTCACCGGCGGGGGGTAATGCCCCGTCCCCGCCGCGCCTCCCATATAATTGATTCATCGATTCCTAAAAGAGAGCCGGACGCCCCCGTCCGGCGGAAGTTAACGTGAATATCCCGACAACCAATACGAACACTACACGGATCGCCGTGTTCATCGATTTCGACAATGTCGAGATCGGCGTCAAGAACACCATCGGCGGTCAATTCGACATCGGCCTCATCCTCGAGGCCATCAAGGAACGCGGCGAGATCGTGACGAAGGTCGCCTACAGCGACTGGAAGCGCGTCGGCGATTACAGCCGCATCCTCACGCAGCACGCCATCCGCATGGTGCAGCGCAACATGACGCCGGGTGGCGACAAGAACGGCGCTGACATCACCATGGCGCTCGACGCGCTGGAGATGGCGTTCACCCACGACCACATCAATGCGTTCGTCATCGTCGGCGGCGACAGCGACTTCATTTCGCTGGTCGAGAAGCTGAAACAGTACGGCCGCAAGGTGATCGTTGTCGGTGGACGCCAGTTCACCAGCCTGACGATGCAGAAAAACTGCCACGAGTTCATTGCCTACGAAAATCTCGTAGGTAGTCGTGGCGGACGCAGCGGCACCCGCGGTGAAAGGCCGGTGGGCGCGGTGAGCGACATCGCCAAGGTGCTGCCACTGGTGAAGCGCGCGCTCAAAGTCCTTTCCGAACGCGAGGTGGCGCCGCAGCTCGGACTGCTGAAGAGCACGTTGCTGCAGCTGGATTCAACCTTCTCGGAGCGCGAGTACGGCGCGAGCAGCTTTCGCGACTTCATGGAGAAAGTCGCGCAGACCGGAGCGGTCACGCTCAAAAGCGCAGGCCGCAGCATGATGGTCGAGTCGCGCGAGGGTGGCGACGTTGAAGTGGCGAGCTCGCCTGTTGACACTGTCGCGGCGCCGGTCGACAAGGTAATGGGTCCCGTATCAGAGACCGTCGATCAAACCGCCACCGAAGATGAAGAGGAGTCGCTGCCGCGGTCGCCGATGACGATACAGGACGGCATCCGCGCCGTGCAGCAGGCGTTTGCGAACGGAACCCCTCCGCCACGCTGGCCGATGTACGTGCGGCAGGCGAAACAGTTCCTGAAGACGAGGATCGAGGGCTTTGACGAGCGTCAGTATGGCTTCGCTTCCGTCGTCGATCTTCTTCGCGCGGCGGCGAAGGAAGGCGTCCTGAAGCTCGAACGCGATCGACACGGCGCGTTCCGTGTGTTTGCGGGTCCGCGGCTCGCGGCGGTGCCGCCACCGCAGGTCGACCTGGAAGACGTTGAAGAGATGCCGCTGGATGTTGCCGGCGAAGTCGTGCCAGAAGAACCGCCATCCGTTGAAGCGGAAACGGTCGAAGAGGCGCCGATTGTCGACGCGCAGCCTGTCGAAGAGGTCGAGCCTGTCGCGGCTGTTGAACTCGAATCTGAGCCGCAGGAGCCAGCGCCAGCTAAAAAGCCCGCGCGCAAACGCAAGGCTGCGGCACCGAAGCCGAAGGCGGCGAAAGTGGGTACGACGTCTCGACGAAGCCGCCGCTCCGCCACTCGATCGGTAGCGTAACGTCGCTAGCGCGCGAGTGGATCGGGACGAAGCTGAATCTTGACAGCTTTCGGACGGTTCGCCGTTCCGCCTTCGAGATGGAACATCGTCCGCGTGCCGTAGGTTGACCACAGGGCGCGGCCTTTCCAGCCGGTGTTCGGATCATCGATTCGGGCATCGACGTTCTTCGCGAAGAACCCCATCGGATACGGCAGCGTGATGTTAATGAAGCGGCCGTCGACGAGCGCGAGAAGCGAGCTATTGAGGTTCCCCATCGCAATCGGCACGTTTCGCCCGAGGCCGAAGACGCCGAAGCGATCGATCCACGTGTAATAGCTCGCCTCCGCGCTGCCTGGGTCGGTCACGTCCCGCAGCTGCGGCCCGGGCAGCTGGTAAAACGTCCAGGCTTCAGAGCATTGCTGGCCGCTTGCTGAAGGCTTCGTGCCCGCTCGGCACTTGCGGCGATCGAAGCTCGCGAGGTGCCCGCTGGCGAGCGACACCCAGTACACGCCGTTGACGTCGACGTCGCCGCCGCGCGGTCCAAAACCGGGCGCGGGCGGCTCGTAAATTTCGGTGAGCGCCGTGTGTGTCGGATCGGGTCCGGGCGCCACGCGCACAATGTAGCCGCGGTATCCCACGACCGTTCCCCACACCGATCCATCGGCGGGACTGACAGCGACGGCGTAGGTGTTCAGCGCAACGCGAGTGTCCTTCGCCGGATCCGGCGCCTCGCCGGGCTCGACATAAGCGTCGCGCCGCCCGTTGCCGTTGGTGTCGACGACAAACGGCGTCCACCCCTGCGAACGGATTTCGTCGTGCGTCTCTTCGAACATTTTCCGATTGAGCCAGCCCATCACTCCCGGTCCGGCGATGCCGGCGCTGATCCACAGCGTCTGATTCGCATCGGACGCGAAGTTCAGGTGGTGCGTCGGGAAACAGGTGCTGATCAGGGTGAACGTGCCGGTCGCGGGATCGAACATCGACAGATTTCGGCCTGAGCTCTCGATTGGGAATGCGCGCGCCGAGGGATGCGCCGAGCCCGCCTTGCAGAAGTCAGGATTCGGCTCAGGACGAATGCGCGGCGTGAACCAGACGCGTCCCTTCTCGTCCATCATCGGATTGTGATTCAGCGTCTTGCCGTCCCAGATGGGATCGGCACCCCAGAATGCCGAGGGCGCCATCGAATTCGCTTTCGTGGACGGCGTATTCGGATCGCGCACGGGATGGAGCACTGCGCTCGCGGTGTTGGTCTTCGGGTCGAGGATTGGAACGAAATCCGAGCTGTCCTCCGGCGATCCGTAGATCTTCCCGTTAGCGTTGATCCGCGGATTGCGAGGGTCTGTTGAGATCTCGTCGTGGAGATATGCGGTTGGACTGCTCCAGTCCCACTGGGTAATGACGACGTTCCGCTCAACGCCTCGCGGCCGCTCCGGCTTGGCGAACGGCAGCTCGCCAGCGGCGATGCGATCTGTCCAGTCGCCGAACAGCCGCAACGCGAGCTGGGTATCGAGGCGCGTGATGTCGCGTGCCATCAATGCCTGCGCCTGGCCGGAGCGGATCCTGCGCTGCCACGCTTCCGCCGAGTTCGCGAACTCGCCCAGCGCTTTCGAAATGGTACGTGTGCCTGGCGTCCCGAGCGGATGACACGATTGGCACGCACCCGTCTTGACGATGTTGAGCCACTCGCCCTGGCTCTTGATCTTCGGCAGCGGGAAATCCCGGGCTGCGGGGACGTGCAGCATGGAGAACCAGTAAATCGGCGGATAGTACTGCGCCGCGGCCGCCGCGCTTGGTGCGGCTGTCGCCTGGAGATCGAGTGTCGTACCGGGTGGCGCTTGCATCCGGCCTGAATCGACGAGTCCATAACCACGCACCCAGACCGAGTAGCGGGCGTTGGGCAGGTCGGGCACCAGGTAACGTCCCTGATCGTCGGTGACGACAATCTTCGCGAATCGTGTCGGCAGGTCCGTCGTCTCCGCGATGACCCAGACACCGGCTTCGGGTCCGGCGGATCCGGTCACGACTCCGCCGATGTCATCGCGGTCGATCTGCACGGAAGCCCGCGGAAGCTGCCTCGCCGCTCCGTGCTGGATCATGAGGAGTGCCGCTGCCACGCCAAGTGCGAACGCCGAAATCTTGGTCATCTAGTAGGCTGTCTCCACAAACCCCGCACGGGGCGTCCACTCGATCCGCCGGGTGAGGCCGTCGGCTGGGCTGCCGATCGCCCGCACGTAAATCAGCACCTCTTCGTACTTTGCGCGCAGCGGCGCAACGATTTCTTCCGCGATGCTGCGCGCCTCCTGCGGTTTGTCGGCTTCGACGTCGATGACCATCGCGCGCCGGGCGGATGTCGCGCGGGTCACGACCCACGGCTCGTGTTTGCCGAACGGCGACGGCGTTTCCATCCTGTTCAGCGCGCGCACCAGAGCGGTGACAGCGGGAGCGGTCGGCGTCGGACGCGGACGCGCAGACCACTGGACGAGCGCCGCGAAAAGAGCGAACGCGGCCAGCCACGCAACGCCGGCGACGACCAGCCGGGTCATGCAGCTTGATCCTGCGCGCTAGACTATAGACCTCAGTGGCCACGAATTACACCGCAAAAGACATCACCGTTCTCGAAGGACTGGAACCGGTCCGCAAGCGTCCCGGAATGTACATCGGAGGTGTGGGCACCGCCGGCCTGCATCACCTGGTGTGGGAAATCCTCGACAACGCCGTAGACGAAGCGATGAACGGCTACGCCTCGAACGTCACGTTGACGCTGCACGAGGACGGCACCTCTGTAACGGTGAGCGACGACGGCCGCGGCATTCCGGTGGACAAGCACCCGAAGACGAAGAAGAGTGCGCTCGAAGTCATTTTCACGGTGCTCCACGCGGGTGGCAAGTTCGAGCAGGGCAATTACAAGACTGCCGGTGGCCTGCACGGCGTCGGCGCCAGCGTGGTCAACGCGTTGTCGTCGGAGCTGCGCGCGAGCGTCAAACGCGACGGCGCCACCTGGGAGATGTCGTTCAAACGCGGCAAGCCAACGGGTGCGCTGAAGAAGGCGGGCTCCGCGCGCGGAACGGGGACGACGGTCTACTTCCATCCGGACGCTACAATCTTCCCGAAGGTCGAGTTCGATCCCGCGATCATCCGTGAGCGCCTCGAAATCGTCAGCTACATCCACAAGGGTGTTCGCGTCACCTTTGAGAACGAAGTCGATGACAAGAAAGAGGTCTTCCAGCATCAGGAGGGCCTCACCGACTTCCTGAAGAAGATCGTCGCCGAACGGGGCAGCAAGCCTGTGCACGAGGCACCGTTCTCGCTATCCCGCGACTCGTCGCCGCGGCTGGATCTCGTGCTGCAGTGGACCGAAGCGACGGACGAACACGTTCGCAGCTACGTGAACGGGATTCCGACCGGGTCGGGCGGCACGCACGAAAACGGTCTACGCGCAGGTCTCGGTAAAGCGGTTCGTAACTACATCGATACGCACAACCTCTCGCCGAAAGGCGTGACGCTGACGGCCGAAGATATCCGTGAAGGGTTGACGGGCGTCCTCAGCCTCTTCATCGAGGAGCCGCAGTTCCAGGGACAGACGAAGGACCGGTTGAACAATCCCGAGCTGACCTCCGCCATCGACTCGGCCGTGCGCCCGGCCCTCGAGCACTGGCTGAACACAAACCGTTCGGTTGCCGAAGCGATCGTCGCGCGCATCATCCTGTCAGCACGCGCGCGTGAAGCGAGCCGTGCAGCGCAGGCGGAGGTGACGCGCAAGACGGCGACATCAGGCCGCCTCAATCTTCCTGGCAAACTGAGTGACTGCACCGGCAGCGGCCGCGAAGACAGCGAGCTGTTCATCGTCGAAGGTGATTCGGCCGGTGGATCCGCGAAGCAGGGTCGCGATCGCGGCAAGCAGGCGATCCTTCCGCTGCGTGGCAAGGTGATGAACACCGAAGGCATGACGCTGGCGAAGGTGCTCGAGAACAAGGAGCTCGCCGATCTCGTTACCGCACTGGGTTGCGGTCTCGGCAAGAACTTCGACCTGTCGAAACTACGCTATGGCCGCGTCATCATCCTCGCCGACGCGGATTCGGACGGCCATCACATCGCTACGCTGCTGCTCACCTTCATCTATCGCCACCTGCCGCAGCTGATTACGAACGGCAAGGTGTTTCTCGCCCAGCCGCCGCTCTACCGCATCGACATCGGCAAGGACACCATGTGGGCGCTCGATGATGCGCATCGCGATCGGCTGCTGAAGCTGCACGGCAATGGCCGCTCGCACGCGGAGATCACCCGTTTCAAGGGTCTCGGCGAGATGATGCCGAAGGTGCTCTGGGAGACGACGCTCAACCCGAGGACGCGGCGGCTGCTGCGCGTCGACATCGCGGATCAGATCCAGACCGATCGCGTCATCAACGAGCTGATGGGCAAGGATGCGTCAGCACGGTTCCGGTTCATCATGGAGCGAGCCGAAGATGCGCAGGAGCTGGACGTATAGCACCGTTTTGATCGTTGTCCTCGCGGCCGTTGTTCAGGCGCAGCGTGCGCCGTCGACGGGCGTTCGTACGCTCGCCAACGTACGGGAGCTGCACGATCTGCTGATCTCTCCTGCGTCCGACGCGGTGTTCAACGCGGCGACCGATCCTCCCACCGACGCAAAGGGTTGGACTGCGGCACGCGGTCAGGCGCTTGTGCTTGCGGAATCCGCAAACCTGCTGATGGTCGGCTCACGCGTTCGCGATACCAACAACTGGATGAAGATGTCGCGTGCTCTGGTCGATGCCGCAGCGCTTGCCGCAACGGCAGCGGAGAAGAAGGAGCCGAAAGCCCTCGAGGCCGCGACCGATGCGATCACCGTCGCGTGCATGAACTGCCATCAACCGTATCGCGATGGCGGACGGCGGATGGGCGCTCCGAAGTAAAATCACGCCCGCATGGCGACGGTCAGCGCTGCGAACCAATCCCGATACGACCGCTCGCTCGTCGAAGGCCCGATCGTGGCTGCGGTCTGGAAGCTCGCGTGGCCGACGATGCTGCAGAACGTCATTGCCGGGCTGCAGGGCATCATCGACCACGTCATGGTTGGCCACTTCGTCGGCTACGTCGGCAACGCCGCGATCGGCGTCAGCTGGCAGATCGTGCTCGTCGTCATCGTCTTCATCAGCTCGGTGTTCACCGGTATGGCGGTGCTCGTCGCGCGCTTTGCCGGCGCAGGCGACCCGCAGAAGGTGAATCGCGTCGTCTATCAGTCGTTTCTCACCGCCGCCGGCCTGTCGGTGCTGCTTGGCGGCGTCGGATGGTTTGCGGCGCCGTGGCTGCTGACGCTTGTCAATGCCGCACCCGAGGTCCGACACGAGGCGCTGCCGTTCCTGCGGACGATGTTCGTGGGCATCGTCGGCCTGATCATGTTTTTCATGCTGAGCGGCGCGTTTCGCGCCGCCGGCGATCCACGCACACCGCTTCGTCTCGGTCTGGCGATGACGATGCTGACCATCGCGCTCAACGTCACGCTCATTCGCATGTTCGGCACCATTGGCGCCGCCTTCGGTACTGTGACGAGCAGCACGCTGGTCAGCGCCTACGGCGTGTGGCGGCTCACGCGCACGCAGTCGGTGATTCATTTCGAGAGCGGCATGAGCCGCAAGCCTGACTGGAGCATCATCCGCTCGCTGTTCAGATTCGGCCTGCCGACGGGTGTGCAAGGTATTGCCATGAACGTCGGCGGCGTGTTCCTGCTGCGCTTCATTGGATCGCTCGAGTCGAGCGCGGCTGCACAGGCGGCGTTTGCGGTCGATTACACGGAGCTGTTCTCGCTCATTACCTGGACGTCGACGGGATTGCTCGGTGCATCAGCAACGATTGCGGGACAGAATCTCGGCGCCGGTAATCCCGATCGGGCGGCCGAGGGCGTGCGCGTGGCATCCCACATCGGTCTCGGGGCGGCGGCCGTCGTCGGCGCGGCGTTTCTGATCGTGCCGCAATATCTGCTGGCGGCGTTCGGCATGACCGATCCACTCGTGCTGTCGATTGGGCGTCAGCTGCTTGGCTACCTCAGCATCTCGGGACTGTTCATCACTGTTGCCTTGAGCTATACCGGCGGTCTCCAGGGAACCGGCGACACGCGAAGCCCGCTCTACATCTCCGTCGTGTCACAGATTGCTATTCCGCTCGGGCTGTGCACGGTGATTGAAATGACCCGCGCGCTGATGCCGGCCGATATCTGGCTTGCGATTGTCCTCGGCCACTTCACGCGCTGCGTGCTCAGCGTGGCAAGGTTCAGACAACAGAAATGGAGAACGATCGCCGTCGACATTGAGCCCGCCCGACCCTGATCCTTTACGAACCACGGAGGCACGAAAATCATATGCGAATGCCTGTGTTTGCATTCTGCATTTTGAATTTTGCACTACTGTTCTCGTAGAGTGCGTATATGAGCATCGCGGGGATCGCCAACGTCCCACCACCGGTCAACGAACCAAATCTCGGATATCTGCCAGGCTCGGCGGAGCGCGCTGCGTTGAAGGCGCGGCTGAAGGAAATTGCCGGCGAGCGGATCGATATTCCCGTGATCATCGGCGGGCGCGAAATCCGGACCGGTCGCACGCATCAGGCCGTGATGCCGCACGACCATCGGCACGTGCTGGCCGACTGGCACATGGCGGACGGCGCACACGTGCACGAGGCGATTGCGGCGGCGAAGAAAGCGGCGTGCGACTGGTCTCGTTGGCGCTGGGAGGATCGGGCCTCCATTTTTCTTCGCGCCGCGGAGCTGCTGACGACCACGTGGCGTCAGACGCTGAACGCGGCGACGATGCTCGGACAGTCGAAGACGGCGTTTCAAGCGGAAATCGATTCTGCAAGCGAGCTGATCGATTTCCTGCGATTCAACGCCTACTTCGCACAGGAGCTGTACTCCGAGCAGCCGATCAGTTCGCACGGCATCCACAACCGCATCGACTACCGCCCGCTCGAAGGGTTCGTCTACGCCATCACTCCGTTCAATTTCACGGCGATTGGCGGCAACCTGCCGACGGCGCCGGCGCTGATGGGCAACACGGTCATCTGGAAGCCCGCATCCAGCGCGATGCTGAGCGCGTACTACATCTTTCGCCTGCTCGAGCGCGCCGGGCTGCCGCCGGGCGTCATCAACTTCGTCGCCGGCGATCCGATTCAGATCAGCAACACGCTGCTCGATTCTCCGGACCTCGCAGGCATTCACTTCACCGGCAGCACGGCCGTCTTCAACGGCATGTGGCAGAAGATCGGCGCAAACGTGGGGAGCTATCGTTCGTATCCGCGCATTGTCGGCGAAACCGGCGGCAAGGATTTCATCGTCGCGCACCCGTCTGCCGATGTGCAGGAAGTAGCCGTGGCGATCGCGCGCGGCGGCTTCGAGTATCAGGGGCAGAAGTGCTCCGCTGCCAGCCGCGTCTACATCCCGAGGTCGCTCTGGCCGGAGATTCGCGACCGCGTCGTCGCCATCATGCGCGAGATCAGGATGGGGGACGTCGCCGATTTCCGCACCTTCATGGGCGCGGTAATCGACAAGAAGGCATTCGACAAGATCAATGCGTATCTGGATGACGCGAAGAAGAATGCAACGGTCGTCCAGGGCGGCGTCGCGACTGGCGATGATGGCTACTTCATCGAGCCGACGCTGATCGAGACGAAAGACCCCGCCTATCGCCTGCTCTGTGAAGAGATCTTCGGGCCTGTCGTGACCGCGTACGTTTACGACGATTCCACGTGGAGCGACACGCTGAACATCATCGATCGCACCTCACCGTATGCGCTCACGGGTTCGGTCTTCAGCACCGATCGCAAGGCGATTCATGAAGCAACGGATGTGTTGCGCAACGCCGCCGGCAACTTCTACATCAACGACAAGCCTACGGGCGCAGTCGTCGGTCAGCAGCCATTCGGCGGCGCGAGAGCCTCGGGCACGAACGACAAGGCCGGGTCGAAGCTGAACCTCGTGCGCTGGGTCAGCGCGCGGACAATCAAAGAGACGTTTTCGCCGCCCCGTGATTACAAATATCCCTACATGAGTGAAACGTAGAGGCCGACCTCGTAGCGGCGGACCTGAGGTCGCTTCTACGTTTCCAGCAGCAAGTGGCCGGGATCCTCGATGAACTCCTTAATTTTTACGAGGAACTGCACGGCCTCGCGGCCATCGACGATGCGATGGTCGTAGCTGAGCGCCACGTACATCATCGGGCGGACGACGACTTGTCCGTTCACGGCGATGGCCCGTTCCTGAATTTTGTGCAGACCGAGGATGCCAACTTGCGGCGGGTTCAGGATCGGCGTGCTCATCAGCGAACCAAAGACGCCACCGTTGGTAATTGTGAACGTACCGCCCGCGAGGTCCTCCAGTGTCAGCGTTCCGTCGGCGGCGCGCTTCGCGAAATCGCGGATCGCATGTTCGAGCTGCGCGAATGACATTCCATCCGCATCGCGCAGTACGGGGACAACCAATCCGCCTTCAGCGCCGACCGCCATGCCAATGTCGTAATACCACTTGACGATGACTTCGTCGCCTTGAATCTCGGCGTTCAGCAGCGGAAATTCGCGCAGCGCGGCGATCGATGCCTTGACGAAGAACGACGCAATGCCCAGCCCGACACCATGCTGTTCCTTGAACGCGTATTTGCGCCGCTCACGCAGCGCCATCATCGCGCTCATGTCGATCTCGTTGAACGTCGTCAGCATGGCCGCGTTGTGCTGCGCCTCGACAAGCCGGCGCGCAATGGTCGCGCGACGCTTCGACATCCGCTGGCGCTCTTCGGGGCGCTCGCTTCGGTGGCGGGCGGCGGGTGGGGCGGGCGAGGCAGGAGCGCGCTTGATTGTTGGCGGCGCAATTGCCTTCTCGACGTCCTGCTTCATTACGCGGCCTGCGGCGCCAGATCCCTGAATCGAAGTCAGATTGACGTCGTGCTCCCGGGCGACGTTGCGTGCGGTGGGCGTGGCTTTCGAACCATTGCCTGATGGCTTCGCGGCCGGTTCGGGTGAGGCCGGTTCCGCGGGTGAGGGCTCAGGTCGCGCCGCCGATTCATCGAGCACCGCAAGCAGCTCGCCGATCTTCACATCATCGCCTTCTTTGTGCTTGATGCTGGTGATGACGCCGCCTCGCTCGGCGTTGACCTCGAGGTCGATCTTCTCCGTCTCCAGCTCGACGACGGGCTCTCCGATCTCGACGCGATCGCCTTCCTTCTTCAGCCATCGCGCAACCCGCGCCTCAACGACGGATTCACCAAGTTCGGGAACGACGATGTTGGTCATGAGCGCTCAGACTTCCTTGGAGAGAACCATCGACGGCGCTGTCGCGTGGGTGCCGAGATCGAAGGCCTGTTCGACGAGCATCTTCTGATTCAGCTGGTGCCACGCCGCCGACCCCTCCGACGGGCTCGAGCTGCGAGCGCGGCCGATGTAACGCAGCGGACAGCGGTCGCCGATCAATTCCTCGAGATTCGAGCGCATGAATTCCCACGCACCCATGTTTTCGGGTTCCTCCTGCAGCCACACGACGTCGTGAACCGAAGGATATCGGGCGAGAACCTCGTTGAGTGCGAGTTTCGGGAACGGATAGAGCTGTTCGACGCGGCAGATGGCGATGTTCGGGGCAGCAGCGCGCCGCTCGTTCGTGATCAGGTCGACGAACACCTTCCCGGTGCACAGGATGACCCGTTCAATCTTGCCTGCGCTTCTGCGTGCCTCCTCATCGTCGATGACGGCGAGGAAGCGGCCTTCATCAAGCTCGCGCGGCGTTGAGGCGACGGAGGGGTGCCGGAGCAGGCTCTTGGGTGTGAGGATGATGAGCGGCAACGGATCGCGCTCGAGCAACGCCGCCTGACGCCGGAGCACATGAAAGTACTGCGCTGCGGTGGTGCAGTTGACGAGGCGAAGGTTGATATCAGCAGCGGAGTTGAGAAAACGCTCCGGACGGGCGTTGGAGTGTTCGGGACCCTGGCCCTCGTAGCCGTGCGGCAGCAGAAATACGAGCGACGGCGTGAGCGCCCATTTTGCTCGGCCCGAGGTGACGAACTGGTCGAGCATCACCTGCGCGCCGTTGATGAAGTCCCCGTACTGCGCTTCCCAAATCACGAGTCGGCCGGGTTCCTGCACGTTGTAGCCGAACTCAAAGCCGACGACCGCGTTTTCGCTCAACGGACTGTTGTGGATTTCGAACGAAGCGCGCGACTGGGGAAATTCCTGCAGCGGTATCAGCTGCCTGCCGGTCTCAGCATCGTGAAAGACGGCATGTCGATGACTGAAGGTGCCGCGTTCGACGTCCTCGCCCGTCATCCGAATCGGGATTCCGTCGGCGAGGATGGTCGCCAGCGCCAGTTCCTCGGACGTCGCCCAATCGATCGTTCGCGCGTCAGCGTCGCGAAAGGCGGCGCGACGACGTTCGAGGCCACGTTCAAGCTTGCGGTTGAAGGTGAAGCCCTCAGGACGCATGAGCAGCGCGTCGTTCAGTTCGCGAAGACGATCTACGGGCACCCCGGTGACGATCTGCGCTGCCGTTCCAGCGGCGGGCTTCGGTGAGGGCGGCGGCGCGTACTCCTGTTCCGGCTTGAGCGATGCGTAGGTCGTCTCCAGCTCGGTGAAGTACTTCTTGACGAGGGCATCGGGCACCTCGGGAGGAATTATCCCTTTCGCAAGAAGGGTGCGCGACCAGCTTTCGCGTACGGTCGGATGCGACGCAATTGTTCTATACATCACCGGTTGCGTGAACGATGGCTCGTCGCCTTCGTTGTGGCCGTGCCGCCGGTAACCGACCAGATCGATCAGAAAATCGAGGCCGAAGCGGACGCGGTATTCCCATGCGAGGCGCGCCGCCTCGAGACACGCGACGGGATCGTCCGCGTTCACATGCACGATCGGAATCTTGAAGCCGCGCGCCAGCCCGCTGGCGTAGCTCGTGCTGTATGAATCCTCGGGGGTCGCCGTGAAACCGAGCTGGTTGTTCGCGATGATGTGAAGGATGCCGCCCGTCGAGTAGCCTGGCAGGCGCGACAAGTTGAGCGTCTCCGCAACGACTCCCTGGCCAGGGAACGCGGCGTCTCCGTGAATCAGGATCGGAAGAGTGATCGCAGGGTCGAAGTGCGCCGCGCCCGCTTGTTGTGCGTCTGTCCCGGCAGCACGCGCCATGCCGACGGCGACAGGGTCGACTGCTTCGAGATGGCTCGGGTTCGGTGGCATCGTGATGTACATCTGGCCGCGCGGCGCGGATGTCCGTGCGCCGGCGTGGTACTTCACGTCTCCCATCCAACCGAGGTCCGTGCGAAGAGATCGCGCCGCCACCGGATCCTTGAACTCGGCGAGGATCTGCGCGTAGGGCTTGTCGAGGACGTGCGTCAGCACGTTCAACCGACCGCGATGCGCCATGCCGAGCACTGCGTGGCGGGCGCCGTGGTCCGCCGCGCCGCAGATGATCTCGTCGAGAACCGGCACCAGCATGTCGAGGCCTTCGAGCGAGAAGCGCGTTTTTCCGGGGAACGTCCGCTGCAGAAAGCGCTCGAACACCTCGACTTGTGTGATGCGGTCGAGCACGGCTTCGACGCTCTGCGCGTCCATCGGCGGAAGGAATCGTCCGGACTCGGCGGCGTGCCGCAGCCATTCGCGTTCTTCCGGCACGAATACATGCGCGTAGTCGAATCCGGCCGTTGAGCAATAGACCCGCCGCAGCCTTTCGATCGCCTCGTAGGCGTTCGCGGATGTATCCGCGACCGGTCCCCCTACCAGCGATGCGGGAAGCTGGCGAAGGTCGGCGTCGGTGATGCCGTGCGCGCCCGGCGAGAGCGACGGATCGCCAATCGGCGGCGACCCGAGCGGATCGAGCTGCGCGGCAAGGTGACCGTAGCGGCGGATGCACTCCGCGAGATTCGCCGCGCCGACGATCTTCTGGACGGTGATGCCGTTGATGGCCTGCGGCTGCGCATCTGCGGTTTCGGACGGCGGCGTCCACGATTCGAATGCTTTACGCGTCGCCGGATCGACCGAGCCGGGATTCTGCCGGTAGCGCTCATAGAGCTCGAGCACATAGCCGGCGTTGACTCCCGTAAACTCATCAAGACGCATCCGAGTTCCCTGGATACCTGAAACCTGACACCTGAAACCTACCATGATCCGCCTCATAGGTATCGATGTTGACGGCACGCTGCTCGACACACGCGGCCAGATTCCACGGGCGAACGTCGACGCGATTCACGACGCCGTAGCCGCGGGTATCCACGTGGCGCTCGTCACGGGGCGCAGCTATCCGTTCGTGCGCCCGATCGCAGATCTGTTGCCGTCGACGATGACGCTGATTGTCAGCAACGGCGCGGTCGAGCGCGGCATGGATGGATCGCGATTCGCGCAGCGTCTCCTCGCCCGCGATATCGCGCGCACTGTTCTCGAGTCCACGCGTCTGTTTCGTCATGCCGCGGCGCTCGTCTTCGATCGTGACGCCGATCGTCAGGTGATGTTCGAGAACATGGATTGGGAGCATCCTGGCCGAAAGGCGTACTGGGCGCGCAACCGATCCCTTATTGCGCAGTCCGTGCCGCTGGAGGACGCGCTCGTTGAGGATCCAGTTCAGGTGATGTTCAACGGCGGTGTCGACGCGATGCGCATCCTGGTCGAGGAGCTGAGGACCGGCGCCCGCGATTTCAACGTGTCGTTGACCGAGTACGTGCACCGCGATTTCTCGCTCATCGACGTCACGGCACCGGGCGCGACGAAAGGCCGCGCGCTCGCGTGGCGCGCCAACCAGCTCGGTATCGATCGACGCGAGGTGATGGCGGTCGGCGACAATTTCAACGATCTGGAGATGCTCGAGTTCGCGGGACTTCCGGTCGTGATGGCCAACTCCGTGCCGGGCCTGCTGGAGCGTGGTTGGGCAGTCACCGGCGACAACGAGCACGCCGGGCTTGCGGAGGCGATTCGTAAATTCGCATTGTCACAGGCTCGGTAAGCAGGTCCGCGGTGGCACGTCCATGACCAGAATCAGTGAAGACCGTTGAACAGAACGAGTGTCTTGGCCTTCACTTCGTCAGAAATCAAAGGAAAAGTCCCCAGCACATATCGGAAATCGGCCTCTGACAGCGCATACAGCTTGGCCACGAGTGCCTGCATCTCCGCGTACTCCGGCTGCTGCTCGGCGGCAGCCGGTGAATGCATCAGCGTCCGCGCGAGAGAGGCAAGGTGGCGGAACAAATACGAATCGCGTCGAACCACGGGTATGCGCAGCCGCGACATCAACGTCGCGGTGACGTGCGTGTTGACGCGGAACCGAATCAGGTAATTGGCGACGAAGCTGTTGAGCAACGCGCAGAGCACATGCTGTGCATCGAGCGGCAGGCCGGTCTTGAGACAGAACAGCGTGTGCGTGGTGACTGCATCGGCAGGGACAATGGCGGCGATGAGCGTCAGCCGATTCGTGGCGCTCGCGACGTCACGGTAGGCGAGTCGCGGCGTTCGTCGCACCCGCACGTGTGCATCGTCACGAAGCTGATAGCGGCACCCGTCGACGCACACCCTAAACGGTTCGATCTGCTTTCCCTCGAGGACCGGGCGTCCGCGCCCCAGCGGATCGAACGGCTCGAAAAGGCCGCGGTCGTCTGTGGCGTTCAACTCGCGCCCGAAGACGACATGCCATCCCTCGGGTGAACCGAGCGCCGGGATCCGTGCGCTGACCTGCTCGAGAATCCGCAGGTCAGACGCTTCGCGAATGTCCGGTATTGCGAGGTCGTCGTCTCCGGAGAGACGCGAGATGAACGCGCGTGTCAGGGTAAACGGCTCGTCACGCGTTTCGAGTTGGTCGAGAGCGTCAACGCCGAAGCGGCACCGTATGGTGTCCGTCTTGGCGCCCACGGTTGCAGTCATGACGATGAACCGCACGCTGCGGTGGATCGGGAAGATGCGATGACGATTGTCGCAGCCATCAATCGACTCGACCGCCGCATGATCGAACAGATGACGACGCAGCGGTGCGCAGCCTGCGTCAGTAACTGTTCCCGCCGGGAGAATGAACCCGATGCGGCCGCTGCGGCGCGCCAACTGCATCGCGCGTTCGACAAACAGCTGACACACGTTGACGTGGGCGTGCGCCTCGACGCGATAGATTCCCGATTGACGCACGAACCCGGTGAGACTCCGCGCATCATCGCGGCGGACGTCGCGTTTCGAAGAGGCGCCGCTGTCGCCGCGAATCATGTCCCACGGCGGGTTACCGAGCACGGCATCGAAACCTGCGTTGCCGAGTGGCTCGCCTGCGTCTCCCGCGAACACTTCCGGAAACATCAGCGGCCAATGCAGGAATCGATGGCGCGCGGCGACGGTCCGTGCGGTGTCGAGAAGGCTCTTTCCAACCCGATGGGAAAGCGCACCACCGCGCCCGAGTAATTGATCCATCAAGTCCAAGAATGTGCCGCGCTCCGGAGGTTGATGATTGGGCCAGAACCAGCCGGAACACCAGAGGTCGAGCGCGTGCATGTAACGTCCGAGCCGTCCGTCCGGCGATTGCAACTCCGCCAGCGTCTTCTCCTTTTTACGCACAATCGCCGCAGAGTCATCCTTTTGATCCGCGAGCTGCAGACGCGTCTGGACGGCGTGACGAAGGACCGGGGCGAAATCCTCGGGCGAGAAGAGCCCGTCGTTTTGCCGTCCCGTGCTGCGCGAGCGTCCACCTCCCGGCTGCCGGCATACGTCCGCCGCCGACGCACCTACCAGGCTGTTGCCCGCCACCAACCGATGATCGAGAAACGTCAGCGGCTTGTCTGCCGCGAGCGTCGTCAACCACAGCGAGAGTCGCGCGACCTGCACGGCTGTCGGGTTCAGGTCGACGCCGAACAGGCAGCGTTGCGCAACCTCGCGCCGAAGCGCAATGCGATCGGCGGCGGTTACGTCTCCGCGGTGCCATTGGCCATCCCGGACAAGCGCATCCTCCACGGCCTCGGCCAGTTGGGTACACGCCGCGACCAGAAACGCACCGCTTCCCATGGCCGGATCGACGACCCGAAGACGCAGGATTTCACCGGCGGACTTGGCTGCTATCAACGGCCGCAGCGTCTCGCGCACAACATGTGCGGTGAGCGCTCGCGGCGTATAGAACGCGGCCGTCGACTTGCGAATGTCGCGCGTCCGCGTCAGCGCGCCGGCATCAGGCTCGTAGTCGAGCACCTGTTCGTAGATCGCGCCGAGTTCCTCGACATCGAGGTCGCGGTAGACGATGCGGCGCCGTCCGGCAGCGCGGCTGGGCGGTGTCGTGCTGACCGATAGCACCGCGTTCGCCATCACCTCGTCGTCGATGGCATCTCTATCGAAGGCACCTGTGCCCTGCGGTGAGAAAAGGCGTCCGTTGAACGCGGTGACCTTGAGCTCTCCGGCTCGGCACCCGGCATGTGCGAGCCGTGAGATGGCGTGGATCGCAGCCCACACGCCGCGATAACGCCGGCCGGTAAGTAGCGTCGAGACGATCGAATCGATGGTGTACCGATCACGGTAGATGGGATGCCACACAGGTACCAGGCCGCGCGCCTCGGCGAACAGCAGAAACAGGATGCGATAGAGGACGGTGAGCGACTGCTCGAGAAGAAGCTCCGGCGCCGCACGACGACGACCGTGCCGCAGCGCGCGTAGGAGCAGTTCGAGCGCCTCGAGAACTCCGACGGCGAGTGCGCCGCACACAGCGTCACCGTGCCGTGCCGACGCATCGACCGCGCGATCGAGCAGCCGCGGCGACGCAGCGACCGCCTCGGCGCGCGCAATCTCCCACAACACAACGAATGCCGCCGGGTCGCCGGCGAGCAGCGCCAGATCGAACTCCAGGTAGTGGCGGGACCATGTCCGGTGCGCATCAACTATCCGCAAGGACGTGCCGTTGATAGCGACAGACCACCGTTCGTCCGTGCGGACGGCATCCAGCACCGATTCGCGCCACGCGGCGTCGAGCGACTCGTCCCATCCAAGAACGGTGACAGGGAGCACCGGGCGGCCGCGGAAAGCCGCATCGATGCGCGTTGTGTCGGGCCGGTCGATCCGCTTGGCGACGGTGTAACCGAGAAGCTTCAGCACCGGAATGGCGATGCCGTCCGCGACGCTGCGCACACCGGAGGCGGGACCGAACAAAGCTTCCCGCCGCATCGACCATTCGTCGAGTGCACGAATCACATCGTGCGGTGGCACCGCGTGGCCTGCGAGGGCGGCCAGTTCGGTTTCGATGTACGAGGCGGTAAGCAGCCGGCCGCTGATGCCGGCGATCATGCTTGAAATGTGATGCCGAAGACGATTCCATCATCGTCCGCGCGCAAGCACCGCCAGCGCTCGAGCACCGCTTCTCGAGCCCGCGATCGCTCGACGCCCTGTTCGACCTGCGCCGTCTGCGCGGCCGCCGCTCGTTCGGCTCGCCGATCGAACAAGCCGGGCTGCAGCACGGACGCGGACAGACGCGCGTGCGACTCGCGCAGCGCGTGCAGCATTGACCGTTCGCGACGAATCGCGAGATCGAGCCATGGTCCGAGCGCCGCGGCTGTGGCGGTAAGCAGGTGCTGCCGGTGCCGTAGCGCAGCCCTGAGAAGATCTTGGTCAATCGCGGGCGTGCCACGCCTGTCGCTCAGGCCAGCGACGGTTTCGAAAACAGTGTGTCCCGTAGAATCCACGCACGAGCATCGGAACACCCAGATGGAGGCATGCGGCTGGCGCCGCACGAACGTGAGGAGCGGACGGTTCGCGAAAGACGGTGGGGTCGGGCTTCGCACAAGCACTTTCGCGACGCGGAGACGGGTGCCCTCAGCTTCAGCGTGGCCACGCAGAGCCGAAGCGTCGTGCGCTGCCAGTGCCGCCTCCATGCGCCCTGCGCGCTGGTCGAGACGACCGAGCAGCGATTCCTCGGCGGTGCTGCGGGCGACCAGTTGCACCGCGTGAACGCGGCGGGACTGTCCGAGACGATCGACCCGTCCGATGCGCTGCTCGAGCCGCATCGGTGTCCATGGCAGCTCGAGGTTCACCACGAGGCGACACCGGTGGTGCAGGTTAAGGCCTTCACTGGCCGCATCAGTCGCGAGCAGAACGCGGCTGCTTGCCGACGCGAACTGCCGCAGCACTTCGACGCGTTCACGCGCACTCAGTCCACCGTGAAGCTGGAGTGGAGCGAACTCCGCAAGATCCGTGGCGAGATGCAGAAGGGTGTCGCGGTACTCGGTGAAGACGAGGACGGGTTCGTCGGTGCGCCGAATCAGTCGCCGCAGTGCTGCCAATTTGCTTTCCGCCTGCGCAGCGCTGCAAGACCGATCGAAGAGCTGCTGCAGCGTCCGCATCTCTTCGTCGTGATTGCGTAACGCTGCAACGCCGAGCTCCGCACCCGGTTCCTCGTCTGTATCCGTATCAACGAATGGCAGCGTGAGCTGGTTTCCTGGTGTCGCCGGCGCTTCGGCCAGCAGCGTGATGCGGCGCTGGACGGAGCGGGCCAGCGATGATGCGCTCGAGCACGCGCGCCGCGTAAGAATCGAGGCAACGAGGCCTCCGGCCGACGCCGATTCCTCTCTCAGCCGCGCAACGTAGCGGGCAAGCGTGCGCTGCATGTCATCTTCATCGCGCGTGGGTCGGATCCGAAGCTGCAGCACGCGACGACCGTACGGAAGACCGATGCCGCGGCGCGTGCGGTGAAATGTCATCAGCGGAAATGCGCCGTCGATATCGCCCAGCGAACACAGTCGCCCGAATGCCTGTTCATCTCCAGAATGCGGGGTGGCGGTCAACATCACGACAGTCCTCGCCCGGCGTGCGAGAGCCGCCGCCGCGGTTGCACGGTCCGAACGTCCAGCGAGCGCGTGTGCCTCGTCGAAGACGATGACGTCCCATGTCAGCGGCTCGAGGGAACGCAGTACTTCGGGCCGCTTGATGAAATCAATCGAAGTGATGGCCACCGGGTGCAGCGCCCACGGATTCACGTCGGTGACGAGGTGCGAGGCGGCGCGCGCGATGCCTTCGGCGTTGAGGATTTCGGGCGACAGCTTGAACCGTGTGTTCAGCTCATCTCGCCACTGATCACGAAGGCCGGCTGGTGAGACGATGAGGATCCGCGCATCGGCTGTGCGCGAAATCGTTTCAGCGATGATGAGCCCTGCCTGGATGGTCTTGCCGAGGCCGACTTCGTCGGCGATCAGAATTCGGCAGGCATCGCCCCGGGTGACGGCAATCGCGGGCTCTAGTTGAAACGGAAGAATCGTCAGATCGGCATGAGCCGCGGCTCGCAGCGATGTCCAGTGCGGTACGGCGCCGGCGAGCGCCGCCCGAGCTGCCCTGCGCCAGCGTTCCAACGGAACGACGCGTGGTCTGGACGACCGCGACCCGGTGCGGTCGATCCGCTCGAAGGCGCGAATGAACCGTGCGCGGGCGCCGAGATTCGCCGCGTCGCATCCCTCGACGTCGAGGATCGCCACGTCGTCAAAAGAGGATTCGGTGGTAATGCGCCATCGTTCGCCGCGGATGCGGACCGCATCGCCGGGGCGAAGCTGCACCTGTGACATCGGCGCGGTGCAGGTGCATGCGCTATTCCTGGCGAAATCCGGCAGGAAACTCGCGAATCAGGATGTGAACGTTGATAAAAGTGGAATGCCGTGGACGAGCGCAGGTTGCGGTTTCTTAGACTTCATCGCGCTCGCGCAGCTGCGCGATAGTCGCACCGAGATGCGTTTCGGGTGCGTCCCAGAATGCGATGACGAGCGGGTGCCGCTCGAGCGCCTGCTGCACGATGCCGCGCTGGATTCCCTTGCCGCGGCCGTGAATGAGGCGCACTTCGCGCAATCCACGCTCCCAAGCCGCGTTGATGTACTCCTCGACGACCGACTTGATGTCGCGTGGCGCGAACGGGTGAAGATCAAGGCTGTCTTCGATCGGAATCCTTGTCCCTTCGAACGCCATATCAGGAAAGTTGGAGCTTGGAAGTTAAGACCTGGTGTAGGACGCCGTGACGACCGTTTTGATGCCCCCGCGTACGGAAAAATCCCCGACGACCGTCATGCGGCGCGGCTGGCAGACAGCAACAAGATCATCGAGGATCTGATTCGTGACGGCCTCGTAGAAGATGCCGCGGTTGCGGAATTCGATCATGTAGTACTTCAGCGATTTCAATTCGATACAGCGATCGCCGGGCACGTAGGTGATGCGGATTTCGCCGAAGTCCGGCAGCCCGGTCTTCGGGCAGACGGACGTGAACTCGGGACAGTCGATCGCGATTTCGTACTCGCGTTCGGGTCTGGGATTGGGGAAAGTCTCGAGGGGCGTCGCGGCAGCCACCATCGAAAATTCTAGCATTCACCCCCGAAACACATCGATTTTATGGGCTGTTTCGTTGACACTCCGTGGTGGCCGCGCTAGCATTACCACGCTTTTCTCAAAGTTTCCGCGACAGCGTGAGCGCGCAACCTGTACCGCGGCCCGAAGGTCCGCGCGCACCAAACTTGGGGGGACGTGATGGCAGACGCCCGACGCATGGGCAAATCGGAGTTGTTTTCTCACTTCGCGGAACGGTTCGAGGTGAAGAGAACGCAGGCGCGTGAGTTTTTCGACGAGCTGACGACGCTGGCGGAGAAGGAGCTGAAGCGGTCCGGTGAATTCGTGCTGCCCGGCATGGTGAAGCTGGTCGTGCAGAAGCGCAAGGCGCGCATGGGCCGCAACCCGGCCACGGGCGAAGCCATCAAGATCCCCGCGAAGACTGTCGTTAAGGCACGCATCGCAAAGCAGCTGAAAGACACCGTCCTCCCAAAGAAGTAGAGACCGACCTTCAGATCGGCCACGGGTAGACGGACTCCCCCCTGAACCCGGCGCGTGAGCGCCGGGTTTAGTTTTTTCTGCGGTTCGATGCTTAAACGGCTGCGAGCTGGGACGGCCGTGCCTTGGTGATCGGGAATCTCAAGATGAACGTCGTCCCAACACCGACTTCGCTCGTCACGGAGATCGTTCCCCCCAACTGCTCGACGAGCTTCTTCGACAGCGCGAGCCCCAGACCGAGGCCCTGCTTCTTGGTGGTGTAGTAGTCGTCGAAGATGGTGTTCAGACGTTCGGCTGGAATGCCGCTGCCGGTGTCCACGATCTCGATGACCGCCTGATCGTTCCTGCGCATCGTGCGGATGATCACGCGGCCGCGCGGCGGCGTTGCCTGAAATGCATTCGTCAGCAGATTGCGATGGATGCGATTCAACGCGTAGAGGTCGCCCTCGATCCACAGAGGACCGAAGACGAATTCCGTTTCGAGCGAGATGCCGGAGCTCTCCGCGCCGGCGAGCATCGATTCGGCCAGGCCGTGCAGCGCCTTGTTGACGTCGAGCGGGAACTTTTCGAGCGGCTTCGGCTTCGCCAGATTGCGAAGGTCTTCGAGCACGCGCTTCACCTGCTCGAACTCGCGCTCCACCGTGCGCTTGAAGCTTTCCCGGTACTCGATGTCGTCGAACATCTTCACGATCAGCTTGCAGCTGTTGCCGATGTTCTGAATTGGATGCGACAGGTCATGGACCAGGCCGACGGCGACACGTCCGAAGACCGCCTGGCGCTCCGTCTTTCGTACGTTGTCTTGCAGCTCGACGAGACGGTCGGCCATGTTGTTGAACGCGTCGCCGAGCTGGCCGAGTTCATCCCTGGTCTCGACCGCGACGCGTTGCTCGAGGTGGCCTGCGGCAAGCGCCTGCGTGCCTTTGGTCAGCGCGAGGATCGGATTGATGAAGCTGCGGCCCCAGAAGTAGCCGACCACGAGCATGGCCAGCAGCGCGAGCGTGATAGCGATGACGAGCTGCCGTTGAAGCGCGATTGGAATCGCAAACGCTTCCGACTGTGGCTGTTCGACGATGACCGTCCAGCCGAGCGAGGGAAGGCGGGCTGCCACGCCCAGTAGCGACCGTTGCCCATCCGAGTACTCGGCCGACACTGTGGTGTCGCTCCTCGAGGCGCCTCGAAGTGCAGTGATGAGGGGGTGGGACTGCAGATTGTCACCACGCGCGACCTTGGATTTCTGGTCGGGATCGCCGTGTGCAAGCAACTGGCCCTCGCTTGTCACCACCAGCGCGTAACCCTGAGTACCGACGTGGATGCGGTCGACCATTCGCCACAGTTCCTCGAGATTCAGCTTGCCGACAAGCCACTCTCGGCGGTCCCCGTCATCCATACGAACTGCCACGACAGCAGTCGGTAACAATGCGTCATCGAGCACGAACTTCGACATTAACGCGCCGTCGATGTTCACGCTGTCCGACCCTGGAACACTTGCCTCGGAGATCCCGAGCGCACTGGAAATAACCGGATGTCCTGTCTCATCGAGAATAGTGAGCTCGGTGAATTCTGGAAACTGCAGGACGAAGTTCTTGAGAATCCGGTCCTGCTGCCAACGTTCCAGTCCAGTCTGCTGCAGGTCCGCGGAAACGGCATTCAGGATCTTGATGCTGCCGCTGACGTATAGCTCGATTTGTTCCGCTACACGACGGGCAACGTCAAGGTTGCCCTGGACGACAGTCTGCTGCGCACCGCTGCGAAGTGAGAGGATCGATACTGCGCCGTACGCGAGCAGAGGGACGATCGCTGCTGCCGCCATCAACAGCGCGAATCGTGTTGAAATCTTCTTCACGGAGTTGACGCTCGCAATACCGCCGCGTCCTGCGCCGGAGTCCAGCGCAACAAGGTGTAGATCGGATCGCGTCCCGGTTCCTGCGGAATCTGAAACACCCGTCGGATGGCTCTCGCACGCTGGTTCCACGCGAGAAAGAGTGCAGGGGGATCGTCCGCGAAGACACGTTGCAATCCCCGCGTGGCTGATCTGACAGCGGTTTCATTCGTGGCCGACCGAAGAACGTCGAAGAGACGCTCGGCTTCGGCATTTTCATAACCGAAGACGTTGAGTCCTTTGTAATGCTTCGACGATCGCCAGAAGATGTATGCACGACCAGGTGTCGGACCGCTAATCATGTTGATCAACGCCGCCTGGAAATTTCGTTCTCGGATTAAGGCATCGAACTCGGCAGCATTGACCACGCGGAATTGCATGTCCACGCCAACGTTATAAAGATTTCGCTGCACTTCAAGAGCAATGCGTTCCCATTCAATGAAGCCTGCAGGAACGATGCAGGTGAATCGGAATCGTGCGCGGGGTCCCGTTGACGGCGGTGCCAACGTAGGCATCCTCAATCCAGCGGAATCAAGCAACGAACTCGCGAGCGCCGCATCGAAGTTGTATCCCGAAAACGACGAATCGTAGGCCCAGTACTTTGGCCAGATCGGTCCAGCGGAAACGAAACCTCTCCCCTGCAAGACGCCATGGACGAGGGTTTCTCGGTTAACCGCCGCGTTCAAAGCGCGTCGAACCGCAGGCGAAATGAAGGGAGGCCGAGATGAGTTGAACGCGATTACATACTGATACCGCCGCTCGAACGGAACTACTTGAACATCATCGTTGCTGATGAACTCGACGGACTGTGGCGGCACGTCGGTCACCATATCGAGCTCGCTTCTGAGAAGGCTGGTCCAAGCGGTACGCAACGTTTGGAAAGGTCTGATGACAATGCGCTCGATGCTTGGCGACCCCTCGCGATACTGTTCAAACCGCTGCAGGACTGTTTGCGAGTGGTCCGTGCTTACGACCCGAAACGCCCCGGTTCCGACGTCGGGCGCACCTGCTTCCAGATTGATTTCTAAATCTTCAGGAAGGAAGGCGTTTGGCTCCGTCAGGTCAATTAGAAGATCCTCGCCATCCGCTGCGATCGAGCTGACATAGTTCAGTGATGGATATAACCCCCGGTTTGCCGGCCGCGAAACGGCCTTTTGTAGCGCCGTAGATATCGTCGCAGCTGACAGACGCGAACCGTCGTGAGCGACTACACCCGGGTGAAGTTGGATACGAAGGCGGCGATTGTTATTCTCCCAACGCCAAGAGTCGGCGAGTCGTGGTAG